>CALHAH010000010.1 GCA_937934115.1 uncultured Thermoanaerobaculum sp.
AGCAAAGCCGGGCCTCGCTCCTGTGGGGCCGCCGGTCCGCGGCGGCTATTCACACTGTCCTGCGAAACCCGCGCGGAGCGCGGGTCCCACATTTCGCCTGCGCGGAGCGCGGCTCCCACATTGCGCCTGCGCGGAGCGCGGCACCCCGGTGGGAAACAGCAACGTTTCGAAGCGGGAGCACCTTTTGGCTACACTTCGCGTGTGGCGACGTTGGCCCACGTGGTGCTGCTTTCGCCGGAAATTCCCTGGAACACCGGAAATGTGGGTCGTACCTGCCTGGCTTTTGGTGCCCAACTGCACTTGGTGCGGCCTTTGGGCTTTTCGTTGGCATCTTCAGCTCTGAGGAGGGCGGGCTTGGATTACTGGGAGCACGTGAACCCGTGCGTTTGGGAAAGCTTCCGCTCTTTCGTGGAAGCCTTGCCCATGCTGGGTGAGGTGTTTTTTTTCTCGGCGGAGGGGGTGCATAGCGTGTTTGAGGTGCGCTTTCCGTCGCATCCGGTGCTGGTCTTTGGTCGGGAATCCGTGGGTTTGCCGGAAAGCGTGCGCCAGCAATTTCGGGAAAGGCTGGTGCGCATTCCGCAAGAACCGGGGGTGGTGCGCTCTTTGAACCTTTCCTCGGCGGTGGCTGTGGCCTTAGCCGAGGTTTACCGCCAACACCGGTTGCTGAAATAAAACCCGATGGCGGGCGGTTGCTGGGGATAGCCCAGCGAAACCTGGGCCGGAATGGGAGGTTGGCATGAGGCGAGCTTTACTGCTGCTGGCAGCTTACGTGGTGGCTTTTGGCGCCCACGCCCAGGAGCCACAGGCGGTCTGGAACCACGACCCAGCCCACTCGTCCGTGGCTTTTGCGGTGCGGCACATGATGGTTTCCAACGTGCGCGGGGAATTCACGCGGTTTTCAATTTCCGTGACCACCCTTGGCGACAAGCCAGAAACGGCGCAGGTGCAGGTGAGCATTGATTCTGATTCCATTGATACCCGTATTGCCGACCGCGACAAGCATTTGCGCTCGGCGGATTTTTTGGACGTGGAAAAGTACCCAACCATTACCTTCGTTTCGAAAAACGTGGAGGCGGCAGGTGGCGGAAGGTACCGGGTTGCCGGGGACCTCACGATTAAAGGCGTTACAAAGCCTGTGGTTTTGGAGGCGGAGGTGAGCCCGGTGATGAAGGACCCCTGGGGCAACCTGAGGGTTGGCGTCCACGCCACCACCACCATCAACCGCAAGGACTTTGGAATCGTGTGGCACAAAGTCCTGGATACTGGGGAGCTGGTTGTGGGCGACGAGGTGCGCGTGATCTTGGACGTGGAGCTGGTGCGAAAGCCCTAGAGATACTTGGCCCGTCCAATTCGTCGAATAGCGGCAAACAAATAATTGAACAAAAGGGGACCTAGGCGCCTTGGATCCCCTCTCGTTTTTGGCATCACACTTGCTTGTGAAGGAACTGATGGGTGGTGTGTTTTGGAAACGGCAACAAGGAGCTGGTTTACCCAGCGGAAAGGAGGAGATGTTATGAGGCGATGGCTGGTAGTTTGTTTGCTTCTGTTTTTAGGGGTGGTCTTGCCCTTGGGGGCGCAAATCCCCACCGGCAAGATTGAGGGGAAGGTACGGGATAACTCGGGGCCGCTTCCTGGTGTAACGGTCACAGTCTCGTCCCCCAGCCTCCAGGGTACACGAGCGGCAGTCAGTGGCGCCAACGGGGACTTCAGCGTTCCGCTGTTGCCCCCAGGGGAATACACGGTAAGGTTTGAGCTTTCCGGTTACCAAACCGTGGAGGAAAGGGTCAAGGTTAACGCTGCGCAGGTGACCAAGGTGGACGTGCTTTTGGAGCAAGGGACGTTCGCGGAAGAGGTGACCGTTACGGGAGCGTTTGAGCCGGTTTCCACCACCACACAAGCAGCGGTGACCTTCGAAAAGTCCTTCGTGGAAGACCTGCCGGTAGGGCGCACCCTGGCTGCTACCACGCTGCTAGCTCCCGGTGTGGCAGACACCGGACCGGGTGGAAACATCACGATTTCTGGCGCCATGTCCTATGAAAACCTGTGGTTGGTGAACGGCGTGGTGCTCAACGAGAACATCCGTGGGCAAGCGCTTCCCCTTTTCATCGAGGATGCCTTGCAGGAAACCACCGTGAGTACGGCAGGTATTTCCGCCGAGTACGGGAGGTTCTCCGGTGGTGTGATTACCGCCATTACCAAGTCCGGTGGCAACGAGTTTTCGGGGTCTTTTCGCGACTCCCTGTTCCGGGATGTTTGGCAAAAACCCACCCCCAAGACGGTGGCCCGCGACGACAAATTGAACCACACCTACGAGGCGACGCTTGGGGGCCGCATCATTCGGGACAAGCTGTGGTTCTTTTTGGCGGGAAGGCAGCGCTCGTTGGAAAGCGCTAGCCAGACGGCTATTACGCAAATCCCGTACAAAGTCACTGAAGAAGAGCTGCGATGGGAAGCCAAGCTCACGTATTCTTTAAACCCATCGCACCGTTTCGTGGGTTCGTACACCAAGCGTGATCGTGAGCAGGGGAACAACTCTTTTGGCACCATTATGGACCTCCGCAGCTTGTATGACCGGGAACTCCCTGAGTTCCTCATGGTCTTCAACTACAACGGCGCCATTGGCAGCAACCTCTTCGTGGAGGCGCAGTACTCCGAGCGCGAATTGAAGTTTGTGAACTCTGGTTCGCGGTACCGGGACCTGATTTACGGAACCCTGCTTTTGGACCAAGCCACCGGTCGCCGGTTTTGGAGCCCCACCTTTTGCGGTGTGTGCACCCCGGAGATTCGCGCCAACAAAAATTATCTTGTGAAAGGCACCTACTTCTGGTCCACCGAAAAGCTGGGCTCCCACGACATTACCTTTGGTTACGACGCTTTTGACGACATTCGCGCGGCCAACAACCACCAATCGGGTTCGGATTTCCGCATTTACCTTTCGGCCGTCATCATTGGTCAGGACGTTTATGCGCGCTTGGTGCCCAATTCCTCCTACGTCATGTGGAACCCCATCCTCAAGCCCACCAAAGGCACGGATTTCTGGACAAAGTCGTTCTACATCAACGACCGTTGGCGGCTCAACAAGAACTTTTCCTTTAACGTTGGTGTCCGCTACGACAAGAACGATGGCACCGACCAAGAGGGCAAGAAAGTCATTAAGGATTCCAAGATCAGCCCGCGTTTGGGCCTTACCTGGGATCCTAAGGGCGATGGACGCTGGGCGGTCAACGCCAGTTACGGTGTGTACGTGATGGCCATCGCCAACAGCCAGGGGGACGCCTCCTCAGCAGCTGGAAACCCCGCCATTTACACCTGGACGTACACGGGACCGGCGGTAAACGCCAACTGCTCGGCCAGCAATCCGTCGGCATGCTTGCCTACGGAGCAGGTGCTGCAGCAGTTCTGGCAGTGGTTTGATTCCATTGGTGGCACTAACAACCCCAACTACCGTTCGGTGCCCTCGATCCCCGGTGGCAATATCTTTATTTCCGAGGATATGGCATCGCCCGACGTGCGCGAGTATCTGCTGTCATTGGCGCGCAGTTTTGGCAGCAAAGGTTCAGCGCGCCTTGATTTCATCAAGCGGAAATTTGGTGACTTTTACGCCCAGCGCATTGACCTCACTACGGGTCAAGTAACCCTTCCCAACGGTAGGGTGGTGGATAAGGCGATGGTGGTCAACGAGGATACCTTGCTGGAACGCAAGTACGACGCGGTGCAAATCTCTGGGGACTTCCGCCCCTTCCAGCGGCTGCGCGTTGGTGGAAACTACACGTATTCCAAGGCCTACGGCAACTGGGACGGGGAAACGGGTCCCTCCGGCCCAGTGCGCTCAGGCATCCTTGAGTACCCTGAATACCGCGATGTACGGTGGTACGCGCCCAAGGGTCATTTGAGCATTGATCAGAAGCATCGCGCTCGGTTGTGGGCCTCGTACGACATCGTCACCAGCAAGAGCCACCGTTTGAACGTGAGCTTGTTGCAAAGCTACTGGTCCGGTACCCCCTACGGTGCGGTGGGAACCATCAGCCTTATCAACCGCAACCCTGGAGGTAACAACGCGCCGTACGTGACCAACCCCGGCTACCGTAACCCGCCCACCACGCAAACGTACTACTTCACCAACCGCGACGCCTACCGCACGCCGGATATCACCTCCACCGACATTGCTTTCAACTACTCGTTCTTTGCCGATGTCCTTGGAAGCCGGTTGGAGCTCTTCCTGCAACCGGAAGTGCGCAACGTTTTCAACCACAAGACTCCCATCTCTGTGAATACCACCGTTTTTACTCGCGCCAACCGTGCCGGCTTTGATACCTTTAACCCCTTCACGGAAACCCCGCGGGAATGCCCACAGGGGCAGTCCAACTGCGCTGGGTACCACTGGCAAAAAGGGCCTGACTTTGGCAAGCCCACCACTGCCGGTTCTTACCAGTCGCCACGAACGTTTTTGGTCTCTCTGGGTGTGCGCTTCTAGCGACGCCTGCTCGCAGGGGAAGCCCCGCCTGGCGGCGGGGCTTTTCTTTTTTGGCGAGAAGGTCTTTGGCTTAAAGTTGTGACTCGCTGCCTTGCTCTTGTGCAGGTTCGGCTGTCATTTGCGGCACAGGGATGTTCAGCCGGGCGCAAACACGGCCAAAAACCAGGTTTCGTCAGCAACAGGCCCCACCGTGAACGCTTCAGGGATGACGGCCAGGGCCAAGCAAGCCCCAAGGCATGGGAGCTGGAGGGAGCTGGGCAGAAAGAGCGTACATAGCAGAATCCCGGAAAACGGGTCTTTAGGACATGAGAAGGCCGCCGCCAAGCGTGCCACGACGCCACCCCGCATCGCCACCTGCGCTTGGTGCTCATTTTCCCTCGGCAAAAAACCCCCTTCCTGTCCTACCGCGCTGTGAAGTTTTGCGGCCGAAAAAAGCCCACCGGTTTTTCCCTTGGGAGAGTTTTCCCGTTGTCAGGCTCTTCACGCCAGGCCCGCATGGGTTGTTGCTACGCCTTGGGGAAGAGGGTACTTTTGCACGGTGCGAACAGAAGATTTTGCCTACGAGCTTCCGGGCGAGCTTATTTTCCCGTTCCCGCGCCCGCGGGGAACCTCACGGCTTTTGGTGGTGCATCGGCAGGGGGGTGTGAGGGAGGCCAACATTCGCGATTTTCCCAGTTTTTTAAGGCCTGAGGATGTGCTGCTCCTCAACGACGTGCGCGTCATTCCAGCTCGCCTTCGCGGACGACGCCCTGGCGGTGGTAAATGCGAGCTTTTCCTCTTGCGTCCGCAAGGGGAGGGGATTTGGGAAGCCCTGGGGCGGCCAGCAGCTCGGCTTCGGGAGGGTACAGCCGTTTTTTTCCCATGGGGGCAAGCTGTTATTCAGGCTCGGCAAGAAGGGGGTCGTTTTTTGGTGGCCTTTGAGGCTCCCCTGGACGTGCCAGCGTTGGAAGCGGTGGGCGAGGTGCCACTTCCGCCGTACATTGAAAGGAAACGCCCGGTGCAGCCGGAAGACCGCCAGCGTTACCAAACGGTCTTTGCCCGCAAGGGCCTAGCGGTGGCAGCCCCCACCGCCGGCTTGCATTTCACGCCCGAGCTTTTGGCTGCCTGCCAAGCTCGGGGGGTGGAGGTGACCAGCCTTACCCTGCACGTGGGTCCCGGCACGTTTAAGCCGGTAAAGACCCAGGATCCCCGGGAGCACCGCTTGGACCCTGAGCTTTACGAGGTTGCCCCGGAAACGGCATGGGCCCTTAACCGAGCGTTGGCGACAGGCAGACGCATCGTGTGCGTGGGGACCACCTCGGTGCGCGCCTTGGAAGACGCGCTGGCGCGCGGCAGGGGCAAGGTTTTGCCGGGAACCGCTTGGGCTACGACCTACGTTCTCCCCGGCTTTGCATTTCGTGGCACCGGCGCCCTGCTCACCAACTTTCATCTCCCACGTTCTACGTTGCTGATGTTGGTGGCGGCCTTTGCCGGTAGGGAAAAGGTATTGCAAGCGTATGAGCTGGCCAAGGATCGCGGCTTTGGCTTTTACTCCTATGGCGACGCCATGCTGATCCTTTAGCCCGCTGGTTTGCTACCATCGGTTCCTTCGGAGGGCGACGTGGCAGAAACGGGTTGGGACTTAACACACCTTTTCCCCAGCGATGAGGCTTTTTGGCAGGCTTTCTCTCAGCTTGCAGCGCGGGCGGAACTGGGCGCCCGGTGGGAGGGGACCTCGCTTGCGGAAAGCACCCACCTGCTGGGGGCGTTGCGCGACTTTTTTCAAACCTTTCGCGACTTTGGCCGTCTTGCGGTGTACGCCCTGGCTAGCTCCGACGAAGATACCCGGCACGGGGAACGATGGGCGCGGCGGCTGCAGGTGCAAGACCTGGGCGCCAAGCTGGCGGCTGCGTGGTCGTGGCTTTCCCCGCGGTTGGCACAGCTGGGGGGAGCACGGGTGGAAACCCTCCTAGCCCAGGAGCCCCAGCTGGCAGAGTTTGCTTTTTTCTTGCGGGATGCGGTGCGCCTCGGCCGCCACCTTTTATCGGAAGGTGAGGAAAGGGTTTTGGCCGAGTTGTCGCCGGTGGGGCGGGCCCCTTACAACCTTTACCAAGTTCTCACCCACGCGGAGTTCCCTTTTCCGGAAATGGAGCTACCCAACGGGGAACGGGTACGCGTGGACCAAACAACGTACACGCGGCTGCGGGAACACCCCGACCGCTTTTTGCGGGAAAAAGCCACTCGTGGTTTTTTCGCCACGTACCGGCACTTTGCCCGCACCCTGGCCTGTGCCTTGGACGCCCACGTGCGCCACCAGGTTACCGAAGCACGCCTGCGGCGTTTCGCTTCCTCCTTGGAAGCAGCACTCTTCCCCCACGCTGTACCTTTAGGCGTGTACCACCGTCTTTTGGCAGAGGCCGATCACCTCTTGCCCCTTCTCCACCGTCTGTTTGCCTTGCGGCGCAAGGCCCTGGGTCTTTCGCAGCTGGCGTTTTTTGACCTCTATGTGCCCTGGGGTGAGGACAGCTTCGGTGAGATCCCCCTGGATCGAGCCCGGGAGCTTCTGTTGGAAAGCGTGACCCCCCTGGGGGAGGAGTACGTGCAAATCCTGCAGGAGGGGTTGCAGGGGGGGTGGATGGACCCCTACCCGCGCCCCGGGAAGAGGTCGGGCGCCTATTGCACCGGTGAAGCCTACGATGTGCACCCCTATGTGCTGTTGAACTTCCAAGGCTCCCTGGACAACGTGGCCACCCTAGCCCACGAGTGGGGTCACGCCGTGCACTCTGCCCTGGCCAATCGCTACCAGCCCTACCCCACAGCGGAATACCCGATTTTTTTGGCGGAAATTGCTTCCACCTTAAACGAGACCCTGCTTTTCCACCACCTTTTGCAAATTTCTCTGAAGCCAGCTCAAATGCTTTTTGTCCTTTCGTACTTTTTAGAACACATCCGGGGAACCTTTTTCCGGCAAGCCAACTTTGCGGATTTCGAGTTAGCGGTGTATCAAAGAGTAGAGGAGGGCGAGGCGCTCACCGGTGACAACCTCACGGCCCTTTACGGGGAAAAACAGCAAAGGTGGCTAGGCCACGGCAAGGAAGTGGAAGTGGACGAGGAGTTTGCCGTGGAGTGGGCGTATATCCCGCACTTTTACTACGGCTTTTACGTTTACCAGTACGCCACTTCCATGGCGGCGTCCACTTTTTTTGCGCGGCAAATCCTGGCGGGAGAGCCCGGGGCAAGGGAACGCTACCTTAACCTCCTCAAGGCTGGTGGCTCGGCGTACCCCTACGAGCTTTTATGCCAAGCTGGGGTGGACCTGGCCAGCCCCGAACCGTACCAGGAGCTGGGGGTTTTCTTCGCTGACATGCTCGATAAGGCCGAGAGGCTTTTGCACCAGCAAAACATAGGGGTAAAGGTGGCCGTATCATAAGCCTGGAAGCAGGAGGTGGCTATGGCTGGCAAGACCAAGGTGTTTTCCGTTCTCGGGTGCCTGTTGTTGGTGGTGGTAGGGGGGGTGTTGGCCATTGTGGTGGGGGTCAAGATGACCATGCGCCGGGTTCCCTCCCATGCGGTGCTTCACGTGGAAATTGCTGGCGAGATTCCCGAGCGCAGCAGCGAGGAGCCATGGTCCAAGTTTTTTGGTCCTCGGGAGGTTTCTCGACAGGACCTCCGCGATGCCCTGGTCAAGGCCAAGGGTGATAGGCGCATCAAGGCGGTGCGGGTAAAGATCCGAGATTGCTTCGCAGGCCTAGCCACGGTGCAGGAGATTCGGGAGCAGCTGCAGGCGGTGGCGGCAGCGGGCAAACCTACGTACGCGTATTTGGAAACCGCGGGGGAAGGCTACTCCGGAAACATGGCTTACTTCTTGGCCACCGGCTGCCAAAAGGTGGTCCTCGGCCCCTTGGGTGACCTCACGCTTACCGGGCTCAAGGCTGAGGTCCCGTTCATTCGTGGAACCCTGGACAAGCTGGGTATTGAGCCGGATTTCCCGGGCATTGGAGACTACAAGACCGCGAGGAACTTCTACATTGAAAAAGACTTCACCCCGGCTCACCGAGAAATGACCGCATGGCTTTTAAGCTCGGTGTCGCGACAGGTGGTGCGGGGGATTGCCCAATCCCGAGGCCTCCCAGAAGTGCAGGCGCAGGCTCTCATGGCGCAAGGACCGTACTCAGGAGCCCAGGCGCTGGAGCTCAAGCTGGTGGACGCCATCCAGGACTGGGGGAGCTTTGCTGAGGAGACGGTGAAAAGTGCGGGTGCACGCTCGGAAGTGGTGGGGTTGCGTCGCTACCTGCGTTCGGGAAGACCGGATCGAGACGGCACCCCTATTGCGGTGGTGGTGGCGGAAGGGGCCATCATGCGCGGGGAAAGCGGGTTTTCTCCGGTACCGTTGTTTGGTGGTCAGGTCCTGGGCGCAGAAACCATGGCTAAGGTTTTCCGGGAGATCCGCGATTCAGATGCCAGAGCCGTTATTTTCCGTATCAACTCCCCGGGCGGCAGCGCGGTGGCTTCCGAGATCATCAGGGTGGAGATGGAGCGCACCGCTAAGGAAAAGCCGGTGGTGGTTTCCATGGGCAATGTGGCGGCTTCGGGGGGTTACTGGATCACCTGCGGTGCCCAGAAAGTGATAGCCAACCCGGGTACCGTGACCGCTTCTATTGGGGTTTTTGCGGGACACCTGGCCATGGCGAAGTTTTGGGAGGAAAAGCTGGGTGTGACCTGGGGTGAGCTAGCCACCAGTCCCAACGCCGACCTATTCGGCAGCCTGCACCCATGGACCCCCGAACAAAAACAAGTGATTCAAGCCTGGCTTGACCGCATTTACGATCAGTTCCTGGAGCGCGTGGCCAAGGCTCGGGGTTTAAGCCGGGAGAAGGTGGACAGCGTGGGCCGAGGTCGGGTTTTCACCGGGGAACAGGCCTGGGGGCTGGGTTTGGTGGACCGCCTAGGGGGCTTTGATGTTGCCCTGGAGGAAGCGCGAAAGCTTGCTGGCTTGCGCGACGATGAGCCAGTGGAACTGCGCTTTTACCCCCGGCGGGTGGAGATTTTCCAGCGGCTCTTGCGGCGGGATGACGAGGAGCAGGCAAAGGCATGGCTTGCCTTGCTCGCCCGCGGGAAAGCTACCCTCCCTGGGCCTGTTTGGCTACCACCCATCATCGTCCGCTAGTTTTGGCTTCTACAGTCGTGCGGCTGGCTGCCCACGGTGCAAGGTGACCAGATCCACCTCGGGCCAGGTGCCCAACCGCAGCGGCACAGCACCTACGCCTACGCCACGAGAAACGTAGAGGAGGTGCGACCCAGATACGTAGGAGCCTGCCACGAACCTGGTGGCTAACCGCGCCACCGAGAAGCGTTCGCCCATGGGCGAGATTTGTCCGCCGTGGGTGTGCCCGGAAAGGGTGAGGTCGGCCCCGTGGCGAATGGCTTCCGGCCACAGTTGCGGCTGGTGACAAAGCAGCAACTTGAAAAAGCCGTTGCCGGACTGCAGCACGGAAAAATCAGGACCAAAGGGGCGAGGTGCGTCGGCGTCGTCCACCCCCGCCAACAGCAACCCATGGCTGCCACGTGGGATCAGCACCCTGTGGTTGACCAGAGGGGTAATCCCTGCTGCTTCCAAAGCCGCCAAGGCCAAAGCTCGCCCTGCCACGTAATCGTGATTGCCGAGGATGCCGTAAACCCCTAACGGTGCAGTAAGGCCAGCAAAGGCTTGCACGAAGAGATCCGCATCCACCTCACGACGGTCCAGCTGATCACCGGTAAACACGATCATGTCCGGGCTCAGCCGGCAAACCAACGCCCGGACCTTTTCCAACCGATCGGGCGTCATGAACTGGCCGGCATGCACGTCGCTAACCTGGGCCACGGTGAGGCCGTCAAAACCCTCAGGGAGCCGAGGGTGCACCAGGAGAACCCTCCGCACCAGGGGAAGGTTGCGTTCCCTGTGCCAGCGAAAGCGAGAGTAAAGCCCTTCTCCGCCCCAGCCTAAGCGCGCTGGCCAACGCCGATGACCAGTGATGTACGTAACCGCGTGCACTTAAGTCCGCCCCCCCACCCCACCAGGGAGCAGGGAGTCTAACACGCTTTGCACCTTCACCTCTTGCACGTAGAGACGCCAAAGATTAGGTAGGCGGGGCAAAACCCCAAAAGCCCCGTTAGTAACGGGAGCAACCCCACAAGCCCCCAGTAGCTTTTGAAGGCCAGCCCCAACCCCAGGATCACAATCCCTACCAGGATGCGGGCTGCTTTGTCAGCTCCACCCACGTTGGCGGGCATAGGCCACCTCCCAGGTCCCATTGTACCCCCCTCACGAATGACCCGGTTCAGGGGCGGAGGGGGGCCTTTCCTTTCGCAACACCGTGCGCAGGGGGATGAGCAGAAGCAAACCAGGAATGGCCAAGGCGGTTGTCGCAGCGAAGTACATGGGGTAGCCCAAGTTTTCCACACCCAAGCCGGAAAAAGCCCCCACCAAGTCGCGAGAAAGGGCAAAGGTGGCGGAAAGCAGCGCGTACTGGGTGGCGGCGTGTTCCTTTTCACATTGCCTCATGAGAAACGAAAGAAAAGCTGCGGTGCCAAGCCCTTGGGTAAAGGATTCAAAAGCTGAAGCTAGGTAAATGCTTTCCCGGGGAAGCGTAAAAGCCGCCACCGCTACGTACCCCAGGTTTGACACCATTTGCAGGCCACCGAGCCAAAGAAGGCCGGAAAAGATCCCGAACCGGCCCACAAACCATCCTCCCAAAAGCGCTCCACCAATGGTGAGCAGGGTTCCTAAAGTCACCGAGATTAAGCCAATCTCCTCCAAGCTGTACCCGCGATCCACCCAAAACGGCTTGACCATGCGACCTAAGGTGGAATCCCCAAGCTTGAAGAGCAAGGTGAAAGCGAGTACCGGCACCATCTGCGGGCGAAAGAGCCAGCGCAAAACGGGCTTGATGGGTGATCGCTTTTGGTTTTCGCCCCGGGGCACCCGCGGCGTCGCCCACGCTGCCGCTGCCAAAAGCAAAAACAAAGCACCGGTGAGGGCAAACAAAGGTTCAAACCCCCACCATCCCGCGGCGGTAATAAGTCCCCCACCACCTAAGAGCAGGGCTACCCGCGCCGCGGTAACCCGCACGCCGTTAATGGCACCTTCCTCACCGGGAGCCGCCAGGTCAACGGCGTAGGCATCCACCGCAAGGTCTTGCGTAGCAGAAGCCAACGTGAACGCCAGCATGAGCGTCCAGATGAAAGGCCCTGGGTGAGCGGCATCCACCGTGGGGAGCACTAAGGCGACAAGACCTAAGGTCACCAAAGCGGACACAATCCAGTGCTGACGTGCGCCCCACCGGTCCACTGCCGGCGCCCACAGCACCTTGAGCGTCCACGGCAGCGACAACAGGCTCATAAAGCCAATTTCCCGGAGGGAAACCCCGTGGACGCGGAAGTACACCGGCCACACATCGTACGCGATGCCAAAAGGCAGCCCCTCGGCAAAGTAGAGAACAGCAATCCATCCGAGCTTTTGCCGCAGCCGCACGGGCTATTCTAGCTTTTTCTGTGGTGACCCACCGCGTTGCGCGAAAGCGCTAAAAAACCTCAGGCTTGTTGGGGGAGCGTTGCTCCCGAGCCCGGTACATGGCTACATCCGCCGCCGCCAGGGCCTCGTTCAGGGATTGGCCAGGGAGAAGCTGGCTTACTCCCATGGTGAGTCGGCAAGGAGGCAGGCCCTCTTCCGGTTGTTGCAAGTCTTTTACAATGGCAGCAAAACGCTCTTTGGCGCTGGCTTCATCCATGCCCGCGGCCAACACCAAAAACTCGTCCCCGCCCCAGCGAAAAGTTCGATCTTCCGGGCGAAAATGGTGGGCAATGGTGGAGGCCACGCGAATAAGACACGCGTCCCCTACCACATGGCCGTACCTGTCGTTAATTTCTTTGAAGTTGTCCACGTCAAAAAAAATCACCGCCACCGGTAGGAAGTGCTGACGCAAGGGTTCCGTCTCCAAAGCCCGGCGGTTGGCCATGCCGGTAAGCGGATCGAGTTCTACGAGGGCCCGGAGGCGGTCGTAGGAGTCCATGAGCTCAGCGTGGATGTGCTTAAGCTGGGCCGTGGAAGAGCTTTCCAAGGCAATGAGCATGCTCATCGCCAGGATGAGCTCGGCCCCCGCGTCAAAGAAGGAAGTTACCGGCAGCAACCCACGCGGGATGGTGCTGCCCCACACGCTAGGGATGAGAGCGACCACGTAACAAGCAAAAAGCATCGCTTCAAGAAAAAGTGAAGCGGCTAGCCACCGTGACCGCGGAAAGCGGGGACGGCGCCAAACCCAAAAGGCGGTAGCAAAAAAAGCGCCCGCCACCACTGTGGATTGAGCCATGAGGGCGGCGGAGAGGGATGGGTTGGCGAGGCCGAGGCTAACCCCCCAAAGCCCCACCATCCACAAGGCTTTTGGGTGATCCAAAACAGCCTTTTTTCCGGGTGCCAAGTGCTGGCCCACCCCAGCCACCACCCAAATGACAAAGGCGGTTTTGGCGGCAAGGTAAAGGGCCAGGGTGAGTTGACGGGCGAAGCCGCCGCGCCAAAGAAAAGCTGCCAGGTAAACGGCCAGCAGTGCCACCGCGTCCGCCAGCCACGCTCGTGCCCAAAGGCGGACTTCCATGAGGCGAAGGGAGTGGGCAAGGGTAAAAAAGAAAAGCGCCAGTAAACTTGCCACCCCTAACTGCACCACCACCGACCATTGCGAAAGCGTCATTTTCGATTTTGCGTACCGCGCAAGTACCCCCATTCTTGATTGTAAGGCCCAGCTTTGACAACGCAAGCAAGGGCGAAGGCGGGATTCGGCACAAAAGGGGAAGAAAAGCGGGGCGGGATTGACCCGCCCCTTTTCTTTCGCTGAAAAACCGGGAACTTAAAGCTTACGGATGGCTTCCGCCAGCTCCAACGCCATTTTCTTGGCGTCGCCAAAAAGCATCATGGTGTTAGGCAAGTAGTAAAGTGGGTTGTCTATGCCGGCAAAACCGGGGTTTAGAGAACGCTTGATGACCATCACCGTGCGGGCACGGTCCACATCCAAAATTGGCATCCCGTAAATTGGGGAGGAGGCATCGCTACGGGCTGCTGGGTTCACCACGTCGTTGGCGCCGATGACCAGCACCACGTCAGTTTCAGGAAAGAGCGGGTTGATCTTGTCCATTTCCCAAAGCTGGTCGTAGGGGACTTGGGCTTCTGCCAAAAGCACGTTCATGTGGCCGGGCATGCGGCCGGCAACGGGGTGAATGGCGTACTTGACATCAACACCGCGCTTGGCCAACTCGTCAGCGAGCTCTTTGACGGCGTGCTGGGCCTGCGCCACCGCCATGCCGTAACCGGGGGCAATCACCACGGTGCGAGCGGATTCCAAAATCATGGCTGCCTCTTCGGCATCGCCACGCCGCACGGTCTTGGGCCCGTCCGGCCCTGCTGCCGCCACCTCTTGCACGGTGGCCCCGAAACCACCGAACAGCACGTTGGTAAAGGAGCGGTTCATGGCTTTGCACATGATGTTGGTGAGGATGATGCCGGAAGCACCCACCAGCGACCCGGAAATGATCAGGCCGTTGTTGTTCAGCACAAAGCCGGTGGTGCATGCGGCCATGCCCGAGTAGGAGTTCAAAAGGCAAATCACCACGGGCATGTCAGCGCCGCCAATGGGGATGGTAAGACCCACGCCGAGCACCGCTGCCAAACCGGTAAGCACGTAAAAAGGCGTGCCCACTTCGGGTTTTTGCACGAGGAAAACCGCCGCCACTACCGAAGCAAGGAACAGCGCCAGGTTCAGCCAATGTTGGCCAGGGAAGAGGGTTGGTCGACCACCCAAAATCCACTCTCGCAAACGTAAGAAGGCCACCATGGAACCGGTAAAGGTCACCCAGCCGATGAGCAAGGAAAGAGAAATGGCAATGATGGCCACCATGCCCAGGGACTCCTCGGCGGTGTGGTGCACCCGTACCAGTTCAGCGGAGGCTACCAGAGCCGAAGCTGCGCCACCGAAGCCGTTGAGCAGACCAACCATTTCAGGCATGGCGGTCATGGGGGTGAAAATTGCCAAAAGCAGGCCAAACAACGACCCTAAAGCAATGCCCGCTAGCACCGTGGGGAAGTCCACCACACCGCCGGCGTAAAGCGTGGCCACAATGGCCACCAGCATGCCCACAGCACCGGTGAGGTTTCCCACCACCGCAGTTTTGGGGGAGGACAGCATCTTTAAGGCAAAAATGAAGCTCGCGGCTGCCAGTAAGTAGAGCAAATTGAGCATCGTCGCCTCCTTACTTCTTTCGCCGGAACATGCCCAGCATGCGGTGGGTGACTGTAAACCCGCCTACCACGTTGGTCATAGCCAAGACCACAGCTACAAAACCGAGCCATTTCATGCCGCTGGTAACGGCGGCACCGGTGGCAATGATGGCGCCCAGCACCGTAACTCCGGAAATGGCGTTGGACCCCGACATGAGCGGGGTGTGGAGCAGAGGGGGTACTTTGGAAATGACCTCAAACCCCACAAAAACCGCCAACACGAACACCGTCAGCATCATGACCAAGGATTCCATTACTGACCTCCTTTCCGCGCCCGGAACTCACCGGCATGGGTGATCAGCGGGAAGCTCACCAGCTCATCGTCCCAGTTGAGGTTGAGTTGACCGCCCTTGAGCAAGAAATTGAGGTAGTTAAGCACGTTTTTCGAGTACATTTGGCTGGCGTGGACGGCGGTGCGGCTTTCCCAATCAGTGTAACCCACGATTCTAACGCCCTTGTGCTCCACCACCTCCCCTGCACGGGTACGCTCGCAGTTTCCTCCGAAGGCCGCGGCAAGGTCCACAATCACGGACCCAGGGCGCATGGTCTCCACCATGGGGGTGGTCAAGAGCACCGGTGGCCTCTGCCCAGGTACCAACGCCGTGGAGATCACCACGTCGCTGTGGGGAAGCCTTTTGGCTAGGGTTTGCCGCTCCAGCTCCAGGACCTCGTCACCCACCGCCACCGCGTACCCTTGCTCGTCCTGGGCTTTCTCCAGCTTCAAGTCCATGGGGATAAACCGCGCTCCCAGGGATTCCACCTGTTCCTTGGTGGCGGGGCGCACGTCGAAGGCCTCCACCACCGCACCCAGACGCTTGGCAGTGGCAATGGCTTGGAGGCCCGCCACGCCCGCACCGATGACCAGCACGTGGGCGGGAGAAATGGTCCCGGCGGCGGTCATGAGCATGGGCATAAAGCGCGGCAAAAGATCAGCAGCACTTAAAACCGCCTTGTAGCCCTGGACCGTGCTCATGGAAGAACGGGCATCCATGTCCTGAGCGCGGGTAATGCGCGGCATCCAGTCCATGGCAAAGGCAGTAACACCTTGCTTGGCAAGCTTTTCCGCGGTTTCTGGGTGGGCCAGGTGCTGCAGCATAGCAATGAGAATCTGCCCCTGGCGCATTTTGGCAATTTCCTCATCCGTGGGCCGCTCTACTTTTACCACGATGTCTGCTGTCCAAACCTGCTCCAAACTGGTGATTTGAGCCCCGGCTTGAAGGTAGTCCTCATCGGTGACGCCGGCGGCCAGCCCCGCTCCTCTTTCCACCCACACCTCATGGCCAGCAGCCACCAGTTTTTTCACGGCGTCAGCCACCAGGGCCACACGGCGCTCCCCGTCTCGTACCTCGCGTGGTATTCCGATTTTCACGGGCGTCCCCCCTTCTGCCCCCGCCTCTTATGAGGCGCGGCGGGGTATTGTACCCTAGATTTGCATGAACTTTCACAGGAACGTGACTGGCATTTTGAAACCTACGCTTCTGCGTCACAAAGCACTGCCGAGGAAGCGTCCCAAAAATCGCGACGCGGTAGGGTCAAAGCTGCCGTCGATACTTAGATGGAAGCGGGGAAGAGCTCAAAGGGTCTTGGAAAAGTTCTACGGGGCTAAATACAAGACATCACCGGGGCGGATCACGGTGCCGCTTAAGTTGTTCTTATGGCGGATGTCTTCCACCGTAAGCCCGTGACGCTTGGCGATGCTGTAAAGGGTATCGCCCGGCCTTACCCGGTAGCGCAGGGGGTTGCGATCGCTTTGGGCGCGAGAGTGCGGGTTCGCCTGCTGCGCAGCTTCCACCAAAGTTGCTGACCACCCTACTTTCGGGATAATCAGTTCCCGCCCAATGCGCAAAGCCCTGGGATTCTTGATCCCGTTGGCGGCTATGATGGCCTCCAGGGGGACCTGATAGCGGCGAGCGAGAGCTGCCAGCGTGTCGCCAGCTCGCACCGTGTGGAACAGGCGCTTGACACGCTGGCTGGGTGGAATGGAAGCAATGACAGTCTTTGCCTGCTCCCCTTGCCCGCAAGGCACCGCCACGTGGTACACGCCCACGGGCGGGGTGATACCCCGGACAAGGGCAGGATTAAGCTCGCGCAGGGTTTGTAAATCCCAGTGTGCCTTTTCTGCCAACACCTCCAGGTCCAGGGCCCCTTCCACCGGCACCATTTCCCGGCACCAAGTTTGCTCGGGAAAACTGGGGAGACCAAAGCGCTCAGGTTTTTTGACCACAATAAGTGCTGCCCAAAAGGCGGGCACGTAGTTTCGGGTTTCTCGGGGCAAAAACTTGCGAAGGCTCCAAAAGTCAGTACTGCCATTGGAGCGCTTTAATGCTTTTTCCACCCGTCCAGCACCGGAGTTGTAAGCTGCTAGGGCCAGTTCCCAATCCCCAAAGGCGGCGTAAAGGTCCGCCAGGTGGGCTAAAGCTGCTTGCGTGGCGCGCTGGGGGTCCAAACGCTCGTCCACTAAGCCATCGCAACGGAGGTGGTAAAGGCGAGCGGTGCCCGCCATGAACTGCCAAAGCCCGGTGGCCTTCGCCCGGGAGCGAGCGTGGGTCTGAAATGCGCTTTCCACTAAAGGCAAGTAGGCCAGGTCTTGGGGCAGTTGCATTTGCGAAAGGTACGAGCGGATCAACGGCAGCCACCGGGCGGCCCGCTGCAGGGCGGCAATGAGCCTTTCGCGGTACGGCCCGGTGTAGAAGTCAATGAGGGAAGCAACTTCGGGGGTAACCTTCACCGGCAAATCAAAGGTGAGTTCTTGTGTTTCACGAATCGCTTGCGCCACTTGCTCGGGGTTCGCCGGCATCACCTCCTCCGGAACTTCGGCGCTTCCCACCGTTTCCTGGCCTTCCTCCTCGGCGTACACGATGCCGGTGAGTTCGTCCAACTCCTGCCAAACTTCAGCGATAACTTGGGGGAGGTCGGGGTCCGCAGGTGCGTTGCTGATGGCATCCCCCACTTGCTTTACGATGGCGGCCTCACAAGCCAAGAAGCTGTCCTCATCACCGGCAAAAGCCGCCTCACGCGCGCCCTCCAGTGCTTTTTCCGCACTTTGGCGCAGCTTTTCCCCAGCAGTTTCTCTCGGCTGGTGGGCCGGCTTTTCGCTGACATTGGCCACTGGCAGCGTTTGCTGGTGGTGGACGGTGGTTTGGCAGGAAACCGCAAACCAAGCCAGCGCCGCCAGGGAAAGCCAGTGCCGCGTCATTCGCCTTGTAGGTTGACGGTTAACGTGAGGGCTAACTGGCGCACGCGCTCTCCCCGCTTCAACTCCACCTCCACCGGGGCCACCGTGGCGACAGTAGCGTTTTTGTCGTCCACCAGCTCAATGCGTACCCGGCAACGGGCCGCTTGTCCCAGCGCCTTGCCCACGTGTTCTTCCACCTTTTTTCGAACCTCCTGGCGGGAGTTGAGGGAGCCCGCCAGAAGCGTGTCTAAATCCACCGTGGGCTTGGGTGTTTCATCTGCTGGCGCCTTGTAGGTGGAAGCTTTCCTTAAATTTTCCAGCTCCGCGAGGATATCCAAGGACGAGGAAACACGCACGTGCCGAACTTCAGGGGTGGCCTTCGGGGTGGGCTCAGCGGTGGTAGCGAACTCCACGGCGGGTTCGCCTTCGGGAGCGCCAGAAGCTGTCACTGGCACCGGCGGTTCCACGGCTGGGCTAGTCACCGCGGCCTCCGGCAGCTTTTCCACCGGCAAAGTTACCGGCTGGGTAAGAACTTCCACCACCGGTGGCTGGGGCAGCTCCTGCTCCACAGCGGTGGCTAATCGGTCAGGGGAAAAACTGGCCTTGACCGGGGGCGGTGGTGGTGGCGGCGGCGGGGGGGCCGGGGCTACGGCCGTTGGCCGAACCTCTTCCGCCCTTGCTTCTTGCGCTGCCATCCGCGTTCGCAGGGTCTTTAAGGTGAGCTTGGTGATGGCCTTTAAAGTTTCAAAGACCCCCACACCTTGCGTGGCTACGGCTTCAAAGTACGCGTACTTCCCCTCCGGATTAAGGGCGGCGTTGAGTTCCTCCACGGAAAGGATGTTTCTAAGGTCGCGCTTGTTGTACTGCAGAACCAACGGTACGGAATCAAAATCGATCCCCAGTTCTTGGAGGTTTTCCCGGAGGTTGTGGAAGCTTTCCTCGTTGGCGTCCGCCATGGGCCGCTGAGAATCAGCCACGAATACAATGCCGTCCACACCCTTCAACACCAGCTTGCGGGTGGTGTTATAGAAAACCTGGCCAGGTACCGTGTAAAGCTGAAGCCGAGTACGGAATCCCCCCACCTTCCCCACTTCTAGCGGCAGCAGGTCGAAGAAAAGCGTGCGGTCGGTTTCGGTTTCCAGCGAAACCATTTCTCCCCGAGACGAAGGGGCCGTTTTGGCGTAAATATAAGAAAGGTTTGTGGTTTTGCCGCAAAGGCCAGGACCGTAATACACGATCTTGGCGGCCATTTGCATGGTGGCCCAGTTGAAGAAAACCATCTAACGCTCCTCGCTCATCACGGGTAAAACGCTAGCACAAGGGCAAGCCTCGGTCAATGCGCCGGCGGGGCACAAACCTGGTCTCAAGGATCGGGGGGCGGCAAAAGCTCGCCCCTTACGGTTTTTATTAACACCTTACGGCCTTGGCTGCATCCCCATAAGCCAGCGGTAAAGCTGGATGTATTTTTCCGCCGAAGTTTTCCATGAAAAGTCTTGACTGATGGCGCGTTTTTGCATCGCGTGCCAAGCTTCTGGCTGGGCAAAAAGGTCTTGGGCGCGCTGCAACGCCTTTACCAGTTCTTGCGGGGTGAGTGGGGAAAAGA
Organism: uncultured Thermoanaerobaculum sp.; assembly: GCA_937934115.1. Taxonomy (GTDB): domain Bacteria; phylum Acidobacteriota; class Thermoanaerobaculia; order Thermoanaerobaculales; family Thermoanaerobaculaceae; genus Thermoanaerobaculum. Next base: position 19,535 of record CALHAH010000010.1, read on the forward strand.
CGAAGCCGTTTCCCTCGGGCGCTGCGGCGTCCCGAACCGTATCGGCCAAGCCGCCGGTGGCGTGCACCACCGGAAGAGTACCGTACCGCATGGCAATCATTTGCCCCAAACCGCAAGGCTCCCAGCGCGAGGGCATGAGGAAAAGACTGCTTCCTGCGTAAATGAGGCGAGCGAGCCGGTCGTCAAAGCGTAGCGCCACCGCCACGCGATCGGGGTGCGCTTGTTGCGCCGCTTGCAGTAGCTCCTCAAAACGCGCCTCACCGGTTCCCAGGATCACCAGGTCAAAACCCAGGTGCAGGATGTCCTCCAGGGCCGCCACTACCACATCGGCACCCTTTTGCTCGGTGAGGCGGGAGACCATCCCCAAAATCGGCCGGGAGCTGGGACTCATTTTGAGCACGCGCCGCAGCTCTTGCGCCGCTGCTTGTTTGCCGGCAACGATGTTTTCGCGGCCGTAGGGCATGGGCAGGGCTGTATCCTTGGAGGGGTCCCAGAGGTCCTCATCCAACCCGTTTAGGATGCCGAAAAGGCGCTCTTTTCTGCTGGCCAGCACCCCTTCCAGGCCGCAACCGAAAGCCGGCGTGAGGATTTCCCGGGCGTAGGTGGGGGAAACCGCGGTGATGGCCGACGCAGTGGTGAGCCCTGCTTTGAGGAAGTTCACCTGGCCGTAGTACTCCAAAAACTCCATGGTGAAGTAAGCCTCGGGGAGCTGGCAGGCTTGCAGGACCCAAGGGGGAAACACCCCTTGGTAGGCCAGGTTGTGGACGGTAATGACCGTGGGTGGCTGTGGCCGCCGTCTCTCCCCTTCGGAGACCAAAAGAAAGGGGACCAGGGCTGCCTGCCAGTCGTGCACGTGAAATACTTCGCGGTCGAGAGTAACTTGCAGCGCAGCTCTGGCAAACCACGCAAAACGCATGGGGTTATCGGGGAAATCACCCTCCGGCAAGCCATAAAGGGCAGGCCGCACAAAAAGGGGAGGGCAATCGAGGAAAAGGAAGCGCACACCCTCCTGAACCAGCTCGTAAACCTTGCCGGGCAAGCCCATGACCTGCACCGTCCCCACCGGTTCTCCGGGCGGGGGCGTTGGCACCGTGGTTCGGTGCGCCGGAAGTACCACGCAGACGTCAAGCCCCAAAGCAGCTTGGGCTTTGGGCAAGGCCCCGGCCACGTCGGCCAGGCCTCCGGTTTTCGAAAAAGGTACCGCTTCCGAAACCACATGGGCTACACGCATGGATGCTCCTTTACGATGCGGGCTCTCCCACAAGCTGGTTGACCACCGAAAGCAAGAGGCCATCGGGAAAAGCAGCGTCTTCTGTCACCCAAGGGGGGAGGGTGCCGACGGAAGCCGTGATAAGCTCGCGCAAGCGCTGAACGTGAAGGGCGAAGCGTCGCTCGGCGTAATCCCTGGCCGCCTGGGTGGTGACCAAGAAGGGCCAGTCGGAGGCAAGGGCGAGGAGCAACTCGTGAGCCTGGGCGGTGCGGAAGCCGTCGTGAGCCGTAGCTGCCCCCAAAGCTTGCCACGTTTGCCTTTCTAAGGAGGCAAGCTCCCGCCAAAAGTGCTCGGTTTGGGCGTTGACCCAAACCCGATGGTCCCCGCCCTCACCCCAAGAACCCTCGGGGAGTGCCACCGGCACGGGGTGTTCTTTGGACAGCTGCTCCGAGAGCGTGGTGGGCTGCACCAGAGGGTGTGCTTCGGCCTTTTCCAGCACCTTTTCCAGAAACGCAACACCCTCGAACCACCAGTGCCCGAAGAGCTCGGTGTCAAAGGGGGCGACTACGACGCCACCTTGAGCATCGGCAAGGCCCGCCACCACCTCCAGGAAGTGATGGGCGTGCGAGTCCACGGCGTGGGCAATGGCTTCGGGGTCGTAGGGGAGCTTTTCCGCCAAGTCGGCCTTGGGGTGGGTCACCCGCCAAAGCTTAAGCCCCGAGGGCCAGTGCCGTTTGTGAAAGTCCAGGTATCGCTCCTCGCCGGGGTATCCGTGTTCTCGAGACCAGACCTGCAGGGAGGTATGGGGATCGCGGAAAAAGGCGGCTACCCGGGAGTGGGCGATCGTTGCCGGGTGGTACAGGGACGGTGAGGTGGGGATTGCAGCTGGTAACGGTCCACCCGCCGAGGAAGGTACCGGCTTTCCCCCTAAAAGCAAGTGTGAATCCAACACCGTCCACGAAAAACCCGCTTCCTCCAGGAGCGTTTCCAGCCCGGGGCGGAAGGGCTCCGAAAGTTCGGTAACCGGATGGCGAAACGGGCCAGCGGGGCGGTAGGCGCACTCGGGAAGCCACACGCCCGCCGGTTTGCGTGCAAAGACCTGGCGATGATACGCCTGGGCCAGGAGAAGCGAGAGGCGCGCGGAGCGCAGGTCATGCACCAGGGGAAGGTACGCGTGGGTCGCCGCGCAGGTCCCCAGCTCGATGACCTGGTGGTGGGCCAATCGCGCAAAGGCCCCTGCCAGGTCCTGGTCTACGGCTTGAAAAAAACGCAAACGCTCGGCAAAAAGCTCGCGCCAAAAGGGGGCGAGGGCTAGGTCGTTGGCCTTTTCCGCAGCCAGCACCCGGTCTTCCAAATACGCCGTCAGCTTGCTGGGGAAACTGCCGTGCCGCCACTGAGCCACCAGCACCGGTGAGACGGTGATCGTGAGTTGGTTTTTTGCCCCCCTTTTTCCCCGTCTTTGGAGCATTTCCAAAAGCGGAAGGTAACAGTGCACGGTGGCTTCAAAAAGCCAGTCCTCACCGTGAGGCCAGGTCCCGTGGTTAAGGACCCAGGGCAAGTGCGTGTGGAGCACGATGGCCAGCTTTGTGGCTTGCTTCACGGTTGTTCTCCCTCGCTGGCGGCTTCTCGCAAGAAACGCGCTGCTTCTTCCGGCGGCGTGGGGTTGATGGCGTAGCCTGAACCCCATTCAAAGCCGGCAATGCGGGTGATGCGGGGTATGAACTCGATATGCCAGTGATAGTCGTACTCGATGGTGGTCCAGTACTGGGGCTGGCCAGGCCGGGGGTGCGGGCTAGGCGCCGTGTGGAGGATGAGGTTGTACGGTGGATCAGCCAAAAGCTGCCGTATGCGGCGCAAAAAGTCCCGCAGCACCTTGCCCAGCTCCCAAAGCAAGGCATCAGAGGCCAGGGCAAAGTCGTGGGCGTGCCCTTTGGGAAGGATCCAAGTCTCAAAGGGGAAGGAAGCGGCAAAGGGCTCCAACAAGATGAAGTGCTCTGTTTCCAAGGCGACCCTGTCACCAAAGGCTTTCTCTTGGCGGATGAGGTCGCAAAAGATGCACCGCTCCTTGTGGGCCCAGTGGTTTCTGGCCACGTTGAGCTCTTCCACCACCACCGTGGGGATGATAGGGGTGGCGATGAGCTGGCTGTGGGGGTGGGGCAGGGAAGCACCGGCGTCCCGCCCTTTGTTTTTAAACAGCAAAACGTAGCGTATGCGGATGTCGCGGCGCAGGTCCGTGAGCCTTTCCCGCCAGGCCTTAAACATGAGCTGCACTTCTTCCGGGGAACGATCCGCCACCTCCAAATGGTGGTTTGGGGTTTCGATGATGACCTCGTGCGCTCCAATGCCGTTCACGCGGTCGAAAATGCCAACGCCTTCGCGGGTGAGCTCGCCTTCGATGCGCAGGGCCGGGAACTTGTTGGGCACCACCCGAACTTGCCAGCCTGGGGTGTTGGGCTGATGGCTCGGGCGACCCAAAGCGAGGATTTCCGGGGGGGTGGCGGCCTCCTGCCCGTATTCAAAAGGGCAACCTTCGGGCGAAGAGGTTTCGGCTTGTGGCTGGGCAAACTCGTGGGGGCGAAACTTCCTTTCGGTGGCGATGATGGACCATCGCCTGCGGATGGGATCAAAACGCAGCTCAGGCATGGTTTCCTACTCTCCTCTTTCCTGCCAGTGGCTTTTTCACGGCTCGTCCACCTCCATAAGTGCCACGCGGTAAGAGCCCCAGGCCGGAAAACGTACCCCCGGTGCTTCCACCACCAGCAGCACATTCCCGCCGGGAAACGGTAGTGCTGCTTCCAGAATCCTGTCCACCGCGCACCAGCCCGGGCGATCCACCGGGAGCACGTAGCGTATCACGTGGGAGCCGGAGGCCAGGGTTACGCCCACGGGCAACGGGACCTTGCCCTGAGAGGCCGCCTCCAAGCGAACCCAGAGGTACTCGCCGTCAGCCCTCAAAGCCAGGCGAAACCCTTCCGCTTCCAGCCACGTGGCTACCACCCACTCGAAGTAGGTGGTAGTGCGGCCGTCCAAAACCGGCGCTGGCCACGAGCGGGAAAGGGGCACCGTGAGAGGGGTTTCACCTCGTCGCACCGGCACCGCCAGCTCCGGCAAAGGTTCTTGACCGGCAGCGCGAAGGGCGTCGGCCAAGTGCATGCGAAAAAGACGATCGTAAAGCGGGGCTAGAAGCGTGGGGTTGTCGTCTCCAAACCACCACCACCAGTCACTGCCCTGAGCCACCAACCACGACTCGCCTCCTTGGGCGCCACCGGCCTCCCGGCAGCGGGCCAGGAGCTCCCAGGCTTTGCATTTTTCCTCGTGCCCAATCCAGGTGGCGAAGGAGGCGTTAATCCACGAACCCGGGTGCAAGCGGTGTAAGTTCCGCGGCACTTCCTCGGCCACCCTCTGACGTAAGGAGACCAAACGGAGCTCGCCGGTCATGGTCAAGAGCCGACCTAAGCTGGTGAGGAAGGTGGCGCCGCCTTCGGGGTAACTGCTCCAAGGGTTTTCCCCATCCAGGGCTATCAACAGCCCTCCGTCCGCAGGCAAGAGGCGGGCGGTAGCAGCAATGGCTCCCAAAAGCTTTTGGGCAGCTTCCTTCTCCGGCAACTCCTGGGCTTTGAAGCCCACAAAATCGGAAAGGCCCCGGTGGCGGAAGAAAAGCACCGGTCCTTGCTCGCAAAGCTGCCAGCAAGCGGCCAGCTCCGGTGCTATCCCGGTTTCTCCTGAAACCGGATGGCCCAGGGAGGCCGCCAGGATCCCCTCGTCGGTGGCCAACCACGTGACCCCATGTTCCCCGTAAAGCTTGACAGCCTCTTGGGAAACCGCCCCCTCGGGAGGCCAAAAACCGTGCACGGAAAAACCGAGCTCGGCCATAAACGCTTGCGCTTTTTGCACGTGTGCGGCCGCGTCTTCCCGGGAGCGAAAGCGGGGGAACCCCCCTGGTGGTGGGGGCACAGAAGCTTGTGCCACCTGCGTATCCAGGAGCAAAGGCAAGAGTGGGTGGGCGTAAGGCGAGGTGGCTATTTCAACACCGGAATCGGCCAGCTGACGGTATAGGTCGAGGAGCTTGCCAGGGCACTGCAAAAGCCAGCGCACGGTGAGCTCCCGGTCTTCTTGAGAAAAACCTGCTCGCTTCTGCATGAGGTCAGCGATACTTGGCTCCCAACGGGCGTTGGGAGCCGCGTAGGCGAGGACCGTCAGCACTTGTAGGTCGGTAATGTCTGAGAGGGACAAGCGGGAGGAGATCTCGTCTTCCTTTGCCCCCGCCAGCTGTCCTGCCAGAGCCTGCAAACGGGGCAGGCGGGAAAGCTGGCGTGGGTGCAGCATAAATGCCCAGCGCACCAGCTCCTTGAGGGCTGGTGGTGGCAGCTCGGAAGCGGGGGTGGCAAGGGCTTCCAAGAGCGGGTCCTGCACCCGCCCCGTCTGGTACGCCAGCAGTTGCTCGAGAAACACCGGGGTGAGGTTCAAAACCTGCCCTCCAACTCCCGTTTCCCTCAGGGCATAGGCAAGGGTGAGGTATTCGCCCCCAGCGTGGAGCAAAACCCAAGGCGCATGCGCCTTGCCGTCGCCAGTGCGGTAGCGGGGTTGGTGGAGGTGCCAAAGGAAGGTAACTTTTGCCATTACTCTTCACGCACCAGTTCTTCTACCTGCGCGCCGAAGGCTGCGGCCAGCTTAGCTGCCGCCTCTTGGTCGGGCCCCTCGGCGTGCACGTGGAGGGCGGGCCCCAAGCGGTCAGGCCGCAACAACACCCACCCTTGATCCTGCTTAATCTTGACCCCCTCCAGGAAGGAAAGTTCCTTGCCGGCAAAGCGGTCCACCACCTGGCGCATGATCCGACCCTTTTTCTCCACCGGGCAGGGGATGGTGCGGTGTACCACGTTCACGGGAGGGGCGAGGCGGCCCAGTTCGCTCAAGGGCTGACCTACTCGGCTTAGGTGGTAAAGGAAGCTTCCCACCGCAAAAAGGGCGTCGGGGGCGTGGTGAAAAGCCGGAAAAAGGAAGTCCCCCTCGCCGCTGGCGGCAAAAATTACTCCCTTTTGCCGCGAGGCCTCGATGAGGGTGCGAGGAGCCGAGAGGGTTTCCCGTACCCGGATGTGGGCTTTGGCTAAAGCTTGGGCAAACGTGGAAGGGGCAAAGGCGGGGAGCACGACCTCACCTGCCGGTGGGGCCTGGGCCAAAAGTAGGGCCAAAAACAAGCTCACCAGCTCCATGCCCTGCCAGATGCGGCCGGTGTCGTCCAGGACCACCAGTTTTTCCCCATCCGGGTAAAGGAAAACCCCCATGTGCGCATCCAAGGCGCGCACAATGGCGGCGAGGCGCTCCAGGGCCTTGGGGATATCCGCAGGCAGCAGTGCTTCTTCCCTTTCGGTGTGGGCGTTCAGGGTTACCACATCGCAGCCTAGCTCCGCTAAAAGCCGGGGCAGGATCACCACCGCCGGTGAGTGGGCGTAGTCCACCACCAAGCGAAAGCGTTCAGAAAGGGGCGCATCCCCCAAAGCCTTTAAGTAAGCTTCGGCGTAAAGGTCCAAGACGCGGGGTTGTTCGAAGATCAAGCCGATTTCTTGGTGCTGCACGCGGCGGAACTCTTCCCGCAGGAACACCCGTTCCACGGACTTGGCAAAAGACGTGGAAATATCCACCCCTTGCTCGTCAAAAAAGCGGATGGACGTCATCCCCCGCACCAACTGCACCTGCTGAAAGGAGACCCCGCCCTTCTCCCCGATTCCCTTGAGCTTGTAGCGCAGCACGGGGATCGGCATGAGGCCCAAATCCACCACGTGCACGCCGGTGGATCCCACGCCTCCCACAAAGGCACGGCGCAGCATGCGTGAGGCGGGGTGACCGTCACGGGCAGTGAGGATGGTGCTCCCCGGCGCCAAGAGCGTGCCGTACGCTGCTCCCAAGCGGGCCGCTACTTCTGGGGTGAGCTCCAGGTTGGTAAGTCCTGTGACGGCGCCCTCCTCGAAAGCGGAGGTGCGCCACCTCTCGGCGTAAACCAAGTTGGAGTGCACCACCGCGTGGTCTTCCACCACTTTGGAAGGCCAAATCTTGACCCCTTCTTTAACGCGTACCCCGCGTCCCAGCACGGTGGCGTCGGCAATAATGGCCCCACGCTCAATAACAGCCTGTGCGCCCACCTGAACCCCGGCGCCCACAACCGCACGCTCGATGCGAGCACCGGCGCCAATGCGGCTTGCCCCCCAAATCACCGAGCGGCGCAACTCGGCCCCCGCGCCCACCACCACCCCCGGCCCCAATACCGCGTCCTCCAGCCGGGCCCCTTCCTCCAGGCGGCAACCTACTCCCAACACCACTGTGCCCCGTACTTCCACCGAGGAAGCGACTTCCGCCGAGCCCGCTACCCAGTAAGGACGCCCGCCTACTTGCTCCAGACGCCCTTCGGGGACCAGCCGGAGGGCACCGGCGAAGAAGTCTTGATGCACGTCCAGGTAGGACTCGGGATCCCCGATATCTCGCCAGTACCCCTGCATGATGCAACCAAAAAGCGGCACGTTGCCTTGCAAGAGACGGGGGAACAAGTCGCGGGAAAAATCAAAAGGCTCATCCAAGGGAACTTGTTGTAAGACATTAGCTTCCAGTACGTAAATGCCGGTGTTCACGGTGTCAGAGAAAACCTCGCCCCAGGTGGGCTTTTCCAAAAACCTGCGGATGCGGAGGTCACCGTCGGTGATTACAATGCCGAACTGAAGAGGGTTGGCAACCCGTGTCAAGGTAATGGTGACTGCCGCCTTCTTGCTTTCGTGAAAACGGAGAATGGCGGAAAGGTCGAAGTCGCACACCACGTCACCGGAGAGCACCAGGTAACGCTCGGAGGGCGCAAGGCGCGCACCGTGGGCCACGGCTCCCGCAGTACCAAAATCTTGCTCCGCTTGGTAATACGTGAGCTGCATGCCGAAGCGTGAGCCATCGCCTAGGGCGTGCCGGATCTTGCCCGGTTCGTGGTAGGTGAGGAGCACCGCTTCCTTGAGCCCGTGCTGCTTTAAATGCTCCAGTACCAACTCCAAAATGGGGCGGTTGACCACGGGCAAAAGGGGCTTGGGGGTGTTGGCGGAAAGCGGGCGGATGCGGGTGCCAAACCCACCCGCCATGATGATGGGAATCATGGGCCCTCCCCCAAAGTGCGCCGAAGGGCCGAGCGCAGCTCCCCAAGGTCAGCGGACTTCACCACATACGCATCGGCTAGCCAAGAGGAAAAGTCGTCCTGGTAACGGGCATACGCGGTGGAAAGAATGACGGGAAGCTTTGGGGTTTTGGCCTTGATCTCGCGCAGGAGTGCCAGGCCTAAACCTTCCGCCAAGCGAATGTCCAAAACCACCGCGTCCACCGGAAAGCGCGCCAGGTGCTCCCGTGCCTCATCCATGGTCAAGCAGGTTTTTACGTCGTACCCTTCTCTGCTAAAGACCTGATGGTACAGCTCGAGGATGGCCTCATCGTCATCCACAAACAGCACCCGCTTCATACGCACCTCCGCAGAACCAAGGAAAACCGCACCCAGCCGGGCTCATCTTCATCATACTCGACTTTGCCGCCCATGGCTTCCATGAGGCGCCGCACGGAAACCAGTCCCTCGCCGCTGCCCCCCGGTTGTCCCAAACCACCAGAAAATGGGTCCGCACGTAACGGTTGCGGCAGAGGCTGCCCGTTGTCGGCCACCGAAAGTCGCACCCACCGGCCTTCTTCCTGAAGCTGCACCCGCACCTCACCCCCAAGGCCCACCGCCTTCATGGCGTTGCTGAGGAGGTTTTCCACGCAGCGGTCAAGGTAAGCAGGATCAGCCCAAACGTACACCGGTTTGTCTGGAGGCAGGAAGTGCAAAGCAATGTTCCGGCTTTCGGCCAACGGCTGCCAGGAGGCCACCAACCGTTGCACAAGAGCCACAGCATCTGTGCGCGACACCTCCATACCCTGACCGCGGCTGGCCAGCTCTTGCACCAGTTGGTTCACCCGTTGTTCCACCCGGGAAAGCCCTTCGGCTACCTTTCGACCCCAAGCTTCCCATTCCTCAACGGTGCCGGGTTTGCGTTGCAGCAAGTGATGCAGCAGCCCGGCAGCGGCCGTAAGGGGGTTTTTTATGTCGTGGGCCAAAGCGCGGGCGGTTTCCACCAGCACCACCGCCTGTTCTGCGCGGCGCCTCGCCTCCTGTTCTGCTTGGAAACGGGCCCACAGCTCGGTGCGCTCCAAGGCGGCTTGCAAGTTGTGGCACAAAGCCTGGGCGCCCTCCAAAAGGGGTGCGGAAATGGGGGCCTTCGTGACGAAGTTGTCCGCCAGAACCACCCCCCAAAACGTCCCCTGGCGCACCATGGGGAGAACCACCAAGAACGGCGATTGCAGCGCTTGCAGCCACCTTTTCACGCAGGGATCCAGAAAGTCCCGCCGGGCCACGAACGCCCGCCGCCACCGTCCGCACCCCTCGTGCAACGGGGTGTTGAGAGCTTGCAGGGTTTCCGCAAGCCTGGCCTGCTCCTGCGTGACCACTTCCGGCTGGAAGGTGCTCAGGGTGGCTAAGGGTTTGACTTCAAGGGTTTGCAGCTGTTGCCACAGACGGGCTGCTTCCTCGCCGCTGCGGGGCCCGATACCCAGCCACCCCTCTAAGTTTCCATCGGTGCGGCGCAGGAGGAAGGCGCGGTTAAAGCCGAAACCCTCGCCGGCGGTGAGGGCTACCAGGGCAATCCAGCCGGCATGTTCCGGCATGACGGCTCGCTCGAAAAGCTCCGCCGCGAGATGAAGCGTGGACAATATCTTGGTGGAACGGCCTCGCTCTTTTTGATAGCTGCTAAATTTACCTCGCCTGAGGCCCGGCAAGATCCACGGTTGGCGCCGCGCTTCGCCTCTCACGTCCCGCTCACGGGGAAGTGTAACTCAAACGGAGGCGGAAGCAGCGAGGATGAAGCCCGTCTCGTCGTAAAGGAAAAATGGCCTGCTGACCTTCACCACCACCAGTTGCGGAGCATACGTGAGCTCCAGAAAGAGCGTGATGGATCGCCCATGCTGCTCCCAATCCCAGCGTTGCAGCTGCGGTGGCAGGCGCAAACCACGCTCTCGGCCCAAGGGCAAGGAAAACCCTTCGATACCTTCTCCCACGGTGGCCACGGTAACCAGCGGCGTGCGAGGGGAGCGCCAGTTTAGGGGCAGGCGAAAGCTCACCTGAAGCCGGTTGCCCTCCACGGTAGCCTTTACTGGCCTTGTGGGGGCAGCGGTGATGGGCCAAAAGAACTCGGTATCCTGGGCAAAGCGCAAATGGAAGCGCCGGCGAAAAACCAACTGGCTGCGATGGGCGGCAATGGCCCGCCTTTTCGTGCTTTGCTCCGCTTGCGTGGCCTTGACCACGCAGACTTCCGCAGAGCTGGCCAAGGACGCGTGGGTGGCGTAAGCCAAGAGGCGAGGACTTGGGGTTTGCTTTTCTCTGAGAAGGGCAAGCGCCAAGACGGCAGTCGCGCTGTGATCGGGGTGACAATCGGCCAAAACCGGGGCCAAAACCACCGTGGGCTGAAAGTTGCCAAGCAAAGTGCGCAACGGTGCCAGGAGGGATCGACTATCGGCCAGTAGGCGCGAGGTCAAGGCCGCATCGGCAAAGTGCAAGAACACCGCGGCATCCGGTGGGACACCAAGGATTGCCAACGCCTCTCTGGCCTCTTGCTCCCGGCGTGAAGCAAAGCGCCTTCGGTCTTCAGCGGTGAGAAAGAACTTACGGTCCAAGACCCGCTGCGGCCAAGCGTTGGCCTCGCCGGAAGTAAGAAATACCGGCAAAATAGCAGCTCCAGCCGCCGCTGCCCGTTGCAGCAGGATCCCGGCCCCTAAAGCTTCGTCGTCCGGGTGCGGGAAAAGCCCGAAAACGCGGTCGTTCTCGTGGAGAGAAAGCTGGTTCATGTTTGCAAAAGCCACCGGTCCTGGACGACCATGGCCCCAACCCCTTTTTCGGTGTTCCCACCGAGGCAAGGGTGCGTTACTTTACCACGAGCGGGAGGTGCGTTCCGTGAACTGGAAAAAGCGACTGGGCGTGGTGGCTGGTGTGGCCTTAGGGGTCTTTCTGGCTTTGGTAGCTATGGTTTTTTACCTGCTGCGTGCCTCGGTCTTTGTGCCACCTCCGGGGGAGGTGAGGCTGGCGGGCCTTTCCCAACCGGCCACGGTGCACTTCGACGCTTGGGGCGTGCCCCATGTGGAGGCGAAAAGCGCGCGGGATGCTTGGTTCTTGCAAGGGTACCTGCACGCCCGTGAGCGTTTTTTCCAAATGGAGCTTTCCCGGCGGGCAGCTTCTGGACGGTTGGCGGAGCTTTTGGGAGACAAGGCACTGGCCGTGGACGTTCGCTTTCGCCGTTGGGGTTTAGCCGAGGCGGCGAGCCTTCAACGCCAAATGCTGCCTCCCGAGGCCGAGGAGGTTTTGGCGGCCTACGCGGCGGGTGTCAACGCGGCTTTCCTTGCGCTTCCTGCGTGGCGCTTGAGCCCGGAGTGCGTGCTCTTGGGGTGCCAGCCTGAGCCTTGGCGGGTGGAGGACACCCTGGGCGTGGGTTTGCTTTTGCAGTACACGCTCACCTGGGCAGCTGGGGAAGAACTGCAAAGGTTAGAAGAATTGAGGGCCTTTGGCCGAGACAAAGCCGTCAACCTTTGGGGCTGGCGCGGGGAAGAAGCGGACTTGTGGATACCACCGCAAACCCCCCAACGTCCGGCGAAGGCGCCGGCGGAACCGCCACCGCCGGTGTTTTCCGGCGTGGGCTCAAACAGCTGGGTAGTGGCCGCCAGTCTCAGTGCCACCGGTATGCCCCTTCTTGCCAACGATCCCCATGTGGGTGTGGCCAACCCCGCCACCTGGTACGAGGTGCACTTGCAAGCGCCGGGCTTGGCCTTGGCGGGAGTCTCGGTGCCGGGCACTCCCGGTGTGCTCATTGGTCATAACCAGCACCTGGCCTGGGGGCTCACGATGGTCATGCTGGACGATCAGGATCTCTTCCTCTTGAAGCTTGACGAGGGGGGTACCCACGAGTTTTTTGGTGATCGGTGGTTGCCTTTGGGGTTACAAAAACAAAGCTTCAAAGTCCGCGGCGCCAGCAAGCCGCAGGAGGTGGTGCTCAAACGCTCCCTGCATGGACCAGTGGTGCGCGAGGAAAACGGGCAAGCCTACGCGTTAGCATGGACGGCGCTTCGTGCCCGTTCGCCGGTGGAGTGCTTCCTGCGCTTGGCAAGGGCTGAAGATGTGTTTTCGGGAATGACAAGCTTTGCCACCTGCGAATCGCCTGCCATGAACCTGCTTTTGGCCGATCGCCATGGGAACATTGCCTGGCAGGTGACGGGGCGCGTTCCCAAACGCGGCAAAGGCGCGGGAAAGCTTCCCGCCCCTGGGGACGATCCCTCCTGGGCATGGCAGGGTTTTGCACCTTACGAGCACAACCCGCGCGTGGTAAACCCATCCGCTGGTTTTTTAGCCACGGCCAATCACGATCCCTTTGCCGAGGGCGATTTTCCCGGGGAGCCTTTCCCTGGGGAGTTTGCCCCGCCCTATCGCGTACGCACCATCAAAAAGGCTTTGACGGCCCGGAAAAGTTGGGATGTGGAGGGTTTTTTGCAGCTGCAGATGGACGAGGTCAACCCCCAGGCCTTGGAGCTTTTAGCGGCGTTGCGGCCCTTCCTGCTGCAGCTTTCTCACGCAGAAGCGCGCGCGCTCCTCCGTTGGGACGGAAAAATGCACGCGGAAAGCCAAACGGCGCTCCTGTGGGCCAACTTCCTACGGGCCTTGGTGCGCCAGGTGGGTGTCGATGAGGCGAAAGCTTCCAGCCTTTCCCGCTCGCCTTTCACCGGCGAGGTGCTGCTACGGCTACTTTCTGGAGCCCTGGATCCCCAGTGGTGGGACGATGTGAGCACGCCTGCGGTGGAAACTGCGGCGGACGTAATCCGGAAGGCGTTTGAGGAAGCAGTGGCGCTTTCCCGGGGCAAGACCTGGGGCCAGGAACACCGGCTTTTGTTTGCCCATGCCCTCGGGGAGGTACCGGTGCTGGGTACGTTTTTCAACGTGGGACCAGTGGGGGTGGGAGGTGCCGCGCCGTGCCTCAACGCCACAGCCTATCGGGCCCAGGGCCGGGATTTCGCGGTGGTTTCCCTGCCCTCCACGCGCTTTGTGGCCGACTTGCGTCGGTGGGATAACTCGCGCCTGGTGTTGCCTCTGGGACAGTCGGGCCATCCGCTCTCCAGCCACGCCAAGGATCAGCTTCCCCAGTGGCTTGCGGGACACGCCCATACCATGCCTTTTACCCCAGAGGCGGTGGCCCGGGCGGCCGTACGGACCACGCACTTTGTGCCGTAAAACCGGCGAGAAACGCGTGCGTAAAAGCAAGAGGGGGGAGACATGCGGCGTGTAACCGTGTTGCTTGTCCTGAGCTTTTTTGTGACGGGCTTGCTTTCTGCTGCCGTACCTTCTCCGGAGGCGGTGCTAGGTAAGCCCGTGGGCCAGGATCGGGTGCTGGCCAGTTATCAGGAGACGGTGGCGTACTTAAAGAAGCTGGCTGAGCTTTCGCCCCGACTCCAGCTGGAAGAGCTGGGCACGACCGTTGCTGGCCGTCCCATGGTGGCAGCGGTGGTATCTTCGGCGGCCAACATGGCCCGGTTGGAAGCCATACGCCGGGGGTGGGCGCAGCTGGCAGACCCTCGCCAGCTTAACCCCGCCGAGCGGGAGGCGTTGCTGCGCGATGTACCCGCCGGTCTTTTGGTAACCGCTGGGATCCACTCCACCGAGGTGGCCGGGCCGCAAGCTGTGCTTTTATTCGCCCACGAGTTGGTCTCGGCACGCGACGACACGGCAATGGGGCGCTTTTTGGCGCAGGTGGTGGTGCTGTTGGTGCCCTCTCTTAACCCCGACGGGCAGGAAGCAGTGGTGGCTTGGTACCAAAAGTACTTGGGCACTCCCTTTGAGGGGTGCTCTCCGCCTTTTCTCTATCACCCTTACGCCGGCCACGACAACAACCGCGATTTCGTCTTTCTTACTCAGCCGGAGAGCCGCGCCCTCAACCGTTTCGTCTACCATCGCTGGCACCCGCAGCTGTTTGTGGACCTGCACCAAATGGGTCCCATGGGTCCACGACAGTTCGTGCCTCCTTTTGCCGATCCTATCAACACCAACTTGCCCCCTGTCATTTGGCGTCTCACCTCGCACCTCGGTACGCTCATGAGCCTGCGCTTGGAGCAAGCGGGAAAATCCGGGGTGGTTTCCGGTTGGACCTTTGATGGCCATTGGATTGGAGGCACGCGTAACACGGCTTGGTGGAAAAACATTTTTGGGGTGCTGACGGAAACAGCTTCGGCCGCCCTTGCCACGCCCATTGTTGTGGACGCCACCGATTTGCGGGGAGGGGGGAAAGGCCTTTCGGAGTACCAACCCCAGGTGAACTTCCCCAACCCCTGGCGCGGGGGGCGTTGGGGCTTGGCAGAAGCCGTTGGTTATCAGCGGGAAATTCTGCGGGCAGCTTTGGAGTTTGCGGCTTTATACCGGCGCGACTTGCTGGCCGAAAGCTCGCACATGGCGGCCGAGGCCGTTGCCAGCAAAAACGATTTCTGGGGGTGGGTGGTACCGCCGGTGGGCGACCCTGGGCGGCGGCAACGGTTGGTGTCGCTGCTGGTGGAAGCAGGAGCAGAGGCTTTTGTGGCCGATGAAAAGCTGCGCAGCGGGCGGGTGGTGGTGCCGGAGGGCTCCGTGCTTATCCCGCAAGCGCAGCCCCTGGCCCGTTTTCTTAGGGAAGTCCTCGAGCCTCAAGAGTACCCCGAGGTGGTTCCCGCCCCTGGCGCCGACGTCTTGGTTCCCTACGACATTACAGCGTGGCATCTGCCACTGATGTTGGGGGTGGAGGTAATGCGGGTGCATGAGGCTCCCATTGGGCGCCGGCACCCGTGGTCTCCGAGCTTCGGGCTTTTCGACGGCACGTCTCTTTCCTCGGTGGTGGCGCTGCCGGCGCACCACCTTTGGCTGCACCGGGTCGCCAACGATGCACTGCGTGCGGGGCTTGCCCCGTGCCGGCTGGAGCGTTCCGCGGGTGAGGGGTTGGCGCCGGGCTCCTTGGTTTTGGCCGGTGATGCGGTAAAGGTTTCGGCTTTGCTTTCCGGAAGGCCGGTCGTGCCTGTGAAGTTGTCCCAGGTGCCGCGCGACTGCAGCGCGTTGCGCTCCCCGCGGGTGGGGGTCCTGCACCCCTACGCGCCCGTGGAAGACGCAGGCTGGCTGCGCTGGGTTTTAGAGCAAGCAGGGTTTGCGGTGTCGGTGGTGGAGCCGCCGCAGGTGGGCAGCGGCAGGCTCTCGGAAGCGTTGGATGTGCTGGTCCTGCCCGATGGGGAGACTACTCGTTTGGTGGATGGTCCCGCTCCCGGTTTGGTACCGCTTCCCCCTGAATACCGCGTGGGCATTGGCAAGGGCGGTGCGCAAGCACTACGGGAGTTTGTGGAAACTGGCGGCACGGTTTTGGCTTTTGCGCGGACTGCCGAGTGGCTGGCGGAGGTTTTGGGTTTACCCGTGAATAACGCCCTCAAGGGATTACCTCGCAGCGAGTTTTTTGCCCCCGGTGCTCTGGTGACCTTGGAGCTCCAAAGCGAAAGCCCTTACACTTGGGGTTTACCAACGGAGGTAAGCGCTATGGTGGGAGGAGCGGTGGCTTTCTTACCTCGTCCAACGCCGGTGGGGATGCGGGAGGTGGTGGCGCGTTTTCCCGAAAAGCCGCAAGTGCTTTCGGGATTCTTGCGGGGCCAACAGCATTTGCGCCGTAAAGGCGCGGTACTGGCTTTTAACGTGGGCAAGGGGAAGGCAGTTTTGTACAGCTTCGCCCCGCACTTCCGCGGGCAAACCGCGAACCTTTTCCCGCTGATCTACAACGCGGTGTGGCTGGCTGGCCAAGGCGCCTCCTCCTAGGCTTGCGAAATGAAGTTCTGCTGGAGGTAGCGTCGAACGGTGGCGGGGGTGCGAAGTTTTCTCAAAGCTTGAAGCTGGCGGAGATGGGCAATAACCTCTGCCCGCCGGGGACCCGGGCCAAGGCCCAAGAGCGCCACCACCTCTTCGGAGGGTAAAAGGGGGGGTTTTCGCGAAAAGCCAGACCACCATTGCCAAAGCTTGCGCACCTCGGTCCAGCTCGCCTTTGGGTTGCGGGCGAAGTACCACGCACACACGGCGCGGTGGGGTGATAGGCAGGCCAACACCTTCTTGGGGTTGGGTTCGGCCAGCAGCTGCTCACCGCGCTCCACCAGCCGCGAAAGCTCGGCAATCTCCCGGTGGGAAAGCCCTACGGGAGTTAAGGCGGTGAGAAGCGCCTCATGCACGGGCTGCCCGGCAAGAAGTCGGGCCACGGCCAAGCCAGCCCAAACAAGCTTGGCAGTGGCCTGCCCCCAAGCCCCTGGTTTTTCCCGAAGTTGCTGGAGTCGCTGGAGGATGGGTCCGGGGTGGGGCCCTCCCCCTTCCGGTGCCACCCCCAAGGCTTGCCAAATGCCCAGGGAAAGACCCCTCTGCCACGCTGTGGGCAAGGGGGCCTGGGCGAGGATCTTGCCCACCTCTTCCCGGAGGCGTTCGCGAGCCACCCGGGGCAGCTCTGAGCTTGCTTCCCGAAGGAACTGCGCCGAGCGTTGCGACACGCGTAACGGACGGGTCAAGCTCAAGCGCAGCCCCCGTAACACCCGCAGGGGGTCGGCAAAGAGGTTTTCGCGACGGACAACCTCCAGTTTTCCTGCTGCCAAATCTTCAAGACCGCCCGTCAAATCCAAAAGCGGGCCGGACGGCAATGGGAACAAGAGGGCGTTCACTGTGAAATCTCGGCGCAGGATGTCCTCCGCGAGGCTGCCAGGCACGGACCACACATCCACCTGAAAGCGAGCCGCCACCACCCGGTACGTCAGCAAGGGGTTTTTCCCCAAAGGGAAAAACGTGCCACCCAGATGCTGGGTCAGCTCGCGGGCACAAGCTTCTGCGTCGCCAAGCACCGCCACGTCTAGTTCCCGGACGGGCAAACCTAAAAGCGCGTCCCGCACTGTACCACCGGTTACAAACGCGGTCCTTTCGCTAAGGCACGTGGCGAGTGTGCGCACAGGCATCAGGCGCCGCAAGCGGCAAGTGGCTTCCAGTGCGTCCACGGCCGCAAGTTTTACGGTTTTGGCCGCAAAAGGCAACGCCTTTTCTTCCTGCTACCATCGGGCGGTGATGCGAAGGGCAAGCCTCGGCGGGCCTGGTGGAGGTGAGGGGTGAACCTGGCGCCGCTTTTGTTGGCGGCGCTTTTTGCAAGCGAGGCCCCGCGTTTTTCCGTGGACCTCTCGCCGACGGTGAGGGTGAGCTGGGAACGGGGACAAATGCCGGTCCTTTGGGTGATGCCCGCGCCGGGGCAAGGTTTTTCCCATCTCGCCAAGGCCTTCTGTGGCGACGCCCAAAAGGCCCGGCAGCTGGCGAAAGCCAACCCCGCTTTGGCACGGCCTTTGAAAGGTGTCCGCGTGCAAATTCCCTGGGCCCTTCTGGCTCCCGCAAAAAAGGTGGAAATCCTGCGGGCAGTTTTTCCTAAAGACCGACGGGTGGCTGGGGGGTACGAACACGAAATCGTCGCTCTGTGGCAAGGGGAGCCGGAATCTTGGTGGGAGCTGGCGGAATGGTTTTGCGGGGACGGCAGCCTTTACGGCGAAATAAAGAAGGCCAACCCCCAGGTTCCCCTTTTCCCCCCTGCAGGGACCAGGGTGATGATCCCCAAGCGCTTCCTGCTGCCTGAGCTGCGGGCGCTGCCCGTAGAAGCGAAAAGGGAGTTTTCGCCGGCGGCAGCCACGCCTACCCCTACGCCTCCCCCCACGCCCGTGCCTTCGCCACCGCCACCTCGACGTTCTCCAACCCTTCCTCCCACACCGGGCCGCGAAGAGGGCAAAGCGCCGCCGGGGGTTCCTTTGGAGTACCACGACGGCTATGCGGTGTACCGTTTGGCCCCCGGTGAGGCTCTGTATTCGGCGGTGGTGGTGCGTTTTACCGGTCTTCTGCACGCAGCGGACGTGAATGCCACCGCCTTTAAGCTCGCCGAGCTTTCCGGAATTACCGACGTCACGGCTATCCCCGTAGGCTACCCCATCCGCATCCCTTTCGAGTTGTTGCTACCGGAGTACCTCCCGCTGGAGCACCCTAAGCGCCGCGATTGGGAGCGGGAAAAGGAGGAACTCGCCAGCATTCGTCGTCTTATTCGGGCGGCCAACTTGGACGGCATCCACGTCATTTTGGATGCCGGGCATGGAGGGGCCGACACCGGTGCCATTGCCGAAGGGGTGTGGGAAGCCACGTACACCTACGATGTCATGATGCGGCTAAAGCGGGTCTTGGAGAGGGATACCAAGGCTACTGTTTGGTTAGTGGTGCGGGACCAAGCGCTGGGCGATGACCCACCACCGAAAAATCAGCTTCCCCAAAGGCGCCAGCAAATCCTACTCACAACACCCCCCTACGATTTGGCAGATTCGGCGACCGGCGTACACCTGCGGTGGGTTTTGGCCAACAGCTTGGTGGCCAAGCTACAGAAGCAGGGGGTGGCGCCAGAGCAAATGGTGTTCGTTTCCATTCACGCTGACTCGCTGCACCCTGCCGTGCGCGGGTTGATGGTGTATGTGCCGGGCAGGAGGTTTCGACCGGCGGAAGCTCGGCCGCCTTCCTACCTACCCCCCGTGCGGGAAGTACGGGAAGTGGGCCGCTGGCGTTTTTCCCCCGGGTTTTCGTCGCGTTCCGAAGCGCTTTCCACGCAGCTGGCGGAAAGCCTGGTGCGGGCTGCCCGTCGCTTCAACCTGCCGGTGCATCCCTTCGACCCCGTTCGCTCCCACGTGATCCGCGGTGGCCAAGCTTGGGTGCCGGCTGTGCTCCGTTTTTGCGGGGTGCCTACGGCGGTGTTGGTGGAAATTGTCAACCTCAACAACCAGGAGGACAGGGAGCTTTTGCTTTCCTGGCAGTTCCGGGAAAAATTGGCTCACGCCCTGGCGGCGGGACTGGCGGAGGGTTTTGCGCGATGAAAGGCAAGGTGTTCTTGGCACTGGCTTTAGCAGTGCTTGCTATTTCTTGGGGGGCACCGCTGGCCCGCATGACGCAAGCAGCGCCTTTGGCAGTGGCCACCTGGCGGCTTACCTTTTCTGCCCTGTTCTTGAGCCCCTGGGTTTTCGCGCGGCACTGGCCTTTGCCCCCAGGCTCGGCGAGGGGGCTATGGGCGGGTTTTTTTCTGGCATTGCACTTTGGACTGTGGATTCCTTCGCTGTTTTTGACCTCGGTTTCAGCATCCGTGGTTTTGGTTACGACGCAGCCCTTGTGGGTGCTGCTGCTGCAAGGTCGGGTTTTGGGACGGAAAGCGACAACCCGTAACATGGTGAGCTTCACACTGGCCTTCGCCGGCGTGGTCCTCATTGCGTGGGGCGATATGCAGCTTTCCATGCGCGCCTTGATCGGTGACCTCATGGCCATGGGTGGAGCTGTGGCCATGGCCTGCTACCTGCTGGTGGGCACTAAGTTACGCTCGCAGTTACCGTTGGGGGCGTACCTTTGGGTAGTGAACGGCTTTGCAGCGGTTTTGCTGTGGAGCGTGGTGGTACCGGGTAAGGTTTCGCCCTGGCCGGAGGAACCCTCCTCCTGGTGGCCGTTGGTGGGCATGGCGATAGGCCCCACTTTGGTAGGCCACACGCTTCTCAACTGGGCCTTGGCCCACCTTCCCACCTATCAGGTCAACCTTACGGTGCTTTTGGAGCCGGCCTTAGCCTCCTTTTGGGTTTGGGTTTTCTTGGGAGAAGTGCCACCTGTGCATGTGATCCCAGGGGCTTTTTTGGTGGTGGGTGCTTTGGTATTGGAATTTTGGCCAAAAGCCACAAAGTGAGGAAACCGGGAGGCGGACCTGTGCTAGCATCCCTGCCCAGCGGGAAGGGGAGGCCCCATGCAGCGGGTGCTGATCTTAGATGCGCGGGAACTTGCCCGCGTTTTGGAGCGGATGGCAGCGGAAATCCTGGAAAAGGTGCAAGAGGAAAAAAAGCTTTACTTTGTAGGCATCCAAACCCGAGGGGTGCCTCTCGCCAAAAGGCTAGCAGCGTTGGTGGGCCAGAAGACCAAGATCACGCCGCCAGTGGGGGCTTTGGATATCACCTTATACCGGGACGATGTGGGTCCGTGGCGTCCGGCGCATCAACAACCGCTTTTGCGAGCCACGGAGTTGCCAAAACCCGTGGACGACATGGTGGTTTGTTTGGTGGACGACGTGCTGTACACCGGCCGTACCGTGCGGGCGGCGCTGGATACGCTTATGGACTACGGTCGGCCCCGAGCCATTCGTCTCGCTGTCCTCGTGGACCGTGGGCATCGGGAACTCCCCATTGCTGCCGACGTGGTGGGGCGGGTGGTGCCCTCCTCGCGCCAAGAGGACGTACAGGTTCGACTGGCCGAGTGTGACGGGGAGGAGGGCGTGTGGATCGTCAAGGAGGAACGGGCATGAGCGTGAAGCCAGCACGCGCTCTGAAAAGCCGGCACCTTTTGGGTATAGATCCCCTCACGCCGGGGGAGATCCAGCTCATCTTGGATACCGCCGAGCAAATGCGGGAAATTGCCAAAAGACCCATCAAGAAAGTGCCGGCCCTGCGCGGTAAGACCGTGGTTAACCTGTTTTTGGAGCCTTCCACCCGCACCCGCTTTTCCTTTGAGGTGGCGGAAAAACGCCTTTCGGCGGACACTCTGAACTTTTCCGCCAGCGGCTCTTCGGTGGAAAAAGGGGAAACGCTGATTGACACGGCCCGCAACTTGGAGGCCATGGAGCCGGACTTCATCGTCATTCGGCATCCTCATCCCGGCGCTCCCCACATGCTGGCTAAGGTCCTCAAGGCGTCGGTGATCAACGCCGGCGACGGCACCCATGAACACCCCACCCAAGCCCTCTTGGATGCCCTCACCATCCGGCTGCGGCGGGGAAGCCTGGAAGGCCAAGTGGTGGCCATTGTGGGGGATCTGCAGCATTCCCGGGTGGTGCGCTCCAACGTGCTGTTGCTTTCCCGTATGGGCGCCCAAGTGCGAGTGGCGGGCCCTCCCAGCTTGGTCCCTCTCGGCATGGAAAAGCTGGGGTGCCAGGTGTTTTACCGCATGGAAGACGCCATTCGTGATGCGGATGTGGTGATGATGTTGCGCATCCAGCTGGAGCGCCAGGAGCGCATGAATTTTCCCACGGTTCGTGAGTACTACGACTTGTTTGCCTTGACCCCTGAGCGCTTGAAGTTAGCAAAGAAGGACTGCTTGGTGATGCACCCGGGCCCTATGAACCGGGGGGTGGAAATTGACTCGCGGGTGGCGGATGGCCCGCAATCGGTGATTTTGGAACAAGTGACCAACGGCGTGGCGGTGCGCATGGCGGTTTTGTACCTTTTGGCGGGAGGCCGCGGTGAGCCGGTTACTGATTAAAAACGGCAGGGTGGTGGACCCCAGCCAAAAGCTGGACGAGGGACTGGACGTCCTGGTGGTGGAGGGGAAAATCGCGCGCCTTGCTGAGCGCATTACCGATAAGGACGCGGAAGTGGTGGATGCCACCGGTTTGGTGGTGGCTCCCGGCTTCATTGACGTGCACGTGCACTTGCGGGAACCGGGGTACGAGTACAAAGAAACCATCGCAAGCGGCACCAGGGCCGCGGCGGCAGGTGGTTTTACCGCCGTGTGTTGCATGCCCAACACCAACCCCGTCAACGACAACCCGGCGGTTACTGAGTTCATCCTGGCCCGGGCTCGGCATGCCGCTGCGGCCCGCGTGTACCCGGTGGGCGCCATCAGCAAAGGCCTGGCGGGGGAAGAGCTGGCAGAAATTGGGGAAATGGTGCGGGCCGGGGCTGTGGCCTTTTCCGACGATGGCAAACCCGTGGTTTCTTCTTACCTCATGCGCCGGGCTTTAGAGTACAGCTTGCTGTTTGACGTGCCCATCGTGGATCACTGCGAGGAGCCCACATTGGCGGGCCGCGGGGTCATGCACGAGGGGGCGGTGGCTACCCGATTGGGCCTGCGGGGCATTCCCGCCGCTGCCGAGGAAGTGATGGTGTGGCGGGACGTGGTGCTGGCGGAGCTCACTGGCGCTCGCTTACACGTTGCCCACCTTTCCACTGCTGGCTCGTTGGCGGCGGTGCGCCAGGCCAAAGCGAAGGGGTTACGGGTAAGCTGCGAGGTAACCCCCCATCACCTGGCCTTCACCGACCAAGCGGTGGCGGAAAGCAACTACGATACCAACACCAAGATGAACCCCCCACTGCGCGCGGCGGAGCACGTGGAGGCTTTGGTGGAAGGGGTTTTGGACGGCACCGTAGATTGCTTGGCCACGGATCACGCGCCCCACCACGGGGACGAAAAAAACGTGGAGTTCGACAAGGCTCCCTTTGGCATCGTGGGCTTGGAAACAGCGCTGCCGGTGACCTTCGACCTTTTGGTAGTCAAGCACCGCATGCCGCTTTCGCGTTTTGTGGCATGCTGGTCCACCAACCCCGCCCGGCTTTTCAGGCTGCCAGGGGGCACACTCAAGGTGGGTTCACCTGCGGACATCACGGTTTTTAACCCCGAGCTCCGGGCCGTGGTGAACCCGGAAAAGTTTTTCTCGCTTTCCCGAAACACGCCGTTTGCGGGCAAAAGGCTGCGCGGCTGGCCGGTCATGACGGTGGTGGGGGGAAAGGTGGTGTACCGCCGTGCCTGACGGTGAAAAGCGCGTGGTGGTGGTGGATGACTCTGCTCTGCAGTGCGCTTTTTTTAAGCGGTTCTTGGAAGAACGATACCCGGGAAAGGTGCGGGTGGAAACGTACACAGACCCGAAGCAGGCGCTTGTCGCCTTAAGCCCTGATGTGCACCTTTTGCTTCTGGATTGGGAAATGCCGGAAATGGATGGCAAGCGGGTGCTGCAACAGGCGGTACGCCAAGGGGTGAACCCCAAGCGCATCATCGTCACCTCCGCGCACCCTGCGGACCGTCTGCACGAGGTTTTTGACGCCACCGGCTGTTTGTGCGTCATTGAAAAAAACGAGCCGGAGCAACAGGCGGCTTTCCTGCAAATCCTGGACTCTCTCATGCGCCGTTGAGCGGGGAATCTCTTCATGGGAAAACGCGTTGGTAAAAGCAAGTGAAACGGGCAACGAAGCTTGCAGCGAGGTCTTTTGACTGGCAGCGGGAGCTGGCGGCAGGCCGACCCCTGCTGGAGGTGGTGACCTCCTGTTTTGGCGCTGGGCCGCGATTTGAGGTAGTGAGCCAACGGTGGGTGACCGTGGCGGTTCGTGGCCCTGAGGTTGAGCGGTTTTCCTGCTACAGGGTGGGGGAAAGTCTCGTTTCGCTCCACGTCGTGCACGTAAACCGCAAGGCCCTCCCCAGGTCCTTTGTGCGGTCGCTCCTGAACGGGGAAAGGCTGGGCAAGCTACTCCAAGAAGAAGGTTGGGAACGTCGCGGGGTGGAGGTGGCGTTGCGCCGTCAGTTGCCTTTGGTTTTGCGCAGTGTGCCTTGGGGAAACCGCTTCTTCCCCATGGGGCCATGGTGGGTTCGGCGTTTTTTCCTGAGCGAAGGGGATGCTCCGGCTTTGCGAGTGTGGGAGTTTTTGCCGGCCAGGGTTTGGGCGGCCCGGGACGAAAGGCGCTCATGAACCTACCGGGTAATACTTCGGCTTGGCAGCTTTTGGCCCGGGCAGCGGAAGGGGAGGGCGGGCAAAACCCGTACCTTTGCACCCTGGAGGGGGTGTGGAGCTACCGTCGGGTCCTGGAGGAGGTGGCGCGCGCCGCGGCTTTTTTTCTGGCGCAAGGAGGGGAGGTTGGGGAGCGGGTGGTGCTGGCCATGGGGGACAGGACGGAGCTGGTAGTTGCCTTTTGGGCCACCCTGTGGGCCGGGATGGTGGCGGTGCCGGTGGCCCCGTCCTTTTCTCCGCGGGAGCTGCGGGAAATCCTCGTGGATTCAGGGGCGTCTATGGCTTTGGGGGATGCCACCTCCGCCAAAGCGTTAGCTCTCGCCGCCGAGGGTCTAGCGGTGCGCTTGTTTTTTTGCGGAGAAAAGGCACCTTGGAGTGCAACTTCCCGCACCGAGTTACCCGTGCCTGGGGATGGCCGCAAACCAGCCCTCATCCTCTACACTTCCGGAACCACGGGGCGCATGAAGGGGGTGGTGCACAGCCACCGCAACCTGCTGGCAGCGGCAGGTGGCCTGGGTCCGCAGGTTTTGCACTTGACCCCGGAGGACCGGGTTTTTTCTGCGGCGCGCATGTTCTTTGCCTACGGGCTAGGCAACTCCGTGTACATCCCGGCAGCGTGCGCTTGCGCTGCAGTGGTGCACCCGGGTCCCGTGCTCCCCGGCGTGGTGCGCGAAATCCTAGAGCGTTTCCGGCCCTCGGTGTTTTTTGCAGTGCCCAGCCTCTACCGGGCACTGGCGCAGCAACCGGGGGTGCCTTGGAAGAGCGTGCGTTGCGCTGTAAGCGCCGGGGAGAAGCTTTCCCCAGAACTCTGGCAGCTTTTTACCAAGCGCGCCAAGGTACCGGTTTTGGATGGCTTGGGCATGACCGAAACGCTGCATCACTTCACCTCCAACCGAATAGGGGAGGTGGCGCCGGGAAGCGTGGGGCGACCGCTTTCCGGGTTTTCCTTGAAGGTGGTGGACGAAAAAGGCTGTCCTGTGGACGAGGGTGAGGTGGGGGAGCTTTGGGTTTCCGGCCCCTCGGTCATGGAGGGGTATTTCGGGCAACCCGAGAGAACCGCCGCGGTTCTCAAAGATGGTTGGCTCGTTACTGGCGACTTGGTAAGCGTGCGTGGTGGGTTTGTGTACCACCACGGGCGTCGCGATGATTTGGTCAAGCTTGCGGGAATTGCCGTTTCCTTGACTGAGGTGGAGGCGGTTTTAAAAAACCACCCTGCGGTGGCCGAGGCGGCGGTGGTGCCCGTACAGCGTGCAGCGGGCATCGTCACCCTGAAGGCATTCATCGTGCCGCAGGCGGGAGCGACTTTTTCCGAGGCCGAGCTTTACCGCTTTTGTCGCCGCCGCCTGGCTGCCTTCAAGGTCCCGCGGGAGTTTGAGCTCGTACCGAGCTTACCGTACACACCCACCGGCAAACTGCGGCGGTTTTCCCTGACCACTTCCTGCTGATCTGTTACCATGTCCTCATGCGACGAATACTGGATATCCGCAATGCCAAGGTAGCGGTGGAGCTTACCAACCGCTGCAACTTGCGTTGCGGCATGTGCCCCATGAACAAGCTGGGCCGCCCGGACGCCGATATGCCTTGGTGGCTGGTGGAGAAGGTGGCCGCGGAGTTTAAAAGGCTCGGGATGCGGGTGCACTGGCTCCACGAGATGGGGGAGCCACTTTTGTACCCACGCTTGCCGGAAGCCATTGACCTTTTCCCGGGTTGTTCGGTTTCCACCAACGCCATGCTTTTGGACGAGGACATGGGGCGAAGGCTTCTTGCCACCACCTTGCACCGCATTCGGCTGTGCGTGGACACCATCAACCCGCGGGTGTACCCGTTCATCCGGCGGGGCGGCATTTTTGAGGAGGTGGTGGCCAACATCCGCACGTTCCTGGAACTTTCCAAGGGCACGAATATGGTGGTGGAAATCCAGCGGATGATCACCACGCAAACGGCCCACGAAAGCGTGCGGGATTTTGTGGCGTTCTTTGAGCTTGCGCGCTATCCGCAGGCCAAGGTCATTGAAAAAACCTGTGAGCCTTTGGACACCTCCGACGAAACCCCGCTGCATGAAAGCTTTTACGGGTGCTTCCAAGGGTATCCGTTTGCTTGGTTCATCGTTCTGGCCGATGGTCGCGTCACCCACTGCTGCTACGACGCCCACGGTCAGCAGTGTATTGGCGACCTAAAAACGCAAACCGTGGAAGAAATCCTGCAAAGCGCCAAGCTTGCCGCCATGATGGAGGCTTTTAAGGCCAAGGACTGGAACGCTTTGCCCCGTTGCGGCGAGTGTTACAAGAACGCCGAGGCGCGGCCTCCCTTTTACGACTTTCTCATTGCGTCCGGACGGCGGTTGGAGCGGTCGTTGCCGGTGGTGCCCCTGGCGCGGCGCCTCATTAACCGGTAAGCACCGTGCCTAAGGCCCAGTGGGGTGAAGACGCGGAGTTTTTTGGTCCCCGGCACGCGTTGCGGGAAAGCCGGATCCTGCAACTGCTGGCGCAAACCCCACCGGGTCTCCACTTGGAGTGCGCCGCGGGGCTGGGTTCCTTGAGCGAGGCTTTGGCGGCCCGGGGCTTTCGCGTGCTGGCGGTGGACGCTTCCTTAAAGTCTTTGGTTGTAGCTCGCAAAGTGGCAGGGTCGTTTATCCCGGTGGTGGCCGATGCCTGCCGCCTTCCCTTCCGCGCGGGAACTTTTAGTTCAGCAACTTCTGCCGAGACCCTGGAGCACCTTGAAAGGGACCGCCAGGCCCTGGCCGAGTTTGCCCGCGTACTGCAAGCGGGCGGGGTGCTTGCGGGGAGCGTGCCCCATGACCCCCAGCAGTGGTCGGCCTGGGACGAATGGGCTGGGCACCTGCGGCGGTACAGCAGGAGTGATTTGGCACAAAAACTTGCGGAAGCCGGCTTCCAAGCACGCGTTTGGGACTGGGGCTTTCCATTGGTTCGCCTTTACGACGCCGTCTTCCTTCGGCGCGTTAACCGCAGGCGTTTGCAAATTGTGGGACCCGCAGTCCGGGACCCTAAGCTGCGCTGGGTGGCAAGGGTCGGGCGCTGGCGGTGGGTGGTGGCGGTGGTACGCTGGCTTTTCAACGTGGACACTCTCTTCGAGGGTTCGGGATACGGGGTGGGGCTGTTGTTTTTTGCGCAAAAGGGTGAGGCCCCAAAGCCCTGACGGTACACTGGAGGGTGGTATGGCCGGGGTCAAAAGCGGCAAGAGAAAGCGATGGGCGTGGGAAGAAGCGGGGCAGGGCACACCGGTGGTTTTGCTGCACGGCTTTCCCTTTTGCCGGGAGATTTTTCTACCCGTAATGCCGGCCCTGGCGCAGGTGGGGCGAGTGGTAGCGGTGGACCTGCCAGGTTTTGGGCAGTCGCCCCCTCTTTCCCCTGGCTTTTCCTTGGCGGACGTGGCAAGGGAGATCCTTGAGCTGCTGCCTGCCTTGGGCTTGGAGCGAGCGGTTTTGGTGGGGCACTCCATGGGCGGGTATGTGGCCTTGGAGGTAGCCGCGCAAAAACCGGGAGCACTTGCCGGCCTTGTGCTTTTGGCTTCTCACCCGCGGGCAGACAACCCTGAGGCCAAAGCCCGCAGGCAGGAGGGCATCCAAGCCATTCGCCTAGGAAAACGGGGCGAGTTTCTGGGAAGTTTCTTAGCGAGGCTGTGGAGCCCGTGGACCTTGCAACACGCGCCGCGGTTGCTGCGGGAAGTAGAAGCTATGACCGAGACGGTGTCGGACGAGGTGCTCGTGGGCTATTTGCAGGCCATGGCCGACCGCCGAGACCACACCGACACGCTGCGAAGACTGCAGGTGCCCGTGGGGGTTGTGGTGGGGGAGGCCGACCCGCTGATTCCCCAAGGGTTGGCAGCAGATGTGGCGAAGGAGGCCCCTCGCGGGCAGCTGGTGGTGGTCCCAGAGGCAGGGCACTTGCCAACCCTGGAAAAACCGGTTTTCACAGCCGAAGCTTTGGCGCGCCTGGTACGGGGGACCTGAGGCACATGTGCGGGCGCTTCGTGCAGGCCACCCCAGGAGAGGTCATTGCCGAGGTTTTTGGCTTGTCCGCGCTGCCCCACCTTACCCCCAGGTACAACCTTGCGCCCAGCCAACCGGCGGCGGTAGTGCGCACGGAAGGTGGCGCAAGAAAGCTTACCTTTTGCCGCTGGGGCCTTATCCCCTCCTGGGCCAAAGACCCCGGCATCGGCAACCGCCTGATCAACGCCCGCGCCGAAACCCTTGCTGAAAAACCGGCTTTCCGGCGCGCGTTGCTTTTCCGCCGCTGCGTGGTCCCGGCCACCGGCTTTTACGAGTGGAAGCGGGAGGGTGCCGGCAAGACCCCGTACTTTTTTCGCTTGCAAAGCTCCTTGCCTATGGCGTTGGCCGGTCTTTGGGAGCTTTGGCAACCGCCGCAAGGCCCTGCCGTTGAGACCTTTACCATCATTACCACGGAAGCCAACGACTTCATGAAAAGCATTCACGACCGCATGCCGGCCATTCTCGCCAGGGAGGCTTTGGACGCCTGGCTGGATCCTTCCTTTCACGATGCTGGTTTCCTTCAAACACTGCTCCAGCCGGCACCGGCCGGTTGGTTGCAGGCTTTCCCCGTGGCGCGCCAGGTGAACAACCCGGCTTACGACGTACCCGATTGTATAGTCGCCGTAGGCCCGGCGATGTCCGGATAACGGCGAAAGCGCCTGTGGTACCAGAAGTACTGCTCGGGATGCGCGCGGATAGCATCTTCTAAAGCCCGATTGCACGTGGTTGCCACTTCCACCCGCATCTGCTCCTCGTGCCAAGCGGGTGGCAGCGGGAGAGAGCGGAGGTGGAGCTGGTGTCGCCCACCCTTTACCCGGTGGCCCACCATCAAAAACAAAGGTGGGCGAAAGCGCGCCGCAATGGCCCCCGGCAAAGGCAAGGTGGAAACCAGCCTGCCAAAAAAGGGGGCAAAGGTACCGCGGGGCCCGGCGTCTTGATCCGCCACCATCACCACGGTTCGTCCTTGTTGCAAGGATTTGATGATTTCGCGGGGGGCGGTGCGACCCTTGGAGATGAACTTCACGGCGTCGCCGGGAATGCCGAGGATGAAGCGGTCCACGTAGGGGTTATGCTGCCGCCCCACCAACAGGGCGGAGGGTATGCCCCGGGCGGCCAGAGCCGTGACGTACAAAGCCCAAGCCCCTAAATGGGCAGTAACCACGATGGCGCCTTTGCCTTCGGCCAAGGCCTCACGCAGTTCCCTCTCACCTTCCACCGCGACCAGCTCTCCCACCCGCCGGCGGTCCCGTCCGGCGAAGCGCACAAACTCCGCCACCGTGCGACCAAAGTTGCGACTCGCGGCGGCGGCCAAGCGCTGGCGTTGGCGCACGGAGAGTTCGGGAAAGGCGATGGCCAGGTTCGCAAGCACGAGCCTCCTGCGGATCCGCAGCCACCAACCCACTTGCCCCACCAGGGCACCGCAGCTCAAAGCCCACGATCGTGGAAGGGCACGAAAGAAAACGGCCAAAAGCCAAAGCCCGGCGTACTCCGCGAGGTGACGGACCTTCATGGCCGGCCGTTGAGCTCCGGAAGGGCGTGTCGGGCTTCCTGCATGAGCTGGCGGAACCCTTCGCGGTCACCCCTTTCCACGAGCTGCACCAGCTCTTCCAGGCTTTTTCTGGTGGCATCGTAAACCTGATGGCGATGGGGGTTGAGGCGTTGAATGTCCAGGTACAAGTCGGGGTCCTCGGACAAAACGGAAGCGGCGGTGGCGGCCTGGCGTTCAAAGGTGGTGGAGGCGCAGAGGGCCAGCTCCCGAGGATCCAAACCGGAAGCCGCGAGGGCGCGGCCGAACACCATGCCGGTAAGGTGGGCAAGCCCCAAAAGCCACCCCATGAGCCGATCGTGGTGGGCGAAGGGCACGGGGATAACGTGCGTGTAAGGGTGTTGCAAAAGCGGCAGGATGGTTTGCTCTTCCACTTCCCTCTCCCGGCGGCAGGCCAGGACAAAGGTGAGGGATTGGTATGGCGACTTGCCAGGTCCAAACATGGGGTGAAGGCAGGTCACTCGCACCGCCGCTTCGTCAGCTTCCCGCAGTGCTGCTTCCAGATGGGATTTGATGGATGCAATTTCCACCACTACCCCAGGGGGCTTCCTTCGGGAAACCTCCGAGAGCACCGCTGGGGTGCGGTCCAGGGGCACGGCTACGACGATGAAGGCGTACTGGGATAGGGGCACGTCGGCCAGGCGGGTGTAAAGACCTTCGGCGGGGGGCACAGGACCCCAAGCCGGGTCCAGAGCGTCCACCTGGTGCCCCACCAGCGTTAGGAACTGGCGGAACCAACCGCCCATGGCTCCGGCACCACCCACCACCAAAACCTTTTGCCCTCGCTGTCGCCTTAGCTCCACGCCCACCCGATGTTGCCGTTCCACCGAACCCCGAATTACGGCGGCAAAAATCGCCTCCATGATTTCCGGGGAAACTCCGCACGCTTCCGCGTGTTGCCGGGCGCGGGTGAGAACCCGGTCTTCCACGTCGCGCACCACCACCGGTAGCCCTTGGGCAGCTTTTACCTTTCCCACCTGCGCCGCCAGGTCCATGCGCCGGCGCAAAAGCTCCAAAAGCGCGCGATCCACGTCAGCAATGGCGTCCCGAAGTTGCGCGATCTTCATGCGCCCCTCCTCGGGCATGCTAGCGCACTTTGGCAAGGCTTTGGCTTTTTCTCGAGACAAGGGCGGAAAAAACAAGCAGCAGCACCAAGGCTGCCATCAGCAACTGCAGAGCAGGTGCGTTCGGATGTATGGTGCGCTGGGAAAGCGCCCGCCAAAGCCTTTACGAAAGCCAAAAACCGCGCATTGTGGCGTGGTAACATCCGGGCATGACGCGGGAGGAGCTCTTTAAGCTCACAGAGCTGGTGAGCTGTGCCGGTTGAGCGGCGAAGCTGGGTCCGGCGGACCTAGCGCAGGCATTAGCAAACCTCTCCTTTCCTTCGGACCCGCGCGTCCTGGTGGGGGCTGACCGTCTCGACGATGCCGGCATCATGCAAATTTCCTCAGATGTAGCGCTGGTGCAGACCGTTGACTTTTTCACACCCATTGTGGACGACCCTGAGGATTTTGGCTTCATTGCAGCCATCAATGCCCTTTCGGACATTTACGCCATGGGTGGTGAGCCCCTCTCAGCGTTAGCCGTAGCCGGGTTTGCTCCGGATGTGGTGCCGGTTTCAGTGCTGGGGGACATCTTCCGTGGCGGCACGCGAGCCTGCGCAGAGGAAGGGGTGGTGCTTTTAGGAGGCCATACCGTGCGTTCCCCGGAGATCTTTTACGGCCTGGCGGTTACTGGAACCGTGCACCCCCAACGTTTTCTCACCAAAGCTGGGGCGCAGCCGGGGGACCTCTTGGTCCTCACCAAGCCTTTGGGCACCGGTTTGCTTTCCACCTGGCTTAAGCGCGGGCAAATGCCTCAGGAGTTTTGCCCCCCCTTCGTGGCTTCCATGAAGGAATCCAACCGGCGGGCTTCCCTCCTTTTGCGGGATTGTGCCCATGCCCTTACCGACATCACCGGTTTTGGGCTGCTGGGTCATGCGCTGGAACTGGCAGCCGCTTCGGGTGTGCAGCTGGAAATCTGGGTTGCCGCGGTGCCGTCGCTTCCAGGGGCGGAACAGGCAGCCAACGCCAAGGCCGTAGCTGGGGGTCTCAAAGCCAACCGCGCGTGGGTGCAAGAGCGGGTGCGGGGTTGGGAAGAAATCCCCGAAGCGTGGGCCTTGATCCTCTGCGATCCCCAAACCTCCGGTGGGCTTTTGGCCGCCGTACCCCCTTCACGGGGCGACGAGCTTTTGACCCAGCTCCCGCAGGCAGCGGTGATCGGCACCGTCACCGCGGCAGGTTCTGCGGCCATTCGTCTTACAATGGCTCCCAGGAGGTAGCTATGAAACGCTGGTGGGTGTTCCTGGGTGTTTTAGCCGCGGGAGCCGTGTGTCTGGGGCGGGTCGGTTTTGCAGAGCCACCTACCGTCATTTCCACGGCCGACGGGAGCCAAGCTTTATCCCTTACGGTTTACAACGTGGGCCGGGCCTTGGTACGGGACAGCCGCTCCGTGGCGTTACCGGGTGGGGTGGTGAAGCTGGAGTACCGAGACATTGCTGCCAAAGTGATGCCGCAAACCGTTGCCTTTATCGCCGACGACACCGTGGTCTTAGAGCAAAACTACGAGTACGACTTGCTTTCCCCGCAAACTCTTTTGGCCAAGTTCTTGGGCAGGGAAGTGACCTTGGTGCGGGAGGAGCCACGTCTGGATGGTCCGGGAACGGTCCGCCAAGAAATTCGTGCCACGTTGCTATCCATGCAAGGCGGCACGGTGTGGCGGGTTGGCGATCGCATCGTGGCCAACCCAGCGTACCGCGAGCTGGTGTTTGACTCGGTGCCGCCGTACCTGCGGGAAAAACCCACGCTGGTTTGGCTTTTGCAAAGCCAAAAAGCGGGCCAACGCCCGGTGCAAGCTACCTACCTCACCGAAGGAATAACCTGGCGGGCCGACTACGTGTTGAGCCTTGACCAAAAGGGGGAAAAGGGTGCCTTTACCGGTTGGGTCACGCTTTCCAACAACTCCGGTGCATCCTATCCGCAAGCTCGTCTGCAGCTGGTGGCGGGGGAGGTGCACGTGGTGCGCGAAGACCGCACCAGGGAAAGGGTCTTTGCGGAACAAATGATGGCCAAGGCACCGCTCATGGCGGAAGAGGCCATTGGCGAGTATCACCTTTACACCTTGGAGCGCGCCACCACGATCCTGGATCGGCAGGATAAGCAGGTTGCCCTGTTGCAGGCTGCCGGGGTGAAGGCCGTCAAGCACTTTGTGGTTACCGGTTCTCCTCACTCCTTTTGGTCCCGCCAAGATCTCCACCGCGAGCCGGTGCGGGTGAAGCTGGAAGTGGCCAACACCGCTGCCAACGGCTTGGGCTTGCCGTTGCCAGCGGGGACCGTGCGCGTGTACCAACGGGATAGCCGCGGCGCCGAGCAGTTTATGGGCGAGGACCGCATCGAGCACACTCCCAAAGACGAAACCGTAAAGTTGGAAGTAGGTACCGCCTTCGACGTGGTGGCTGAGCGCGTGCAAACGGACTTTCGTTCTTTTGACAAGGTGACAGAAAGCGCATTTGAGGTTCGCCTGCGCAACCACAAGGACGAGCCCATCACCGTGGAGGTGGAGGAAAACATCGGGGGGGACTGGGAAATGTTGAGCCACTCCCACCCGTACCAAAAGCGCTCGGCGTTTGTGGTGGTGTTCTCGCTACCGGTGCCGGCGGGCGGGCAAGCCACGCTTGCCTACCGGGTAAGGGTGCGGCGCTAGCGGGCCACGATCGCGGCGCAGTAAAAGCCGGGGTACAAGGCGAGGCATTGGTCAAGGGTCGAGGGGAGAAAGTTGACCTCGCAAAAACCCGCGGCTTGGAGGGCGTTTTGCCAGCCCACTGCGCACAAAAAGCCCGGTCGGGCACGAATCCCGTCCTGATTTTTGGCCTGTTGGTAGCTTTTGAGTAACAGGAACGGCAGCTCAATGTGCACCGGCGCGTCAAAGCTGGGGCGGATAAGCTCTCCCAGGACCAGAACTCCTGCGGGAGCAAGCAGCGTGCGCAAGCGCTTTAAAGCCACAACCGGGTCGCTGGCCAAGTGCACAACGTTCACCGCAAAAATGGCGTCAAAGCTCACGCCGGAAAGCCCTTGCTCCTCGGGGGTAAGCTCGATGTCGTAAGGTCGCGTCTCCAGCTGGCAACCTTCGGGCAGAAGCTTGCGCACCAGGCGGCTGCCGCGGCGGAGAAAAGCCGGGTGCACCTCGGTGAAGACGTACAGTGACGGCGGTTTGTGGGCGTCTGCCAGTGCCTTGCAAGCCGCTTCGGCGGCGCTCCCACCGCCACCGCCCAGCTCCAAGATGCGCGCTTTCGCTCCCACGGCGCGGCACAAGGCCAAAGCTGCCAAGCTATTGCTGGGGGCGTAATGAATGTTTTCGTTGGAGAAGTAAGAAAACCAAAGATCCAGCTGGCTCAAAGAAAAGAGAACCTCTTCGCCGGTAATTTGGCCCGCCAGTACCTCCGGTAGTACGCGGGTGGCCAGCTTCTGCACTGCTAACGCCGCTTCCGCGCGCGGGCTTTCCGCCACCGCGCAAGCAAAGGAGGCCTCCAGGTCCACCCCCGGCACCCTTACGACCACAGGGGCCTTTAGGTCTCGGTTGGCGGCGAAACCGTAAAGGTGCAAACAGTCGAAAAGCCAGCGAACCAACGCCAAACCGTGGTGGGAGTAGCCCCGGGAGCGGACGAGATCCTCGGGTGTCCCGCCAAAACCTTCCAGGGCCAGCTGATGGACCAAGAACCGCAAGCAGTCTCCCACGAAAGCGTCCACGACCTCACAACTCTTCGTGAACTCTTCGCTGAAAACCTCTTTGGGCACATCCTGCAGGAGGGCGTCCAATTCCGAGCGGGGTATGCGATGGGGGAGCCGGCTCACGCCCCCTCCATTTGCGCGGCAAAAAAAGCGTCCACCGAAGCCATGATCTCCTCAGGCTTTTGCAGCTGGGAAAGCTGGCACCGCAACTGGCGGCCATGGGGGAGGCCGTGCGTGTACCAGCCCACGAAGGTCTTCAACTTGTGAAGTGCCGTTTTCTCGTCTTCCCGTGTCAGCACCCACGAGAAATGCTGGCGCATGAGGGCATACCTATCTGCCAGTGTTGGTTGGTGGGGTTGTCGGCCGGAGAGCAGGTCGGCAGTTTGTCGGAAGATCCACGGGTTGAGCAAGGCGGCGCGCCCGATCATCACGCCGTCACATCCGGTTTCCTGGAACATGCGGATGGCATCCTCGGGTGTTTTCACGTCGCCGTTGCCGATCACAGGGATAGAAACGGACTCCTTTAGGCGGGCAATGGCACTCCAATCCGCTTGCCCCGAAAACATTTGCGTAGCGGTTCGCGGATGAAGGGTAATGGCGTTTACCCCCTCGGCCTCGAACATGCGTCCCAGTTCCAGGTAGGTGAGCCGATCTGCACGTAACCCCAGCCGGAACTTCACGGTAAGCGGTATGCGTAGGCGCTTACGAACCTCGTGAACGATGCGGCGAGCAAGGTGAGGGTCGCCGGTGAGGGCCGCACCCGCGCAACCTTTGAGCACCTTGTTGGCGGGGCATCCCATGTTGATGTCGCACACATCGGCCCCCATAGCTTCTACCTGCGCGGCTGCTTCCGCCATGGTGTGCGGATCTGAACCGTAAATTTGAATGGCCATGGGGCGTTCTTCCTCCACGAAGTGGAGCATGCGGAGGGTGCTAGGTTTTTCCTTAAGCAGGCCCACAGCCGAGATAAATTCCATGCTGACCAAACCGCAACCCCCCAGCCTGCGAACTAAAAGGCGAAAGTCACGGTCCGTAATGCCCGCCATGGGCGCCAGCAGCAACGGCGGTTCAACGGAAAGCGCGCCAATCCACATCGCCGTTGAATATAACAGAGGCGCTGTGCGAAGATTCCACCATGCGCATAGGAAGCGTTGGTGTTCTCGTGACCGGCGCAAGCCGCGGCATTGGCAAGGCTTTGGCGTTGGAGCTGGCCGTTCGCCGCTGCCAGGTTGCGTTGGTGAGCCGCAACGTGGACGAGCTTGAACTGGTGGCGCGCGAGGTAAGGGACTTGGGCGGCCAAGCGGCGGTGTTGCTGGCGGATGTGGCAGACCCTGAAGCCATGGAGGAGGTAGCACGGCAAGCCGCATCGCGGGTGGGCGGCTTGCAGGTGGTGATTGCCAATGCGGGGGTAGGCTTTCATGGGGAAAGTGACGTGCCGCCTGCGGCGGAGGTAGCGCGAGTGCTCTCGGTGAATTTCTTGGGCGTGGTCAACACCATCCGCGCCACCGCTCCTTATCTGCGAGCTGAAGGTTCCTCCGCCATCGGGGTGGTGAGCTCGCTTTCCGCCCTCATCCCTTACCGCGGCGGAGGCGTGTATGCTGGAAGCAAGGCTGCTGTTTGCGCGTACCTTTCCTGTCTCAGGCTGGAGCTGCGGGGTAGCGGCGTAACTGTGGGCTGGGTTTGCCCTGGCCCCGTGGCCACCGGCATGATCGTGGACGGCGTGCCCCATCAGAAGCTTCCCCCTTTGGCTCGGCTTGCTGTTCCCATTTTGACACCAGAAAAAGTGGCAAAAACCCTACTGCGGGTTTTAGAGAGGGGGGGAGGAGGTAAGGTCATTCCCTGGCAGGCCGCCTTTTTTGCCAGCTTCTACCGCCATTTCCCGCGGTTAGCCGAAACTCTTTTGCACATTACCGGTGCTGGGAGCACGTAGTATGGCTCGAAACGTAACACTTTCAGGTGTCCTTGCCGAATTTAGGCCTTTTTGCGACGTGGGCGGACTTGCGCCACACGAGGCATTCGTGATAAAAGAACACAGAGCGATGAACGGAGGGCACCAAAATGCTCTTGCTTTCAGTTGAAGCGGAAAACGGGGCCACTCTCACGTACCGTTTGCAGAAGAGCCGCATTGCCGTGGGTTCGGCGCCCAGTAACGACGTGGTGGTTACGGGTCCTGGTGTGGGTGATCGCCATTTGATCATTCAACGTAGCGGCGACGCCTTTACCTTTGTTACCGCCGAGCGGCAGACAGTGGTTTTGAACGGTGAGCGGCGGTCCCGGGGTGTTCTGAACCCAGGGGACCGGCTGCGCGTGGGAGCGGTAACCCTCATTTTTCGGGGTATGGTGGGTGGCGAATTGGCCTTAAGCGAGGACGAGCCTCCGCGACCGCCAAAAACCTCAGTGCCCTCCACCGCTGAATCGGTTCTCGTGCGGCCCGAGCCCGGAGGGTTTTCCCAAGCTCGCCTGCGCCTTTTGGAGCTGTTTGCCCAAAACCGCCCGGATCGCACCCATCAGCTCATAGGCATTCTGCGCGAGGCCTTAGGGGAGGCGGAGTTTGCCTTGGTCATTCCACGAGAAGGTGGGGGACCGGCAGCAGAAGGCGCGGTGCTTGCCTCTTTGTGGAGTGGTGAGCTGCCGCAGGTACCGGCTTCAGTGCTTCGAGAGCTTGCCGCTCCTGGGAAGTTCGTGATTCAAGGCGGTGCCAAGGACGGCGGCACGGCCTTCGTGGCTGTGCGTACGCCGGCGGGTTCTCTCGTGGCCTTGGTGCTCGCCCGACCGGTGGGTGCCCTGGGCGATGAGGGGGTGGCGCTGGTAGCAGAAGCGGCGCGCCTTTTGGGCCTCTTTTGGGAGCAGGTGGAGCGCTTGGATGCAAGCTTTTCCAGCTGGGAGCTGGAGGCCCGGCATCGCCTCGAGGCTTTGCTTCCGGGCACCTCACAAGCCATCCAGGTGCTGCGGGATGGTCTTCTGCAAGCGGCCCGTGGTCTGGAGCCGGTGTTAATTTGTGGCGCTCCCGGATCCGGGCGTACGGAAACTGCTCGCATCTTAGCTACTCTCGGGCCAGTAGCGGGGCGTCGGGTGGTGATCTTTGAGGGGCGCGATGCTCCTTTGGACGTCCTGCGGCAAGAGCTTTTTGGTCCTGCGGGCAAGCCCACCTTTACGGGTAGTATGGGTGGCTTGGTGGGTGAGGCTCGGGGCGGGCTGTTGGTGGTTCGCAACGTGGAGCTACTTCCTGAACCCGTGCAAACGGAGTTGGTGGGTGTTGTTAAAACCCAAAGCCAGCAGCCTCTCTCTTCCACAACCACCCGTTGGGTGGTGACCTGCGGTGAAGACCCCTTGGCTTTGGTGCAGCAGGGCAAGTTTTTATCGGCTTTGTTCATGGTGTTTTCCTCGAGAATGCTACGGGTGCCGCGGCTGGAGGAACGAAGGGAAGACTTGCCTTTAATTGTCGCTTCCCTGTTGCGGCGGGTGGCGGCGGAGCAGGGGAAAAACGTCCGTGGCATCACCGTGGAGTGCTTGAACACGCTTCTATCCCGGCCTTTTCCTGGGCAAATGGCCGAGCTCGTGGGAGAGTTGCGACGGTTGACGGCAGCCACCGCCGATGGGGACATGGTGCGCTGCGATGAGCACGTGACTATGGGAGCCGCCAAGAGCGCTGGGGTTGAAGGTGCCGAGATCTTGCTTGCGGACAACCTTAAAGAGGTGGTACCCAAGGTGGAGCAGCTCATCATTGACCGTGTCATGCGCAGGGTCAAGGGCAATCAATCCAAAGGCGCGAGGATACTGGGAATTTCCCGTGGTGCGCTGATCGCCAAGCTTAAGGAGTACAACATCCCTGACTACCGTTACCTCAGACGACGGCGGGCAATTTAAAGCGCATTAGGCCTTTTCCAAAGCAAAAGCCGCAGGCAAAAGCTGGCGAAGGGAGCGCACCTCCGTTTCAGCGTTTGTCTTTTGCGTCACCACCAAAAGGTCTTGGTTGAACTCGGCGAGGACCTGTCGGCACGCACCGCAGGGCAAGAGGTCGTGTTGGTTGCCCACGATGGCCACCGCCACTGGCCGGGCGCCTGCCAACACGGCCGCAGCCACGGCGTTACGTTCAGCGCAAACGGTTAAGCCAAAGGAGGCGTTTTCCACATTGCAGCCCGTAAACACTCTCCCGTCTTCGGCCAAGATGGCAGCGCCTACCGGGAAACGGGAGTAGGGGGCATAGGCCTTGCTTTTGGCTTCTGAAGCTTTTTCAATGAGTTGGCGGATCACAACCGGTGCCAGTTTCATGCCTCCAAGATACCGCCTGTGGCTCCGCGGGTCCAGCTTTGTGCCTGTGAAATCTTGACCAAAATCTGGCAAACGTGTAACCTCCCGGCGGCAGGAAGTGCCAGGGAGGGTACGATGGGACTTGAAAATCTCAAAATCCCAGAGTGGGGAGAGAGGATTGGTTGGGACGGGCAGAAGATCTTAGTGCCCGACAGGCCCATCATTCCTTTCATCGAAGGCGACGGCACCGGGCCGGATATCTGGCGTGCCAGCAAGCGGGTGCTGGATGCCGCGGTGGAAAAGGCTTACGGTGGGCAACGCCAGATTGCTTGGGTGGAGGTTTTGGCAGGGGAGAAGGCGTTCCACATTACCGGGAACTGGCTCCCTGACGAAACCGTTGAGGCCATTCAGTACTTCCGCGTGGCCATCAAGGGACCCTTGACCACGCCGGTGGGTGGGGGCATCCGCTCCCTGAACGTGACCCTGCGCCAGGTGCTGGATCTTTACGCCTGCGTGCGCCCGGTGCGCTGGATTCCAGGGGTACCTTCGCCGGTAAAGCGGCCGCAGGACGTGAACATGGTGATCTTTCGGGAAAACACCGAGGACGTATACGCCGGTATTGAGTGGCCCTCGGGCTCGGCGGAGGCAGAGAAGATTCGCCAGTTCATCGAGCGTGAGCTGGGGAAGAAAATTAGGCCGGAATCAGGGATTGGCGTCAAGCCCATTTCTCCCTTTGGCTCCAAGCGCTTGGTGGCTAAAGCCATCCGCTACGCTTTGGCAAACGGTCGTGATTCGGTGACGTTGGTCCACAAGGGCAACATCATGAAGTACACGGAAGGGGCTTTCCGGGACTGGGGTTACCAAGTGGCCAAGGAGCAGTTCGCCGATGTGGTGGTGACCGAGGAGGAGCTTTACAGCACCTACAACGGCCAACTCCCGCAAGGGAAGAAGGTCGTGATCAAAGACCGCATCGCCGATTCCATGTTCCAACAGGTCCTGCTGCGCCCGTCCGAGTACTCAGTCATTGCCACCCCCAACCTCAACGGGGACTACCTCTCGGATGCCTTGGCAGCACAAGTAGGTGGACTGGGCATGGCCCCTGGATCCAACCAAGGTGATGAGCACGCGGTATTTGAAGCCACTCACGGCACCGCCCCCAAGTACGCAGGTCAAGACAAGGTGAACCCCGGGTCGCTGATCCTATCCGGCGAGATGATGCTTCGTTACCTGGGATGGAGCGAAGCCGCTGACCTGGTGGTGAAAGGGCTGGAAAAGGCGGTGGCGGACAAGCAGGTTACTTATGACCTGCATCGTCAAATGGAAGGGGCCACCCTCGTTTCCTGCTCCGGTTTTGGGGAAGCCATCGTTGCTCGAATGTAGGGCTGGTTTCTGCCAGGAAAGCGCATAAGCTGGTACCGGATGGTTTCTTTTGGGGATGGGCTCATCGGGGCGCACGGCGTGCGCCCCGAGGCTTTTTCTCCTGCCATGTCTTTGAGGCACAACAGGGCGAGCCCTGACAAGGGGGAGCCAAAACCTCAAGCCTTGTGCCTCCCCTATGATGGGAGTGGAGGGTTTCATGCTTGAGCTTGCGCGACCGAAAATTTCCGCAGTCATCACGACCTTCAACGAGGAGCGAAACATTGGCGACTGCATTGAATCGCTCCTCTGGTGTGATGAGATCGTGGTGGTGGATTCTTTTTCCACTGATCGCACGCCGGAAATTGCCAAGTCCTACCAGAAGGTGCGCTTTTTGCAAAGGCCTTATTATGGTTCGGCATCACAAAAGAACTGGGCCATGGATCAAACGCAGTACGAATGGATCCTGATCCTGGATGCCGACGAGCGCTGCACGCCTGAGCTGCAAGCCGAAATTGAGGCGATTTTGGCTTCTGGACCAAAATACGAGGCTTTCACCATCAAGCGACGGGTGTACTTCATGGATCGGGTCATCCGGTTCTCCGGCTGGCAGCACGACCGGGTGGTGCGGCTGGTGAAGCGCGGAGCTGGCCGCTACCCAAACCGTCGGGTACACGCTGACATGCAAACCCGCGGGCCCGCTCCTGTCCTAAAGAATCCCATGCTCCACTTCATGATTGAGTCCTTCGAGCAGTACCTCCCGCGTATCATCAAGTACGGCTTCTGGGGAGCGGCGCAAGGGTGGAAAACAGGACGGAAATCTGGTTTTCTCGAGGTGTTTGGTCGCTCAGTTTGGCGCTTCATCCGCATGTACGTTTTCCAGCTGGGCTTTTTGGATGGCATGGCGGGTTTGGTGTTTTGCATGCTGCAGGCGTTCGGAACCTACCTTAAGTGGGCCATTCTTTGGGAGTGGCGGGTCAACGCCGCTCGCGGCCGCATGCCCAACCTCCCACCTTTCGACGAGGATGAAAAAGTTTGGGAGTGGAAGCCAGGTGAAGAAGGCGCTGCCGAGCAAAAGGTTCAGAGCTAGCTGCCCGTGGCAACGGCGGAGGCGAGCCTGCTCAGTCGCTGCAGGAACGCCTCTGGCCCTTCAAAACCGGTAAGGCGCAGCTCCTGAACCTCGCGGCCCTGGTAAAAGAACAGCACCGTGGGCACCCCCGACACACCGTACGCCTTACGCAATGCCTCGGCTTCCGGTGATACCTGCGTGAGGTCAACCTTAAGACGACGGAAGCTGGCAAGCTGCGCCTGCACCTTTGCTTGAGAGAAGGTTTTTTCATCCAGCTCCTTGCAGGGGAGACACCAGTCGGCGTAAAAGTCCACGATCACGGGGCCACCGCCGGCAATGGCTTGCTGCAGACTCTGGGCGTTGGCCTTTTCCCACACGAGCTCTTGCTCCCAAACGCCTTGCCCATGCGGCCAAAGCCACGCCCCGGTCAGTGCCAGCGCCAAGGTGACAGCGCGCATGAAGCGGTCAACCGCGCCAATTTCATGCCCCGGGCGGGCAATCACCGCCAGGTAAAAGCCTCCCAAGATGAGGCTTAAAGCCAAAAGCTTTTCGCCCAGATCCCCGGGGAGCAATGGGCGGGCAAAGTAAAAGGCCAAGGCCACCAAAAGCACGCCGAAAAGCTGACGTACTCCCTCCATCCACGCCCCGGAGTGGGGGAGTTTCTCCAAACTGCGGGTGGAAAGCGCAAGGAACAGGTAAGGAAGCCCGAGGCCCAGCGCCAGCGTGAAGAAAAGTAGGAAGCCTAACGCTACGTTTTGTTTTTGCCCCACGTAGGCTAAAAGACCCAAAACGAAAGGCCCGATACACGGAGCGGCCACCAGCCCCACCACCAGCCCCATCACCAAGGAGCCCACGACCCCCTGGCGGGCTCCGGCTACTCCCGAAACCCAAGATGGGATACGGATTTCCCACAGCCCAAACATGGATGCAGCCAAGGCCAAGACCACTGCCACGATCCCACCGGTGACCCACGGCGATTGCAAGGCCGCGCCAAAGAGTTTTCCGGTGAGGGCGGCCACGACTCCCAGGGTCGAGTAGGTCACGGCCATGCCTAAAACGTAAAAAGTGGCCAAAAGAGCGGTTCGTTTGCTGTTTGCGGTTTGGTTGAGGAAGAACCCAACGGTCACGGGGATGATGGGGTACACGCACGGCGTGAGGTTCAGCGCCAATCCCCCAAGGAAAACCAGGAAAAGCTGCAAAAAAAGCGAAGCACTGGCAAATCGGTCGCTCACCGCGCCTTGGGTTCCTGCGCTTGCCTGGGCCTTTGAAACGATCAAATCGGTCATGGGCGGGCTAACGGTGGCGCCCCACGGCACGGAAAAAGAAACCTTCTTGGGAGGTAAACAGCTCACGTTGTTACAGGCTTGGGCCTCCAAAAAACCAGTGATGGTTGGCGCACCAGCGTCAGTGGGGGCTTTCACTGGAATCCTGACCCAGAAGCTTCCCTCGAAAAGCTCCACCGCCTGATCGAACACCTGCAACTTGACCTTTTTCGGCTCTGGGAACTGCGCTTCCCCCGCTTCCCAACCACTGGGGAGCTCCAGCACCACCCGAGTGGGTATCAGGTAGGGATCGGAGGGGTTGGGAGGGTTGACGTGCCACCCCTCTTGGAGGCGAACTTCCAACGCCAAAAACCCAGGCTCCCCTTGGGGGTGCGGCCGCCGTTCCCAACCTACTTGTGCTACGGAAAAGACCGCCTCGTCGCCAAACGCCGTTTTGGCCAAAATCAAAAGAAGAAGAAACCCTCGCCTCATGAGACCCCCTCGGAGCTACGGCTCCCGGCCCTATTTTGCCTGACATCGGGGAGAAGTAACGCGTGCCGCGCCCGTGCGTTGCCTGCCGTGAAAAAAAAGGTCCATGCCGGCGCCGTAAGGAGCGGTTTTTCACCGAGGGGCAGTTGTGCCACTGGCACTGCTGGAGCCCTGGGCGCTCAGGCACGGGGGTGTGCCGAGCGACAAAGAGCTTGCGGTTCCGGCGATGCCCGCAGGGTTCTGGATGCTTTGCCGTGCCTCGGCAGCTCCGGTCCTGGAATCCATGGGGCCAGAGGCGGAAGCCTGTCCCGAGGTTTGCTCCTGTGGGCATCTAGCCCCAGACCGCACCCTTCGGCTCGGGTTTGCCAGCAAGTAGTTAGGTGGTGACACCCCCGTGGCTAAACGCTTTGCGGCTCGGTGGGTGGCGAGGCAAGCAAAAGACCATTACCTCCCGACGAGGAGCAAAATGTGGATTGGGCTTAAGAGTTGCGGGTGGTCCCCTTCGGCAGACTCCTCCCAGGCCCTCGACAACTGGGGTGTTTGGCGCTAATATTGTGGCGCCGACTGGGGCGTCGGCAAATTGGTAAGCCACGGGACTTTGGATCCCGCATGTGCAGGTTCGAGTCCTGCCGCCCCAGCCAGCTTGTCTTTAGGGGGAGGGATGGACGGGGAGCTGCCGCTCATTGTGCTTTCGGGTCGAGCACACCCGAATTTAGCCGAACGAATCTGCGATTACCTCCAAATTATTCCGGGAAGGATTGCGCTTTTTAATTTTTCGGACGGAGAAAACGCCTGCCAAATCGAAGAAAACGTGCGGGGTGGCGATGTTTTTGTGGTGCAGCCCACCTGTCCGCCGGTGAACGACAACCTCATGGAGCTGCTCATCATCCTGGATGCTTGTCGGAGGTCTTCAGCCCAGCGAATCACCGCGGTCATTCCTTACTTTGGCTACGCCCGGCAGGACCGCAAGGATAAGCCCAGGGTTCCCATTACCGCCAAGCTGGTGAGTGACCTTTTAACGTCAGCGGGTGCAACCCGAGTACTTACCATGGATCTGCACGCCGCACAAATTCAGGGCTTTTTTAACATCCCTGTGGACCATTTGTTTGCTGCCCCGGTTCTCATGGAGGAGATCAAAAGGCAAGGGCTTTCTAACTTGGTCATGGTTTCCCCCGACGCCGGCGGCGTGGAACGAGCTCGCGCTTTTGCCAAGAGGCTCGATGCCGGCCTTGCCATTGTGGACAAGCGCCGCACCAGCCCCAACCACGCCGAGGTCATGCACATTATTGGCGATGTGGAAGGGAAGACCTGCGTCATTGTGGACGACATCGTTGACACCGCGGGTACCCTTGTGAAGACGGCCGAGGTCCTGCACCAGCGTGGGGCGGCTAGGGTCCTGGCGGCAGGCGTACACCCGGTGCTTTCGGGACCGGCCGTGGATCGCATCGAGGCGTCGGTGGTGGAACAGGTTATTGTCACCGACACCATCCCTCTGGGCCAGCGAGCATTGCAATGTGGGAAGATTCGGCAGCTGTCGGTGGCTGAGCTTTTGGGGGAAGCCATTCGGAGGATTCACGAAGCCAAGTCGGTGTCCAGCCTCTTCGTGTAAGCGGGGAGTTGTGGTAACCTTTGCCGCCTCGTTTGAGGCGCACGTGGGAGGATTTTGCCATGAGCGAGTTGGTGATTGAGGTGGAGCGTCGGGAGCGCTTGGGCAAGGGAGCCAATCGCAAGCTGCGGGCCCAGGGGCTGGTCCCCGCGGTGGTTTACGGTGGGGGCAAGGAGCCTGTCCCTGTGGTGGTGAACCGCAAAGCTGTCACCGAGCTTCTTCACCAGGAAAAAGGCAAGAACACGATCTTCTTGCTGCGCATGAAGGGTACTAAGCAAGAGCGCCACGCGATGCTCAAGGATTTTCAGGTGGACCCCATTACCCAGCAGTACATCCACCTGGATTTCATCCGCGTTAT
Organism: uncultured Thermoanaerobaculum sp.; assembly: GCA_937934115.1. Lineage (GTDB taxonomy): Bacteria > Acidobacteriota > Thermoanaerobaculia > Thermoanaerobaculales > Thermoanaerobaculaceae > Thermoanaerobaculum. The sequence goes on from CALHAH010000010.1 coordinate 64,097, forward strand.
GAAGGGGCAACATGTGCGGGTGGAGGTTCCGGTGGAGTTGGCCGGAGAATCGGTGGGGGTGAAGGCGGGAGGGTTTTTGGACTTTACCGGTCGTTCTTTGCACATCGAGTGCCCCGCGGATGCCATCCCTGAAAAGATCGTGGTGGATATTTCCCGACTTCATATTGGCCAGCACATTACCGCTGCCGATGTTTCGCTGCCGGGAGGGGCAAAGCTTTTAGACGATCCGCACAAGGTACTGGTGACTATTGAAGGCCGGGCGGCGGCTGCTGAAGAGGAGGCGTTGGCGGCGCCGACGGGCGAAGAAATGGCGGAGCCCGAGGTCATTCGCCGGGGTAAGGCCGAGGTCGAGGAAAGCGAGGGAGAAGAGTCTTAGCCTGTGGAATTGGTGGCCATCGTGGGTTTGGGCAACCCCGGGGCAGAGTTCGAAGGCACCAGACACAACGTGGGCTTCCGGGTAGTGGATGAGTTGTCCCGGCGTTTTCGCTGTGGACCATTTCAACGCCGGGCTTACGCTTTGGTGGTCCCCCGGCCGGGATCGCGCCGGCTTTTGTTGGTAAAGCCCACCACCTATATGAACCGCTCGGGGCTGGCGGTGGCTTCCCTGTGTCGCGAGGAAGGTCTCATTCCGGCTCAGGTTTTGGTGGTGGTGGATGATGTGGACCTGCCACTGGGGCAACTTCGCCTGCGTGCGCGGGGTGGGCCCGGGACCCACAATGGACTGCGTTCGGTGGTGGAGGCTGTGGGAGAATCGTTCCCGCGGCTCCGGCTGGGGGTGCGGGGTACCCAACCGTGGACTGACCTTGCCGCTTATGTTCTTGCACCTTTCACCGAGGATGAAAAAGCAGCGGCCGAAGCCATGGTGCAGCGCGCTGCCGACTGCGTGGAGGCAGCAATTTTTTCTGGGCTTTCGCCAGCTGCCAACCGTTTCAATGCGAAAAGTGCTGGGGAGTGAGGAACCCTGGCGTGCCGGCCAGGGCCACGTTTGCCGTTTTGGCGTTGTGTGGTAGTATAAAACTTCCTTGCTCCCTCCTTGGCTGAGGGGGCCAAAGGGCCGAAAGGAGACAGCATGCCGCTTTACGAGTTAGGTTTGGTGTTAACCCCCGATTTGGAAGACGAGGCAAGGGAAGCGTTTCTCGGTGAGCTCAAGCAGCTCTTGGCCAGTCACGGAGCCACCATGGTAAAGGAAGATGTGTGGGGTAAAAGAACGTTGGCGTACCCCATCCGCCACAAGCGGGAAGGGTACTACCTCTTTTGGCAGTTCGAAGCTCCGGGAATCGCTGTGGCGCCACTGGAGTACAAGTTGCGGCTTTCCGACGAAGTGCTGCGCTACCTGACCCTCAACCTGGACCGAGAGTTACGGCGGGCCAGGAAACTGTCGGCGGCTCGCGCTGCGCAACAGGCTGCCAAGGCCGCGGAACAGGGCGCGGAAGCAACGCCCCCTGCTCCTCCGGCCGGCGAGGTGGAGGCATCACCCACGGAGGAGGCCTAATGTCCAAGAAAAAGTTCTTGAGCAAGCGTAAGAAGGTTTGCAAGTTCACGGCTGAGGGCATCGACTACATTGACTATAAGGACGTGGAGCTGCTTCGGCAGTTCACGCCAGTTTCTGGCAAGATTCTGCCGCGCAGGGTTTCGGGGACCAGTCCCATTTACCAGCGCAAGCTTACGCGGGCGATCAAACGCGCGCGCATTATGGCCCTGTTGCCGTTCGTGGGTGACTGATTTTGGGTCCTTTCCTCTAAACTATGCAAGGAACACCACGGCGAGAAACGCAGGGGGCCGCTTGGTCCGGCCCCTTTGTTGCTGGTGTCGTGTCGCTTCTTTTTTACGCGGCGCTTTTCCTTGTTCCTCTCATTGGTGGTTTTGTGGCGCTTTTATCCCCGCTTCCCTTGGTGCGGGAGTTGGCCCTCGGAAGGCCGGCTCTTGCCGCTTGGGGATGGGTGCTTGTGGTGCTTGTAGGTGCCGCGTTGGTTTGGCCAAGCCATTGGTTGGTGCTTGCCGCCACGGGCTATTTGCTGGTGACGGTGTGGCCGGCGGTAAGCGTCGAAATATGGCAGCGACGCTCTTGGCCCACTGGTCGTTGGTTGGCGGTGCTGACCTTAGGTGCATGGGCTTTGGCAAGCGTCGTGGCGGTGGCTTTGTTGGGCCCAAACAAAGTTGCGGAAAAACTACCGCAACTCGTGGTGCAATGGGTTCAGGACCACAATCAGGCGGCTCGACTTTGGGGTCTCGGCGAGTCTGATTTGCTGCAGGCGGCGGCAACCATGGCCGGATACTTGGCTCCGTTTTTAGTGGCCGTGTACGTGATGGGGGCTGGGCTTTTGCTGTGGTCGAAGTTGCCGCTTCTAGGTTTTGTGCACGGACGCGAGTCTTTCCTCGTTTACGCTTCCGAGGAGTGGTTGCCCTTGGGCTTTGTGGCCGGTGGTTTGGGCTGGGTTTTTGCCCCCGGGGCTGGGGGATGGCTTGCAGCCAACCTTTTTGCTTGCGTTTTGGCCTTGTACTTCGTTCACGGAACCGCTATTATTCTCACGTACTTGGGTCCCCGCTGGGGCAGCAGTCGATGGGTACGCATGGCGGTGGTGGTGTTGGGGATCCAGGTGCCGATAGCGTTCGTTTACGCTGGCCTAGGCTTGCTTGACAGTTTTGTCAAGCTAAGGCCAGCGCCAAATAACGAGGGGAGTTCGTCATGAAGGTGATTCTGAACGAGCACATACCGAACTTGGGGGATCGTGGGCAGGTTTTGGAGGTGAAGCCTGGGTATGCCAGAAATTACTTAATTCCCAAGGGATTGGCTTACGAAGCCACACCCGCCAACCTCGCCCGCTTCCAGGCTGAGCAAAAACGTTGGCAGCTACGCCAGGAAAAGGAAAAGGCCACAGCCAGCGAACTGGCGGCGCGCTTGACGGGCGTGGAGCTCACCTTCAAGCGCCGGGCAGGTGAGGAGGACACCCTCTACGGCTCCGTTACTGCTTCCGATATTGCCGAGGCGCTGGACGCCAAGGGATTTGCGGTGGATCGCCGCAAGGTGGTGCTACCTCAACACATTAAGCGGTTGGGTACCTATACCGTGGAGCTACACTTGCATCGCGATGTGACAGTGCCGGTGGTGGTGCACGTGGAGCCTCTGGAGAGCCAGGGCTAGGGTCATGGGGGGGAGGCCAGCCTCCCATGCATCGAGCTGGAAGCGAAAGCTGCGCCGCTGGATTGCGGCGCCTTTTCGTTTTTTGCTTAAGGAGGAGCTTGAAAGACTTGCCGGCACTGAAGGTGCTGTAGTTCGACTGGCTGAAGACCTTAGGCGAGTCTCTGAGGACGCTAACTGGACACGTGAAGCTGCACGGGGCTTGCTGGCGGAGCAGGCCACAACCAAAGAAGCCTTAGAAGACCTACGCCAGGCCTACCTGGCCACCCGCGGCGAGTTCGAAGAGGTTCGGGATGTGCGCGTGCCCCGGTTACAAGGGGATTTTGGCGAGTTCCAGAAAGCCTTTGGGGCGCTTCAGGGTGAACTTGAGCTGCTGAGGGATCACAGGCTCTTGGTTTTAGAAAAAGCGACGCAAGGTTTGCAGGCGGCCTTCGATCAGTTACAGCGTGAACTCTTACTCCTTCGGGATGAGCGGGTGGTTGGGGTGGAGCAAGTGCAGATGCGGTTGCAAAGGGGGCACGAGGACCTGCAACGGGAGTTGGAGGTGTTGCGGGATAAGCGGGTGCCGCAACTCACCCGCGGCATCGAAGCTCTCCAGCAAGAGCTGGAGGCTATCCAGAGGCTCGGCGAGGAGATCCGTGACGAGCGCTTGCCAGCAGCGTCAGCAAGGCTAGACGCTTTGATTCAGCGCCTGTTTGAAGAAATTACGGTGACCCGTAGCTTGGTGGACCGCATCTTGTACCAGGAGCCGTTACACGTCGAGCTTCTGGAAAAGCCTGGGGAAGAGGATTTGCCTGACGCGGTTCGTCGGGCTTGGCTGCGCTTTCTGGAAACCCACCGCGGAAGTCGGCAGGAGATTTTGGTGAGGGCCTCCGAGTACGTAGAGGTGTTCCGGGAGGTAAGCCCTGTGCTGGACTTAGGTTGCGGGCGAGGAGAGCTTTTGGAGGCTTTGACCCAATCCGGGATTGCTGCTTTTGGTGTGGACAGCGATCCGGCAGCGGTGGCCGAATGCCGGCAGCGGGGCCTAAACGTTCAAGTCGGCGATGCGCTCGAGGCCCTGACGGCACAAGCGGAGGGTTCCCTTGGCGGCGTGGCCTGTTTGCACCTCATTGAGCATCTACCGTCTGCTCGCTGGATGAAGCTCTTTGAGCAAGCGGCGAGGGCACTCCGTCCAGGTGGTGTTTTCGCCGTGGAAAGCCCGAATCCGGAGACCTTGAGGGTGGGAGCTGGGCTTTTTTGGGTAGACCCCACCCACCTCCGACCCGTGCACCCGGAAGCGGCCCGCTTCGTGGCGCAAGCTGTGGGTCTTGAGGTGGTAGAAATTCGCAAACTGCGGCCGTTTCCACCCGAGCAGCAACTGGCGGCACGGGTGGAGCACGGAGAGTGGCGATGGGTGCTTCAGCAGTTAGACCTTTGGCTTTCCGGGTGCCGTGACTACCTTTTGGTGGCCCGCAAACCCACAGCTGAAACTAACGAACATTGAAGGAGCTCACTGGCGTGTGTAGCCGTAGAAAGGGCTAAGAGGCGGACCCGAGGTACGGCTGGAAGAGCTCTTTGAGTTGCAAGAGGGTTTGTGCAAACCCACGGTTGCGCACAGCCTCCAGGATTTCCTCACGGCTTGCTGAGCGGGCTAGCTCCTTGGTGTCCTCCACGATGTCGAAGAAGTGCGAAAGGGGAGCCAGCGACAAGGGACGAAAGTTTTGCGTGTACCACGCCGACTCACGCACGGTTTCCCAAACGGGGCAAGCCGGGGCCTTGCCCTCTTTGAATATGGCGTCGGCTGCACGGACCACTTCCTTGTAAAGGGCGGCCATAATCCTCTTGGTGTCGCCGGCTTCCAAGGCCTGGAGGAGAGTTTCCTTGGCGGAAGGGGCTGGAGAGCCTGGCGCCTGGCCCCCAGTTTTGGTGGCAGCTGGCCGAAGGTCAAGCGGGGCCGTCAAAGGCTGCCCTGAGGCCAGGGCTTCGGGCGCAGCCGCCTTTTGTTCCGGCCGTGGACGTGGGGGAGAGGTTTTTCCTTCAGTTTCAAAGCTTTTACGGAGGCGTTCGGCGAGGGCAGCCAAGAGTTCCATTTCTATTTCTGAAATTGGCCGCGCGTAGGCCACCCTTTGGAAAATGGTGTCCAGCTCCAAAAACCGTACCCGCAACATTGCCTCTCGGCCGCTGGCGGGGAGCCAATCGGCGTCCTCAATAAGGGTGGGGTTTACAGCCAGGATTTCGGCAAGATCTGAGAAACTCGTGTAGTCGAGGAGATCGCAGTTGTCGGTACGAAACCAGGCAACCCCCTGTTCCCGCTGCCGACGCTGCGAAAAATTACCGCAAATCCTCTGGAATCCGCTCTTCCCACCTATCCCCAGCCAACTCTCGCAAACGGCCTCGGACGGTAGCCCGAAGGCGGTAGAGAAGGTCAGCGATAAGACGGTACGCGTCGAGGTTAAGGTCGAGCTTGCTCACGTTAGTTCCACCGTCCTCCTTTCTGTAACCACCTAAAGGGCCGCAAGAAATTCTGCCTCTTTTCCAGCTCCCTCAAGGCCAGGAGCAAAATTTGGCCGCGGGCCAACGGATCTGCAAGGTTCAAAAGGCCCTGCTGCTGTCCTGGTTCCAGCCAAAGGTGAGCCGTCAAGCGCCGGGTAAGGGTTTGCAAGCTGAGTGCGCAAAACCCCGCGCAAAGCTTTCGGTCCACGTCGGACCACCCTTTGGAAAAGCGGCGAAGCAGGCGACGCAGTGACTCCTGGCGTTAAAAAGGCTGCGGCGTGTCAGGGAAGTCTTCCGCCCGCCCCACGGGGGTGTCTTCGGCTTCCGGTTGCTGCACCCGGCAACGGTTCAAGCCACGAAAAATTACTCTCCCAGCCCCTCTTGTGGCAGCAACAACCTGTGCCCTTATGCGAACTTCGTGTACCGCTTGCTGTTCGGAAAGGGAGGCCACCAAAAGGTCGTTATGCTGCGACGCGCGGCCAATGACTTCCAGGGCCACCGAGCCCACAGGGGTAACCTCCACCTCCAAGGTCGGCAGGAGCACGAACCCATCCAAGGGGTAAAGGGGAGGCACGGACCCCACCTGCATGCTCTTTGAGTATACAACCTTCGGCCAGAGGTAAAAGTCGCGGCTAAGCAAACTCCTCTTGACGCCGCCAAGCTGCCAGCACGCCACCCGTAAGGAGAACCACCAACCCAGTCCACAGGAGGCCGATCATTGGCTTCACACTCACGTCTGCCGAAAAGCGCGCTGGCTCGCCGGGATCTGGGGGAGCGGAGGGGTCCAAAACGAGGAGCTCCACCAGCTTTTCTTCCGCATTTATCTGGCCGATCCGCAGAAAAACCCCAAAAAGCGGAGGTAGCGGCGCATCAATTTGCTGCCTACCGTTTTTCACTGCTGGTCTAACTTCAAATTCGTGGCCATCTCCGGTTTTGACCTTGAAGACCGCGCCAATGTTAATCTTTCCCGCCTGCGGGTCGAAATCAGAGAGGTCAAAGGTGTCGAAGGTTAACGTAACCCCGCGGTAGGTAAGCGCTTGCCCTGGCTTGAGAAAAGCCCGCTTCGCGATCCCCGAGGGAACACCGGTAACGTGGAGGCGGATCCTGCCCGCCGAGGCGTTGACGCCAACCAGCTGCACCTTGACGTCGGGGAGGCCAGGGACCTCCACTCCTCGGCTTTCCAAACCAGTGGGCCTGGACACCAGCTTGGGCGTAAGGGCATAGGTTTGACCCCCGGCAGCAAGCTCTAGGCGTGCGCCTATGGAAAGCTCCTCTGCTGCTTGGTGGTTGCCACCCATGTCAAAGCCTTGGAACGTGATGGACAGAGGGCCGAACTGGATGTTTTCCCCCTTGCCCAGCTCCACCATGCCTGCATCTTCCGGCGGACGGCCGGGGTTGTACTCCACGGGCGAAATGTATAAGTCGTGGGTGAGGCGCACCAGCACATCGGGGTGGGCTACCAACTGGCGGGTCTTTTCGTTAATGAACATCCTGGGGCGAGCCTGGCGGAGCCGCCCTTGGCGGTCCTTCACCTCCACCAGCATCACATCTTTCTCCAGGGGGTTGTCGTTACGAATGCCCTTGAACGTTAAGGTGTAGCCAAACAGCGTTTGCGGTTCGCCTTGCACAAGGGTTACCTTTTGTGTCGTATCGTAGGCCGAGGAGGTAATGATCCCCGTGAGCATGAGGCCCAAACCCACGTGGGCCAGGTAACCGCCCATGGATTTCCACCGTTTGAGTCGCATTTCATCCATGCTCTTGAGGAGGTTGGACGCAAACGCCAGGATGGAAACGAACAAAAAGAGCAGGAACAAAACGCCCCGCGCACCTAAAGCGACGGCCAGAACAGTGCCTGATGCTGCCAGCGCACAGCCGACGAAAAGCCGTTTCCCTAACTCCTTCGCCGTACCTTTCCAGTGCAGGTAAGGCACTACCCCCAAGAGTAGGGCAAGGAGGATTCCCACCGGCAAGGTCACCCTATTGTAGAAGTCAACGCCCACTTGCGATGGTCGCGTAAAAAGTCGTGTAATGAGCGGGGATGACGTTCCCACCAGAACCACTGTGGCCGTGGCCAGGAACGCCCCAATGGCTACGACGAAAAATACGGTTCGGGAAAAGAAGGGCTCTTCACCCACTTCTCTTGGAATTTCGCGCCAACGCCAAATCAAAAAAGCAAGTCCCAGCAAGAGAAAAAACAGCAGGTTGAAAACCAACCAACCGGTAATCCCCAGGTCTACGAACGAGTGGACGGAGAAGTCGGCGAGGACCCCGGAGCGGGTCAGAAACGTAGCGTAAACCACCAAGACGAAGGAAACTATCGCCAGGAAGAAATTGAGCTTGCGGAAACGGTTGCGGGCCTTTTGCAGGAGCAGGCCATGCACCAGGGCGGAAGAGGTAAGCCACGGGACAAGCGACGAGTTTTCCACAGGGTCCCACCCCCAATAACCTCCCCATCCCAAGGTAACGTACGCCCAGTAACCACCTAAGAGAATGCCGGCTCCCAGCGTCACCACCGTGACCAAAGCCCAAGGCAGAGAAGCTTTGACCCACTCGTCGTAGCGCCGGCTCCAAAGGGCAGCAATAGCGAGGGCAAAGGGGATGGCGGCGGCCGCATAACCCAAGAACATGATTGGGGGGTGAATCGTCATCCAGAAGTTTTGCAACAGCGGGTTGAGCCCTTGGCCATCCACCGGCACCTGCCCAGGTGGTAAGCCTTGCAGAAAGCGAAATGGGGATTGTCGTAGCAAAATGGCAAGGAGTGAAAGAAGCGTGAGGTTGTACACCAAAAGCGCCCGATTTTCGTAGTGCCGGGCAAAGCGAACGAAGAAAAGGCCTATCACTGCCCCCCAAAGGATCCAAAGGAGAAAGCTGCCCTCCTGCCCTGCCCAAAAGGTGGAGACCAAGTAAAACCAGGGAAGGGAGAGGTCCGAGTACGAAAAAACGTAGTGGAGCCTGAAATCATGGTCGAGGATCAGGTAAAAGAGGATCCCTGAAGCCAAAACAACAGCAAAGGTTCCATAGTAGTACGCCTGGCGGGCATAGGCTTTGAGCTCCTCACGGCCATGTTCGGCTCGCCAGTAAAAAAACGTGGAAGCGGCAAATGCTAAGAATGCCGCCCATAGCGTAACAACTCCAGGCCAATACATGATCTCCCCCCTTACCTAGGCACCCACAACTCTTTAAGAGCGGGTGCCGTACTCCTTTTCTTCCACCCCCTGGTACTTGGAAGGGCACTTAACCAGGAGCTTTTCCGCAACGAACACACCGTTGGTAAAGCGGCCGATAGCCACGATTTGCGTGGCTTCCTCGAAGTTTCCCGGCTTCGTGCCGGCAAATTCCACCTTCATGCGGTCGCCTTGCGTGTCCTCCAAGAGAAACACCAGCTTGCCGTCGCTTTCGTCGTAAAAAGATGAGCCTGCCACCAGTTTTCCCGCGACCTGCACGGCGTCGCGGGTAGCGCGCGCTTGCGAGAAGCTCACGTAAGGGGTGAGGCTCGCTTTAAACGCTCCGGCCCCGAAGGCCACAAAACCCACGATCAAGGCAAGCCCGATCACGGTCCAAACCGCCCGCCGGTTCATGGCGTTTCCTCCTCAAGCTTGGAAAGGCGGCGCTCCAGGCTAAGGCAGTAAAGGAAAATCCCAATCCAAATACCAATCGTTACAGCAGCTACCCAAAACAGGCTTTCTGGTGCTGGCATCTTTACTCTCCCCCCTCTTCCCGCCGGAGTCTGAGGCGGGACAGCCTCACCTCCAAAGAATATAACCACCAGAACAAGCCGGTAAATCCCAAAAGCGACCCCACGAGCACCTGGAACATCCTCGGGTGCATTTGCACCTTCACCGAACCCTGGGCGCTGATAATGGTGTCCGGGTGCAAGGACCAGTAAATCCTCGGTACCACGAACACCAAAAACGGCATGGTCACAAAGGCCAAGATGGCGTAGGCCGCCGCCAGGGATCCTCGCCGCTCGGGATCGCTCACCGCCTGTCGCAACGCGAAGTACGCTGCATAGATTAGCAGGAGGATGGCAATGGAGACCTCCCGGGGATCCCAGTTCCAAAAGCTCCCCCACATGACTTTGGCAAAAAGAGACCCGCTGACCGTGGCCAAAACCGCAAACAAAAGGCCCAAGCGCGCGGCGGCTGCGGCTCGGGCATCGTCCAGCAAGTTCCGGTGCCGGAGGTAACGGAGGGACGCCACCAGGTTCACACAAAACGCCAGGACCGCTACCCACGCTTGAGGTACGTGGAAAAACACGATGCGTGACGACTCCCCCTTGAAACCAGCGGCTTTTGGCGCGTAAAAGAACGCCGCCCAAATTACCACGCAAAACCACAGGAAGAGGAGTGCCAACGATGCTTTTTTGGTCTTAGTCATGCCACACCACCGGAAAGAGGAATGCCGAGGAGACCAACGTCACCCCGGTGAGAGATACCACCGCCCGCAATGAAGGTAGGAGAGCCGAAAGCTCGGGGACGGTGGCCGCCGTGCGTGTTCCTTGGATGAGGAACACCAACATAGGCAACACCAAAGGGACCGAAAGAACCACAAAAAGCGTCGCCGATCCGGTAGCTCTCGAGATGATCGCAGCCACCATGGTGGCACTGGATGCCAGCCCAAGGGCTCCGGCCACCAAAACCAAGACGAGCGCCGGCAGGTTTGCCACCGAAAACCCCATGAAAACTGCAAAGAGCGGCACGAGAAAAGCCTCAAGCCCAAGCAGCAGCACCAAGTTAAACAGGAACTTACCGGCAAACACTGCACCGGGCCTAGCTGCCAGGCGCAGGCTCTTGGCCGTATGGGCGTCTTCTTCTTTAACGAAAACTCGTGGCAGACCGGAGCTGGCAGCGAAGAACACGATAATCCACAGGAGGGCCGCGTGCAGGTGGGGACGGTCCTGCTCGTGAATACGGTACGGTCCGATTTGGTACGCCACCGCTACCAAGGTGGTGAGGGCAAATAAGCCCACCGAGGACACCGCCACCCGGCTGCGGAGCTCCGAAGTAAGTTCTTTGCGAAGGATCGTGAAACTCTCAATGAGCAAGTTCAAGGACCTGATCCCCCCACGCCACCTCTCGCGGATCGTTGGTGGCAACCACCACAGTGGCTTGCGCACGCCAGGCCATCACCAGTTCCTTGAGAAGGTTATGACCGGCTTCGTCGAGGTTGGAAGAAGGCTCGTCCAAGAGCAGCACCTCCGGGCGATGCACCAGAGCTTGCGCGAGTTTGACCCTTTGCAGCATCCCAGAGGAAAACTGCTTTACCGGCCGAAAAAAATCGCTACCTTTAAGGCCCAGCTGCTCTAACACTGCGGCAAGCTCCCTGTCGTGGAGCCGCAAACCCCGTACCTGGGTGAAAAAACGTAAGTTCTCCACAGCGGAGAGCTCCTCGTAAACCGAAAGATCGGGAGCGCACACTCCCAAGTGGCGATGCCATTCCTCCTTGGGCACGGTCCGCCCGTCGGCCAGGTACGCCACTTCGCCTTGCGAAGGACGGAGGAGTCCACCCAAGATGTTGAGGAGCGTGGACTTGCCGGAGCCGTTCGGACCGGTGACCACCAGCACCTCGCCTGGTCTGGCCGTGCCGGAAACGTTGCGCAGGACCGCACGCCGGCCAAAACGCTTGCTCAATCCAGAAAAGCGAACCTCAACCCCCGCCACGAGCCCAAGCTTACCATGTTCAAGGGTGGCCTGCGGTTTTTGGGGGAACCTTTGCTAAAGTCTTCACGTGCTGCCAGCCACGGAGATTTGGCCCCTTTTTGACACCGGCCGCCGGCGAGCGGATCACCTCCTGTCAGCGGCCTTGCTGGTGGTTTTAGGGGTGTCTCGTTTTGCTTTCTTGCCCAAAGGCCCCTGGGAGCAAGACGAGGCCCTTTTGGCCTGTGGGGTTGTGGATTTCGACCCAGGGCACCACATGCCGCACCCGCCGGGATTCCCGCTGTGGATTTGGCTGGGGCGGCTGGTCATGAGCTTGGGGGTCGGGGAACCCCTGCGGGCCTTGCAGTTGGCCAGCGCCGCGCTTTCGCTTGTGGGGCTTTGGGCAATTTTCGTTATGGCCAAGCCGTGGTTTGGGCGTAACGGGGCAGCGTTTTCGGTGCTCTTGGCTTCTTTTGTCCCGGGGGTGTGGTTCCACGCCAGCCGGGGTTTTTCCGAAACCCCTGCGGCGGGGCTGTTCTTGGCAGGCATGGCGGTGTGGGGCGTGAGGCGGGATTTTGCCCTGGCTTCCTTTTTGGTTACGGCCGCGGCTCTGGTGCGTCCGCCGTTGGCCCCGTTTTTCGCAGTGGTGCTGTTGCTCTGGGCTTGGGAGGTGCGGCATAACGGCAGGCAGCTAGGAAAAGCGGCTTTTTGGTCTGGGTTGTTGGTGATCCTCAGCGTGTGGCCGCTGATTTTGGAAGCTGGAGGATGGGACTTTTATTGGTGGGCCTTTCAAACTCACGGGCAGTACCACGTCTCGCGCTTGGGTACCGAGGGGTTTTCCCTCGAGCATTTGGGGTTTGTGCGAGGTCTTGGAGGTCTTGTCCCGGCAATGGTGTTCGGGGGTCTGGCGCTGGTGGGGGCCATAAAGCTTTTTGTTACGAAACACGCCCGGGTTATACCGAACCTCCTCGCCGGTGGCTTTTTGCTTTACTTGCTGCTTTTCACCCATAACCGCACGTACCCTAGGTACTGGGTCTTAGCCTGGCTTTTGACCTCGCCCCTGGCGGTGGCCGGCCTCAAGGTCCTCTTCAGGGCCAGCGTTTTGGTGGCAGCTGGTGCCGCCGCTGGGTCTGCCTTTGGGGCCTTTTGGACCCATCCAGCGCTTTCTTACGTGCATTTCCGGCCACTGCCGGTAGTAGCGGCGTTAGTGCAGGTGGGTAGGGATGAAGAACAAACCGTGGTGTTTGAGGAGCAGTTCTTTTCCTTTCGCAATTACCTGGCCCGGGTGGGTGTGTTTCGGGCGGGCAGCATGCGCTTTTCGGAAATGCAAGCGCCCAGGTTTGCCGTTGGTGGGGCCCACTTGTTCCTGCTTCGGGAGAGCGAGCGGGTCAGCCTTCCCGCTTCGGTGTCCTGGATACAGCGGTGGGAAGTCCGGGAGCCCCGGGTGCGAAAGCTTTCTCAAGAGCGCTTTTTGCAGGTCGAGCTTGTGCAAAACCCGGTCCTGCTCTGGGAAGGGGGGTCAATTCTGGAGGAGGAAGACGGACGCCCCTTTGTTTGGCTTTTTCCCGAGAGCACGGTGCTGCTTCCAGCGGTATCTGGTCCTGGTTTTCTCACCCTGGCGGTGGAGTTGCCTCCGGGCGTGAAAACCAGCGAGGTGGAAGCTTGGGTAGGGGACCAACACATAGGGGTTTTTAGGGTTTTGGCCGGTCGTCAGCTCATGCAGGTGCCGCTGCCGGAGCTGCCGCCACGACAAAGGGCGGGCTGGATAGTGCCGCTGCGGTTGCGTGTGTCGGAGCATCGTCGCTTGGCCGGGGACTTCCGCCCGTTGGCCTTGCGGGTGTTTTACGTGTCGTTGGAGGCGCCACCATGGAACCCTCAAGCCTACGGGCTGAAGCCGCTCCCGTGGGCTATGCACGGTCAAGCAGTGGCGGCCCGCGGCCTTTACCCGCCCGAACAGTTTGCGGGTTTTTCCGGTGCCTGGTGTCAAGCCTCCTGTGCGCTGTCGCTCCCCTTAGGGAACGGTTTGCTGCACCTTACCATGGCCGCCCCGCGGCCGGGTGGCGCCCTGGCTACCGTGCGCTTGGGGGCTGTGGAAGCCAAAATCCCGGTAGGCCCTCAACCCGTAATGGCCATGCTCCCGGTTCCCAAAGAACTTGCAGAGCGGCGGCGGGGAGAGCTTGTCATTTCTGCCGTTCCGTACAGGCCCGCCAACGATCCCCGGGAGTTGGGCGTGGTGTTGGTGGAGGTGGGTTTTACCCCACCTCCCCGCACCGTGCTCGCTACTCAGTAAAGCACACCACCTTCGGTTCGGTCATTTCCAAGAGGGAAAAAGCAACTCCTTCGCGCCCGAGTCCCGAGTTCTTAATGCCGCCAAAAGGCATTTGGTCCAGCCGGTAATCCGTGGAATCGTTGACGATGACGCCCCCGCACTCTAAGTGCTTGATGGCGTAGTGGGCGGCCGCCAGGGAGCGCGTGAAAATGGCGGCGTGCAAGCCGTAGTCCACGCTATTGGCCAGCCGAACCGCTTCTTCAAGCTCCTCAAAAGGCCAAAGAGCTACCACTGGTCCAAAAACCTCCTGGCACCCCAGCTTCATGGCCATGGTCACCCCGGTCATCACCGTGGGCTCCACCACCGTGCCTACAGGCCCTCCCCGCTGCCCACCGCAATGAACGGCTGCACCGGAAGCTTGGGCTTCATGGATCCAGCTTTCAATGCGCTTGGCTTCAGCTTCGGTAATGACGGGACCCATGTCGCAGTCTTCCTCAAGCTTTGGGCCTACCTTGTAAGTTTTGCTCTTGGCCACGAAGGCTTCCAAGTACTTCTCGAAAATGGGCTTTTGTACGTAAACCCTCTGCACGCCAATGCAATTTTGGCCCGCAGCCCAAAACGCGCCGGAAACTGTGTCGGCCACCGCGCGCTCAAAGTCGCAATCCGCCATCACAATTACCGGGGAATTGGAACCCAGTTCCATGCCAATTTTTTTGAGGCCGGCCAAGCGCGTAATGTGGAGGCCGGCTTCCACCCCCCCGGTGAAGGAGACCATCCGCACGCGGGGATCGCTTACCAACGGGTCTCCCACCTCACCGCCGGGACCCGTCACCACGTTCAACACCCCGGGGGGCAGGCCGGCATCCTGGAAGGCTTGGGCCAACTTGAGGGCGGAAAGGGGGGTTACGGTGGCGGGTTTGAGGACCACGGTGTTGCCGCCGGCAATGGCGGGACCCAATTTGTGGGCCACTAAGTTGAGGGGGTCATTGAACGGGGTAATGGCAGCAATGACGCCAATGGGTTCCCGGTACCAGTAGCCGTGGCGGTGTTCCCCACCGGGAAAGGAATCAAAGGGGATGGTTTGCCCGTACAGCCTTCGCGCCTCTTCTGCGGATAGGCTTAAGGTGTTCACGCACCGCCGAACCTCTTTGCGTGCCTCGCGGATGGTTTTGGAGCCTTCGCGGGCAATGAGGCGGGCGAACTCTTCCAAGTTTTGCGCCACCTGATCCGCCACTTTGCGCAAAATCTCCATGCGCTGCGCCACCGGCGAAAAACGCCACGTTCGGAACGCTGATACCGCAGCAGAGATGGCCTGGTCCACGTGGGCAGGGGTGCCGTGAGGCACGGTGTCCACGGTGGAACCGTCCCAGGGGTCGGTGACCGGGATGGTTTCTTTGGTGGCAACCCACTGGCCGTTGATGAGCATGTCCATGGTGTCCTCCTAGGCTTGCTTCGCCACCAGGGTGGCGTGAATGTCCAACAGGTCAGAAATCACCGCAAAGGCGGTTTCTTTTTGGCCGGCCCCGGCCCCGACGATGGTGACCGGACCCAACAGATCGGTGCGGAAGGTAATGGCATTGGTGGGCCCCATGACCCCGGCCACGGGGTCGGAGAGCGGCACGCGCCGGGCTAACACGCTGGCCATCACCTTGCCGTCCTCCACGTGCGCTTGCGCCACAAGCTTCCACCGCTCGCAAGCTCTCCTGGCCTCTTCGATGTGAGCCGGCGTAATTTCGGTGATACCGGAAGCAAGCTCCACCTCTTCCAGCTTCAAAGGCTTGCGGAGCACGGTATTGGCCAAAATTACCACCTTTCCCGCTGCGTCCCACCCCAGCACGTCGCCGGAAGGATCAGCTTCCGCGTAACCCAACCTTTGAGCTTCTTCCAGAGCTTGCTGGTAGGTGAGCCCTTGCTCCATGCGCGTGAGCATGAAGTTGGTGGTGCCGTTGAGAATTCCAGAAAAGCCAGTGATCTCACAGCCTCGCAAGCACCGCCAGGCGGTGTTGATCACCGGAGTGCCGGACATGACCGTGCCTTCAAAACGGAACTCCACCCCAGCGCGAGCAGCGGCCTCCAGCATCTCCCACGGGGCTACCACCATGGGGCCTTTGTTTGTGGTTACCACGTGCTTGCCGCAAGCAAAGGCCTCGCGTAAATGACCGAGGGCAGCACCCCCGGTTTTGACGTCAGTCCAGGAAACCTCTACCACCACATCGGCGTCCGCCTTGCGAATGGTGGTGAGAGCGTCCCACCCTCGATCCGGGGCGGGAAAGGAGGTAAGGTCAGGGTGGGTTTCTAAGTGTTGGAGAAGCGCACTGGGGTCCAACCCTTGAGGGTCGGCCACAGCTCCTTTTTTTACGTCGGAAATGGCGGTAATAATGAGGTCGGCCCCGTACCGCGATTTCAGCTGCTCCTTTCTTTCACACAAGATTTTAGCCACCCCTTGACCCACCACACCAAATCCAATTATGGCTAGCCTCAGCTGCATACGCGATCCTCCACGGGGAGATTATGGCACACCTTGTGAAAAAAAACACATCACAAAGCGCTACACTACAAGCTATGGTACTGGATGCCCTGGACCGAAAAATTCTTGCGGCGTTGCAAGAAAACGGACGTATGCCACTTTCCGCCATTGCCGAAAGGGTAGGAGTGGCACCGGCTACGGTTCACGAGAGGCTCGCCAAGCTGCGGGCATCGGGTGTGGTGCGGGGCTTTGCGGTCAACGTAAACCCTCACGCCTTGGGCTACACGGTCACCGCACTGGTGCATGTTCGCGTGGACCTGGCCGCCGGGCTGGATACGACCGTTAGTGCGCTCGCGGCTATCCCCGAGGTGGAGGAGGTGCACCTCATCACAGGCGAGTACGATTTGGTGGTCAAACTTCGCGCCCGGGACACCGTGCACCTGCAAGAGCTGTTGCTTACCCGCCTGCACAAAGTCCCGGGGTTTGTGCGCTCGGCCACCGAGGTTTGTCTTACTTCGCCCTTGGAGCGTCACGGTCCCTTGGTCATGCCCGGTTAGGGGGCCTTGAGTTACCCTTGCCAAAAGGAAAGGGCCCGCAGCGGCGGGCCCTTTTTTGCGGTCCTTTGCTTTGTGTCCGTTGACCCCAACGGCGGTCCATGCATCCTTCACCCGTTGCACTTCCACCGAGGAAGCACCAAACAACTGGGTGGCGGCTTGAATGGTGGCTTGGCGCGCCTGGCTGAAATTGGTCGTGGAGTTCATGTAACCGGTGAGCGCCACGTACCAAATGCGTTCTGCCTTGGCCAGACCCATCCCTGTAACCGAAATGCCGGACGTGCGGTTGGTGCCGCCGTGGACGAGGAGGTAGAAGAAGTTGTTGGCAATTCCCGAGGAATAGTGAACATCCCTACCGTTGGCATAAAGCGAGTAGTGGTCAACGCTGCGGCCATCTTTCTTGGGGTCATCCATGTAGCGCAGGGCGTCACCGCTCTTGTTGGGGGTGTAAACGGTTTCCCCAATCCACCAATCGGGGGGATCATTGGGGTTGTTGGCATAAAACTCCACGGCAGTGCCAAAAATATCGGAGTTTGACTCGTTAAGGCCGCCAGATTCGCCAGAGTACTGCAAGTTAGCGGTAGCCGAAGTGACGCCGTGTGACATCTCATGCCCAGCCACATCCAGAGAAGCGGGCGGCGACAACACGCTCCCGTCCCCATCGCCGTAGGTCATGCATTTGCAGCAGTCAGACCAAAAGGCGTTGTTGTAGTTGCGGCCGTAATGAACCCGAGAATAAGCACCGATGCCATCGTTGTAAATGCCGTTGCGGCCGTGCACGTTCTGAAAGTAATCCCAGGTAAAGGCCATGCCCAGATGGGCGTCGGTACCGGCGGTAGCGCGATCAGAGTTGGTGAAGTTGCCCAAAGTGTTGTCGGCGTCGGGAAACAGCGTGCCGGAACCAACCTGCTTGCCGTTCATATCGGTGGTGTAGGCGTTGCCCCGCAGGCGGTCCACCATGCCGTAAAGGGTTGCCGACGAGTAAAACTCGGTATCAATGGCAAGCTGGCCCAAGTAGAGGGTCTTAGCGGTGCCCACAGCGGGAGCTCCGCTCCCCGGTGGTGGCGTGCTGCCCCCGGGCTTGCCCGTACGAAGCTCGTCCCACCGCTTTGGAAACTTGCTGGTGTTAGCATCAAAGACAAAGCGCTGTCACGGGACTGCACGAGGGTGCTGAATAATCACCAAAAGGTCGTGGGGGTCCCCAAAGGGTCTTTGCCCACGACCCTTGCGCCGAAGGGTTGGGCAGAAAGTTTTTACGGAGCCTCCCCATCCTAGGCCAGTGTTGCCGGTTCTCCTGCCAAGACCTTTGCCGACGAGCCGCGGTAACCGGAAAAAAGAAAAAGCCCCACCCGCAGGTGGGGCCGGTCTTGTTAGATGGTTCTTGCCCTACCAGGTGGTCTTGAGGGAGTACGGTGAGGTGGTGGAGTACGCGCCGTTGTAACCGTAAACCTTGATGTAGACCACCCGACTCGTGCTCGCCGAATTGTACCAAGTCACATGCTCAGGCTGCCCAGTTCCATTGGTGCCGGAGGCCAGGAGCGTTCCCGAGGAGTTGTAAAGCTTCACGTCGTAGTCTTTGGTGGAGGGTACCGTGAGGTCCACTGTGAGAGTGGCGTAACCAGGCACCGTGACCTTGAAGTAATCTACGTCAGTGGAAGAACCGATGTAACCGGTAACCGTGGTACCAGAAGAGGAGATCACGTTGGCGGAAGAGGTGGAGCCGTTTGGCTCGGTTTCGTTCATGGAGGTCCCACCGCCACCGCCGCCAGAGTACGTGGCCGTGAGAGAAACCCCGGAGAAGGAAGAGTACGCGTAAAGGCCAATGTAGAAGTCGCCAGCCGCGGGGTTAGAAATGGTAATGGTTTCCGCAGAGGTGCTCCCGATGGAACGGGCATCGTAGCTGGAGGTGGTGGGCAAGGCACCCCGCTTTACGTAAAGGTCCGCATCCCCGGAACCACCGCTGGTGACCACCTGCAGTTGCGTTTGCCCGGAGGGCACGGTGATCTTGAAGTACAGGTAATTCCCAGTGGAAGCGGCCAGGTTGGACACGGTTTGGCCGTTGGAAAGAGTGGTTACCTGCACAGCGCCGCCAGGGACACCCACCGCGTCCCAGCACTTTTGCACGGCGTTGTACTCCGCGGACGAGGTCCCGCCGTAGAGGTCCGCCGCTGCCTGCGCCGTGGCGTTACGAGCTCCCTGGAAGTTGGTGGAGGAGGTCATATAGGTGGTGAGAGCACGATAAAAGATCTGCTCGGCTTTCGCCATGCCAATGGCAGGTACACTCACCGTGGTCTTGTTCCGAGGATGCGTGCCGCCAGCCACGAGCAGGTAATACGCCAGGTTAGCAATGCCACTGTTCCCGTGCACGCCGCAGTAGTCGTTGCTGGAAGAAGGCGTGCAGTTGGGGTAGAGCCGTTCTGGGTAGTAGTCAGCGGAGTAGCCGTCGGCGGTGGGGTTGTTCATGTAGCGCAGCGCGTCGCCGGGAGTTGCTGGTGTGTAACAGGCTTCCCCAATTTTCCAGGTGTTGGCGGAAATGGCGCCGTCGCGAAAGGCTTCCACGTTGGCACCGTAAATGTCGGACCAAGCCTCGTTGAGGGCGCCGGGTTCTGAAGAGTAGGTCAAGTTGGCTGTGCGCTCGGTTACGCCATGGGCCAGCTCATGGGCTACTACGTCCAGGGCGTTGGCAAAGGGAGAAAACGTGGTACCGTCACCATCGCCAAAGACCATTTGTGAGCCGTTCCAGAAAGCGTTGTTGTACTTATTTCCGTAGTGGACGGTGGCAATGAGTTGCATGCCAGCCCCGTCAATGGAGTCACGGTTGAACTTGGACTTGTAGTAGTTGTACGTGTAGCCCAAGTTGTTGTAGGCAGCCATGGCCACGCTGTCGGACGAGGATCCCCCTTCTTGGAACAGCAAAGTGCCGGGGAGGGAAGTGCGGTTGTTAGCGGTGTAAATCTTGCGGTAAAGGGCGTTGTGAATGAGCGCTTCGCTGGTTACCAGCTCCCCCGTCACCGCATCCGCGTAAATGCGGTCCAGGTGCTCGCCTTTTTCATCGCTGAAGGCCACGCGCGTCATCCATGCCAGGTACGCCTTACCGTTTTCACGTACGACGTACACAAGCTCGGGCCTGTCGAGGGCCACGCCAGAAACAATGCCTGCCTCGCGAGCGGCTTGCTGCAAAGCCACCTCGCCGCTAAGCGCGGGGCGCTGCGGCAAGTTTTCATCGGGGACAAAGGTGCCGTTGATGGCGTAAACCTTGCCTGTGGCCTTGTCAGCGTGCACGAGAAGCTCAGCACCCACCACCGGGAGACCACGGAGTGTCTGGCGGAAACGCACGTGGACCTTACCCAGCTCGTCTTCCCTAACCTCGCCCAACGCTAGCTCCTCCCTGCCAGTGGCGCGGAAGACCGGGGCGAGCTCTTGAAGAAGCCGCAGAGCGCCGGCGACGTGGTCCGCGGACTCCAGGCGGCCCAGCTCACCGGCGATAAAAGTGGGAACCCCAGCGTCGTTTACCGACAGAGTTGCCACCGCTTCCAGCTTTTCAAAGCCCTGAAGCTGATCGCCGGTAAGCGCTGTTATGGGGGCCCTTTGCCCGGCGGCCATGGCCATGCCCCCATCAGCGCCATGACCGCCAACAGAACCATGAGTTTCTTCATACCTGACCTCCCTCCCGGTCAGGTTCCCCCAACGGGGGGTCTATTTTGTTGACCGTAGTCTGCCGCCGCCATCAAAGCCATGTCAAGGGCTCGGGGAGAGTTTTGAAGAAAATTCGGCAACGTGAAACCTTCTGTTTTTTCTTTTGACGGGTATGCCATGAAGCCCTGGTGCTGGCCGAAAGCTTTTCGTTTTTGCAGGTGGTTCGGCGTGAGCTTGCGGCGCTGTGCTGAAAGCCGGCTTCATCGTATTCATTGAAACGTCATTGGTGCCCTTTGCCGCGACCCGGTGTGGCTTCTTGTTACCGTAGCAAGCGCAGTGGCAAAAAATGGCGGGGAGGTGTTATGAAGGTGCGAGCGGGTTTGCTTCTTGCTGTGGTGTTTGCGGGGGTGTTGGCCATGAGCTACGCATTGGCGCCGCGGGGAAAAAGCGAGGTGCCCTCTGCTATCCCATGGGAGCCGAACTTCTCTCAAGCTTTAGCTAAGGCCGAGGCGCAGCACAAGCTGGTGATGGTGGACTTTTACACCACCTGGTGCCGGTGGTGCCAACGGCTGGATACGACCACCCTGAGCGAAGCGCAGGTCGTGTCCAAGATCCAAAGGGACTTTGTGCCTGTACGTTTGGATGCTGAAGGGGAGGGGCGGGAACTGGCCCAAAAGTTCGGGGTGAACAGCTATCCGACGGTGGTGTTTCTTGACCACCGCGGCCACGAGGTGCACCGCATAGGAGGCTACCTGGAACCTCAAGAGTTCCTTCGGGAACTGGAAAAAGCCAATTTAAAAGGCTAACGCTGGGGTTGTAAACGGGGTAGGCGTTAATAGTTTTTCTCCCCGGCCTTTGCGGCGGCCGCAGCCACTGCTTCTCGGGTGGTGAAAGGTTCGCCCGGTTTGAACGTGTAGTAGCGCATCTGTTGCTCCCATGACAGCTCGGCAACGGCGTGGGCTTGCGGCGAGCACGCCCCCGGCACTTTACCTTCGGGGACGGCTTCCAGAATCACGTTTTCTCCACACTCGGGAGTTGCCCTTAAACCTGTGCGCGGGTCCACTGGGATCAGCACCACGCCACTTTCGGGCGGCTTAAACTCCTCCGCGCGCACGGACGCAGGAAGTCTTTCCAAGTAAGCTTGCATAAACCGAATCCAGGTGGGGAGAGCCGCTTCGGCCCCGGTCATGCGACGACCAATGGGCTCCTTTTTGTCGCGTCCCACCCACACCGCACAGGTGATGCGCGGAGAGTAGCCAATGAACCAGGCATCGGTGTAGCGGTCGGTGGTGCCGGTTTTGCCAGCTACCTGGCCGGGCAAGGAGGCGGCTTTGGCGGCGGTGCCCCGCTTTATTACCCCTGCAAGAGTGTGGGTAACGAGGTAGGCCACCTGCTGGCTCAAGGCCTGACGGACCTGGGGCCGGTTTTCCATTAACACTTGACCTTGGGCATCCCGTACCTTGGTTACGAAAAATGGTGTTACGGCCATGCCACCGTTGGCAAAAGCGGCGTAAGCGGCAGCGGTGGTTACTACTGGAAGCTCAAAAGACCCCAAGGCCATGGAAGGGTAGGGGTGGAGGTCTTCGCGAATTCCCAAACGCCGGGTGAGCTCAATGACCTTTTCGCCCCCCACCATTTGCTGCAGCTTCACCGCTGAGGCGTTTAGGGAGTGTTCCACCGCGTAACGCAAGGTCACGATGCCATAGTATTTCCGGTAGTAGTTCAGGGGGCAATAGGTGGGCAGACCCCGTTCGTCAGGCAAGAGTACAGGGGCGTCAAAGATGGTGTCCGCTGGGGAATAACCCTGTTCAAAGGCCGTGGCATACACGAAGGGTTTGAAAGCCGATCCCACCTGCCTTTTGGCTTGCATGGCGCGGTCAAACTGCGATCTATTGAAGTCGAACCCCCCCACCAGCGCCAGGATGGCACCGGTGCGGTTGTCCAAAACCACGATGGCACCTTCCACCTTGGGTTCAGCTTCCAAGCTCACCTCGACGGCAGCTGGGGGCGCAGAAACCGCTTTGAGCCGCACCAGGATCAGGTCCCCGGGTTTGATGAGGCTGTAAAGGCTGGTGCGCTTTGTCCAACGGGCTTCAGCGAGGGGCAAACGGGCTTTCCGATTACCTAGGAGGAGGGTGGCCTCTTGGGCTTTGACTTCTTCCACCACAGCCAAGACCAGCTCTCCCTCTCGCCATTTAAGAAATGGCCAGCTGGGGTGGCGGTACGTGGCCAAGTCTTTGTTCCCTTCGTCCAGGAGGTTCCGCAAAGCCCCTGGCCACCCCAGCCGTTTTTGTAGCTCTACAAGACCCTCCCGCAACGCTTCTTCCGCAAGCCTTTGAAGGGTGGGATCGAGGGTGGTTTCGGCAACAAGGCCGCCTTCCAGCAGTTGCTCGCTTCCCAGCTTTTCCTCCAGAAAACGTCGCACTTCTTCGATGAAAAAGGCGGCTGAGGTTTCGCGGTCCCGGTGGGGGCTCGCGCCCAAAGGCTCGGCTACCGCTTTTTCGTAGGTGGCGCGGTCAATCATGCCCTCCTCCAGCATGCGCTTGAGCACGTGGTTGCGGCGGCGCAGAGCCCTTTCTGGGTGGTCAATGGGGGAAAGGTCAGCAGGCCGTTGCGGGAGGCCTGCCAAAAGGGCTGCTTGTGGCAATGTCAAAGCCGAAGCTGGCTTGCCAAAGTAAAAGCGGGCAGCCGCTTCCACACCGTATACCCCATGGCCAAAGTTCACTTGGTTAGCGTAAAGCGTGAAGATCTGGTCTTTGGAAAAGCGCTGCTCGATTTCAATGGCCAAAAGAATTTCCTTTAACTTGCGCATGAGCCTCTTTTCGCGGCTTACGATCCCTACGTTGCGAGCGAGCTGTTGCGTAATGGTGGATCCACCTTGTGCCTTGCGCAAGGAAAGGACGTTGCGCAGAAAGGCGCGGGCCATGCCCGAAGGGTCTACCCCTGGGTGCTTGTAGAAGTTGGCGTCTTCCACTGCCAAAACCGCGTCGCGAAAGACTTTAGGAATTTGCTCAAAAGTTATGGGAAGCCGTCGTTCAGCCGCAAAGCTACCAATGACCGACCCATCCCGGGCTTTCACCACGGTGGCGGCTGGTGGTTGATAGGTGGTGAGGGCCTCCACCGCCGGCAGCTGGATGAACCGTGCCAGGATCACGGCAGCAAGGGCACCTACCGCCAAGCCCGCCAGCAAACCCACCACGAACCAGCGCCAAAACCTCTTCCCCATCGCCGTGAGAATCCCCACAAACTCGCTAGACTGTCAAGATGGAGAAGGGGTGATGCGGGGGAGCAGGCTTTGGTTTTGGCGAGGTTTTGGCGTTACTCTGCTTTTGACCATGCTCCTGTTGCTTCAAGGGCTGGCGGGAAGGGCCCGCCAGCTGGAGCAAAAGGCCTGGGATAGGACCATGCAGGAGCTGGAGAGCAAGGCCAAGGCCCTGGCGTCACCGCAACGCGAAAAGCTGCAGGGGGCTTTGCTCTGCGTGAAGTTGCAACGGGAAGCTGGGCTCTTGCCCGCAAGCCGAGGCGGTCGTTTTCTGAGGCAAGCGCGGGAAGCTTTAGCTGATGGCAAGCTGGATGCGGAGGAGGGCAGCGTGCTGGTATCGGCGGCGCGCGCTGCCTGCGAAGGGCCGTGAGCAAGCCGTTTCGCTTTGTGGCTCCCTTGCAACCGGCCGGCGACCAGGCCCAGGCCATTGCTAAATTGGTGGAGGGCTTTCGCCAAGGGCTTTTTGCCCAAACCCTTTTGGGCGTTACTGGCTCGGGTAAGACCTTCACCATGGCCAAGGTGATTGAAGCCTTGAACCGGCCAACCTTGGTCCTTTCTCACAATAAAACCCTGGCAGCCCAGCTTTTTCAAGAGTTCAAGGGGTTTTTCCCGGAAAACGCGGTGGAGTACTTCGTTTCCTACTACGATTACTACCAGCCGGAAGCGTACGTTCCCGCCACTGATACCTACATCGAAAAAGAAACCTCCATCAACGAGGAGATTGACCGCTTGCGCCTTTCCGCCACTCGCTCGCTGTTTGAAAGGCGGGACGTGCTCATCGTGGCCTCTGTTTCGTGCATTTACGGGTTGGGCGATCCTGCCGCTTACTACGGCATGCTTTTGCTCCTGGAACCGGGGACAGCACCGGGGATGGAGCCGGTTTTGCGGCAACTGGTGGCCATGCAGTACGAACGCACGCAGCTGGACTTGGTGCCCGGGGCCTTCCGCGTGCGGGGGGACGTTTTGGAAATTTACCCACCCTACGATGACCACGCCATTCGCGTGGAGTTCTGGGATAG
This sequence comes from uncultured Thermoanaerobaculum sp., assembly GCA_937934115.1. GTDB lineage: Bacteria > Acidobacteriota > Thermoanaerobaculia > Thermoanaerobaculales > Thermoanaerobaculaceae > Thermoanaerobaculum. The sequence continues at coordinate 88,551 of CALHAH010000010.1, forward strand.
GGAGATTGAAAGGGTTAGCCGCATTGACCCCTTGCGGGGTGTAGTCTTGGAAGATGTGCCTGATCGCTTGCCCATTTACCCGGCCTCCCACTACGTAACCACCCGCGAAATCCTCCAGCAGGCCATCGCTGATATCAAAGCGGAGCTGGAGGAGCGGGTGGCGGAGCTGAAGGCCGCGGGTAAGCTCTTAGAAGCACAGAGGCTTTCCCAACGTACGTTGTTTGACCTGGACATGCTGGCGGAGCTTGGGTACTGCCCGGGAATTGAAAACTACTCGCGACACCTTACCCGACGAAAACCCGGGCAGCCACCCCCCACGCTTTTGGACTACTTCCCAAGAGACTGGCTTTTGATCGTGGATGAGTCCCACGTCACGATGCCCCAGGTGCGGGGCATGTACCACGGGGATCGTTCCCGGAAAGAGACGTTGGTGGAGTTCGGTTTTCGGCTACCTTCGGCGTTGGACAACCGGCCCTTGACTTTCGAGGAGTTCATGTCGCGCCTCCACCAAGTGCTTTTCGTTTCGGCAACCCCTGGAGACTGGGAGATCCAAGTGTGCAATGGGGTGGTGGTGGAGCAGCTCATCCGTCCTACGGGGCTTTTGGACCCAGTGGTGGAGGTGCGACCGGCCCAGGGGCAAGTGGACGATGTGATAGCCCGCATTCGGGAGCGAGTGGCGGCGGGGGAGAGGGTGCTGGTCACCACGCTTACCAAGCGCTTGGCGGAAGACCTGACCCAGTACTTGGCGGAGTTGGGCATCCGTGCCCGCTACCTCCACAGCGAAATTGATACCTTGGAGCGTACGGCCATCCTTGCCGATCTCCGCCGTGGGGTTTTCGACGTGCTGGTGGGCATCAACCTCTTGCGCGAGGGCCTGGATTTGCCCGAGGTTTCCCTGGTGGCCATTTTGGACGCGGACAAAGAGGGTTACCTCCGCTCCCACACGGCGCTTATTCAAACCATAGGCCGGGCTGCACGCAACGTGAATGGCACCGCGATTCTTTACGCCGATACGGTGACAGAATCCATGCGCCAAGCAATTGAGGAAACGCGGCGCCGGAGGGCCATCCAAGAGGCCTACAACCGCGAGCACGGCATTGAACCTCGCACCATCATCAAGGACATCGCCAACCCCTTGGTGCAAATGGCCAATTTGGACTACCACGATGCCCTCACCCAGCCGCCCCAGGTAGGGGAGCTGGAAGTCATGGACGAAAAGTCGTTGGTCAAGACCATTGCCGAGCTGGAAAAGCAAATGAAGGCTGCCGCCAAAAGGCTGGAGTTTGAAGAAGCGGCGCGGCTGCGCGATCGCATCAAAAAGCTGCGGGCGTTGCAGGTTTATAAAACCTAGGAAGCGGCGCGCTCCACCCACAAAGCCAGGATGTTCAAAGCGCACTCGGCGGCTTTGGCCATCCACTCCAGAGACACCCACTCCTGCACTGAGTGGAAGTTCTGGCCACCCGCCCAAATATTCGGGGTCAAAAGGCCCATGAACGACAATCGGGCGCCGTCGGTGCCCCCGCGAATGGCCTTGCGCACCGGCTCGAGCCCCATCCTGCGTACAGCTTCCAAAGCCACTTGCAAAACTTGCGGATCCTTGCGAATGGCGTAAGCCATGTTGCGGTAGGACTCCTTGATGTTTACGCTCATCTTGGCTTGCGGGAAAAGGGCTTGCACTTCTTCCACGGTGCGTTGCAAGGTGGCTTCCTGTTGGTGCAGTTCTTCCTCGGTGAAAGCGCGCACCAAAAACTTTACCTCCACCCGACTCACGTCCCCGCGGATGTCGTAAGGGTGAAGGTAAGGCTGGCGGTTTTCTGTGGTTTCCGGAAGAAACTCCTTGGGGAGACGCTCGATGATGGCAGCGGCCACGCGCACGGCGTTGGTCATTTTCCCCTTGGCGTACCCTGGGTGCACATCGTGGCCTTCGATGGTAAGAAAGGCCGCGTCGGCGCAAAAGGTCTCATCCTCGATTTCCCCCAGGTCTGACCCATCCAAGGTATAGGCGTAGCGCGCCCCAAAGCCTTGCACATCGAAGTGCTCGGTACCGCGCCCTACCTCCTCGTCGGGGGTAAAAGCCACCCGCACCGTACCGTGGAGGAACTGGGGGTGCCGCTGGATCCACGCGAGGGCAGTCATGATTTCGGCTATGCCCGCTTTGTCGTCGGCTCCCAAGAGCGTGGTACCGTCCGAGGTAATGATGGTGTGCCCCAGACAACGGGCGAGGTTGGGGTTTTCGGCGAAGCGGATAACCTGATTGGCATCGCCGGGAAGTGTGATGTCGCCACCAGCGTAGTTTTCGATGACTTGTGGTTTGACCCCGGCCCCCGGTGTGCCAAAGTACGTGTCCATGTGGGCAATGAGGCCAATGGTGGGGACTTTGCCGTCAGCTGGGTGGCCCGAGGGGATGTTGCTGGGCAAGGTAGCGTACACGTAGCCCCATTGGTCCATAGCCGCATCCGCGAGCCCCAGGGCCTTCAGCTCCTCCACCAGCATTCGCCCCAGCTCCTTTTGCTTTTCGGTGGATGGAAACGAGGTACTGTTTTCGTCCGACTGGGTGTCCACCTGTACGTAGCGCAAGAAGCGTTGTAACAGCTCGTTACGGTCTTGGGGGTCGAGGGAAATGGCCATGGGTCCTCCTTTTCCTTCAGCGAAGAATGTCAGCTGGCTTTACCTCGCCGCGGTCCAGGGCCTTCAAAAGCCGCATGATGATCTGCGCGTCAGCAATGGAGGTATGGGCGTCGGCCATGGCCCCCTCTAGGAGAACCCGCAGCGCTTGCGAAGCCTCCGCCGAATGCGGAGCCGCGGCTAAGACTTCCCGGCAGAGCTCAAACGCCTCACCCTGGGGATGGGGGCCCTGGCGCAGTCGGTTGACAGCATCGCAAAAGGCGGCAAGCCTGCCTTCATCCATCACCGCACGAGTGTATCATCCCGCGGTGTTCGTACGGGTGGTTTTCCCACTGGCGGTTCCTGAGGCCTTGACCTATCGGGTGCCGGAGGCGTGGAGCGGGCAGGCCCGGCCAGGGGTGAGGGTGCTGGTGCCGCTGCGCGGGCGAACGCGGGTGGCACTGGTTTTGGAGGAGGAGGCACAGCCACCCCAGGGCCTTGCCTCGATCTTGGATGTCCACGAGGTGCTGGACGAAGAGCCGCTGCTCCCCCCTCACGTGCTGGAACTGGTGCGCTTTGTGAGCGAATACTACTTTTGTCCCCCGGGTTTGGTGGCCAAAACCGCCATCCCCCCCAAGCTGATGCAGTTACCCCCGGCTCGCTTGGAGTTGGGAGCACGAGCGGTGGAGCTCGTATCGACGCTTTCCGGAAAAGCCCGAGATTTGGTGGTGCTTTTGCTTGCTAAGCGGCGGGTTTCTGTTGCCTATCTCCGAGCCCGCGGTTATTCCCAAGAGGACCTGAAGCAGCTTCTCCCCGAGTTGGAGGCGCGGCAGGTTTTAAGGCTGGTGCAGCCGGCCCCTCCCCGGGAAGCGGGCAGTTGGGTCTCGGTGCTCTCATTGGTGGAGGGGAGCAGCGAGTCAGCAACGGCCATTCGTTCTCCCCGCCAAAGGTTGCTCTTGGGGGCGCTGGCCCGTCGGGGGGGGTGGGCAGTGGAAAGCGAGCTGCTGGCCGAGCTGGCCCTTTCCCGTTCGGTGAGTGATGCCCTCGTCAAAAAAGGGGTTCTGCGGCGCTTTCAGCAGCTACGAAAGGCAGCTCCCCGCCGCTGGGAACTGCCCCCGGCTCCCACGCCAAAAAGCCTTTCCCCCTCGCAAGAAGAGGCGTTCGCTCGCTTGCAGGCAGCACTAGCTGCGGGCGGGTATCAGCCTTTTTTGCTTTTGGGGGTTACGGGTTCGGGGAAAACCGAGGTTTACCTGCGTTCAGCGGAAACGGCGGTGCGGGCCGGGGGTCAGGTGCTGATCCTGGTGCCGGAGATCGGGCTTACGCCCAAGGTGGCGGGGGAGCTCGCGGCTCGCTTCGGCTCTCGGGTGGCGGTGATGCACTCGTCGCTGCCAGCCGGTGAACGCTTTGCCCTTTGGGAAAAAGCGCGCCGCGGGGAGGTGGACGTGGTAGCAGGTCCCCGCTCGGCTCTGTGGGCGCCGTTAGCACGCCTGCGGCTTATCGTGGTGGACGAGGAGCAAGACCCGTCGTACAAGCAAGAAGAAGAACCCCGCTACAACGCCCGGGATATGGCCCTGGTGCTGGGCCGCCAGCTTCGCATCCCCGTGCTTTTGGCTTCTGCCACCCCGGCTTTGGAGACCGTGTGGTTGGCCCGCCAGGGGAAGATCACGCTTTTGGAGCTGCCGGAACGGGTAAGCGGCGACCGCTTGCCACAGGTGGAGGTGGTGGACTTAGCTAAGGCCCCCCCCGAGCCGGGAGAACATGGGCGTCGCTGGTTCACACCGCGTCTTTTGGAGCTTTTGCAAAGCACGCTCGCGCGGGGTGAACAAGCCATCTTGCTGGTAAACCGAAGAGGCTGGGCTCCGGTGCTGATCTGTCGCGACTGCGGCCATACCACGCCTTGCCGGGACTGCGCCATCCCCCTCACCTTACACCGTCGTCCCCCAAAGCTTTTATGCCACTACTGCGGATACGCGTTGGAGCCGCCCACCGTCTGCCCGCACTGCGGTGGGGGGTTGCTGGAGGATGTGGGCGCTGGCACCGAGAAGATTGCTGCTAAGCTGACGGAACGCTTTCCCCAGGCCACGGTGGGTATCCTGGACCGCGACACCGCGCGGACCCCCGCGCAGCTTTTGGCCACATTGGAACGGTTTGCGCGCGGTGAAATCCAGGTACTGGTGGGCACGCAAATGGTTTCCAAGGGGCATCATTTCCCTTGCGTGACGCTCACAGCCGTCATCAACGCTGACAACCTCTTAGGTTTTCCCGACTTTCGCGGAGCGGAGCGGACGTTTGCCCTGCTGACCCAGGTAGCGGGGCGCGCGGGGCGTGGCGCCAGGCCCGGTGTGGTGGTGGTCCAAACCTACCACCCCGACCATTACGCCATTGCCGCTGCCGCGGAACACGATGTCAAGCGCTTTGTGGAAGGAGAGCTGGCCTATCGCAAGGCCTTTCGTTACCCTCCTTTCTACCGTTTAGCCTTGGTGCGTTTCGAGGCCACCAAGGAGGTGGCGGCCATTCACGCCGCGGAGCAAGCGGCCAAGCGGGTCCCGCGGATGGCGGGCCTGCGCCTTTTGGGGCCAACCCCGGCGCCTATCCCTCGCCTTCGCGGCCACTTTCGGGTGCACTTCCTTCTTTTGGCCAACCGTCGTCCCGTGTTGCGGCAAGCTCTGGTGGCCGTCACCGACACTAAACCACCCGCGGGGGTTCGCCGGATCGTGGACGTGGACCCCTTGAGTACGGTATGAGCGGCAAGAGCTGGGGTTTACTCCTGCTGTTCCTCATGCGAAGTGAAGTGGGAAGCCAAGAGGTCTACGGTTCTGGCCCCTAGTTGAATAACCCGAAAGCTTTCGGCTGCAGGCAAGCCCCGAGGGCGCCCCGCTTCCTCCGCCAACCGACGGAAGACCACGCGGGCCTTTTCCATGGGAAACTGGGACGCGTGGCAGGCCAGTAAGGCCATCTTTTGCTCGAAGACGTGGGCGATGTCCATCCATCGGTTGGGCTGGTCGGTGCCGGCGAGCCAAAGCTCCTCCGGCACGTGGGGCGCAAAACCTGCCGCTCCCAGCTCCGGAAACATCCCCGCTTTCTTAACCGCTGGGTAAAGGGCCTCTACCGCCGCTTGTCCCACGGCTCGGTGGTCGGGATGATTGATGTACGTCCCATGCCTAAACCAAACCGTGGGGTCGTGGGTGAACACGATCTGGGGCCGCACCTGGCGGATGACCCTCACCAGCTCTTTGCGCAGCTCCAGGGTTGGTTGGACCATGCCATCCTCGAAGCCCAACCATAGGACCTCGGCACCTATCATTGCTGCTGCTTGCGCTTGCTCTTTGTGACGTCTGGCCACCACCTGTTCCTTTTTTTCAGTGGGGTCGTGGGTGCCTTTGTCACCATCAGTGACGATGCCCAGAAACACCTTGGCACCCTGGTTTACCATGCTGAGCAGGGTGCCACCGGCAAGGGCTTCAGCGTCATCCGGATGAGCAAATACGGTCAAAATTCGTGTCTCCATGTTGGGTATACTAACAGTTGGGTTTGCTTGGCATGTAATGCGGGCTAACCCAGGGGGCGTACATGGCACGGCCTACGGTTCTGGTGGTAGACCCCGAAACACACCGACGTCAAGAGCTGGTGCAAGGACTTTCCAGCATGGGTTATGAAGTAGTGGCGGCGGGCGACGCGGCTGAAGGACGGAAATTTGCGCTGGGGCTTGTCCCCCAGGTTATCGTCGCGGATGCCACTCTGGCCGGTTTTGGCGATGCGGCGGTTTTGAGTGAGCTTCCAGCTGAAACCAAGCCTTTATTGATCCTTTTGATAAAGGAAGAAGCATCAGAAGGGGAAGTTCCCGAAGAGGTGTCTTTGGTTCCCACCGAAGGGCTCACCACCAAGGCGCTTTTGCGCAAGCTGCGCACCGTGCTGGTAGGAAAAGAGGTGGGTCTTTCGGCCGACGAACGGCTGGAGAGTTTGTTGGGGGACGAAAGTGCCCTGGCGTTTTTTGACCTTATGCCGCTGCTTCAGCGGTCGGTGGTGACCGGGCGGGTGCTGTTTGCCGGTGGGGAAGTGGCGCTGGAGGGCGGTGAGGTTATTGCCGCGCGCCTGGGCCGCGCGCGCGGGGTGAAGGCGTTTGCGCGTCTGGGGAGGGTAGGGCACGGCACCTACAGGGTGCTCTTGGGTTTACCTGGGGCCGAAAGGGAGATTCGCGAGGACCTTTTAACCCTGATGGCCACCGCCATTGAAGACCAGCACACGTTTAGCGAGCTCATTGGCCAGTTTCCCGGAATGGAGGCCCGGGTGCAAGTGGTCATGGGTCCCGGGTTTTTTGCCACCCAGTTTACCACCGCCCAACAACAAGTTCTTGAGGCCTCGCAGGATGCCCCGTCCCTGCGGGAGCTATTGGACCGCGTTCCCTTTCTAGATGGTCAGGTCTTGGCAGAGCTGGTTCGACTCAAGGAGCTGGGGTTTGTGAGCTTTGCCGAGCCCGAGCTCAAGGTGCGGGTGGTCACCGACTCCACGTGCGATTTGTCTCCTGAATTGGCCGCCGAGCACCGAATTCTGGTCGTACCGCTCACGCTCTTTCTCGGCGACAAGATTCACAAAGATGGTGTAGATATTACCCCGCGGGAATTCTACCAGAGGTTGGCAAGGGAAAAAGACCTCCACCCGCGCACCAACCCGCCGACTCCCGGGGAGTTTTTGGGTGCGTATCGGCAGCTGGTGGAAAAAAGTGACGTTGTTTCCGTGCACGTTTCGGAAAAGATGTCGCAGACCGTGGTGCACGCGCGGCAAGCTGTGAAGGACAACTGGGACAAGCTGGAGTCCCTGGCTGCCCATCGGGGCGTGCTTCAACTGGAGATCGTGGATTCACGGACGGTGGGTGCTGCCCTGGGGATGCTGGCCTTGCTTGCGGCACGGATGGCGTTCCGAGGGTTGGCGCCGGCGGAAATCCGGCAGCGTCTGGAGGACATGCGCGAGCGCGTGCACATGATCTTCGTGGTGGACACCTTGGAGTACCTGGCGCGGGGCGGACGGATCGGCAAGGCGCGGGCGCTTTTGGGGCAAATGCTGGGCATCAAACCGATCCTCACCGTAGCGGAAGGGGAGGTAGCGCCCCTGGACAAGGTACGGGGCGGGCGCGCGGCGCATCCGCGGGTGATTGAGCTTTTCAAGAAGCGGGTGGACCCGGGTCAGCCTGTGGTGGTGACGATTGCCCATGCTCAAGCACCGGTGTGGGCCGATCGCCTGAAGAACCTCATTGGGGAGAATTTTCAGGTGTTGGAACTTTTGGAGTGCGAAATTGGGCCCACCGTGGGGACCCACGTGGGACCGGGTACGGTGGGGGCCGTGATGTTCCAACCACGTGTGGAGGAACAGCCGCTTATCGCTCCGCTTCCCACTCATTGATTTTGCGTATTACCTCAGCCAAGCAGCCAGCCGCGGCCAAAAACGACGCCGGCATTCTGGATGGGTGACCAGGCTTACGTGTCCCGGCCGCAGGGGACAGGTATCGCCTCCCCCCACAACCCAAAAGTCTTTATTGGCGGCCGGTAGGACCTGCCAGAGCCTTTGGCAAAGCGGCGGCGGGGACCACAACCAATCCCCGGCGCCAGCCACCAACAACAGGGGAAACGAGAGCTTCGGGAGGTGAGAGAGCACCGAAAGCCCCTCCCTTGTGACCCATGCCCCGTTGAGGTTCCACTGCAGCCATTGGGCCATGATGCCGCCATCCTCGTCCTCCGGCCCGAAGTGCAAGAAACGAGCCGGGAAGCGGCCGCAGTGGTGGCAGAAAAACACCGCAAAACGCGCGGTAAGGCTGCGAAAGCCCCGAAGGGAAGGGTATGGAGTTGCCAAAATTGCAAGCTTTGCCACCTTTTCCCCAAGCTCCGGCTGAAGTGCCAGAGCCGTGAGGGCGGCGGCCCCGGCCGCGGAATGGGTAACCACGCGGGCTGGGCCCGTATTCGCCGCCACCCCCAGCGCTGCGGGGATGTCGTGAACCGCCCAATCTTCGAAGCACCAGTGGGCCCCTGGAGGCTTGAGCTGGGACTGGCCGTGACCGCGGAAATCCAGCACATAAGCACAAAAGCCTTCACCTGCCAAAAATCGCGCAAACCCCACACCGCGGGTTCCCAGCCAAAAGGTGTGGTTGGAAAAGGCTCCGGTAAGCAACAAAACAGAAGGAGCTTCGGGATCGCCCAGGCGGTGTACGGCCAACTGCAAGCCATCGCTCGTGGTCACCGCTCCATGCGTGGTCTTGCTGATCCCGGTATCGCTCACCATACGCTGAAACTTTAGCGGTGCGGTGCGGGAAGGGGAAGGCTCGTCCTGCTGTTACCACTTTTATGGGGCACACAGACGATCCGCAAGAACTTGCTTGGCAGGTGGTTTTCGATGGCAGTTGCGCCTTCTGCCGGCAAAGTACGCGCTTGCTGGCCAGGAAGCTGACCGGGCTGCCAGTGGTGTTTGTGGACGGCCACGCAGCGGGGCTGTCAGCGCAGGAGTTCACGGAACTAAGGGTTTGCACCCCCAAAGGAGAGCATCTTGCTGGCTTCACCGGACTGGTAGCTCTCGCGGCCCTCCGTGGTCGCTGGCCCTTCCTGTGGAAGGCCTTGCTGAAACCGCCGTTTTTCAACATTGGCAACTGGGGCTACCGGCTCGTGGCCCGGTGGCGGCATAGGCTCTTTCCGGCCCGAAACGCATGATCTTGTGAATTGAGGTACAATGTCCTGGTGGCAAAAGAAGGTCATGCTCTGGTAGTGGTGGGTGCGGGGATCGTGGGGCTTGCAACCGCTTACTCTTTGACCCGTAACCGCGCCCGGCGGGTGGTGGTTGTGGAAGCGGAGGGTGCGGTGGCGCGCCATCAAACCGGTCATAACTCGGGAGTTATTCACTCTGGGCTGTACTACCGACCCGGATCTTTGAAGGCTGAGTTGTGCCGAAAGGGTCGCGAAAAGCTTTTGTCGTTTTGCCAAGCGCACGCTATTCCCTTTGAGCTTTGCGGCAAGCTGGTGGTGGCTACGCGCCAGGAGCAAATTCCGGCGTTGCACGAGCTGGCGCGTCGGGGAGAAGCCAACGGTCTTTGCTTGTTGCGTTGGCTAGAGGCCCAGGAGATCGTGAATTACGAGCCTGCGGCTCGGGGCGTGGCGGCCCTTTGGGTTGCGGACACAGGCATTGTCCACTTCCCCCAGGTAGCCACGGCACTGGCCGGTGAGGTGGAGCGAGCTGGCGGCGAGTTGCGACTGGGTTTTCGCGTGCGTTCGCTGGTGCCCACGGCGCAAGGCTGGCGGGTGGTTGGCACCGGCGGGGAAATCCAGGCCCGGGGGGTGGTGGTGTGCGCGGGTCTTTACGCCGACCGCTTAGCCCGGCAGGTGGGCGTCGGTTCGGGGATCAGGATCGTGCCCTTTCGCGGTGAATACTGGGAGCTGGCTGCCCACCGCCGGCATTTGGTTCGCAACTTGATTTACCCCGTTCCTGACCCTCGATTCCCCTTTTTGGGTGTGCACTTTACCCGGCGCATAGACGGCCGCGTGGAGGCTGGCCCCAACGCCGTGCTGGCATTTGCCCGTGAGGGCTACCGTTTCTCCCAGGTTTCGCCCCGTGACCTTTGGGAAACACTCACCTTTGGTGGTTTTTGGCGCTTGCTCTCCCGCTACTGGCGTACGGGGATGGCGGAAATGTGGCGCTCCCTGTGGAAGGCGGCTTTTTGCCGGGCCCTGCGCCAGCTCATCCCAGAAATTCGGCAAGAAGACCTGGCGGGTCGCGGTTCAGGGGTGCGGGCCCAGGCGCTGGACTCTCAGGGGAACCTTTTGGATGACTTCGCCTTTGCGGAAGTGCCCAGGGGTCTTTTCGTACTCAACGCCCCTTCACCGGCGGCCACGGCGGCTTTGGCCATAGGCGAGGTAATTGGCAAAAAGGCTTTGGAGCTCGTGGCTTAGGAAGTCAGCGGCCAACGATTTCCTCGAGCCTTTTTCTCACCTGTTCCCGTTGCCAGAGGTGCGCGGCCTTTCCTTGGTACATGTGGCCGCTGCCGCCCCCCCGTCCTTCAAGCTCATGAGCCACCAGCTCTCCCAGCTCTCGCAGGTCCGGGCGATTGGCAGCCAACACAAAGGACCCTTGGCCTTCCCTACCGCCGGTGGCCAAAAGCACACCGTGCGGCTTGGCCTCAAGAAAAGCCCGAGCCACCCGCTGAAGGAAGGCCAGTTCCGCGTCTTCGCGGTGAAAGACGGTGACCGTCTGGGGGTCGGCAGCGAGTTTTTCACCTAAAAGGCACGCCAGCTCCTCCTGCACTCGCCGCAGCTGCTTCCCCAGCTCGGAAAGCTCGGCGAGCTTGGCCTGGGCTACGGTTGTCAGCTCAAGGTCAGCAGCACCCAAGATCTTCCGCAACTGCGCCGTGCGCGCCTCGTGGGAATGGAGGCGATGGCGAAGGCGAGCTCCAGCTACAAAGTAAACCCGGGTTCCGCCGCGCATGGGTTCGGTGGCCAGAAGCGCCAGAGTTTCGATTTCCGAAGTGCTCCGGAGGTGGGTGCCGCCGCAGGTGGCCAAGTCCACCCCCTCGATGGCCACCAGCCTAACCTTGCCTTTGTGCCCTTCGGGTAGACCCCGGCTGCGCAGTTTGGGCAGACCTGCCACCTCTTCCGGCTCTACGTAGTGGACCTTCACTGGCCGAGCCGCGCGGATTTCTTCCGCCACGTGCGCCTCCAGCTCGGCCAGTTCCTGCGGACGCAAAGAGGGTACGTTCAGCTCTACGTCGCAAAGCTCGGCCCCCAAATGGAAGGCGGTGGTGCGCCAGCCGAAGCGGTCCTCGGCAATGGCGGAAAGCAAATGTTGGCCGGTGTGCTGCTGCATGTGGTCGAAGCGCCTTTCCCAGTCAAGCTCCAGGGTCACCAAAGGAGAGGGCGGTTCCCCTTGCAGGTAATGACGCACACCATGCGGGCCCTTTTGCACATCCACCACCGGAACGCCGCTTATCGTGCCGCGATCAGCTGGTTGGCCGCCGCCTTCGGGGTAGAAAATGGTGTCGGCCAGTTCTACCCAAACGCCCCGCTCGTCGCGGCCACTGGCGATCACTTGGGTTTCCAAGCGGCAAAGGTACGGGTCGCGATAAAAAGCGGAAAGCTCATCCATAGGTGGCATCTTAGCGCAGGGTGGTTACTTAGCACCGTGGCCTTTCCCTTTTTGCCGGGGCCTCTGTCGATGGTGACCCAGCTCACTGCCGCTTGCGGGAACGGGGCTTATTTTGAAAGCCGGAGGCAAGAATGCTTCTCGTTCCCGCTTTCTTGCGGTGCCGGCCAGTGCGGCGTAGTTACGGCCGCCATTGGCCGTTTATCGTGGCCATGGTGCTTTTCCTTTTGAGCTTGGCCATCGGTGCCTTGGCCCTTAAACCTCCGCAACGGGAGGGCAAGCTGGTGGGGCGGGTGGAGTCTCTACCCGGCGCGGATCTGGTAGGCGATTGGAAGGTGGCGGGGGTAGTGGTGCATGTCACCGCCGAAACTGAAATTGATCAGGAACACGGGGCGGTGCAGGTGGGCGCCGTGGTCAAGGTAGAAGGCAGCTTCCGCCCCGATGGTTCGTTGGATGCCAGAAAAGTGGAGGTGCTGGCCAACCCAGGTCCGGTGCCGCAGCCCGCTGACACCAAGGTTTTTGCGGTGCTCAAGCTACATCCCACCACCCAGGCGCCAGCGGGGGCCGAAGGCGTGGCGATCATCCGCGTTTTCAAGCTTGGCGATACCGTGGTTCGTGAGGACTTCAAGCTGGGTGTGGAGCACCTCCTGCCCCAACACGTGTACGACGTTTACGTGGACGGGGTGCACGCCGGTGCGGTTGCCACCAATGCAGAAGGGGAGGGTCACCTGTTCCTTTCCAGTGCCGCCTTACCCGCAACAGAGCCGTTGCCACCTGGCCTTTCCCCTTTGCTAGAAAGACAGCAGGTGGAGGTGCGGGACGGGAGCACCGTGATGCTTACCGGGAACTTTGCTGATGCCCGGTGGGACGGTGATGGCCATCCCCAACGGGAGTACCTGGCGGTAGCTCCCCTTATCTCCTCGCAAAGGGTGGTCTTGGGTTTGGGTGTGGCAGAAATTAAGGAAGGCAAGCAGACACTGAAGTTAGCAGCCTTTTTCCTACCAGCTTTGGTACCGGTCACGGTGGTAGTTGACGATCAGGTGGTGGGAACCGTGCCAACCCAGGCCAACGGCTACATCCACGCCACCTTTTCCACCCAGCCGGAGGAGGGGCAGTTGCCGCTTCCCTTTGCAGCACTGCCGGTTTCCTCGTGGCAAAAGCTGGAGTTGCGCGATGCTTCGGGAGCGGTTTTGGCTGCCGGGGAGTTTGCAGCGGTGCTGCACCCCGGAACCGTCACGGCTCCCGGGCAGGTTCGCCGGTACTTGGGAAGGCCTCGCCGTTAAGCCTCATCCCTCCTCGCCTGAACCCCGGCTTCGCCGGGGTTTTTCTTTTTTGGCTTGGGAGCAAGGCTTTATGGGGTTGAGGTGGGGTTTACCGCAAAACGTTTCTCTTTATACTCCCACCATGGCGCGCCTGCTGCCGACGAGAGTACCTTGGAAGGGACTGGAAATTTTTGGCAAAAATCACCCCGTGGGGTTTTCTGCGTTGTTGGTGCTGGTGTTTTGGGGGTTCCTGTTTTACGCACTAGCGGTGGTGAAGTACGGTGGCGATGGGCGGGGTTTTTTCCGCTTGGGGAGCCAGTTTTACCATCCTCCGGTGATGAGGGATATCCCCCGCGACAGCCCTTGGGGCTACGATGGACAGTTTTATGCGGCGCTGGCCACCGACCCCTTTCTTCAAAAGCCCCAAACCCGGCAAGCCCTGGATACCCCTCATTACCGTGCCCAGCGCCTGCTGTTGCCGGCTTTAGCTTGGCTTTTGGCGTTGGGCGATGCTCATACCGCCCTTTGGTGGTACCTAGCCTTGGTTTGGGTTTTGGGCCTTGGGTCGGTGCTGCTGGTGGTCTGGTTTCTGGCTAAGGATGGTGCCCCGGTTTTTTGGGCTGTTCCTCTTGTAATCACGGCTGGTCTGGTGGTTTCCTTGACCCGGGGAACACCGGACGCCGCGGCGGTGACCTGGGTGCTTGCGGCTTTGCTGGCTTGCCAGTGGCGGCGGTGGGGCTGGGGAGCTGCTTTTCTCGCTACGTGTGTGCTCACGAGGGAAACCTCGGTTTTGCTGGTACCGCCTGTGTTTTTGTGGCAATGGCGGGAAGGGCAGTGGCGGCGGGCTTGCGCCCTGGTAGCCCCGGCCCTGGTAGCGTTTTTCGCTTGGCAGCTTTCCCTTCACCTTCGCTTTGGCTCGCTTTTTTCCAAGGCGGAGCTGGCTAATTTTGGGCTGCCAATGGGTTGGCTTCCTTGGAAGCTGCGCGAGGTGTTTGCTCCAGCTGACATTAACGGGGTGGAAGTTTTGGGCCTTTTGGCTCTCCTCGTGACCGTTGCTTCGCTCCCTGCGGCGGTGGCTTCCAAGCTGGGTTTGTGGGAGCTGGCGTATCTGTTCTTTGGGCTTCTGGCGCTGGTTTTGGGCCCTAGCGTGATCACCGAAGCCTACGCCTATTCCCGGGTGCTCATGGTTTTGCCGTTTGTAGCGGTGGTGCTGGTGACGCGCGTGCAGCGGTCTTGGCAAAAAGCCCTTCTTTTTGCCGTGCCCCTTCTTTGGGCGTTACTGGGGTTAGCACTCATTCGCGGCGAAACTTTGGCCCACGGAGGGGTCGGCCAAGTGCTTAAAATCCTGAGCTAAAGCCTTGCCCCCTTTTCCCCGGCTTGTACTCCGCTGGGAAGGGGTGCTTCCCGTCAGCTGGCAAACCCTGAGGCCCCAGCTTGCGATGCTCACCGCTGGGTCGGGCGCCACGCGTTTTAAGGACCCTTACCCACCTCCTCTAGGAGGGAGAGGAAGCGATCGTAGGGGAGGGCCTGCCAGCTTTCGGCAGAGAGCGCTTTCCCTGCTCTGGAAATGAGGGAAACCTTGTGGGCGGTTTGGGGGTCGGGGGCTTTGTCGATATCCATGAAGTCGTAGGGGCCGAGAATGGCG
>CALHAH010000011.1 GCA_937934115.1 uncultured Thermoanaerobaculum sp.
TGAACATGCCGGCGGGTTCTACGATCACGTACACGGTGACAGCTTCCATTGATCCTGGGGCGACGGGTGATTTGGTGAACACGGTGCAGCTCACGCTGCCGGCCGGGGTCAGTGATCCTGATTCCAGCAACAACACCGCCAGCGACACGGATCAACCGAGCTGGCAAGCAGACCTGGTGGTGACGAAGAGCGACGGTACCGACACGTATACCCCGGGCGGAACACTCACGTACACCATCGTGGTGAGGAACCTGGGACCGGCTTCGGTGGTAGGTGCCTCGGTCACTGATATCTTCCCGCCACAAATAACCTCGGTCACCTGGACCTGTACGCCTTCAGGGGGTGCGACTTGTACCGCAAGCGGCAGCGGAAATATCAACGACACCGTGAATTTGCCAGCGGGAAGCACGGTTACCTACACTGCCACAGCGACTGTTGACCCAATGGCTTCGGGCTCTTTGGTTAACGTGGCCAGTGCAGCCCTTCCCAGCGGCTACACCGATCCCACGCCCAATAACAACGCCAGCACTGATGTTGATCAAGCCCAGGTGGAGCCAATTCCCACCCTCGATTTCTGGGCTCTCTTGCTCCTTACTTCGTCTGCCCTGGCCTGGGGGTTGTGGAGGCTACGAACGATGCGTTCCACGGCCTAAGGAAACGTAACAATGCGCCGCGGGCCAGGCCTTAGGGCCTGGCCCGCGCATTTTTTAGGCCCGCAGGTACTTGAAAAAAGCCAGAGGCATAAAATTTGGCGTAGACTCAATCACCGACAATAAGGCGAGCCACCGCTGCGTAGTCGGCATCGCCAAGCCCAGCTTTCTCAGTGGCCGCGTAAAGAACTTCTAAAGCAGCCACGAGGGTGGTGTTCACCGCGGAAGCTTCGGCGGCGGCGCGGATCAGTCGCACGTCTTTAAGCATGTGTTTGGCGGGAAAATTGACTTTGGCGTGTACAGGGTTAAGCATCACCGGCAGCTTGCGCTCGAAAGTAGGGGCGTAAAAAGCGCTTCCCCGCAGGATTTCCAGGAAGACCTCAAGGGGAACTTGCCCCTTTTGCACCAAAGCCAGGGAAGTGGCAAAAGCAGCTGCTTGGGCAGCAATGAGGTGGTTTAAAGCCAGCTTCAAGGTGGCGGCTGTTCCCACTGGCCCAATCCAGCGAGGGTGACGACCAAAGCAGCGCAGCACAGGGAAGAGCTCGTCAAACAAAGCCTTGTCGCCGCCGGCCATGACCTCCAGCTTTCCCGCTTCCGCTTGTGGCACCGAGCCCAAAACGGGTGCTTCCAGATAGCGGCCCCCCAGACTGGTAATGTCCGCGGCCAGATCCCGGCTTTCCTCCGGGCCAATGGTGCCCATTTGCACCACGCTTTTCTTGGCAAGCAAGGGTGCAGCTTCCGCTCCTAACAGGGTTTTCCTGATGGCATCGGCGTGGGCCAGCATCAGCACGGCCACGTCTGCCTGCTCCAGGGCTTGGGCGGGTGTTGTGACCACCTCGGCCCCCAGGGCTTTTAAAGGTAAGGCCTTCTCCCGGCTACGGTTCCATGCGGTTACCGGAAACCCTGAGGCCAGCAGCCTTTTGGCCATGGGAAAGCCCATGAGCCCGGTACCGAAAAAAGCAACTGTGCACGTTGTGCTCATGCCAGACCTCCCAAAGGTTTAATCAGCAGCCTTGGCATGGCGCAAAAAGCGCTCCCACTCTTGGGGCGTGTTGACCGTGCGCAAGGCTGGCGCTAGGGCCTTCGGCACACGCACCCGCCGAGCCTTGGGATGCGTAGCCAAGAGCTTCGGCCCTTCCCCCTGCTCGGCCAGTTGCTCCACCTTTTCGCGCAGTTGCGGAGCCAGGAGGGCAAAAGCAGGCTCCAGGGTGCCATCCAGGTTTTCCGCTTGCACCGCCCATGTGCCCCAGGTGTGCTGCTGGATGAACCAAGTGACAAAAGACGAGGTCACCGCCACCGCATCCACAGGCAGTATCAACCACCGCGCCTGGGGATGCCAACGCAGGGCGGCGCGGACCCCTGCCAGTGGGCCTCCGGGTCCGGGGGGATCCGGTAGTTGCGGTGCTTTCGGGGCGTCATCGGGGAGGGGACCAGCACCCAGATAGGCAAGACCCGCTACGTGAGGCGAAAGGAGGTGTGCCAAACGGGCCAAAAGACTTTGACCAAAAAGCTTTAAAAGCTGTTTGCGTGTGCCCATGCGGCGACTTCTGCCACCAAGGAGGATGCCACCCCAAAGGGGTGGCCTTTGGGAGGAGCAAAAATCGCGGAGGATGCTTACTAGTTGCACCTCTCGGTTTCCCCCCCAAGGGAGAACGGCCAGCACTTCGGTAACACTGGCGGGGAGTTCAGGGTTTTGCGGATGCTTTAGCCAAACTTTGGGGAGGGCCGTGTCTTTGTGGCCTTCCACCAAAATGAGATCCACCTCCCACGCCAGGTGGGCCAAAGCCCACGAGAGGTCCTTTTCGGCCTGCGGGTGAAAACGGGCAAAGGTTTCATTGGGCGCCCGCAGCAAAACCTGCGCCCCGGCGCGAAACAGGCGATCGGAGTCCTTGCCGGTTTGATCCACCTGAACACCGTGAGCGTCGTGCTTGATCACCCCAACGGTAAAACCCAGGGCAGTAAGCTCGGGGATGACCCGCTCTAAAAGCGTGGTTTTTCCGCTTCCCGAAAAACCACACACCGCTAAAACCGGCACCGGTAGGGCAACGCCCATGAGGCAAAGTGTAGGACACGGAAACACCGGCCGGTAGCCTTTTTTGCGCGAGCGCAAAGATAGCGTATGCAGAGCGGGTCACGATACGTTGGGAGGTGGTCATGGACCCGATTGCAACCTTGATCCACGAACACGACGTGATTTTGTTGGTGGTGGCGGCCGCTCGCCGGGAAGCCGAGCGCTTGCGCAGTGGCGGCGGTGTGGATAAGGAAAAGGTAGAAAAAATCGTGGATTTTGTACGCACCTTTGCCGATGCCTGCCACCACGGCAAGGAGGAGGATTTGTTGTTCACCCGCTTGGAAGAGCGAGGGTTTTCCCGGGAAATGGGGCCGGTGGCGGTCATGCTCTTGGAGCACGAGCAAGGCCGCAACGCCATTCGCCAAGTCGTAGCCAACCTGGAGCAGGCCGCGCAGGGGGACCGAGACGCGGTGTCGCAGGTGGCTGCCGGTCTGGCCAGCTGGGCGGAGCTTTTGGAGCAGCACATTTACAAGGAAAACAACATCCTTTTCCCCATGGCACAGCAAGTTTTGAGTGCGCGGGATATTCAAGAGCTGGAGGAGGGGTTCGCAAAGGTAGAGCGCGAGCGCTTTGCGGGCGCGCACGAGCGGTACCACGCCGTCGCTTGCGAGCTGGCCGGCCAGTAAACCTCTCGCATTCCAGCGTGCTATTCTTAACTCCGGGGTTTCTATGCCGCTGGCGGATTTGCTTCCGGAGCTCTTGGAGCTGGAGGGTAAGGACCTTACCCCCCGGGCTACGGAGGTTCTGCTGCGGCTTTTTACGGCGTTGTTTGACCGCACCGAGCACCAAGTTAGCCGCGAGGAAATGCAAGCGGTTCACGGCGAACTGCGTGAGCTGCGTTTAGCGCTGCAGCAGTTGACGCAAGTGCAGCTGCGCACCGACCAGCGCCTGGAGGCGGTGGCCCAAGCGCAGGAACAATTGGCAGAGGCCCAAGCGCGCACGGAAGAGCAGGTGCGGGAGCTGGTACAAGCCCAAGCACGCACGGAAGAGCAGGTGCGCGAGCTGGTGCAAGCCCAAGCACGGACGGAGGCGCAGATCCGCGACCTGGTACAAGCCCAAGCACGCACGGAAGAGCAGGTGCGCGAGCTGGTGCAAGCCCAAGCACGGACGGAGGCGCAGATCCGCGAGCTGGCACAAGCCCAAGCGCGCACGGAAGAGCAGGTGGGGGAGCTGGTGCAAGCCCAAGCACGGACGGAGGCGCAGGTCCGCGAGCTGGCACAAGCCCAAGCGCGCACGGAAGAGCAGGTGCGGGAGCTGGTGCAAGCCCAAGCACGTGCCGATCAGCGCACGGAGGCGCTGGCTCGAGCACAGGAGCGCTTGGCGGAATCGCAGACTCGCATTGAGCAACGTGTGGATGGTCTCACCCAGGCCTTGGAGCGCTTGGCGGAGGCGCAAGCGCGCACTGAAGAGCAGGTCCAAAAGCTCACGCAGGCCCAAGAGCGCTTGGCAGAGGCGCAAGCCCGCACGGAGCAACGCGTGGATGGTCTCACGCAGGCCTTGCAGCGCTTGGCAGAGGCGCAAGCCCGCACGGAGCAACGTGTGGATGGCTTGGCGCAGGCTTACGAGCGACTGGCGGAGGCACAAGCCCGCACTGAAGAGCGCTTAGGGAAACTAGCCGAAGAGTTTTCTACCTTCCGAAAGGAGGTTCGTGCCGAGTTCCGGCAGGTACATAAAGCCATTGGCGGCTTATCCCATGTGGTCGGGTACACCCTGGAAAACCTGGCGTGCCGGACGTTACCTGGGTTGCTTAAAGAGCGCTTTGGATACGAGGTGGTGGAGCCCTTCGATCGCGTTTGGCTCCAGGTGAAGGGGAAAGCGGTGCAGGTAAACCTCTGGGCACTGCTGCGTACCCCGGAGGGGGAGCTGGTGCGCGTGGTGGGGGAGTCTAAAACGCAGTTGGGGTGCAAGCACTTGGACGAGTTGCAAAGGCTTATGCGACGCACGCAGAAAAGCTGGGGTACGCCGAAAGCCTTAGGTGTGCTGGTCACGCACATGCCGGATCCGGATGTCAGGGAAGAAGCCACCGCCCGAGGGCTTTTGGTGTTCACCTCACGGGAGCTGGAAGCCGCAACTTAAATTTTTGCCAGCGCGCTGTCCAAATCCGCCAGCAGGTCCTCCGGGTCCTCAATGCCCACCGAAAGCCGCAACAAACCATCGCTAATGCCCAGCCTTTCCCTCTCTTCTTTGGGTACCGACGCGTGGGTCATGGTGGCGGGGTGAGAAATCAGAGACTCCACACCCCCCAACGACTCCGCCAAGGTGAAGATCTGGAGGGCGTCGCACACCGCTTTGGCCTTTTCCAGGCTGCCCACATCGAAAGCCACCATGGCGCCAAAACCTCGCTGCTGGCGCTTGGCCAACTGGTGCTGCGGGTGGGTGGGAAGCCCAGGGTAAAAGACCCGCAGCACTTTGGGGTGTTGGGCTAAGAACTGAGCCACCGCACGCCCCCCTTCCTCGTGGGCAGCCATGCGCACGGCGAGGGTGCGAATACCACGCAGCACCAAGTACGCGTCAAAGGGGCCCATAATGGCCCCGGCACTGTTTTGAATGCGGTGGAGGTCTTGACCCAAAGCCGGATCGCTGACCACCACCACTCCCCCTACCGCGTCGGAGTGGCCGTTTAGATACTTGGTGGTGGAATGCACCACCACGTCTGCCCCCAGCTCCAGGGGCTTTTGCAAAACCGGGGAAAGGAAGGTGTTGTCCACCACCACCAAAACCCCCCGTTTATGGGCCAGGCGGCTGGCCTCTGCCAAATCCACGAGGGCCATGAGGGGGTTGGTGGGGGACTCCAGGAAAAGCATCTTGGTATTTGGGCGGAAACTGGCCTCTAGAACCTTAAGGTCGCTGACATCCACGAAGCTCACCTCCACGCTGTGGCGGGTGGTGATGGTGGTGAATAAGCGGTAGGTGCCGCCGTAAAGGTTGTGCGCGGCCACGATGTGATCACCTGGGGCCAAAAGATCGGTGAGGGCGTCTATGGCAGCCATGCCTGAAGCAAAGGCACACGCATCCGCGCCGCCTTCCAGCTCAGCTACGGCTTGCTCCAGGGCCACGCGGGTGGGATTGGCGGTACGCGAGTACTCCCACCCGCGATGGCGCCCAAACGCCGCATAGGCGTAGGTGGAGGTAGCGTAAATGGGTGGATTCACCGCGCCGGTGGCCGGGTCAGGTCCAGGGCCGGCGTGCACGCAAAGGGTTTTTTGTTTCATGAAGCCTCCGGGAAGAGCTCCAGGATGTTTTTGGAAAGGTAGCGTTCGCAAGAATCAGGAATAACCGTGACCACTCTCGTGCCAGGACCTAATCGCCGAGCCACCTTCACCGCGGCAGCGACATTGGCGCCCGCGGAAGATCCTGCCAACACCCCACATTGCCGGGCCAAGCGCCGAACCATGGCAAAGGCCTCGGGATCGGGAATGGTCATGACCTCGTCGGCCAAAGAGCGTTCCATGATGGGTGGGATCTCGTCCATGCCGATACCTTCCACCAGGTGATTCCCCGCGGGACCACCCCCCAGCACCGACCCTTGGGGTTCCACGGCCACCGCCCAAAGGCTGGGCAGCTTGGATTTCAAGTAGCGCACCGCGCCCATGAAGGTGCCGCCAGAGCCGCAACCCACCACGATGGCGTCCAGCTTTCCACCGGTTTGCTCGTAAATTTCCGGCCCGGTGGTGAGCTCATGGGTGCGCGGGTTGGCGGGGTTGGAGAACTGATCTACGTACACCGCACCCGGAGTGGTGGTGGCAATTTCCCGGGCGCGAGCTTGGGCTCCGGCCATACCTTGCTCGGTTGGTGTGATCACCACCTCCGCCCCTAAGGCCCGCATGAGCTTTTGCTTTTCCACGGAGTATTTCTCAGGAACCACCAGGATCACGCGGTACCCGCGGCGGGTCCCGGCCAGCGCGAGACCGATGCCGGTGTTGCCGGCGGTGGCCTCCACGATGGTACCCCCGGGGGCAAGCCTTCCATCTTGTTCTGCCGCCAACACCATGCCCAGGCCTATGCGGTCCTTCACGGAACCCCCGGGGTTGGCGGTCTCGAGCTTCGCCCAAATTTCCGCGCCGCCCTCTTCCAGCTCGGAAAGCCGCAAAAGCGGCGTTTGTCCAATGAGCTCAAGCACCGAAGTCACGACCCGCATGGGCGCCTCCAAGCGGGTCATGGTACACCAGCTACACTACACCCTGTGGAGTCCTTTCTGCGGTACCGCGATGCCCATCACCCACATTGGGTAGTTCGGGCGTACGCTTTGGCTCCCCCGGAGTTCCAAAGGCTTTTGGATCAGGAGATCCAGTGGCTTTGCAAACAGGCAGCTGCACCTTTACTGGAGGTAGGTTGCGGTGCCGGCAGGATCTTGGCAGCGCTGGGCCTCCAGAAAGGTCCGGTAGTGGGCATGGATTTGGTGCCCAGCTACCTTTTGGCCGCCAAGAAGCTGTCGTTGCCGGTGTTTTGGGTGGCGGGGGATGGTTTTGCGTCGCCAGTGCGGCGCAGTTATTGGCAAACCGTCATCTTTGCTCAAGCCACCCTGGGTTCTCTGGGAGGTCCGGAGGTGCGACAAAGAATGGTGGCTTGCCTGGCCGATTTGGTAGCTCCCGGTGGTTTGCTTTTGGTGACCGCGTACGGTCCCGGGGCGCGACAGGCACGCCGTGCGTGGTACGAGGCCCAGCAGCGGGCCGGTCTTTTGCCGCCTTTTGATGCCACCCGCACCCGCGATGGTACCTTCGCCTTCGCCAACGGCTTCGTAAGTGAGGAGCTGCGCGGTGAAGAGCTTGAAAGCTTGCGCCCTCATGGTTTTTCCGGTGCTGTGCAAGAGTTGCCTTCGGGGCTTTTGGTGACGGCGTGGCAACGGTGGTGAGGGAAGCCACAAGGGAAAACAGTCTCCAACCGTAAAATAAAAGCGATGCTCGGCGCTTTCTTGCTGATGTGGGCAGTGTCTGGTCCAGCCCAGCTGCCACCCGGCCCACCCATTGTGGCCATTCACGTGGTGCGTCACGACGTTTTCGATCTTTCCGATCCGGAAACCTCTTCCTGGCCGTACCGGGCAGCAAACGCGCTGCACACCCTTTCGCGAGAGCGCTTCATCCGCTCGTTGCTGCTTTTCAAAGAGGGGGATCCATGGGATCCGGCGTTGGCTGCGGAAAGTGAGCGGTTGCTCCGGGAAACGGGTTTTTTGAACCCGGTGCACATCTTTGCTCGGCCGGCGGGGGAAGGTGTGGAGGTCTTTGTGGAAACCCGTGACCAGTGGACGTTGGAGCTTTCGGTGAATTACGGGCGCATGGGCCACCGGCAAAAAGCAGGGGTTTCCCTTTCGGAGCAAAACTTCTTGGGGTGGGGGAAGTCGGTTTTTCTGGACGCCCGCTCGGACCCAGAGCGGGACTCCATCACTGCTGGCTACAGCGATCCCCTGTTTCTCAAAAGCCGCTGGCGCCTTTCAGTGGCACACAGGGAAGCTTCCGACGGGACGGCGGATGAATTCTCCTTATCCTACCCATTTTACTCGCTAGCAACCCCGCAAGCTGGAGGTATTGTGTACCGCCGCGAAAGCTTGGTGGAGCACCTTTGGGTCTCGGGCAAGAAAACGGTGTCCGGTGATGCGCTGCGGCGCTCGCTGTTGGTTTGGGGTGGGTTGCGTCTTTCCGGTGACGGGGAAGTGACGCGACGACTCACCGCCGGTATTTTTGCCGAGAGAGCTGCCTTTTCCCGGTGGTCGTATCGGACGGGAGGTTTCTACCCTGAACCCGAAGACCGGGAGCTTGTGGGTTTGCAGGTGGGTTTTGAAAACCAGTCCCGCCACTGGGAGGTGGTGGAGGGGTTTCGCGGGTGGCTCCGGCAGGAAGACGTGCCGCTGGGACCGAACTATGCCGTGACCTTGGGCTTCTCGCTTCCTGGCTTGGGCGGCGACCGCGTGCGCCTACCCTACCAGGTGAGCGTCTTTAGAGCGCAGCTGGGGGGTGGGTGGTACCGGTGGCTGTCTTTGGGCAGTGCGGGGCGTGTGGAAAAGGGGGATGTCGCCGACGCTGTAACCCGCGTCGAGGCGGGGGTGGCGCAGGTGGGGGACCGCGGGTTTCGCCTGCGCGGGGTGGTGGAGCTCGGCCAACGCCTGGGCTTGGACCGGCAGCTGACACTGGGGGCCAATACCGGCCTGCGGGGCTGGGATCCCGACACCTTCGACGGCACCTCGCGGGCCGTGGTCAACGCCGAGTGGCGGCAACGGCTTACCGGTGAGGTTCTGCACGTGGTGGTCTTGGGTGTGGTGGTATTTGCGGATGCCGGTAAAACCTGGGGTGCCCGGGTGGGTCCTGACACCAATGGCTGGCGTGCCGATGCCGGCTTTGGGATTTTGGGAGAAATCACCCGCGCTGCTATTTTGCGCGTTGTGCGGTTGGAAGTGGCCTACCCCGACCGCGGTAAGGGACCGGTGGTGCTGCTCACGGGAGTTTCGCTTTTCTAAAGCTCAAGCTCTGGATACGTACTCGCCGCTGCGGGTATCCACCACGATCTTGGTGCCGGTTTCCACGAACATGGGCACCTGCACCACGAGACCCGTTTCCAGCTTGGCGGGTTTGGAGCCGCCGGCGGCCGTAGCGCCCTTCATGGGCGGCTCGGTTTCCACTACGGTAAGCACCACGGTGTTGGGCAACTCCACGGAAACCGGGTTTCCCTCGTAAAAGTCCACGGTCACCACGGTATCGGGCAGCAAGTAGGAAAGCGCATCACCGAGGACCTCGTCGCTCAAGGTGATTTGCTCGTAGGTTTCCATGTTCATGAAGTGATGGCCGGAGTTGTCAGAGTAAAGGTACTGCATTTCGTGCGTGTCGAGAGTCGCCTTTTCCACCCGATCTTCGGAGCGGAAACGGTGCTCCAGTTGGTTGCCAGACTTCAGGTTCCTGAGCTTGCATTGCACCATGCCCCGCCAGTTGCCAGGGGTGATGTGCACCACGCTTAGGACGCGGTGAAGCTGCCCGTTGTGGACGATGATGTACCCAGGTCGCAACTCGGTAGCTACGATTTGCATGAAAAACCTCCACGACCGCGGCTTTGGCCGCGGGGGGTATTCTAGCAAACCCCTTGCCGCTGCCCCCTAGCTTCGGATATTGTTGCCAAAGGGGAGGACGCGAGATGGATTTGCGACTTCGGGGCAAGAGAGCCCTGGTCACCGGTGCCTCAAGGGGTATCGGAAGGGCTATCGCCTTGTCGCTTGCTGACTTCAAGGTAGATGTGGCCATTAACTTTTTCCGCCACCGCCAGCCGGCGGAGGAGGTGGCCAAAGAAATTGAGGCTCGAGGGGCGCGGACTTTGCTCCTCAAAGCCAACGTGGCCGATGAGGCGCACGTGGAGCGCATGTTTTCGGAAATCCGGGAACATTGGGGTGGCTTGGAAATCCTAGTTTCCAACGCGGCTTCCGGGGTTTTGAAGCCGGCCACCGAACTCACCTTGCACCACTTGCACTGGACCATGGATATCAACGCCTTGGCACTGGTGCCTTTGGTGCAGCACTTCTTGCAGCTTCCTTCGCAAGGGGAAAAGGTGGTGGTGGCGGTGTCATCCCTGGGCGCGGTGCGCGCCATCCCCAACTACACGGCAGTGGGGGCCTCCAAGGCAGCTTTGGAGTCCATGGTGCGGCACTTGGCCTGTGAGTTGGCCGGCAAGGGCGTGAGGGTCAACGCGGTTTCCGCTGGCACCGTGGACACCGATGCCCTCAAACACTTCCCCAACCGGGACCAGCTTTTGGAAGAATCTCGGCGCCGCACCCCCGCGGGCCGCCTCATTACCCCCCAAGACGTGGCCAATGCCGTGGTCTTTTTGTGCACCGAGTTTGCCTCCATGATTCACGGGCAAACCATCGTCGTGGATGGCGGGTACTCCATCTTGGCATGAGGCGCCCTTTAGTCATTGGCCATAGGGGGTTCGCCGGGCGTTACCCTGAAAATTCCCTGGCTGCGGTACAAGCGGCGGTCGAAGCCGGCGCCGATGGGGTGGAAGTGGATATCCGCCCTTGCCGGGAAGGCGTATGGGTCTGCCACCACAACCGCACCCGGCTTGGTACGGCGCTACAAGAGTGGTCTTTGGCTGCCCTTCGCCGCGAAAAGGTGCCTTCCTTGGCAGAGGTGGTGGAGGCTGTGCCGGAGGACCGCTTTTTATTTGTGGAAGTCAAGCCCTTGGCGCAAGGGGAACTTTTGCCCTTGCTCGATCCCCTGCAGCGCCTGCTGCAGCCGAGAAGGCACCTCAAGGTTTTGTCTTCCTCTTTGCGGGTGCTGAGCCTGGTACGGGCGGTGCTGCCCCGAGCGCCGGTTTCGTGGGTGGTGGATGGCGTGCCCGGGGTGCTCCCTCCAGGCTTTGAGCTTTCCCCTCACCACCTTTTGGTGGAGGAGCTGCGTACCTTTCGGGTTCCCTTAAACCCCTGGACCGTTAACCGGCAGGAGCGCATGCGGGTGTTGGCGGCGTTGGGGGTGGCTTCCATCACCACCAACTTCCCTGACCTGGCTTTGGAGGTTCTGGGTGCGTGAGGTTGGTGTTCTTGTACCTAACCTCTTCCTTTACTCGGTGGTAGAGACCGCCATTCGCAGCATGGGCGCCCGGCCCGTGAGGGTTGCGTCCAGTGCTTGCCGCGTGCCGCCGGTGTTGGTGCTGGATGCGGAAGCGGTAACGCCTGAGCAGGTTTTGGCTTGGGCTCGCTCCGGCGTACAGGTGTTGGCTTTTGGTCCGCACCATAGGGGCCAGGAGTGGGGAGACCTCCGTGCTGCCGGGGCCGTGGTTTTGCCCAAGGCGCGCTTTTTTCGCGAATTGCCCACGCTTTTGGAAAAAGCGTTTCCTGACGCGAGACCCTAAAGGATGCGCTTACCCAAAAGCGAGGCGGCCAGCTCCACCATGAGGGAAGCCGTGCGGTTGTGGCGGTCCAAAATCGGGTTGACCTCCACTAAATCCAGGCTCGTGACCTTGCCGCAATCGGCCAACAGCTCCATGAGCAGATGCGCTTCCCGGTAGGAAAGCCCTCCTGGTACGGGGGTTCCCACCCCTGGCGCTTCTTCGGGATCGAGGACGTCGGCATCTAAAGAGACGTGAACCCGGGGAAGGTGGGAAAACCTTTTCGTAACCTCCTGGGCAATGTGGGCAATGCCCAAGCGATCCACCTCCTTCATGGTGTAAACCGTAATCCCTGCTTTCTTAAGCATTTCACGCTCACCGGGGTCTACGCTGCGCACGCCCACCAGCACCACATGTTCCGGGTGCAAAATCGGTTTGTCTTGGCGCAAGAGCGAGGCGAGACGCCGGTCCCCAAACCCGCAGAGGGCAGAAAGTGGCATGCCGTGTACGTTGCCGGAAGGTGAGGTCTCGGGGGTGTTAAAGTCAGCGTGGGCGTCGACCCAAACCACGCCCGTGGAACCAAAGGAGGTCAAGCCGGCAACGGAACCCAAAGCTACCGAATGGTCGCCACCGAGAACAATGGGGAAAACCTCTGGGCTCAGCTTCATGAGAGCTTCGGCAGTGCGCTGGCAAACGTCACGGATGGCCTCCACGTACACCATGCCGCCTCGCTCTCGCCGATCGCCACCGTGGAGGCTTTCCACCACCGGCACCTGGAGGTCTCCAAGGTCCTCCACCTCATGGCCTATGGCTTTGAGGGTTTCACTGAGGCGGGCGTAACGCATGGCCGAGGGCCCCATATCAGTGCCCCGCCGTGACTGTCCTAAGTCCATGGGAACGCCGAGAATCGCCACCTTCGCCATAGGCCAAATTTACCAGCTGATGGTTAGACACCCACCAAACGGCGGTAGGTTCCGGAAGCGGTGCGCCCACGGACCTGATTGCGGCCCGAGCGCTTAGCCGCGTACAAAGCTTCATCGGCTTCGCAAAACAGCATGTTCACCGGCACCCCTTCCACTGGTCGTCCCACGGCCACCCCGCAGCTGACGGTAACGTTGGCGCCCAAGGGCGACGCCGGGTGAGGCCACCGTCTCTGTTCTACGGTGAGACGCAATCTTTCAGCCAGCTCCTGGGCTTGCCGGGAGTCAAGACCGGGCAGCAGCAAAACAAACTCCGCGCCGCCGTAGCGAGCTGCCAAATCGCCGGGACGGCGGCAGAGGGCTCGAAGTTCCTCGGCCAGCAGCTGCAAAAGGCCATCACCGGCTTGGTGGCCCCAGACATCGTTGTACTCTTTGAAGTGATCCACGTCCACGATCACGATTGCCAACGGGGAACCCTGGCGGTAACCCCGCCGCCACTCCTTATTCATTTGCTCGTCCAGTTCCCGACGGTTGGCAAGTCCAGTGAGGGAATCTAGGCGAGAAAGCTCTTCGGCGGCAACCTTTTCCTGCCGCAAATGGCGGATCTTATGCCCCAGGGCAAAAGCCAGAAGCACCATTTCCAAAGCTGAACCCAGCTGTGCCGAGTTGACCGTGAGGAACGTGATGGGGAGGATGTGAAAAAAGGCTGCCACGTACACCGTGGTGCCGAGAATGACCATGCCCGTGGCTGCGAGGAAATACCGGGCTTCAAGGCTTTTCTGCTTAAGCCGCAGGACACCGGCCGTCACATAAGCGGTGCAAGACGCGAAGGCAGCGAGGGCCAAGGGTTTTTCGATCCAGGCCCACCGCTGAAGGACAGCAAACACCATGAGGGCAACCACGAACGCACTGCAAGCTCGCAGCCCCTTGACCAAGCGAGGGGTGGTGTGGGGCAACTGCAAAAAAGCACTGGCAAAAGCGTTGCCAAAGATGATGGCCAAGCCAATCATGAAGTAGTGGGCTTGGGCGTCCCAAAGGGGCCAGCGGGGCCAAAGGAAAACCAACCCCATCCCCGCGCGTACCAGCCAAATGAGCCCAAAAAAACTGGCGTAAAGTACGTAAAGCAGGTAGAGCCTCTCACGGAGCGAGAAAAACAAAAACAAGTTGTACAAAACCACGGCTACCACGATACCGCCGTAAACTCCGTGGGCATGGTCGTAGCGACGTTGAGCCACGGCGAAGCTTTCCAGGCTTTTTGCTTCTAATGCCAGGGAGTCGGGAGCCTTGGGAGCCTTTTCGGGAACCCAAAGCCGCAGCCAAAAGGTGCTGCGGCCAGGGGCCACCACGGCCGGCAGGGCTGGCCGGGGGCTGCCTAGGGTTCTTTCCTCGAGAGGCAAAAGCCACCCGGTACGCGCCACGAGGTTGGCCCCTTCGGCAGTGAAAAGCTCCGCCCGTGCCACAAGGGGATCGGGCAAAAAGACGCAGGTCGTTGGTTGAGGGTCCGCGTTCATGGCTTCAACGCGAACCACGTAGGTTCCTGGCTGCAGCTTTGGACCTGAGGGTGGGGGAGGCGCCATGGGGAGATTGGGGAGGAGAGGTGTGGGGTCTCCACTCTGGGGTTGATACCAGGCGGTGGGAAAAGCGACCACCGTACAGGGTTGGTTCTTTGCCAAGACTACCTGGTTGCCGCTGACAGTGCCCGCGAGGCAAACGGCGAGAAACAGGGGAAGTTGCCACCTGCTCTTTTGGCCTTGCGGGTTTTTCTGCAGCTTCACGGTGTCTCCTTTTCGTCTCTGAGAATGATATCATGACGCAAGACATGTGCCAGCGGACAGCGGCCCAGAAGGTGACCTAGACGGCGGTGTCTTCCCAAAAACCCTGGGTTTTCGTGGCGGCGCTAAACTGCCCCAGGCATGGGAAGGACGAGCTTAGGCTTTTCCGGTCAGCCTAGCACGTGGGTTTTGGTGCAAATCCCGGTGCTGGCGGTGGCGTTGGCCTTGCCTCCGTACACTGGGTGTTGGCCCGGCGAACACCTTGTGCGTGCTTCTGTGGCCGGGGTCCTCCTGCTTTTCGGCCTCAGCTTAGTATGGGGAGCGGCGTGGCAGTTGGGGAAGGGTTTGAGCCCGTTTCCGGTGCCCAAGTCCAACGCCAAGCTGCAGTGTTGCGGGCTTTACCGCTATATGCGCCACCCCATTTACACTGGGGCCGTGTTGGCAGTGTTCGGCTGGTCCTTATGGTGGCGCTCGTGGCCCGGGATGCTTTGGGCTTTCGCGGTTTTTGCTTTCTTTGACCGCAAGGCCGCCTACGAAGAACGTTGGCTCTTAGCCCGTTTCCCCGAGTACCGGCACTACCAAGAAAACACCGCCAAGTTCTTTCCTTTTGTTTATTAGGCGTCGTCGCTGCTGCCTGCTCAGCCGAAAAAAACGCTTGCGCTCAAGGCCTGTGGCCTCATCACGCGTTGGCCATGCTTTTAAAGCTTAGGCTACGTCCGTGAAGCTCCTAGGTTTCCCACTGGGCCCGCAACGTCCCAGTGCCGCTCAAGCCTTAATGCCCCGGGATATCCGCGGCGCGGATCACCTTGCCCCGGCCATCCGGAGCTACCCGTGCTCAGGCATGTTCGGGAATGTCGGGAAGCACAAACGTGCCGGCGTTCCATGGGAGCACATTTGTGGCATTCGGGCAGGTTTCTTGGAGGATCGTGCACGGCTGCGTCCCTCCCCGAAAAAGCCCGCGCTCAATTCCCGAGAAGCGGTAGCCGGTTACAAGTAAATAATCACGAACCACCTGGGAGCAAGCCGAAAGCGTTTCCGGCCCGCTCTTTTAGGTAAGCCTCGCGCGAGCGCCGCTTAACGATGGGACGCCGGAGCGTGGGCGCGCCGCAGTTCTGCCGCCATGGCTTTGATTTCCGCTAGGTCGCGTTTGAGTTCGCTCCAGCCGTACCACAGGGCGTAGTCGGGGTTGGCGTGGAACGTGCCTTGGAAGGCCCGCATGCGGTGCTCCAAGTGCATGACGAAGAGCTTTTGCTCGATGGGTGTGGGGGCGTCGTGGAAGGTGAGCAAATCGGGGAACGCATGGGGGTAGGAGGGAGGTTTGGGGAGGATGTTGTCGCGGTAAAGGCTTGCCACTTCACGAATGGCCTCGGCCAGCAAATGGTCCGCCTCGCGAATCATCTCGTCTCCCCGCTGCAATTGCTCTTGGGCAAAGCGAGGGGCGTGGCACTGGGTGCAAACCTTCACGAGCTTTTCCCGTTCCTTTCTGAACTCCTCTGCGGTAAGCCGCGCCACCTGTGCTTTTTTGACCACCTCCAGACGTGGTGTGGGTTTGCCTTCCGGGTCCAACACTCCCAAGGCTTGAAGAATGGTGGTTTGGTCCGCAGCCCATTGCGGGTCCTCGGGCAGAGGTAGCCGCACTGCCAAAAAGCCCCAGGGAGTTCGCACCTCGTGGTTGCCGTCCGGCATGTGACAGGTTTGACAGGAAGGGGCAGGAGTTTCCGGCGGCAGTACCTTGGCTTGCTTGAGGAGGTAGCGAACTCCGTGTTTGGAAGCTGAGTACATTTCCCATTGGGGGTGATCAAAACCCATGTGGCAGGTTTGGCAGGCCTGGGGCTGGCGGGCTTCCACCACGGAAAAGGTGTGACGGGTATGGCAAGCGTCGCAGGAGGCCAAGCCAAAGCCAGCACCGCTGGCTTTGAGCTCTTTGATTTCCTGTTCGCTTTTGAGCCCGATCTTGTGGCACCCCCCACACCCCTTCAGACCTTCGCGCATCGCCACCGGCAAGGCGTGGGTGGTGGGCATGGCCTTCATGGCTGCCCAGGCGAAGGCGTGCTTGCCCCGTTTGAACTGGGCCACCCGCTCTTCGTGGCAGGTGGCGCAGGTCTCTGGTGTGGGGATTGTGGCCTTGGTGGTATCCGCCGCCGAACGGTGTTGGTCACCGTGACACGAGCTGCATTCCACGCCGTTGGCGGCGTGTTTGGAAAGCTGCCAGTCCGCCACCAGCGCCGGCGTCACCGCCTTATGGCAACTTACGCACGAGGCTGGCGTTTTTTCCGCAGGAACCTGGGCGGTGGCGAGTGGGGCCGAACTTCCCCAAAAAGCAAAAACCAACATCAACCCCTTGACGTACATGTTCGCCTCCAGAAGCTCATCCTGCGCTTCAGTATCGGCTACATCCCCGACCACGGCAACGTTCATGCTTTCCTCCTGCACCTCATTCTGCCTCTCAATATCGCTTGCCATGCTGGCCACGTCAAGAGAAGGCCCTCGCAACTTTGCACTTGCGAAGGAAAATACCTCAGCCTGCTCAAAAGGCCTGGGTTTTTTCCAGCTGTAGCAGTGGGGTGAGGTAGCGGCCGGTCCAGCTCTTGGGGTTGTGCGCGACCTGTTCGGGGGTGCCTGCAGCCACGAGAAAACCGCCTTCATCGCCGCCCTCGGGACCTAAGTCAATGATCCAATCCGCGGTTTTGATGACGTCCAAGTTGTGCTCGATGACCACCACGGTATTGCCACGGTCCACCAAAGTGTGGAGCACCGAGAGTAGCTTTTTCACGTCGTCAAAGTGCAAGCCGGTGGTGGGCTCGTCCAAGATGTAAAGGGTTTGACCGGTAGCCCGGCGGGCCAGCTCCCGGGAAAGCTTGATGCGCTGGGCTTCGCCGCCGGAAAGGGTGGTGGCCGGCTGGCCCAGCTTGATGTAACCCAAGCCCACGGCCATGAGGGTGTCCAGGATGCGGGTGATATGGGGGTGGGCGGAGAAAAGCTCCCTGGCTTGCTCCACCGTAAGGTCCAAAACGTCGGCAATGGACAGGCCCTTGTAATGCACTTCCAGCGTTTCCCGGCTGTAGCGCCGCCCCTTGCACACCTCGCAAGTGACGTACACATCGGGGAGGAAGTGCATCTCGATTTTGATTTGCCCTTCACCGGCGCAGGCTTCGCAACGGCCGCCGCGGACGTTAAAGGAAAAACGACCCGGCTTGTACCCTCGCGCCCGCGCTTCGGGAGTCAAGGCGAAGAGCTCGCGGATGGGGTCGAAGACCTTGGTGTAGGTGGCGGGGTTGGAACGCGGCGTGCGACCGATGGGCGATTGGTCAATGGCTACCACTTTGTCTATAAACTGGAGGCCTTCCAGGCGATCGTGGGCGCCGGGAAGCTCCAAGGCCCGGTAGAGGCTGCGGGCACAGGCCTTGTAAAGAATTTCGTTGACGAGCGTTGACTTTCCCGAGCCGGAAACACCGGTGACGCAAATGAAGGTGCCCAGCGGAAAGGCCACGGTGAGATTTTTCAAGTTGTGCTCGCGGGCCCCATAAACGATGAGCTTCTTGCCATTACCAGCACGGCGTTTTTGCGGGACGGGGATGAATAGCTCGCCGGCCAAGTAGCGGCCGGTGAGAGAGCGGGGAAAGGAAGGGATGATCTCCGGCGGACCCTCAGCCACCACTTCCCCGCCGTGAATACCTGCCCCCGGTCCCAGGTCTACGATCCAATCGGCCTCGCGCATGGTTTCCTCGTCGTGCTCCACCACTAGCACGGTGTTGCCCAAATCGCGCATCCCTTTGAGGGTGGCGAGGAGCTTGCGGTTGTCCCGTTGGTGCAAGCCAATAGAAGGCTCATCGAGAACGTACAGCACACCCATGAGCTTGGAGCCAATTTGCGTGGCCAAGCGGATGCGTTGTGCTTCGCCGCCGGAAAGGGTACCTGAGGTGCGGGAAAGCGTGAGGTAATCAAGCCCCACCGCTGCTAAAAATTCCAGGCGATCTTTGATTTCCTTGAGGATCTTGCCAGCAATGTGCTGCTCCCGGGCGGTGAGTTCGAGGTCTTGGAAAAACTTCAAGCTGTCTCGCACCGACAGCTCCACCACATCGTGAATGCTCTTGCCGCGCAGCTTCACCGCCAGCGCCTCTCGCCTTAGGCGCCGTCCACCGCAGGCAGGGCAAGGCTTTTGCGACATGAAGCGCTCAATTTCCGCCCGCACTTCCGGCGAACGGGTTTCTCGGTACTTGCGCTCCAAGGCGGGCACCAAGCCCTCAAACGGGGCCCTGTACGCCCAAGTGGAGCGTTCCCCCACAAATTCGAAGTGCAACTCTTGCGTGGTGCCGTAAAGGATGGCCCTTTGTACCGTGGCGGGTAACTTGTACCAGGGAACGTGCAAGGAAAAGCCCAAAGCCTTGGCAAGGGTTTGCAGCTGCCGCCACCTAAAAGAACGGCCTGACTCGGCAAGGCCGGCCACGGCTCCTGCGGCCAGAGAGCGTTGGGGGTCAAGTATAAGCTTGGCAGGGTCAATTTCTTGCACGCTCCCCAAACCGGTGCAGGAGGGACAGGCCCCTTGGGGGGAGTTGAAGGAAAACAAGCGCGGCGAAAGTTCAGAAAGGGAAAAACCGCACTGGGGGCAAGCGTGACGGGCGGAAAGCACGAACTCCTCGCGTTCTTTGGGGGCTATGCGCACCAAGCCTTCTCCCACACGCAGGGCGGTTTCTAAAGAATCAGCCAAACGTGGGGCCAGCTCCTGGCGAACCTCCAGACGGTCAACGACCACTTCAATGGTGTGCTTTTTCTTCTTGTCCAGCTCAGGGGGGTTGGCCACCTCCACAATTTCGCCGTTAACCCGGGCGCGCACAAAACCTTCCCGCACCATTTGCGCGAAGAGCTTGCGGTGCTCGCCCTTTTTGGCTTGGGTGAGGGGGGCTAGCACCAAGAAGCGGGTGCCGGGGGGCATGCTTAGGATGCGGTCCACCATTTGTTGCACCGTTTGTCCGGCGATGGGGATGTGGCAGTCGGGGCAAAACACTTCGCCAATGGACGCGTAGAGCAAGCGTACGTAGTCGTAGACTTCGGTGACCGTGCCCACGGTGGAACGCGGGTTTTTAGATACGGTTTTCTGCTCAATAGAAATGGCGGGGGACAGGCCCTCAATGACGTCCACGTCGGGCTTGTCCATTTGCTCGAGAAACTGCCGGGCGTAGGCGGAAAGGGATTCCACGTAGCGGCGCTGCCCCTCGGCAAACAGCGTGTCAAACGCCAAGGAGGACTTTCCCGAACCAGAAACCCCGGTGATGACCACGAGCTTGTTGCGAGGGATGTCCACGTTGAGGTTCTTGAGGTTGTGTTGGCGAGCACCGCGAACTGAGATGAAGTCTTTCATTTTTCCCACCCAAAAAGGGTATTGTATCTTGAGCGGCCGTTTTTTTAAGCCGCAGGGGGTGCAGGGTGGAGGAAGACCTCAAAGGAGAGCTGCGCTTTGCCGGCAAGCTGGTGACCGTGGAGGTGCACCGCGTGCGTTTGGGAAACGGGCAAGAGGCGGTACGGGAGGTGGTGCGGCACCCGGGAGCGGTGGTGATCCTGCCGGTTATGCCCGACGGCACGATCGTCTTCGTGCGGCAGTTTCGTTTTGCGGTGGGCGAAGCTCTGTGGGAGTTGCCCGCCGGCACCTTGCACCCAGAAGAAAACCCTTTTGCTTGCGCCCAAAGGGAACTGGCGGAGGAGACAGGCTTTTGCGGCGAGCTTGTGCCCCTGGGGGAGTTTTACTCGGCACCCGGCTTTTGCAACGAGAAGCTTCACTGTTTTTTGGCGCGCCGGCTGGAAGCAGGAGAAACGATGTGGGATGAAGATGAGGAGCTGGAGCTGGCGACGTTTACCCCGAAGGAGCTGGCCTCGGCCATCAAAAAAGGCCACATCCGTGACGCCAAGACGTTGGCTTGCCTTTTTCTGGCGCAGCTGGCTGGTTTGCTGTCTTTGCCCGCAGGTACGTAACGTGCCTGTGGCTACCTGTAGTGCTTCAGGGCAGCTTGCGCTTCCCGGGAAAGCTCCCGCCGTTTGAGGGTTTCCCGCTTGTCGTGAAGCTTTTTGCCCTTGGCTAAGGCAAGCTCCACCTTGATCCAGTTGCCTTCTAAACCAATGACCAACGGGATGAGGGTCAAGCCCTTTTCTTGCACCTTCCCCCATAAGCGCTTGATTTCCCGCTTGTGGAGCAAGAGCTTGCGGGCGCGCATGGGGTCGTGGCCGGCGTAGCCAGCGTTGGCATACGGCGCGATGTGCACGTTTACCAAAAACGCCTCTCCGTTTTCAAAGGCCACGTACCCGTCTTGGAGGTTGACGCGACCTTCCCGCACCGACTTTACCTCGCTGCCGGTGAGGGCAATCCCCGCCACCAGGCGTTCCAAGAACTCATACTCGAAGCGCGCCTTGCGGTTTTGCGCCAGCACCTTCATGCCCCTACCACCTTGAGAAGCACCGGCACGAGGTTAGGGTCGAACTGTTTGCCGGCTTCCTTTTCGATGGTTTGCACCGCTTGTTCCCGGCTTACCGGTCTTTTGTAGGAGGCGGGAGAGGTGAGCACGTCCCAAACCTCGGCCAAATGCACGATGCGGGAGACAAAGGGGATGGCGGGGCCCGAAAGCTGCTGGGGGTAACCGCTGCCATCCCAGCGCTCGTGGTGGTGGCGCACGGCCTCGGCCAGCCCCGGGTAGGCGGTTTCTTCCAGGATTCGTGCCCCCACCACCGGGTGGCGTTGGTAGAGGCGCCGCTCCATTTCCGGGGGCTTTTCCAAGCGGT
Source organism: uncultured Thermoanaerobaculum sp. (assembly GCA_937934115.1). Classification (GTDB taxonomy): domain Bacteria; phylum Acidobacteriota; class Thermoanaerobaculia; order Thermoanaerobaculales; family Thermoanaerobaculaceae; genus Thermoanaerobaculum. The sequence continues at coordinate 20,984 of CALHAH010000011.1, forward strand.
AAATCCGCTGGTAATCCAACTCCCGCATGCCCACATCGTGAAGGTAGCCGGCAAGCGTCACCAGCTCTTCCTCGTCATCGCTTAAGCCCAATTCCTGCGCCATCTTTTGCGAAAGCTCCGAAACCGCCTGGCTGTGCTGGCGCAAATGTGGGAAACTCAAGTCGCCCGGTTCCAAAAGCACTCGCGCCAGGTTGCGCACGGCGCGGCGCAGAGTTTGCTCGCGCTGGGCCAGCTCCCATACGCCGTTTATGACCGAAAACCAGGACGACACCGAACCGCCGGCTGGGGCCAGCAGCGAAACTAAGACCACCAAACCATCGCGGGCCAAAACCGTGGTGCGGATTTCTTCCCGTCGTACCTCGTGCCCGTGGGAAGGGCGTTCGGTAAACGACCAGCGGGAAGGCTCAGGCAACGTCAATCCGGCTTGTGCGGCTACCTCATGTTGGTGTCGGGCCAGGGCTTCGCGCTCGCTTGCCTCGAGGGGGGTTGGCGAAAAAAAGAGGGAGCGGACCGTAGTCCCCTCCACCACTGTCACCGCCACACCACCTACCCCTTCTCCCTGCGCCACGGCCCCACATAGCCCTGTGAGCTTTTCCAGTGCTTGTGGAAACCTAAAGGCCTTAACCAGCTGGGGCTTAGTCTCGCCGGCAACGGGGGGAGGAGGAGGCGCCACGAGCCCCACTTCTGCCAAGACCTCCAGCAAGCGCCCACCGATGGCTTTGGCTCTTTGGAGCTCTTCCGGGCCGTAACTCTTTTTACCAGCTCGGTCCCTGGCGTCCACAAACCCGATGAGCGCATCGCCACTGATGAGCGGCACGGTGAGCAGCGTAGTGCTTCCAGAAAGCTTGAGGATTTCGGCCAAGGCCGGCTCGCTTTCGGGGTCAGCCAAAACTGCGGGAGTGGTTCGGTGTCGGCGCACCCAATGGTACAGGGGATGGTCAGGTGGAACCTCGGCGAGAATGGCCTCACGGCGGCCAAAGCCGTAACTCTCCACGAGCTCGAAAGCTCCGCGGTCGCCCTGAAGGTAAAGGGCGGCTTTCGTGGTTTGCAGCTCTTCCAAAAACCGGTATAAAACCTCCTTTAAGTGCCGTACCGCCTCTGGGTCCAACGGGGGCAACATAGGGCCTCCAAGGGGCAGTGTAGCACCGGCGCGTCTGTTGCAAAAAAACCACAGCCTTGCAGGAAAACCACAGTATTAGTTGCCTTAAGCCGCCCCAGACATGGCATAAAACTCGCAAGGTCAAGCTCGGGGAGGCGAGCATGGCCTGGCAGCGCACACTAGCGCGGGCGGTAGAAACCGAAGGTGTGGGGATTCATAGCGGGGAAAACGTGAAGTTGCGGCTGCGGCCTGCGCCCATGGGTACGGGAGTGGTTTTTGTGCGCACCGATTTGGGGGTGGCCATCCCTGCCCGCGCTGAGCACGCCCGCGATTTTTCCTTTGCCACCACCATCGGCATGCGTGGCGCCGAAGTGGGCACCATCGAGCACTTGATGTCGGCCCTGTACGCTTTGGGCATCACCAACGTGTTTGTGGATGTTTCTGGACCGGAAGTGCCGGTTGTGGACGGCTCGGCCTTGCCTTTTGTGCAAATGATTACGAGGGCAGGCGTCATGGAACAGCCTGGTTCCTTCCCAGAAGTGCGCTTGCTTAAGCCCGTCCGTGTGGAGGACGGCGATCGCTTTGTGGAGCTGCACCCTGCGGATACCTTTTCCGTGGACTACCGCGTTCGGTATAAAGCGCCGGTGGTGGGGGAACAACGCCTGACCTTTACGGTGTCTCCCGAACGCTACGCCTCCGCCATTGCCCCAGCTCGCACCTTTGGCTTCCTCTCCGACGTAAAAGGGCTTCGCGACCGGGGTTTGGGACGGGGTGGGAGCCTTGCCAACTGCGTGATCGTAGATGAGCACCGTGTGCTCTCCGGGCGCTTGCGTTTCCGGGATGAGTTTGTGCGTCACAAGGTCCTGGACCTTATTGGCGATTTGGCGCTTTTGGAGTACCCGTTGCGCGCTCACGTGGTGGCACACAAGGCTGGCCACGCCCTGCACGTGGCGGCGGTGCGCGAGCTGCTGGCCCAGCCAGAAGCTTGGGAACTTTTTGAGCCGCAACGGGTGACCCCGCTTTCCGTGCACCCCTTTGCCCTGGAGCCGGCAGCCCAGGCGGTGGCCGGCTAGTCGTCCTTGCCGGTATCGGGAATCGCCTTTTCCCCTTCCCTGTGGTAGTTTTGCCACACCATGGTGGCCGTGCTTGTGCTCCTGGCAGCCACGGCAGTACCGGAGCTGGAGGTGAACCTCACACCGGCGCCGGGGAGGCTGTTGGTGCAAATTACTGTGCAAAAAGCCATCCCCCAGGAGTGGGTGGAAGGGCTAGCGGGCGGGGCGCCGGTGGCGGTGACCTACCGCATGAAGATCTTTCGCAACCGCCGCTTCCTTTGGGACCAGAGACTTGCCAGCCACGAGCTAGTGGTGCGGGCGCAAAAGGACCCGGTGAGCGCAGTGATCTCGCTGCAGGCGGAACTGGACGGCGAGGTGCTGGCTTCTTCCCAAACCTCCAAGCTTGAGCAAGCGCTGCAGTGGGTTTCTCACCCACCTACGGTGGAGCTTCCCATTCCCCTGCACCACGAGCCCCTGTGGCTTTTGGTGCGCGCTGAGTTCCTTACCCGGTACAAGCTTTTGGTCATCCCGGTGACGGAGGGTACGGAGTGGGTGACGCGCGCAGTACCGGAGGCGCCGTGAAACCCTGGCGTCGCTCATGGCTGCGTTGGCGGCGGCAAAGCCGTTTTCTTTTGGGTGTGTACCTGGTGCTGGTGGCGCTGGGAGCCGCGCTTTATGCGCTGGTTTCCAGGCTTCGCCAAGTGCCAGCCGAGGAGCTCACCAACCGCCTGTTGGTTTTCCTTCTCACGCTTTTCGACCTCACGCTCATGGTGGTGGTGCTCTTCGTGCTTTTGCGCAGTGCGTTCAAGCTCTTCGTGGAGCGCCGACTGGGCATCATTGGCTCCCGTTTCCGCATGAAGCTGCTCATCTCCTACCTGCTTTTGACCTTGGTGCCGGCGGCGCTTATCTCGCTTTTGGCCGCTTCGCTGTTTTCCCACTTGGCTTCCTCTTGGTTTTCGGAACCGGTGGAAGCGGTGGTAGAAGCTGGGGCGAGGCTGGTCGAGGGTGTGCGCCGGGAAAGCGAGGAGCGCAGCCTGCGCTGTGCCCAAGCCATGGCCGCGCACCTTTCTGCCGTGGAACCGCGACGGCGAGCGGCAGAGCTGGAGCGGTTGCACTTTGCGGGAAAAAACCATCTTTCCGCTTTGTTTGGCAAGGAAACGCCCTTGGTGGAGGTGCACGACCCTTCAAGGACAGCGGCCTTGAGGTTGCCGGCCATTTCCCCTGCCGAGCTGCGGGTCGTGGGGAGCAGGGTGGACCGGGTGTCCCGGGTGGTCGTGGTGCGGGCGTGGGTGCCCTTGCCCGATGGCGCGGTGGTCCTATGTGGGGAGGTTTGGCGCGAGGATGTGGCGGCAGCACAAGCTCGGTTGGCGCAAGCGGCCGCTTCGTATCAGGCCCTCAAACTGCAACGGCCGGCCATCACCGCCACCCTCGTGCTCTCCTTTGCGGGCATCGCCCTGGTGGTGGTTTTTGCTGCCGTGTGGGCCGGCCTTTACCTTTCCCGGTCCTTTACCGAGCCTTTGATGGCGTTGGCGGCCACGACGGCTGCGGTAGCGGAGGGTGCTGAGCTGGCCGAGGTGCCGGTACCTGGGGAAGACGAGGTGGCGCTGTTGGTGGCCTCCTTCAACTCCATGGTTCGCCGGTTGCAGGCCCAGGAGCGGGAGCTGCGGGCAACGGTGGCGCGACTGGACGCGGTGCTAGGGGCCATCCGTGCTGGCATTCTTTGGCTCAATCGCGAGAAGAGCGTGGTGCGGGGCAATCCGGCGGCGGCTGCCATGCTGGGGTTGCCGGCCCTCTGCGAGCAAAGCGTGCCCTTGGCCACTTTGGACGAACACGGCCTGGGACGGCTTACAGAGGTCATGGCGTCTGCCGCTTCCGGTTATCGGAGCTCGTTAACCATTTACCCGGGCGGCGTTGCTAAGCACCTGGAGGTAACGGTGGTGGCTTTAGGCCAGGGGCCGGAGGTTTCCGGCTGGGTGGTGGCTTTGGAGGACATCACCCAGTTGCTGCGGGCGCAAAGGCAGGCTGCTTGGAGCGAGGTGGCCAGGCAAATTGCGCACCAAATAAAAAACCCTCTCACTCCCATTCGCTTGGCAGCGGAGAGAATTGCCCGCCACTCCGCCCAGAACCGCGAAGACCTGGCGGAGGTAATTTCTACGGGGTGCCGAGCGATTGTGGATCATGTACGGTCCATGCAGGAGCTCTTGGATGCCTTTTCACGCTACGCCAAGCTTCCTCCCGTGCAACGTCGGCCGGTGGACGGGGACGAGTTTTTCCAGCAAGTGGTGCGTCTCTACCAGGGGGTAAAACCTGGGGTGGAGGTGAAGCTGGAAACCTCCCTTTCCCCGCGCCGGGTGTGGCTGGACCGGGACCTATTCCGGCAAGTGGTGGTCAACCTCCTGGATAACGCCTTGGAAGCCTCCAAACCACCGGCAGAGGTGCTGGTGCGGGCTTTTTGGGAGGGGGACGAGATGGTTTTGGAGGTGCTGGATCGGGGGCCCGGCTTGCCGGTGGAGGACCCGGAGTTGTTGTTTCAGCCGTTTTTTTCCTCCAAAGGCCGGGGCTCGGGGGTGGGCCTGGCGGTGGTTTTGCGCGTTGTCACCGACCACGGCGGCAGCGTGCGGCTTTTGCCGCGGGAGGGAGGGGGCGTGCGCGCGGTGGTACGCATCCCGGGGGGTGAGCCGTGAGAAGGGCTTCCGTGCTGGTGGTGGATGACGAGCCAGGCATTCGCGAGCTGGTGAGCCAAGTCCTCACCGACGAGGGTTTTTCCGTTACCACCGTGGCTTCTGGCGAAGAGGCGCTGGCAGCAGTTTCTCGAGAGGTTTTCGATTTGATGCTGCTGGACATCAAGCTCCCGGGCATGGATGGTTTGGAAGTGCTCCGTCAGCTTAAGGCCGGGGGCAAGAGGCTGCCGGTGGTGATGATTTCCGGTCACGCCACCGTGGAGCAAGCGGCACAGGCGGTAAGGGAAGGGGCTGCGGACTTTCTGGAAAAACCCCTGGGGCTGGAGCGGGTACTGGTTACCGTTACCAACGTTTTGGAGCGCGCACGTTTGGCGGAGCGGCTACAGGAGGAGGAAGAGGACGTTGAGCTTACGGGCGTTTCTCCTGCCATCGTTGAGCTACGCCGGCACATCCTTCTGGCGGCGCCCACCGACTCGCGGGTTCTCATTACCGGTCCTAACGGGTCGGGAAAGGAAGTGGTGGCTCGCCTTTTGCACCGCCATTCCCGGAGAGCCGCAGGGCCGTTTGTGGCCCTTAACTGCGCGGCTATCCCCGCGGAGCTTATCGAGTCTGAGCTTTTTGGCCACACCAAGGGAGCTTTTACGGGGGCGGTGGAGGCCAAAAGGGGAAAGTTTGAGTTGGCGGACGGTGGCACCTTGTTTTTGGACGAGGTGGGTGACATGAGCCTGCTTACCCAAGCCAAGGTCCTGCGCGTGCTGCAGGAGTCGCGCTTTACCCGCCTGGGTGGCGCCACGGAGATCAAGGTGGACGTGCGCGTCATTGCGGCCACGAACAAAGACCTGGAAGCTGAAATTGCTGCGGGTCGCTTCCGGCAGGACCTTTACTTCCGCTTGAACGTCATCCCCATTCGGGTGCCACCCTTGGCGGAAAGGCGGGAGGATATCCCGCTTTTGGTGGAAACGTTCATGACCAAGTTGGGCAAGCGCATGGGGATTAAGCCCAAAAAGGTAACGCCGGAGGCCGTAGAAGCGCTTTTGGCCTACCCCTGGCCAGGGAACGTGCGGGAGCTCCGCAACTTGGTGGAACGGCTGCTGATCATGGTCCCCGGGGAAGAGGTGACCCCAGCGGACTTGCCCATGAGGCTTGCGGAAGGGAAAGTATTTTGGCCCAGTCGCCCCTTGCCTTTGAAGCAGGCGAGGGAGGCCTTTGAGCGTGAGTACATTGCCCAGGTGCTTAAGGCCTGTGAGCAAAATATGTCGCAGGCGGCGCGGATTTTGGGCTTGGAACGCTCTCACTTGTACCGAAAGGTCAAAGCCCTGGGACTTAAGGTTGACGGCGCCGCCGGAGAAAGCTAGCATCAAGCGATGTCCTACCCAGGCTCTCCCGATACGGACCCAAAGGTGCAACAGCGGATCCTGGCGGCTTTCCGCGAAGCCGTGCGACTTTACCAAGACGGCCACCGCGATGAGTGCCAAACGGTGCTGCACTCTATCCTGGAGGTGGACCCTGCCTTTCGCCCGGCGCAGCGGCTGGAAACCGCCATCATCCAAGGTTTACCTGTGGATTTGGCGTCGCTCCTTGGCGACCTGGCGGGGGAAACCGGAAGCCAAGTAGGGGAGTTACTTGCGCAGGCGCGTCAGGCCCTGTCGGCAAGGGACCTTTCGCGGGCGGTGGAGTTGGCGCAGGCGGTGCTGCGAGAGCTGCCGGGTCACCAGGAAGCTCGCTCCCTTCTCCAGCAGGCCCAGGCTGCCCTCAAAGCCGAAGGTGAGGTGGTGACGCAGTTGGCCCGCGCTCGGCAGGCGCTGGAAGCGGGCCTTTTGGAAGAGGCCAAGGGGTTTTTGGCCTTGGTGCGGGGGGTGGCGCCGGATCACCCGCAGCTGGCGGAGCTGGAGGCAATGCTGGCTTCGCAACAAGCGGAAGAGGCTGCCCTGGTGGAGTTTGAAACGTTTACCCCCCCTCCCTCCCCACCTACACCCCCCCCATCCCCGGCCGATGGTATGGAACTGGAAGCGCCGTGGGAAAGTGCAGCTCGCGAAGCCACTTCCGGCTTTGCCTTCGATGCGGTGGGCGAGGGGCCCACGTTCAGCGCTGAGCCGGCGGTGCCGGAAACGCCAGAGGATCGGGTGGCGGCTTTGCTGGCGGAGGGTCAGGAAGCCTTTAATCGTGGGGACTACTCGCAAGCGGTGGACGTGTGGACCCGCATTTACCTCATTGACCCCCACAACCAAGAGGCGGAGCGGCGCATCGAGCAGGCCAGAAGGCGACGGGAAGAACTGGACAGGCTAGCGGAAATGAAGTACGCCGAGGCGCTTGAGGCGTTTGAGGGTGGGCGACTGGAGGAAGCAAAGGCACTGCTGCAAGAGGTGCTTTCGCTGCAACCCCAGCATGTGGACGCCAACGACCTCATGGTGCGCCTGGAAACGCCCTCGGCTCCACCTCCGTTGCGGGCGGAACTGCCACCGGTGGAGGAGGACCTCTTCCGCGACGATTTCGTGCCACAGGAAATCGTGTCGGGGGAAGGTGCAGCGGTGGCCGAAGCCCCTCTCGAGGAAAGGCCGCCTGTGCGGCCGCCACGTCCCGCCGCCAAGACTGTGCGCGTCGCTTTGCCCCTACCGGTGATGGTGGGTGTGGGTGTGGCGGTTTTGGTTTTGGTGGTTTTGGGTCTGGTTCTAGGGGGGCGGGTGTTTCAATCCGGGCCGTCGGTAAAGGACGCCCTGCAAGAAGCGGAGCGCTTAGCGCAACAGGGGCAGGTGCAGGACGCCATTAAGCTTTTGCAGACCTTGAACCTGGAGGGGCCAGAGGCCAATCAAGTGCAGCAGCGGATCCTGGAGTATCAAAAGAAGCTCAAGGTGCAGGCACCGCCTCCCCCGGCCGTGGACGTAACCCCTGCTAAGGAGGCTTTGGCTGAGGGGAGGCACCTTAAGGCAGCCCTGCTCTTGCGCGCTTTTGCGAAGAAGGCCCCGCACGACGATGGGGTGCAGGAGCTTTTGCGCCAAGTGGCTTTTTACGAGCCTGGTCTTCCGGCGGTAGCTGATGCGTGGGAAAAAGGAAACTGGGAGGTGGCTTCCCGTTCCCTGGCCACCCTGGTGGAGGCCCACCCCCAGGACAGGGAGCTGCAGCAAGCGTGGCAGGTGGCGCGCTACAACTGGGCTTTGGTGCTGCTGCGGGGCTTTCAAGTGACAGAGGCAGCTAAGGTTTTGGGGGAGCTGGCGAAGGACTCCGATGATCCTGAGGTGAAGAGGCTTTACGAGCTGGCGCGTGCCTACCTTTCCCGTTCCGTGGATCCGCGTTACAAAATCTTCGTGAACTCCTTACGCGTGCGGGAGCTGCCTTGATGTCCTCCCCGCGGTTGCCCTTCGACGTGGAGTTGGCCTGGGGCACGGCGCCGGCGCCAAAAGCGGAAGCCCCACAAGCTGCCGGTTTTTTGCGGCTGCTTTTGGCTTTTCTCGCAGACCTGGGTGTGGCGGCCCTGTGGTTCTTTTTGCTGGCCGCGGGCATCAGCCTCTGGGAGCTTTCCTGGTCTTGGGTGGAAGTTTCTGGAATTGCGTTCCTTGGCTTAGGGCTTTTGGGGGGATGGGTGGAGGTGGCCTGCCTGTGGTTTTTTCATAAGACCGTGGGCATGCACCTTCTGGGAGTGCGCTTCGAAAAACCGTTAACGCTTAAGAGAGCAATTTCCCTGTGGCTGGTGATGCTCATGGCAGCCCCACTGCTTGGCCTGCCCTTGGTGGTGGGCGGCAAGGGGTGCCGATGGCTGGAAAGGGTGGCCGGCTCTGAGGTCAAGGGCGAGAGCTCTCACGCCGGCGCTTAAAAACGAGGCTAATGTGGTCGGTTGCCCCGGTTTTAAAGTTAATGGCAGCAATACCCACCAGCTCCCACCCCTCCGCTCCCAAGCGGTTCATTTCGTCCTCGTAGGAAATGGGCAGTTGATAGTTGCGGGATTGAATGTTGAGGACCTTGTACTCCCACTTGCTGTGCTCCATACCTCCTCCTGTGTGTTCCCAGTTCCATCCCACCTGCGGTTCAGGGCCTACTATACCATGATTTCCTGATTGCGATGCACTCTCCACGGCTTTCATTGGTCATTCCCGCTTTCAACGAGGCTAGCCGTTTGCCGCAAACGTTGCAGCGCATTGCCAGCTACCTCAAAAGCAAGCCAGAGCTGCTGCCGGCGGAGGTGGTGGTGGTCAACGACGGTTCCACCGACGAGACAGCAGCTGTGGTGTCGGCGTGGCAGCCGCCGGCCGGGCTGGCGTTGGTGGTGCATTCGCTCCCGGAAAACCGTGGGAAAGGGGCAGCGGTGCGCGCCGGTTTGGGTTTGGCTTCTGGTGAAATGGTCCTCATTACCGATGCGGATTTGGCAACGCCCATCGAAGAGCTAGAAAAGCTCCTGCCCTACGCTCACGTGGTGGCCTGTGGGTCGCGGGCGCTGGACCGGAAGTTGATCTCCAAGAGGCAGCCCTTCCTGCGCGACCGGCTGGGACGCATCTTTAATCTGGCCTTGCGGCTTTTGGGTCTCACGCACCTGCGGGATACGCAATGCGGGTTTAAGTTGCTCCCCGGTGCTTTGGCGCACCAACTGAGTCAAGAGCTTACCTTTGATGGGTTTATTTATGACGTGGAGCTCCTCACCCGCGCGCAAAAGCGGGGCTTTTCGGTGGTGGAAGTGCCGGTGCGTTGGGCGCACGTGGAAGCTTCGCGGGTGAGGCCTTTCCGCCATGGGTTTGAGATGCTCGTGGACGCCTTGCGCTTGCGGGTGTTGCTGTGGCGTGAAGCGGTTACCGCTCACCGTAAAGGGGGAAGGCCCGGGTGAGCGCTTCCACTTCTTCCCGCACCGCCGCCCATACGGCCTCGTCCTCGCTCCGTAAAACCCGATCCACGAGACAGGCGATGCGCTTCATCTCCTCCGGTCCCATGCCGCGAGTGGTCACCGCTGGGGTCCCCAAGCGGATTCCGGAAGCGATGTAAGGTTTGCGGGTATCAAACGGCACCGTGTTCTTGTTGACCGTAATCCCCGCTCGTTGCAGCCTTTCCTCAGCTTTCTTGCCGGAGATACCATCGGGGCCGAGATCCAAAAGCATGAGGTGGTTGTCGGTGCCCCCGGAAACCATGCGCCAACCCAGGTTTTGCAGCTCCTGGCACAGGGCCTTGGCGTTTTCCAAGACGCGGGCAATGTACGCCTTGAAACCCGGTTGCAAGGCCTCGGCAAAAGCCACGGCTTTGGCAGCAATCACGTGCATGAGGGGTCCGCCTTGTACCCCGGGGAAAACGGCTTTATCCAGTACTTCCGCAAACTCCGCCTTGCACATCACCATGCCGCCCCGAGGGCCGCGCAGGGTTTTGTGCGTGGTGGTGGTGACAAACTCGCAGTGGGGGACCGGCGAAGGGTGAAAACCGGTGGCCACCATACCAGCAATGTGGGCAATGTCAGCCATAACGTACGCCCCCACCTCGTGGGCAATTTCGGCAATGAGGGCAAAGTCAATGATGCGAGGATACGCGGAAGCGCCACACACAATGAGACGGGGTTTGTGCTTCTTGGCCAAGTCGCGGAGCCAGTCGTAGTCAATGGTCTCGGTGTCCCGCCGCACGCCGTAGGGCACCACGGTGAAGGTTTTGCCTGAAAAGTTCAGCGGGTGACCGTGGGTGAGGTGGCCCCCGTGGGTTAGGTCCATGCCAAAAAACACGTCCTGGGGCTGAAGCACGGCCAAGTACACCGCCATGTTAGCTTGTGCTCCCGAGTGCGGCTGCACGTTCACATGGTCACAGCCGAAAAGCTTTTTGGCCCGCTCCCGAGCCAGCTCCTCCGCCACGTCCACAAACTCGCACCCGCCGTAGTAGCGCTTGGCTGGGTAGCCTTCGGCGTATTTGTTGGTCATCACCGAACCCATGGCTGCCAAAACCGCAGGCGAGACAAAGTTTTCCGAGGCAATAAGCTCCAGCCCGTGGTTTTGCCGGGCCCTTTCCTTTTGCAAGGCGTCGGCGATTTCTGGGTCCGTGTGACGAACCGTTTCCTCTAGGTACGAAAAAAATGCCTCCCTCTCACGCATCCTGGGCCTCCAGTTTGGCCACCCTGCGGGCGTGACGGCCGCCGTCAAAAGGGGTGGCGAGGAAAATATCGACCATTTGCTTGGCTACCGCTTCGCCGCTAACCCTTCCGCCCAAGCACAACACGTTGGCGTTATTGTGGCGACGGGCCATTTCCGCGGTGTAGGCATCGTGGCAAAGGGCGGCACGCACACCGCGGTGGCGGTTGGCGGCCATACTCATGCCGATGCCTGTGGCACAAATGAGGATGCCACGGGCTTGGGGGTCCTGGGCAACCTGGGCAGCGAGAGCGTGGGCGAAGTCGGGGTAATCCACGGAGTCTTGCGAGTAGGTCCCCAGGTCCTCCACCTCCTGGCCAGTGGCGCGGAGGTGCTGGAGGATGGACCTCTTGAGGGCAAAGCCGGCGTGATCCGAAGCAATGAAGATCTTCATAGCGAGTCCCGGCTCACCAGGAGCCAACAGTGGGATGGTACAACGTTTCAAATTCCGAAAGGGCAAAACGGTCCGACATGCCGGCCAGGTGATCCACGAGGATGCGCACAAAGCGGGGGTCCGGGTGGTAGTAAGTGGCCACCTCCTGGTGCGCTTGGCCGTGGGGCAAATCTCGCAGGTAAGGTCGGCCCGAGACCTCGGAAAAGCGCAGGAGGACGTACGGTGGGAGGGTCAAAGGGTTGGTGTAGTACGCGCGAAAAAGACCGGTAAGGACCAAATGGGCCCGATGGTCCTGGAGGTTGACCTCCTGGTGGTTGATGATGAACTGGTAAATAAAGCCCTTCAGCTCGGCAAAAAGTGGCTGCATTGCCGGAGAAAATCCCACCACTTCCCGAGGGTCTGATTGCCAAAAACTTTGCCAGGAGGCGCGATCGCCAAGGCCGTAGCCCGCGGTAAGCGCCTGCAGCTCGCGGGCGGTGTGGTACACGGCGTCGGTGACCAAGAGGTGGATGAGCGTCCGTTGGAGAGCAGCCGCCCGGCGAAAAGCTGAACGCTCGCCACGGTACGCGTCCCCCAGTATGGGAATAGCCTTGGCCACCAGCGCCAGTTGTTCCACCTCGGCAAGGCTCACCGCTTCGTTGGCCAACCCGTCCTCCAAGTCGTGGGTTTGCTGCGCGATTTCGTCGGCCAAAGCCACCACCTGGCCTTCCAAGTGGCAAGGCCGCTGGAGGTTTAAGCCCTCCCGGTCGGGCAGGGGAAACGGCAAATCGGCGCGCCAGGAGGTGTGCTTCAGGATGCCCTCGCGCACCTGGTCGGTGAGGTTGAGCCCAGGGGTGGGGTAACGTTGCTCGAGAAGGTCCACCACCCGCAGAGAGTGGTAATTGTGCTTAAAGGTTCCTACCTCCGCCACCACCGTGGTGGGAAGCGGGCAGGAAGGCTCTTTCCCCGCCAGGATGCGCGCCAGAACTTTTTCCCCCGAGTGCCCAAAGGGAGTGTGTCCCAAGTCGTGCCCAAGGGCAACGGCTTCCGTGAGGTCTTCGTTGAGCCCCAGGGCGCGGGCTATGGTGCGCGCCAGCTGGGCCACCTCCAGGGTGTGGGTGAGGCGGGTTCTGGGGTGATCGGCGGTATGGGGCACGTACACCTGCGTTTTGTGCTTGAGGCGGCGGAAAGCCCGGGCGTGGAGGATGCGGTCTCGGTCGCGGGCAAACTGGGTTCGAAAATCCTCCTGCGGGTTCGTGGGCTGCAAGGGATGCCGGCGAGTGGCGTAACGCGAGAGCGTGGCGTAGGGTGCCAAAAGCGCTTCCTCCTGGGCCTCCAGGAAGCTTCGCAGGCGAGCGGTGATGCCGTTCATGCCCAACCCCGAAAAAAGCTCAAGGCTTCGCCCACCAAGCGCAGCGAGCCAGTGACGAGGGTGAGCCTTTGGGGTGCAGAGGCCTCCAGAGCCTCGCCAACGCTTCCCGCCTGCCGGCAGCCCGGGAACGCCTGGGCCAGCTCCTGAAGACTGCGAGCCCGCGGGGAAGACAACGGCACCACCTGTACGTGGTGCACCAGCGGCCGCAAAAGCTTGGCCATGGCAGCCAAGGGCTTGTCGGACAAGCAAGAAAAGATGAGGTCCAATGTACCCGTGTATTCGCTGGCGGAAAGTGTCTGGGTTAAAGCAGCCATGGCTTCCAGGTTATGGGCGCCGTCCAACAAGAACCTCCGCCCTCCCCAGAGGATTTCCTCCAGCCGCCCGGGCCAACGGGTGGCCAGCGTGCCAGAAACCACAGCCTCGCGGCTGGGTAGGGAAACGATGCCCTGCTCGTGCAGGGCCGCAAGGCCTGCGAGCGCCAGGCGATAGTTGGGCACTTGGAACAACCCCGCCAAGGGAAGGCACACCTCCCACTGGTACCCAAAGCCCCCCGCGCGCACCGCGGGGTAAAGGGTGGGCTGCAGGTCAATGGGTTCCACCGTAACCCAGTGGCTGGCCGCAGAAATACGGGTCTGAGGGTGGGCGTGCTCGCGGATCACCGGCAAAAGGCTTTCATCCCACTCCCCGAGTATGGCTTCGCGGCCCCTGAGGGCGGCGGCTTTTTCGGCGGCTATGTGGGCGCGGGTAGGGCCAAGCCAGTCTCGATGGTCCGTGCCCACGTTGGTGAGGAGCGCCACCTCGTGGGCTTTGGCGTTAGTGGCATCCCAACGGCCGCCCAGGCCGGCTTCTACGACCGCCACATCCACGTGGTTTTCCGCAAAAGCGCCAAAAGCAGCCGCCGTGAGCGTTTCGAAGTAGGAAAGCTCGGAAAAACGCGTCAGCCGCTGGACCCAGGTGAGGAGCTCTTCGGTGGGAAGCGGTTTGCCATCCAAGCGAATGCGTTCCTCCACCCGCACCAGGTGGGGGGAGGTGTAAAGCCCTACCCGTAAACCCATGCTGGTAAGCAGGGAAGCCAAGAACGCAGCCGTAGATCCTTTGCCGTTGGTCCCCAGCACCAGCACCGAGGGGTACCTTTCGTGCGGGTTGCCCAGGGACTCCAAGACCGCGGTGATGCGCTGGAGACCCGGTACCACCCGGGCCTCGAAACGAGAAGCCAGAAGACGGTCAAGCTCTAGGAGGCGAGGTGGGCGAGACACCGGATGAGCGTCTCCTTCAGCTCCCCCCGCGGAACAACCATATCCAGCATCCCGTGCTCCAACAGGAACTCCGCCCGCTGGAAACCCTCGGGCAGCTTTTGCCGGATGGTTTGCTCGATCACCCGTGGGCCGGCAAAGCCAATGAGGGCACCGGGCTCACCAATGTTGATATCCCCCAGCATGGCAAAAGAAGCGGTAACTCCCCCGGTGGTGGGGTCCGTGAGCACGGAAATGAAAGGGATACGTGCCTGGTGGAGCTTCGCGAGCCCTGCGGAAATCTTGGCTAGCTGCATAAGGGAAAGCACGCCTTCCTGCATGCGCGCCCCGCCGGAGCAGGCAACGGTCACCAGCGGTGTCCGGGTTTTGAGGCAGCGCTCGATGGCGCGGGTGAGCTTTTCGCCCATGGCGGAACCCATGGAGCCGCCCATGAAGGCGTACTCCATGGCGCCAACGATGACCCTGCGGCCCCCCAGCTTGCCCACGCCAATGAGCATGGCGTCGTGCTTGAGGCCTTTGTCCCGCAGCGCCTTAAGCCTTTCGCTGTAGGGCTTGGAGTCCACAAATTCCAAAGGGTCGGTGGAGTACACGTTGGCGAAAAGCTCTTTCCACTCACCGTTGTCGAAAAGCTGGGCCAGCCTGGTGCGCGCGGAAATGCGGTGATGATGCCCGCAGCGAGGGCAAACAAACAACGAGCGCTCCAGCTCCTTGCGGTAGAGGATCTCCCTACACCCTTCGCACTTGACCCAAAGCCCTTCGGGTACCCGGCTGGGGGGACGCTCCTCCCGGCTGGTTCGGCGAAACCAAACCATCATCGCTTTGTGCCTTTATGGCCTTGCGCTTGAGTGGTGGCCCCTCTGCGGGAGGGCCGTCCTCAAAGCTTAGGCGGAGGGGCTCTCCTCCAGGTCGTTGGGGATCCCCAGTCGCTGGCACGCCGCGTCGTACATCTGGCGAGCCGCCTTTTGGGCGGCCTGGAGCTCAGCGATGCGCTGCTTGACCCGCTGCAGCTCTTCCTGGATTTGGTTTTCCAGGTCGTGAATCTCTTGCTTCGTTACCTTAAGGGTTTCCTCGTAAAACTTCCGCTGTTGTTCAGTCAGTACGGCCATGTCTTTCCCTCCCTCCTATTGGGGCTTGAACGGTATGGGTTGGGTGAACCAGGTCTTAACCTTAACCCCATCCTTGGTTGCTGGTTTGTAACGCCAGTTCTTAACGGCCGCTACTGCTGCGGCATCCAAGCCCAGATCGGGTTTGACGCCTCGCAGTACCTTAACATCGCGCACCACCCCGTTTTCATCCACCAGCACGCTTAAGATCACGGTCCCTCCCTGCCGCTGCCGCGCTGCCAACGGTGGGTAGGCGGGTTTGGGCATAACGATCGGCTCAGGCCAGACGTCAGGAAGGTCCACCAAATCGCCTTCTTTCACCGCTGGGGCCGCGGTTTGCGCCACGGCCGGTGCCGGCGTAGGCGTGGGCCGCGGTGGCGTGGTGGGCTCCGGTACGGGTGTGGGTTCGGGCTCCGCAGGGGCCGGGACCGGGGGCGTGACCAAAGCTGCGGCTGGGGTTGGCGTAGGCAGCGGGCTAGTGGGTGCGGGGCTAGGAACTACGGCAGGGGCTGGTGCGAGGGTGGGGCGAACGGCAACCGTGGGAACCTCTGCTGCCGGTGGAGGTGTGGGCTGCGGAGCAGGTGGCGCTGCACGTTCCTCTAATGGGGGGGTAAGTTCCGCTTCCGGCTTGGGGATTTCCACCTGCGCCACTTGCTGGGGTCCAGGGCTAGATTCGGGCACGGGCGACGGGGCAGGTTTACCCCGGGTGAAGAAGAGGTACGCAGCTGCCGCTGCCAACAACGCCGCCGGTACGGCCCATACCATGGGGGAAGGCCCACGACGGGCGGGAAGTTCCTGCTCCAGTTCTGGGATAGGGGTGGGTGGCACCGGCACGGGCGCCGGTTTTGGTTCAGGTGCTGCAGGCCGTTGGGGTTCCGGGGGTTTAGGCGGCGGTGGGCTTACCGGCAGCTTCACCGTGGCGGCGGTCTCGGTCGCTAGTGCGGGCCGCTCTCGTCCCTGCAAGTCACAGAGGAAGGCGCCAAGGGAAGCGGCACTGGGTGCTGGCTCGAAGGCACGCATGGCAGCTTCCAAATCTTTGGCCATGTCCGCCGCCGACTGGTACCGCTCTTCCCGTTTTTCCTTCAGGGCTTTCAGAAGGATCTGTTCTACCTCGGAGGGGATGGTGGGGTCCACCTCCCGCGGTGGCACCAGCTTGGGGCTTCTCACTTGCTCGAGGATGGAAAGCTCAGAGTCGCCGGAGAAGGCCTTGCGTCCCACGATCATTTCGTAAAGCACGAGGCCCAAAGAGAAGATGTCGGAGCGATGATCTAAATCTTTCCCCCAAGCCTGCTCTGGTGACATGTATTGCAGCTTGCCCTTGAGGGCTCCGGCGCGGGTATGGGAAGCCTTGGAGGCCGCTTTGGCGATGCCAAAATCGCAAAGCTTGATTTCTCCTTCATAGGAAATCAGCACGTTTTGCGGGGACACGTCGCGATGCACCAAGGCCATGGCTTGGCCCTTGAAGTCGCGTTTGCGGTGCGCGTAATCCAAAGCGTCGGCCAGCCGTGCCCCCACGTAAAGCGAAAGGGGCAGGGGGAAGCGTTCACCTTTGGCTTGGAGCTTGTTAAGGATAGAGCGCAGGTCGAGGCCGTCAATGTACTCCATGGCGATGTAGTACGAGCGCTCGATCTTGCCCAGGTCATAAATGTGGATGATGTTGGGGTGCTGGAGCTGGGCGGCGAGCTTGGCCTCGTCAATGAACATGGTTACGAACTCGTCGTTATCGGTGAGATGGGGAAGGATGCGCTTAATGGCTACGATCTTTTGAAAGCCCTCCAACCCCTTCATGCGGGCCTTGTAAACCTCCGCCATGCCGCCGGTGGCGATGTGCTCGATGAGCTCGTATTGGCCAAAGGCGGTGCCGGTGGCGGCAGCAGGCTGCGCAGCAGCTGGTTTAGGTGGCTCGGGACGTGCCGCTTTCGGCTCGGCCGGTGCCGGCGGCGTAGGTTTTGTTGGTGGCTGCGGCTTGGGCTTTACGGGAACTTCCAACCCGGAGAGGGTTTGCGAGAGCAGCTCGTCCACCCGCTTGGCGCCGGTGTCCTCAGCGGGTTTTGGCCTTTTTTCTTCGACCTTGAGCACATCGGCAATGGTGGCTTCCAAGACCCGCTCCACGTCTTCCACCGCCCCCTTGGGAGCGGGTACTTGGCGGGGCGGGCTTGGGGGCTTTGCCGGTGCCGTGACAGCCGGCTGCGGCGGAACGGGTGTGGGAGGCTCCGGTTTTCTCGTGGGAGCCTTGGGTTCCACCCGAATGCGCTGTGTGTCGGCGGGGCTTGGCGCTTCCTCTTCCTCGAGGAGGTCAGCGAAGAGCTCCTGGGAGGTCACCACACCTTTTTCACCGCCCTGCTGTTTTAGGGCCTCGAGGATTTCCACCTTGGTTTTTTCGGAAACGCTGGCGGCCCGTGCGCCGCTTTCCAGCCAGTGCTGCACGCAGTCCCTAAGCTGTTGGTCAGAAAAAGGCTTGGGGAGGATATCCTGAGCCCCAAGACGCTGGGCGTCACCGCGGGTGTCGCTGCCGTTATAGCCACTCATCAAGATGACAAAGGGTGTGCTGCGCAGGCCGGCGCGGGCTCGCAGTTGCGTAATGGCATCTTCCACCTTCACCCGTGGCAGTACGGAGGTGAGCAACACCAGCGAGGGCTCCACCTTGCTGCAGTGGGCAATAGCCGCGTCAAGGTCGGTGGCGGTGAGGAACTCCACGTTCAGAGGGGCCAGCGCAGCCGCATAACGGGCGGCGTTGCGGGGCTCGTAGTCAACCAGAAGGACTGTCGGTTTCATGGGCCCATCCCACCTCTCGGTCCAACTGGTGTGTATTGTCGCCCACGGGCGAGGCTTCCGTCAAGGGAAGTCTCGGGGCGTGTAAAATACTAGCGAAGGCCAGGTCAGGCCGGGAGCTCGCCATGTCGGGACACAATAAATGGAGCACCATCAAGCATAAGAAGAGCAAGCTCGATGCCAAGAGGGGCAAGCTCTTCACCAAGCTTATCCGAGAGATCACCACGGCGGCTCGCTTGGGTGGGGGAGATCCTGAAGCCAACCCTCGACTGCGGGCCGCGATCCAAGCGGCTAAGGCCGCCAACATGCCCCAAGAAAACATCACCAAAGCCATTCAACGGGGCACGGGTGAGCTTCCTGGGGTCACCTACGAAGAGGTGGTATACGAGGGGTACGGCCCGGGTGGGGTGGCGGTTATGCTGCAAGCCCTTACCGACAACCGCAACCGCACTACGGCTGAGATCCGCCACCTCTTTGCCAAGCACGGCGGCAACCTAGGGGAAACGGGGTGCGTGTCGTTCCTTTTCAAAAAACAAGGCTACCTTTTGCTTCCAAAGAGCTCCGGATCGGAGGAGGCCGTGATGGAAGCAGCCCTGGAAGCCGGGGCTGAAGACTTTTTCGCCGACGATCCCGAGTTTTTTGAGGTTTACACGGCGCCTGAAGAACTCCACAGGGTCAAGGGCGCTTTGGAAGCCAGGGGTTTCACGGTGGAACAAGCTAAAATTGAAATGGTTCCCACCACCCAGGTGCGCCTGGAGAACAAGAAGGCCGAACAAATGATTCGCCTCATGGAAGCTTTCGAAGACCACGACGATGTGCAAAACGTGTGGGCCAATTTCGATATTGATCCCAGTTTGCTGGAAGCTCACTAAACGTGCGGGTATTGGGTGTTGACCCCGGAACCCGCACTACGGGTTGGGGCCTCATTGAAGTCGAAAACGGACAAATTACCCGGGTAGCGTGGGGCTGCCTTAAGGGAAGGCGAGGGCTGCCGCGGGCGCAAACCTTGTCCCGGCTTGCAGCGGAACTCCAAACCCTGCTCGCCCAGTGGCAACCCCAGGTGGTGGCGGTGGAAACGCCGTTTGTGGCGCGGTTTCAAAAGGCCAGCTTGCTCTTGGCCGAAACGCGCGGCTCGCTCCTTGCGGCACTGGGGCAGTGGGGCGGCGAGGTTGTGGAGTACCAACCGGCAAAAATCAAGGCCTGGGTGGTAGGCAATGGCATGGCAGAAAAAGGGCAGGTGGCTTGGCTAGTGCAAAGGCTTTTCGGGATTGCGGAACCCCTGCCTGCGGACGCGAGTGACGCTTTAGCGGTGGCTCTTTGCCATCTGTTAGCAACCAAAAGTGTAAAGCTGCGTTGACGTTTCCCCATTCCGCGACTCGTTGACTCTCCTTTCCGTCCTATGCTAGCCTCACCCAGCCGGAAAAGGGGTACCTTGTCCGGCAAAACCAACGGAGTTGGCGGCAGGCCAGTCCGGGAAAGTGAGGAGGCGAACGTGTTAGGCGATCTCGTAACGTACTTCCAGCAGGGTGGCATCATGATGTGGCCGCTTTTAGCGTTCTCAATCTTGACGGCCACGTTTTTAGTGGAGCGCGGTTTGGCGTTGCGGAAGGCCAAGGTCAACGTCAACGAATTCCTTTCTAAAGTGCGGAAGGCGCTCCTGGTTAACCGCGATGTGCGCGGGGCAATGAAGGTGTGCGAGGAGTACCAGGGTCCGGTGGCTTCTGTGGTGAAAGCGGCGCTGGCGCGCTACGGTCATCCTCGTGAGGACATTGAAAAGAACATCGAGTCGGCAGCAGTTTTTGAGAGCGCGCGGTTGGAGCGGGGGTTGATGGTACTGGCTACTTCCGCCAACATTTCCCCCATGATGGGCTTTTTGGGCACGGTCACCGGCATGATCAAGTCCTTCGCCACCTTGGCTCAGGCGGGTCTTTCCAACCCTGGTGCGGTGGCCGCAGGTATTTCTGAAGCCCTCATTACCACGGCTACGGGTTTGTTCATTGCCATCCCTGCCCAGCTGGGTTACAACTATTACATGAACCGTATCAACCGGTTCATGCGGGATATCGAGGTGGCCTCCAATATGTTGATGGACACCTTTATTGAAATGGATAGCGAGCGGTACGGACAGGGAGGCAGCGCGGAGGCGTAAGATGATTCGAATACGGCGAGTGGGCCGTAAAGCAGACGCTTACATCCCCACCGCGACCATGGCGGATATCGTGTTCCTGTTGATCATCTTTTTCATCGTGACGTACAACATCGAGGTGGACAAGGCACGTGTTCAGCTGCCGCGGACGACCGTGCGCACGGACGTGCCCCGTGACGCGGCGTATGTTTCGGTGGATACCGAGGGTGTCATTCGGGTGTCGGGTGGCAAGGAAACCTCCGTGCCTGTGGCAACGGTGGAAGAAGTACAAACCTTTGCCCAAAACGTGGTGGCCCAAGCTCCAGACAAGGCGTTTGTGGTGAAGGCTGACAAGGGCACCCGTTATCAAACCATCGATAGGGTTCTCGATGCCTTGAAACAGGCGCGGGTGCGAACGATCTTTCTTCTCTCCGAGCAGCGCACGGTCTCGGATCAGAGCTGAGGGGGCGCCATGAAACTTGAACGTAGGAAAGTGCCACCGGAAATCTTTACGGGCTCCATGGCCGATGTGACCTTCCTCCTCATCATCTACTTCATGGTAACCATGGCCTTTTCCGCTACCAAGGGTTTGGATTTTGCTGTGCCCAAAGAGGAAACTACCCAGGTCCAGCTGGAGAGGGAAGAGGCGGTGGAGGTAAAGGTCACGCCCCAGGGAACCTACCTTGTGGATGGTCGCCCGTTGGCTTTGTCTCAGTTTGCGGATTACCTTAAGGGCAAGATTGTGCCAGGGAAGCTGGTGGAAGGTAAGCCGGTCGTTGAAAAGCCCGTGATCTTGAGGCCGGATCCCCAAGCCCCCTATGGGGCCATGATGGACGCTTTTGACGAGCTACGACAAGTAAAGGACAAGCTGGGCTTGGCCCGGGACCTGAACATTTCGCTGCCCACCCAGCGGGAAATTGAGAATCTGTGGGGCGCTCTGGGAGCTCTGTAGCCTTGCGGCGGCCATGGCCCTACAATAAAGACGGAGGTGAGGTATGAGCACCAATGAGCGCCAAGACCAAGACCTGATGTTGCAAGAGCTGAGTCTCCTGGCGCTGGAGTACGAGGAAGATCGGCGCACGCTGCGAATTGCAACCGCTATTGCCATTGTTTTCCATATCGTCCTCTTCGTCATGCGGTTCCCCGAGTGGGCCACGCGAACCGCCGAGGCGCAGCAAAATAAACCCAAGATCTTCGTGGTGCAACAGCCGCGTTTCAAGCCGCCAGAAGTGCAAAAGCAGCAAGAAATCCTCAAACCCCGGACCGTACGTGTACCCATTCCCGACCCCACCCCAGACGAGCCTGAACCGGTACGCCAGTACGAGCCCGAAGAGGACATTCCGCACACTCCGTTGCCGCCCGAGGCAGTGTTCGGGGACATCGGCCCGCCGCCGGCTCCCGAAGATGAGGGGCCAATCCGCGTGGGTGGTCAGCTTAAGGAGCCGCGTCGGATTAAACACGTGGATCCCGTTTATCCCGAAATCGCCCGCAGGGCTAAGGTCCAAGGACCGGTAATCCTTGAGGTGGTTTTGAGTAAGGACGGCAGCCCCAAGAGCGTGAAGGTTCTCCGTGGGCTTTCCATGGGACTCACCGAAGCGGCGGTGGAAGCGGTTAAGCAGTGGCGATGGGAGCCCTCGACGCTTAACGGGAGGCCAGTGGAGGTTATCATCGTGGTGACCGTGAACTTCCGGCTCCAGTAAGGAAGCGGCATGGCACTTCAAGGTTCCCTTGCTGACCTTGCCCTTCCCGACGTGATCCAGTTGGTGTCGGTGTCGGGTAAAACAGGAGTGTTCACGCTTTCGGGCGACGGGGGAATCGTCGGCAAGATCTTCTTGAAGGATGGTCAAATCGTAGATGCGTATGTGGGTAACCTGCGCGGGGAAAACGCCGTGTACGAAATGGCCATTTGGCAACGCGGGCAGTTCATCTTTACCCCGCAGGTGGAGTCGGACCAGGTAACCATCACCAAATCCAACGCGTCGTTGATGATGGAAGCGGCACGGCGGTTGGATGAGTGGCGAGTTTTGCAAAAGCGCATCCCCTCCCTAGACCTCATTCCGTATTTTTTGCCTCGGGAACCAGGCCATGATCAGGTTACCCTTTCCCCCCAGGAGTGGGTGGTGGTTACCAAAATCGATGGTCAGCGCTCGATCCGTCAGCTGGAGGAGGTAACTAAGCTTTCGGCTTTCGATTTGTGCAAGACTCTTTTTGGCCTTATCACCTCGGGCCTCATTGGTCTGCGTTCGCCTGGGGAAGAAGCACCGCAGGGTGCACCGGCCGGACCTTCGGTAACCACCCTTTTGGCGCTTACCGAAAACATTCGCAAGGTTGCTGAGGAGATCGTTGGTCCTGGGGGGGCTATCACCGTGGAAAAGCAGTACCGACTGGCCCGCACCGAAATTGAACGCGGCAAGGGCATGAGTGCCGTGCAAAGCATGGTGGACCAGCTGGCGAGGGCGATTTCGCTGCTCAAAGGCGGGGAAGAAGCGGGAGAGTTTCTCCGGCGAGTAACCCCGTTGGTTCAGTTGTAACAAAGGGGGCAATGAGGATGAAATGGGTAGGGCGTTTTCTTTCGTTGGTGGTGGCAACGGGGCTGTGGGCGGCCGACTGGAACGCCGCTGTCTCGCTGTACAAGAAGGGGGACTACGCGGGCGCGCTTAAGGAGTTCCAAGCCGTCCTCGAGGAAAACCCCAACTATGCCGGTGCCTACTACTACGTGGGCGCATGCCAGGAGAAGCTAGGGCGCAAGGATCAGGCACTGGCCAACTACCAAAAGGCCAACCAAATGGAACCCACCAATCCGGCCTTTGCCCGCGCCTTGGCGCTGTTACTTGTGGATTTGGGTAAGGCTGGAGAAGCGGTGAAGGTGTTGCAGGTTTTGCCGGTGGAAACCCTCAAGGGGGAGCAAAGGGCTGTGGTGCTCACTACTTTGGCGCGCGCAAAGCTCGCCACCAACGACACCCCTGGTGCGGTGGACGCCGCCCGCTCGGCCACGCAAGCCGCTCCCCAACAGGCCGACGCTTGGGCTATTTACGGCGCCGCTTTGTCGCGAGCAGGTAAGGACGCGGAGGCTTTCAACGCTTACCGACGGGCGTTTGAACTTTCAGGAGACCCTGCGCTGGGTAAGACCGCCGCCACCACTGGTTTGCGCGCCGCGCGCATGGTCAAAGGCCAGGAGGCTAACTCACTGTACAACCAAGCGGCCACGGTAGCCACCAAAGCCTACGAAAAGAGGCCTTCCCCTGAGTTGGCGCTTTTGGCCGCCGAGGGGTACCTGGGAGCAGACCGCTACGACGAAAGCCTCGCCTGGCTCGATAAGGCGGGCGTGGAAAACGCCTTGACCACCTATTACCGCGGCCAATGCGCCCAGGGCAAGGGGGACGTGGTTAAAGCTGAAAAGCATTTCCGGGAAGCGCTCACCAAAAGTCCGGATGCTCACCTCCGGCGCTTGATTTACAGCTCTTTGGGCTTTGTGCTGGATAAGCAAAAGCGCTACAAAGAGGCGGAGCAAGCGTATCAAGAAGCGGGCAACCCTAGCAAAGTCGCGGAAATGCGCGACAAGCAAGCGAAGTACGAGCAAAACCTCAAGGCTGACGAGGAAGCACGGCGTATCGAAGAAATCCGTAAGACCCAGGAAGAACTACGGCGCCTGCGGGGAGGAGCGCCGATGCCTACGCCGAAGTCCTAACAAGCCTGCCAGAAGTGGAAAAGCCCCGAGAACCGGCGGGGCTTTAAGGTTCCTGGGGAAGGGAACGGGTGCCCACCGCCGCTCCTAGGGCGCCGGCAACGCCTCCGGCCAGGAGCGTGAGCAAAAAATAAGTGTGGGGCAAGGGCGGCAGCCTTACCCATGGGTCCAGAAGAAACTTCCCCAAAAGCGCCAAGCCCACGCCAGCCGCGCCCCCAACCACCCCCAAGAGCGTGCTCGCCACCAGGTACGGTGCCCTGATGTCCTCCTCGTGCGCACCGATAAGGCGCATGATGGCAATCTCGTCGGCGTGCGACAAAACCAAAAGCCTCACCACCAACACCACCAAAGCGCCAAAGGCAAAAACCAAAATCGTGGCCAAAAGGCCAGCAAGGCGCAACGCCAAAGAAAATCCCGCAAGGGCAGGGTCCACCCATTCCTGGGAAGAGCTCACCACCGCCACTGCCGGCTGCGAGCGCAAGAACTCCCCCAAGGCTTGCGCTTGGCTGGCGGGCACCGTCACCGAAACCGCTGCTGGCAGAAGGCCTTCGGCGGCCGCACCGCCGGCCCAGCCGGCGAGGGTTTGGCCCAGTTCCCGAGGGGATAGGGCCACGCTTTTTGCTTGCGGAAAGCGTGACGCCACGCTAGCTTGCAATAGGGCGGGGTTGGCCCCCTCCACCAAAACCGCCACCACCACTGTTTGGCTGGCAGCGCGGAGCAAACCCGCGCGCCCCCATTGCAGGAAGCTAGCCGCCAGCATGGCCCAGGCCCCACCCACGGCCAACAGTAAAACTGCCACCAAGGCCATGCCGCGAGCTTCCCGCAGTTGCCGCGCTACCTCCCGCCACAGATGCTGCCTCATGGTGAACCCCATTGGTCCTGGACCAAGCGTCCCCGCTCCAGCACCAAGGTACGGGCGGGGTGGGCGGCAATGAGAGACACGTCGTGGGTAGCCACTACCACCGTGGTTCCACGGTAGTTAGCCTCCCGGAAAAAAGCCATAAGCTCGTGGGAACGCTCCGGGTCCAAGTTGCCGGTAGGCTCGTCAGCGAGGATGAGCTCTGGCTGCACCACGAGGGCGCGGGCTACGGCCACCCGCTGTTGTTCGCCCCCGGAGAGTTCCTCTGGGAATGCGGAAAGACGGTGCTGCAAACCTACCTGGCGAAGCGCGTGGTACGCACGCCGCTGCTGCTCCCTCTCCGGCAACCCCAAAAGGTCCAGCACAAAGGTGATGTTTTCCCCCACCGTGCGCCGCCGTAAGAGCTTGAAGTCCTGAAAAACCACGCCCATGCGGCGGCGCAGCTCAGCTACCTCACGGCGGTTGAGGGCAGAAAGGTCCTGCCCCGCCACCACCACGCGCCCGGCATCGGGTACTTCCGCCCGGTACAAAAGGCGCAAAAGCGTGCTTTTGCCAGCTCCCGAAGGGCCGGTGAGGAACACGAACTCACCCTTTTCCACCACGGCGGAAATACCCACCAGCGCCGGCCGCCCCCGATAGGTTTTGGTTACGCTTTCCAAGCGAATCATCGCGGTTAGCCTAGCCCTTACGCGCTCACGCCCCAATTCCCCCAAGCCCTTTGCAAGCACGCTGCGGCAGTGTAGCATCGCTTCTCGTGGGTACCGAAGGCGTAACGATCATGCCGGTGGCGGAAGCCACCGCCCTCTTTGCCGACGCCCGCGCGTGCCCGGTGGGGTTTTCTTTTGAGGATTTGCCGGCGCTGGTATCGCAAGCCCTTGGTTTTGAAGCAAGCGTTTTGGTCCCTCAGCAACGGCACACCGATTTGGTTTTCACCTTCAGCGGACGGGCGCCCCAGCCACCTCAGCTTTCTGTGGTGGGCGTGTGCGACGCCCTCATTACCGCGGAACGGGGGGTGGCACTGGCGGTGCAAACCGCCGACTGCGTGCCCGTGGTCTTGGCTGGCGGTGGCGTGGTGGGCATCGTCCACGCTGGGTGGCGAGGTTTGGCCGCCGGCATCCTTGGTAAGGCAGTGCGCCAGCTTTACGCCCAGTTTGGCGTGGTACCCGCAGAGCTGCAGGCGGTTGTTGGGGTGGGCGTTGGCCCCTGCCACTATGCGGTGGGCCCGGAAGTAGTGGCAGCGCTTAGGAAGCGTCTTGGGGCCCTGCGCCAGTGGGTTACCGACGGGCGGGTACACCTCCAGGGCTGCGTCCACACCGCCCTCCTGCAAGCGGGCTTGCCACCGACCAGCATCCGCCTCCTCCCGGGGTGTACCGCGTGCAGTCCCCATCACCACTCGTACCGCCGAGACGGCACCCGAGCGGGACGGCAGTGGACGGCGGTGGTGCTGCCGAAACCTTAAGGCGCGGGCGGGGAGGGGGCCTGCACTCTGAGCTGGCCACGGAGTTGGCCGCAGGCCGCAGCCACCTCAAGCCCTTTGCTCCAGCGAACTGTAACGTTGAGGTTGGCCGCCGCGAGGTGCGCGGCAAAGGCGTTGATGACGCTTTCCGATGGGGGCACGAGGCCTGGCAAAAAACGGGGATCCGGGTTTAACGGGATGAGGTTTACTTTCACCCTTAACCCCAAAAGCAACTGCACCAAGCGGCGAGCATCCCATAGGGAATCGTTTATGCCCGAGATCAGCACGTACTCGATGGTGATTCTCCGACCTGCCTCCAAAGGGTACGCCTTTAGGGCACCAATAAGCTCGGCTAGTGACCAGCGAGCCACCCCCGGCATGAGATAGGCCCTCTTTTCGTCAGTGGTGGCGTTGAGAGAAACCGCAAGGTTAGGGCGACGGGGGAGTTTCGCCAGGGCGTAAAGCTTGGGCACTACCCCAGCGGTGGACAGGGTGATACGGCGCAGGCTCACCGTTTCGCTCAAAAAGTTAAGCGCTTCCACAAGGTGCGAAAGGTTCAAAAGTGGCTCACCCATGCCCATGAAAACCACGTTAACGCCTTTTCCCACCAAGCCTTCCTCACGCATGAGCACGCGGAACTGCCCGAAGATCTCGTGGGCTCGTAAGTTGCGGCCGCTGCCCAAAGCGCCCGTCACGCAAAACCGGCAGCCCACGGCGCAACCAGCCTGGGAAGACAAACAAAGGGTGGTGTGGCCTTCCATGGGCATGGCCACGGCCTCCACTACCAAACCGTCTTCCAGTTGCAACGCGTATTTTGCGGTCCCGTCACTGGCCCGGTGCACGTCCAACACCACGGGATCAGCAAGGTAGGCTAGGGATTGCAGTTGTGTCCGCAGCCCTTTGGGTAAATCGCTCATGTCCTCAAAGCTTGCCGCCAGCCTCCTGCAAATCCAGTGTTGCAACTGCTTGGCGCGGTAGGGCGGCTCCCCCAGGCTGGCCAGAAACGCGCCAAGCTCAGCGGCGGGAACGCCCATCAGGTTCCGGCGGGAAAACCTGTTGGTCATCGCTCTCCAAAGCAATACCCAGGGCGTGCAACGCTTCCACGTCCTCGCGGTTCCACCCTTGGGTCCATGGCGGTTGAATTTCAATGGCAAATCCAGCGGAACCCGGCCTGGCAATGCGTACCTTTAACACCAGCCGAGCCTCCAGCCCAAGCTTTTTGAGCTCCAAAAAGAGAGGCCGCAAGCGGGGGTCGCGGCTAGCGACCCGCCCTAAGGCCTCGGCTAAGGCGCCAAGAACGCCCTCCAAGTCGCGGGGTGAGGTCTCCGACGTCATGCCATAGCTAGAATACCACTTGTGGATGCTACCTATTCCCCTGCCGCCAGGTGCCAGACTTCGCCTCTTGGTGGGCAACTGGCGCGGCTGGGCTTGCGCCCCGCCGCCTGCGAGCCCTTGATCTCCGACGCCTCCCTGCGGCGGTTTTTCCGGCTCCCTGTGGGCGCTGGGCAAAGCGTGGTGCTTATGCTTTATCCAGCGGAGGCGGAGCCTACCGTACGTCGCCATGCTGCCGTGTTTCGTTGGGCCTGGCGTCAAGGCTTGCCGGTACCGCAGCTTTTCGTAGAACTGCGGGGAGCGCTGCTTGTGGAGGACCTGGGAAGGGTAGGGGCACGGGAAGCAGTGGCCACCAACCCACAAGCGGTCCAAGAGCAGTTGCTCAGCGTTCTAGCGGCGTTCCAAGCGTACCGAGGTCCCTGCCCTTGGAACCCTCCCTTTGACCAGGAGCTCTTTTTTCGGGAGCTCCAGCAGTTTCTCCAGTACGCAGGTCTGGGGAAGCCCCCCTCGGCTCCCGTCCTCAAGTTTTGCCGAAGCTTGGCTGTGGACCTCACCGCCCACCCTTACCGCCTTTGCCACCGCGACTTTCACCTGGACAACCTGTTGGCTTCGCCCCATGGCCTCAAGGCGGTGGACTTCCAGGACCTGCGCTGGGGACCGGACACCTATGACGTGGCCTCCCTTCTCCGGGAGCGAGGGGGAAGCACGCTGCTCCCGGCATCCCTTGTCGCTACGGCGGCGCAGGTCTTACAGTGGGAGGGGAACTGGGAAGACCGATTCGTGCAGTGCGCGGCACAAAGGGGTCTTAAAGCTTTGGGGACCTTCCTGAAGCTGGTAAGGCAGGGCCGAAACGATTACGAAAGGCTCATCCCAGAGGTTGCCACCAACACCTGGCAGGCGGTTTGGACCCTACGGGGCCCCAGCACGCTGCTTGCAGTTTTGGAAAAACTTTCGGCAAGGAAAGGACTATAATCCGCCGAGGAGGGCGTATGTTTGGCTCGATTGGCGTGCCCGAGCTGCTGCTCATTCTTCTCATTGTTATCGTGATTTTCGGGGCGAGCAAGCTGCCTCAGTTAGGGCGAGGTCTAGGGGAGGGGATAAAAAACTTCCGCAATGCTCTCCGTGGCGAAGAAAAGCCCAAGGAGCCTACGGAGCCCAAAAACCAAACCTAGCCGTGGCTAACGGCTGGCCGGTGAGCTTTCGGTAAGCTTCCTCTACCTTCCGCACGAATGCTTGCGTCTCTCGGTAAGGGGGAATGCCGCCGCTTTTGTACACCGCCCCTGGACCGGCATTGTACGCAGCCAAAACCAGCTCTACGTCGCCGCCAAAGTCCTGGAAAAGTAACCGTAAATACCGGCAACCTGCTCTTAAATTTGCCTCCGGCTCATGGTGCGAGGCGACCCCCACCAGCGTGGCGGTTTCGGGGAGCACCTGCATGAGCCCCACGGCGCCTTTTTCCGAGTAGGCTTTCGGATTAAAGCCCGACTCCACCTGCACTATGGCCGCCACCAACGCTGGGTCTACGCCCTCGGCAAGAGCTGCGTGCCGGATTTCTTCGGGGATGCTGTGCTGCTTTTGCGCGGTAACGATCTCGTACCAACGTTCCTCGCCTTCAACACCGGGGTCCAGGGAAGCCACGCTCACACCGAACCTCGCTACAGCGCCGGCCAGCACAAACCCACAGGCGGCCGCCGCATAGGCCAACCCCAGTTCCCGAAAAGAGGTGGCGAAGGCCACATTAGCTCGATGGCTGCGCAAACCTCTTCAGCTTTACACGCAGCCTGTTGCGGTGCACTTGGAGCGCCGCCGCCCGCTGGATGCTTCCACCGCAGCGTTGCACGGCAGCCTCCACGTAGCGCACCTCAAAGGTCCACACCGCCTCCTCCAAGCTCAGAGAACGATCCAACATCCCTTGAAAAAGCACGTTTAAGGCCTGAGCCATCTCCGCAAGGGATGGGGAGCGCACGGGCTCGGTTGCCATCACCGCACTTCCACCCTATCACCCACGTACACCGGCCCATCCGTGGCCAAGAGTTTCACCGTTGCCCAATGGGGGCCGGCGGTGAGGGCTGCCCCCTGACCCAAAACAATCCGCGGCAGCCCGGGGACTGGGTTTTCGCGGTAAATGGTCAAAAAGGTCCCAGGTTGAACCTCGTCCGCCTCGCCCAAATCCACCACCACCAGATGGTCTTGTCCCAGGCTCTCCACGTTGTCCTTGGAGTACACGATAAAGCCCCGTGCCTTGCCGGATGCGGCGTCACAGCGGGTAGCTGCCGCGGTCTTGGGGGCCATAGGGATGGGGATGGCCTCAAAAGGCTTGAGCTTGGCACCCAAAGGAATAGCATCGCAAGAAGCCATGATTTCCGCCGTGGCGGAGTGTTCCTGGGTGCAAATGACCCGCAGGTGTCCCAGGTAGCGCACCACCCGCCCCAGCTTGGCGCCTGTGGTGGGGTGCCTGACGACGCGATCCGGGCTCACCACGAAGAACTCATCGCCGGCCTTGATACCTTCGGCCTCACCGCCGTTAATGAAGACGATATCGCCAGTGGCGAAGCGCGCCTGATAGCCAATTCTTTCCGCCGAAACGATGCTCAAGGGCAAAGCCTCGCCCTCCGTGTCCAGGTACACGAAGCAGTGAATATCATCCTCCGAGCCCAGGGGCACCAACTCCTCTCCCCCAGTTTCCCTGGCTTCCCACCCCAAAGCTGGCAGGGCCACAGGAGCAGCGGGGACTTCGGTCTCTGGCGCAGGAACCGCCGCCTCCCCAGCGGGCGTGGGCGCTTCCACCGCCTTCACCCCTACCACCAAGGGGTCCCCCGGGTAAATCCAGTGGGCATCGCGAATGTATTGGTTTTGCTCCCAAAGCTGCGGCCACAGGTAAGGGTTTCCCAGGAACTTCTGCGCTAAGGCCCACAGGGTGTCCCCCGGCTGAATGATGTACACCTGAGCGTCGGGAGGAAACTCCTGGGGTGGCTGATACGGCGTCCAGTGGTCCCCAACCTTGTGCAGCGGCTGGGGTGGTGGCCCGCTTTGCTTTTGGGCCATGAGGTAGCCAGGGAACAACAACACCACAAGTACCCATGCGGTTATGCGACCCATAACTGGCTTTTCCTCCCTCATCGACTTTGACTCCTACGTTAGCCTAACTCTATGGTGCCACGCCGTCAAGTATTGCCGGTGCTTGCCGGCACCTTTTCCTCGGCCGCAAGCTGCTTAAGGAGTGCTTCTCCTTCTTTTGCGGCCGCGGTCTCAGGGTAATTTCGAAGCAAGTAGTGAAGTCGGTTGCGTGCGCCTTCCTTGGCCCCTACCTGCAAGTAAAAACGGGCCACCAACAGCTCGTGGGTGGCCAAATCCTCGCGGCATTTGGCCAGAAGAACCCGTGCCTCTTGCGCCTCGGGACTTTCCGCAAAGAGAGCCACCACTTGCTGGAAGCTTTCCGCTGCTTGCCGAACTGGGGTCAAATCCCGCAAGGGCCCCTTCGCTTGCTGCAGGTAGGTGCGGCCCAGCATGAGCAAAGCGTAGGCGCGGTGCGGATCGTTGGGGAAGCGAGTGGCAAAGTCCTTGTAACGCACCTGCGCCTCGGCTTGCGACTCCGGATCCTTACTGGCAAAAAAGGTATCGGCGATTTTAAGGGCAGCTTGCCGCCCTAAGGGGTCGTTGGGGAAGGAGTCGGCGAGAAAAGCGTAGTACCTACGGGCCTCCACGAACTTCTTCTTCGCTGCCAAGGCGTCACCTTTCGCCAGGATCCCCTCTTTGCTCATTTGGCTGACCTCGGCGAGAAAGAGATCCTCCTGTTTTTTGGCGGAAGCGCACGCCAAGAGCAAGAGCACGTACAAAGCCACCACGCCCGCTCGCCACATTTAAGCTCCCCCCTTCAACTGCGCAATGGCCAAGCGGCGGTCGGTGGCGGCAAACACCGCTGTTCCTGCCACCAGCGTGTCAGCCCCTGCTTGCCGCAAGGCGGGAGCATTTGCCACCGTAACGCCCCCATCCACCACCAACTCCACGTGCGGGGCCACACGCGCGCGAATCTCTGAAAGCCTTGCCAGCTTCTCCGTGGCTTGGGGGATCAGGCTTTGGCCCCCGAACCCCGGGTTCACGGTCATGAGCACGATAAAACCCACGAACGGCCAAACCTCTTCCAGGCTGGAAAGCGGGGTCAGGGGATTCAAGGCCACGCCAGGGACCATCCCAGCCTCGCCAATTTTTGTCAAGAGCCGGTGCAGGTGCGTTACCGCCTCCACGTGCACAGAAAGCCGACTGGCGCCGGCAGCGGCAAAGGGTTCCACCAGTACCTCCGGGTTGGTTACCATGAGGTGGACATCCAGAGGCAAGGATGAAACGTTCCGCACCGCTTGGCAAACCACCGGGCCGAAGCTTAAGTTCGGCACAAAAACCCCGTCCATGACATCGAGGTGTAGCAAGTCCGCGCCAGCCCCTTCCACGTCTTTGACTTCTTCACCCAGCCGCGTGAAGTCAGCCGCTAGCAACGAGGGCGCCACTTTCAGTGGTTTCACCGGCTGGCCCATAGGATCACTCCCGAACCCACAATCGCCGGTCCACCAGCCGGAGGCTGTTGTTTCACCACGACGCCGGAGGGCAAACCCGGGTACGGTACTGGCTGCACAGCGTCGAGGCGAAAACCCCAACGGGAAAGCCACCCTTGCGCCACCTCCACGGGTTCCCCCACCACATCCGGCATCACCACGGCTCTTTCCCGGACTTGCCGGTTTACCAGGAGGGACACCCGGGAACCCGGTGCCAAGAGGCTTCCCGGCGCAGGGGATTGGGCGATCACCACCGTAGCCACGCCTTCGCCCGCAACTTCTGCGTGCTCCCCTTCCGCGAGGCCTGCTTGTTCCAGTTGTGCTGCCGCCGCTGCCGGCGGCAAACCAACCACATCGGGCACCGCGAGCCCTGCAACCCCCAACGAGGGGTAAAGCAGCACGCTAGAGCCGCGCTTAAGCTGAAAGCCGGCCACCGGCCGCTGCCGAGCAACAGTACCCACCGGGTGGGTGGGGTCGGGTACCGGGTTTTGCAGCCGCGGCACCAACCCTACTGCTTGCAAAACCCGAGCCGCCGCTTCCGGTGACTGCCCCTCCACTGCTGGAACCTTCACCGCGGAAGCCTGCAGGGATAGCCAAAGCACCAACCATAAGGCGACGGGGGCACCTAATACCACCCCCAGTAAGGCCCCCAACGTCGCTAAGAGCTTGCCGCCCTTCATGACCCCGAGAGGTTAGCATAACGGCATGCCTAGGCTAGGAGCGCACCTTTCCACCGCTGGCGGATGGCATCGGGCGCTGGAAGCCGCTCAAAAGCTGGGCCTTGAGTCACTGCAAATATTCCTGCAACCGCCGGGAAGGTGGGAGCGACCGCCGGAAGATCCCGAGGCTATCACGCTTTTTGCGCAGATGATGATGGCTTCAAAGGTGCGTGGGGCAGTCTTTGCCCACGCCCCTTACCTTGTCAACCTGGCCGCGGAGGACCCCAAACTGGCGCAGCGATCGGCGGCGTTGGTAACGGACTTACTGGTACTGGGGTCGCGCTTAGGCCTTGCCGGTGTGGTGGTGCACCCGGGATCGGCAGGACGAAGTTGCAAGCAACAGGCTGTGGCGCGCGTTCGAAAGCTTGTGGGTGAAATCTTGGCACAGGTTCCCAGCGGTGCACCGTTGTTGTTGGAAAACACAGCCGGTGGCGGAGGCCTCCTGGGCGCGCGGGTGGGCGAGCTGTACGCCCTGGGCGAGGGTTTTTGGGGGAAGGCGGAGATGCTCGGCCTGTGCTTGGATACGGCGCATCTTTGGGCGTGCGCTTACGACCTGCGCCACGGTGGTTGGGAACAAGCGTTAGCTGAGCTTGCGGAAGCGGGTCTCCTCCCTCGCTTACGGCTGGTCCATATCAACGACACGCCCGTACCTTTGGGAAGTCGGCGGGATCGCCATGCACCCCCAGGCGAGGGACAGCTGGGTGAGGCTTTTTTTGCAAAGCTCCTACAAGAACCATCCTTGGCTGATGTGCCATGCGTTCTGGAAATCCCGCCTGGACCCAAAAACGGAGCGGTAAAAGAAGCGCTCGCTCGCCTCCGTAGCTGGCTTCCTCGGCGCTAGGGATGGGAGCGAGGCCAGAGGGCGGGGAGGTTCTTCACGAGGTCGTTGGCTAGCACGAACAGGATAAGGGCCATGATCAGCCAAAAACCCACGTTGGTGATGCGTTCCTTGGTTTTGAAGGAAAAATCCCGTCGCCGCACGCTTTCCACCGCCACGATGAGCAAGTGGCCACCGTCCAAGATGGGGATGGGCAAGGCGTTGAAGATGGCCAGCTGCAGCGAAATCACACCCAGAAGCCAAATGAGCGGCACCAAACCTGACCTTGCCGCCTCCCCAGAAAACTTGGCAATGTCAATGGGGCCGGACATTTGGCGAAGGGAAGCCCGGCCCGTAACCATGCGGGACAGTACCCACAGCGTTTCTGCCGTCATTCTCCGGCATTCCAACGCCGCTTCCGCCACGGCGGGGCCGAGGGGAAGCTTGCGGATGGCTTGCCAAGATGGCATGGGAATCCCCAGCTTTCCCTGCCCTGCTTCTTTCCTGGGTGTGGCCGCAAGCGTCACCAGCTCGCCACCGCGCATCACCTGCAAGGAAATCTCTTTTTCCGCCCTTTCCCCCACCAGCCGCACCACGTCGAAGAAGTGCTCCACGGGGTGGCCGTCCACGGCCACGATGCGGTCACCGGGCAAAAGCCCTGCGGCTTCTGCCGGCGAGCCTGGCATGACCCGTTGCACTTCGGCGGGGATGGGAGGGGCCAGACCCGCCCACCCCAAGGCGTAGCGGCTCACGCTCTTGGGCTTTAAGGTAACGGCGAGGTTTTCGCTGCCACGGCGCAACTGCACCAAAAGCACGCGGTTAGGGGAGGAAATCGTCACCATCTCCAGATCCCGCCAGCGCTTGATGGCTTTCCCATCCACCGCCATCACCTCGTCCCCGGCTTTGATGCCCGCTTCCGCTGCTGGCGAGGACGGATCCACCCACCCCACCACTGGTTTTTGGTCCTGCCAAGCCGGCACCTCCACCCCCAGGTTGAAGGCGAGAGCCACAAAGGCGAGGGCCCCCACGACGTTGGCGAAAGGTCCCGCCACCAAGATCACTGCCCGCTTCCAGCGCGGCAGAAGGGGTACGGGAGCGTGTCCCGCCTGCACCACGTCCGATTCATCGGGTCCTAAGCCCAAAATCCGGACGTACCCCCCCAGCGGAATGAGGCTCCAGCGGAAGTCCGTACCCCCGCAGCGAAAACCGAAGAGTCTCTTGCCGAAACCCACGGAGAACACCGCCACCGGTGCCCCCACCAAACGGGCCGCCAAAAAGTGGCCGCCTTCGTGGAGGAGCACTAAAACACCAATGACCACGATCAAGCTCAAAGCGTTTACCAGCATGGCCGTCCCTTCTTCACAGGGCGAGGCGGGCTCCCCACTCCCTTGCCCTCGCCCGTGCCCGTTGATCCGCGGCCAGCGCCTCTTCCAAGGAGGCCAAGGGCGCCGCCGGCTCTTCTTCCAAGACCTTGCGCACCAGCTCGGCAATTCCCAAAAAGGGAAGGCGGCCGGCGAGAAAAAGCTCCACCGCCACTTCGTTGGCAGCGTTCAGTGCCGCCGGTGCCGTGCCCCCCGCTTGCAGTGCCTGGCGGGCCAGGGCCAAACTTGGGAAGCGATGCTCATCAGGGGGCTCGAAGTGCAAGCTCCCCACCGCCACCAGGTCAAGCGTACCAAAAGGGCTGGCTAAGCGCTCGGGGTACGCCAGCGCGTAGAGGATGGGGAAGCGCATGTCGTTTACCGAAAGCTGGGCCATGAGGGTACCATCCACGTACTCCACCAGCGCGTGAACCCGGCTTTCGGGGTGCACCACCACGTCAATGGCCTCGGAGGGGAAACCGAAGAGGTGGTGAGCTTCGATAATTTCAAGCCCCTTGTTCATCATGGTAGCTGAGTCCACGGAAATCTTGGCGCCCATGCGCCAAGTGGGGTGGGCCAAGGCTTGCTCCGGGGTGACCCGGGCCAGCTCGGAGAGGGGCGTGGTGCGAAAAGGCCCCCCCGATGCCGTGAGGATGAGCCTCCGGGCCGTCCCGGGAGGCCCTACCTGCAGGGCCTGAAAAAGCGCGTTGTGCTCCGAATCCACCGGGATAATCCGGCACTGGCGGCGGCGGGCCTCGGCCATGATGAGCTCCCCAGCTACCACCAGCGTTTCCTTGTTGGCCAAGAGAAGCTCTTTGCCTGCCTGCACCGCTGCATATGTGGCCGGCAACCCCAGCGCCCCCACCAACGCCGCCACCACGGTGGTGGCTTGGGGGTACGTGGCCACCGCGAGCCGCCCTTCCTCACCGGCGAGCACCGGCAGCATGGGAAAGCGTTGGGCGAGCGTCAGCGCTTTTTCTTCGTCGGCCACGGCCACCAAGCGCGGCTGAAACTCTTCAACTTGGCGTGCCAAAAGCTCCAGGTTGCCACCCGCGGCCAAGGCCACCACCTGGAAACGGTCTGGAAAATGGCGCACCACATCCAAAGTGGCGGTGCCGATGGAGCCAGTGGAACCAAGGATGCTGAGGACCTTCACCGTGGCAAGCTCAAAGTCAGCAACGCCCAGGTAAACGGTGCAGAAAAGAATAGCGAGTCCGTGCGGTCCAAAAAACCACCGTGACCGGGAATAAGGTCTGAGGAGTCTTTAACGCCCACATCCCTTTTAAACAGGGATTCCACCAAGTCACCCAAAGGCGCTAAAACTGAAAGCAAAATGGCTTCCGCCCACGCCACCGGCCACGGGAGCTCGCCAAAAAACACCGTTCGGCAAAACCACACCCCAAAAAACGTCAGTGCCGTGCCCCCGAGGATACCCTCCCAGGATTTTTTCGGACTCACCCTGGGGGCCAGCTTATGTTTGCCCCACCGCACCCCCACGTAGTACGCGCCGGAATCACCACCCCAAATGGTGAGGCAGTGCAGCAGCACCACCTTCCACCCCAACTGGGCACCAAAGCTCAAGCGCAAAAGCCCCATAGCCCCCACGGTGACGGCAAAGTAAAAGGCTACAAAAAAAGAGCCGGCTATGGCGGCGCTGGCCCCTGCCACTGGACCGCGCAGCAAAAGGTACACAACCGGAAGCAGGAGCAGCAAGGCACCGGTGAACCAAGCCCAGAGCTCCAGGTCCTGCTGCCATACCACCACGGCCCCGACGCCGCTGGCAGCCAACGTGGGCACCAGCAGCACGGGATGACCCTTGAGGCGAAAAAGTGCCACCAGCTCCCAGGCTGCCAGAAGCCCCACCACCATCACTGCCGTCAGGTAAACCCAAGGTGGAAGCCACACGATGGCAGCGAGGATGATGGGCAGCAAAACAAAAGCCGTGGTTTCCCGGGCCCCCACCTAGCTTTCCTCCGTTTCTTCCGGAACCCCCCCGAACCGCCGCTCCCTCTTGGCGAAGTCGGCCACAGCAGCAATGAGGTCGCGAGCACGAAAGTCGGGCCACAGCACCGGGGTAATGACAAGCTCGGTATAGGCAATTTGCCACAGCAGGAAGTTGGAAATGCGCATTTCCCCGGAAGTGCGGATGAGGAGGTCGGGGTCCGGGGTGCCGGCGGTGGCCAGGTGGGCCGTCACCCACGCCTCATCCACCTCTTCTTCGCGCAGGCGTCCCTCCCGCGCTAAGCGAACGGCTTCTCGTACCGTGTCGGTAAGCTCTGCCCTCCCCGAGTAGTTAAGGGCAATTTGGAAAAAAAGGCCTGTATTTGAAGCCGTCGCTTCCACCGCTTGGGCGAGACCCTTTTGGATCTCCGGCTCCAACTCCTGGATACGGCCAATGGGACGAAAGCGGATGTTGTTTTCCACCAACGTATGGAGTTCCTTGTGCAGGTACTCCTTCAAAAGCGCCATGAGCGTAAGCACTTCCCAGCGAGGGCGCCGCCAGTTCTCGGTGGAAAAGGCATACAGCGTAAGCACCGGGATTTGCAGGCAACCAGCCGCCTCCACCGCGCTACGGACCGCTTCGATACCGGCCCTGTGGCCCTCTACCCGCGGCAAGCCCCTTTTTTTGGCCCACCGGCCGTTGCCGTCCATGATGATGGCCACATGCTTGGGAAACCTTTCGCGTGGGATGCTCTCCAGGAGCCTTCGCTCCTCGCTACCAGGCGGCGCGATGCGATCCACGTCCTTCATGGACCGCGGCAGTCTAACACGTCTGTAAAAGTGCAAAGTCCGGCACTTTTTACGGGGGCGTACCCCAGCGCTGAGGCCGACGGTAAAAAACCCGCTCCAGGGTGAGCCCGTGAGGCGGCGCTGTGGGGGCTGGGGGGAGCCCTCCTTTGGCAGCCAGGAGACCCTGAAGCCAGGAAAGCTCTTGGCGTCCTTGGGCCACCTCCAGCGCCGCTCCCACCAGGCGACGGACCATACCCCGCAAGAACCCGTCCCCCTCAAAGACGATGTCCGCCTTCCCTTGACCGCCAGTCAAGGCCGCAACGAAAAGAGTTCGTACCGTCCCCCTCGTGCCGTGTCCTGTGTGTCCGGAAAGGGAAAAACAGAGAAAATCGTGTTCTCCGGGGAGCAAACGCAAAGCTTTTGCCAGCATTTCCAGGTCGGGTGGCCGCGGCAGCCACAGCCGGCGAAGCCCTTCCCACGGGGGAAGCAGCTTCCCCCAGGCAAGCCGGTAACAGTAACGCTTGCCCACCGCTGAGCGCCGGGCGTGAAAGGAAAAAGGGACAGGAGCCACGTGTAAAACCCTCAGATCCCAGGGCAACAAGCCGTTGATCGCTTGCAAAACACCCGCCGGGGGAATGGCCAGAGGAGGGTCACAATGGGCGATTTGCGCGGCGGCGTGCACACCCGCATCGGTGCGCCCCGCCCCTACCGTGGAGACAGGCTGGCGGTAGAGACGGGCCAGGGCCTTTTCCAGTTCCCCTTGTACGGTACGAGCGTTATCTTGCTTTTGCCAACCTGCGAAGTAGGTACCGAGGTAAGCGATGCGCATCCGCAAGCGTGGTCCCATGTGGGTATTATGAAGGGCAGGAAGGCAGCATGGGTTTTGGGTACAATGCCCGAGAGGAACGGAGGAGGCGATGAAGACTCTCCAGGACCTGTTTTTTTATATCGTTGGCAACTTCCCCCCGCGTAAGGTTTTACTGCGCATAAAAGAGGGCAGGGGGTGGCGGGAGGTGACGGTCAAGGAATTCGAAAAGGCGGTGAGAGAACTGGCGCAGAAGCTTTTGGCCCTGGGCATCCGTCCCGGGGACAGAGTGGCGCTTTTTTCCGAAAACCGCCCCGAGTGGCATATGGTGGACTTCGCATGTCAGCTGGTTGGGGCTGTGGATGTGCCGCTGTACGCCACCCTGCCGGCGCCCCACGTGCGTTACATCGTCCAGGACGCTGGCGCCAGGCTCCTTTTCGTTTCCGGCAAGGAACGGGCACGGGTGGCTTTGGAGGCTTGTTCTGGCCTGGATGTGGAGGTAGTGGGTATAGACCCTGACCTCGCACCCGGTCTGCGCTGTCTTGCCGATTTGCCTTTGCCTCCGAAGCGCAAGCAAAAGGAGTTTCCTGTGGTTGGCGAAGAAGACCTGGCAACCCTCATTTACACTTCGGGCACCACTGGCGAACCCAAGGGCGTCATGCTCACCCACCGTAACCTCATCTCTCAAGTTAACGCGGTGCGCCCGCTTTTCCCCATTACTGACAAAGATATTTCCATGTCCTTCTTGCCTTTATCCCACTCGTACGAGCGCACGGTGGACTACGTCTTCTTGCAGTACGGTGTGCAGATCAACTACGTGGAATCCATCGAAAAAGTACCTATGCAGCTTACGGAAATTCGGCCCACCCTCATGGTTTCTGTGCCTCGCCTTTACGAGCGCTCCTACATCAAGATCCTTTCCAAGATTCAGCAGGAAGGTGGTACCAAACGGCGTCTGTTCCACTGGGCCTTGTCGGTAGGTCGAAAAGTCAAGGAAGCGGAGTGGCGGGGGGAAAAAGCTTCGGCTTTCCTCCGGGGTCAGTACGCGGTCGCCAAGGCCCGCATTTTTTCCAAGGTGTTGGAGCGCCTGGGTGGCCGGTTGCGTTTCACGGTATCGGGGGGAGCCCCGCTGTCCCGCGAGGTGGGGGAGTTTTTTGACATTGTGGGGCTGCCCATTTTGCAAGGCTATGGGCTCACCGAAAGCTCGCCGGTGATTTCCGTCAACCGCTTAGATGCCAACCGCATTGGCTCGGCAGGGCAAGTGTTACCGGGAGTGGAGGTGCGCATTGCCGAGGACGGTGAGATCTTGGCCCGTGGCCCTAACATCATGAAGGGCTACTGGAACAAACCGGAAGCCACCGCTGAGGCCATTGACAAGGAGGGTTTCCTTCACACCGGTGACGTGGGGTACATTGACGCCGATGGCTACCTGTTCATTACCGACCGGAAGAAAGACATCATCGTAACGTCCGGCGGGAAGAACGTGGCCCCGCAGCCCATCGAGGGCAAGCTAGGGGCGACCGCGTACATTGCCCAAGCGGTGGTGATCGGGGATCGCTACCCCTACTTGACCGCGCTCATCGTGCCCAACTTTGAAAACCTGGAAACCTACTTTGCCGAGAAGGGAATGAAAGGGCTTTCCCGCGAGGAAATGGCGGCCCATCCGGACACCGAAAGGTTGGTTGCCGAGGCTGTGAAAAAGGTGAACTTGGAGTTGGCTTCCCACGAGCGCATTCGCCGGTTTTCCGTGCTTTTCCGGGAGTTTTCCCTGGAGGCCGGGGAGCTCACTCCCACCATGAAAGTTCGCCGCCGGGTGGTGGCCGAGCGCTACCGGGACGTCATTGAGGCCATGTACCTCAAGACTCAAAAGGCCTTCGACTTGGGCGCTGGAGAGGACTAACCTTGGCGCGGCCTCGCCAAGAGCGAAAGGCAAACTGGGAGAAACAGCTGGGGGCTTAAGGACGGGAGCACTGCATCCGGTTGCGCCCGCACTAACTGAGAAGCGGTATGGGTATGGCCCGCCACGACTATGGCCTTGGCACCCCAAACCTTGGCACAGGCCACATCGGCCGGTGTGTCTCCCACCACTGCGGTTTGCTGCGGGGAAAAGCGCACACCGAAGGCCCTTTGCGCTCGTTCCCAAGCGTAGGGGAGGAGCTGGTTGCGATTGGGAGAGTCGCAGCCAAAGGCACCCAGGGCAAAGTAGCCCGCAAGGCCGGCCAGCTCCAACTTGAGCTGTGCTCCCTCGCGGATGTTTCCAGTCAAAAGCCCCAACACCACGTGCGGGTGCATGGCCAGCACCGGGAGCAACTGGGCGACGCCGGGTAAGAGACGAATATGCTCGTGCTTGAGGACCTGGGGGAGGACCTCTTGATAGGCGCGCAAAACTCGCGCCGCGAGATGGTCTCCCGTTTTCTGGTTATCGTTTAAGGTGGCCAGGAGATCAGCAACGATTTGCGGGTCGGTTTTGCCAGCGGGAGAGTAGCCCTCTACTCGCGGCTCGGCTCCCACCACCTGGCGAAAAGCTCCCAAAAGCGCGGCGAACGCCTTTCCCTGACTGGAGATCAGGGTGCCGTCAATGTCAAAGAGAAGCAAGAAACGCACGGTGCAAGTTTACAGGGGAAAGTCAAAGGTGGCGCCCCGGCGCCTGGTGCCCCACTGGCCACAAGGGCTTCACCCTTTGGGTTTGACAGGTTCCGCCCCCCGCTCGTAGCATTAGCGCGGGAGGTATCGGGGTGCTCACGGGGTTCAACACCGATATTGAGTATGCGGGGACTACCTACCACGTGCAAACTGAAGACCGCGGTGAAAAAAATCCCCTCATCGAGTCCCTTATTTATGTGGGCGGCGAAATTCTGGCCAGCCGCCGTACCGAGTACCGCAACCTCTTGGAAGCGGGGGCGGATGAAAATGCCATTCGCATCCTCATGGAGCGCCAGCATCGGGCGATAGTGGAGGCTATCCGCTCGGGTCGCCTGGATCTTTTGACGCAGCCGGCGGCCAGCGACGAGGGGGATACTACGGTGGTCGCACGGTCGCCATTGGCGGCATCTGTCCGCAAGGTGGAAACCTCCCGTTCTTTGGACGAGGTGATTGCCCGTTGGTTGGAGGAGCAAGGCCGCGGCGTTACTCTCAAGTTGCACGTGGAGGGGGCCGAGCGCTTGGTGGCGGGCAGACCCTTTGCCGTGACCGTGAGGACCTTGAACCAAGATGAGGGCAAGGGCATCCCAGCGCAGGTGGAAATCCGTTTTGTTTCCACGGCCACCAAGCCCATCGTGCTCACCGCGGGTTCTACGAATGAGGAAGGGGTTTTTGTGGCCGAAGGCACCCTCCCACCGTTGGAGAAGGGCACGGGTATTTTGGTGGTGAGTGCCCGGGCGAGCAGCGGCAGCGTGGCGGAAGCAAAGTACCTGGTGAATAAGGTTTAAGCTTCCAGGCGACGACGGAAAAAGGCTTCGAGCCCGGCCCTGATAATGTTTGGGTTTTCCCGCAACCGCCGCACCGAGTACGGGTACCAATGGGAGCCAAAGGGCACGTACACGCGCAGCTTATGGCCCGCGTTGACGAGAATGCGGCGTAAGGCTGGGTCCACCCCCAAGAGCATTTGAAACTCGAAGCGTTCTTGGGGCACCTGCATTTTCTCTGCTAAAGCCAAAGTCTGCTCAATCAGCCACTCATCGTGGGTGGCAACGGCCACGTAGCCGTTGCCGGCAAAAAGGGCTTCCAGAGCATGGACGAACGCCCAGCGGATAATGTCGGGTTCTTCATACGCGATAGTTCTGGGCTCCAAGTAGATGCCCTTGCAAAGCCGAACGTTTGTGCCCTCGTTACCCAGCTTTTTGGCGTCGGCAAGGGTTCGCCGGAGCCTCGCCTGCAGCACCACCCCCAGATTGGAATACTCCTCGCGCAGCGTCTTGTAAATGCGGAGGGTGGCATCGGTGGTGGTGGCATCTTCCATGTCAATGCGCACGAAAATCCCAAGGCGGGCCGCCTCCGCCACCACTTGCCGGAGGTTGGCCAGCGCCAGTTCCTCCCCAATCCCCAGACCCATTTGCGTGGGCTTCACAGAAATGTTGGCGGTGAGCTTCCGTTCGGTAATGGTGGCCAGCACTTCGCGGTAGGCGGCCACCGCTTGCGATGCCAGCTGGGGGTTGCGAACTGCTTCCCCCAGCACGTCTATGGTGGCACAGCACCCTTCTCCCATAAGACGGTTCACGGTCCTTACCGCGTCTTCCAGACTCGCGCCGGCCACGTAGCGTTTTGCGAAAAAACGCACAATGAACTTAGGGGTAAAAGGGAGGGACGCTTTGAGGAGACGGTTGACAAAACTCATGGTTCACCTCTTGAGGGCTTTCGCCAGGGCCAGCACCCACACTTCCTTTGCCCCTGACCGCTTCAAGGCTCGGGTGCAGGCGGCGGCGGTGGCACCGGTGGTCACCACGTCGTCCACCAACACCACGCGCTGGGGTGACGGGCCGGTGGGTTCAAAAGCGCGGGCCACCTGTTCGTGGCGGGATGTACGGCTTTGCCCTTTTTGTGTTCCGGAAGCCACCCGCCGTAAAAGTTTTTTTTGCGGCCAAGAGGCCAACCTTGCCACTTCCGTGGCTAGAAGCTCAGCTTGGTTGTAGCCGCGCCGCAGGCGGCGCCAAGGGCGCATGGGGACGAAGGTTACGGTGGGTTTTTCAGACAAAGCGAAGCTTTGTGCCCGACGCCACAGGTACGGGGCGCACGCGCGAGCCAGCTCATCCCGCCCGTTTTTGAAAAGCAAAACCAGCTCACGGGCGCTTCCCTCGTACGCAAAAACGGCGGCGAAGCGCCGCCATGGGGGTGGTGAGGTCTGACAGGAGAGGCACGGTTGGACTTCTGTGGGCTCACCGCACGTCTCACAGGCCGCGTCAGGAAGCCGGGGCAAAGCCTGCCAGCAGGCGTTGCAAACTCCAGCGCTGGAAGCCACCGGTAAGCTGCCCCGGCAGAGGAGACAGCGGGCGGGAAGGAGGGCCTGCACCAGGGAGTCGACCACAAACCCCATGCTCCGCAAGTGTAGCAGCTTGCCAACGGAAAAGGTGCGGTTCGCGTATACTGCCACGCGGAGGGTTCCATGCGAGGGTTGCGGCTCGTCCCCGGTTTGTTGCTTTTTGGAGCTTGCGGTTGGGCTCAGGCCGTGTACTTGGGTGCAGGCGCCGGCGCGGTTTGGGAACGGCGAGCACCCGTGGCGCCTTTCAAAGAGTGGTTTCACGCGGACCGCCCAGCAACTAGCTTTTTCGTGGCGCTGCCGCTGGACGAGGGAACGCTCTTTCGCCTGGAGAAGGTGGATCTTCCCCATGATGTGCGGTGGCAGAGCTTGAACTGGAAGGCCAGACTTTCCGGTTGGACTGCCGGGGTGGACTACTTTTTGCCCGGGGTTTGGGGCCAGGCACTGGTTTCTGCCGGGGTAGGAACCTACCGGTTGGATTTGGCCGCACGGGTGCCACCGAAGGGCGTGGAGGACACGCGGTTCGGTTGGTACCTCAAGGTGGGAGAGTGGTTCTCCCTGACAAAGAGGTTGCAGTTTGCGGCGGAGGTGGCCTACCACCGTACCAACCATGCTGGCCAGCCGCAGGTGCTCGCTGCTTCTGGGGCCTTGGTTTTCAAGCTGTAAACCATGCCGCACGTGATCCTTTCTGGGAAAGCGGACCTTGCGAAGGCATGGCAGGAGTTTCCGCAAGGCCCTTTCCGTTTAGGGAACGCCGTGGCGCGCGTGGAGGGCAGGTTCTTGAGCTCCTCCCGACGAGAGTTGCTTTTGGAGGCGGTGGTGGTGGAGTTTGGACGCCCCCTGCACCCGGTGATTTTGGTTTCCCATCGCCAGGAAGGGACGGCTGTGCACCTTTGGGATGTGGTCCGCGTGGAGCGCACGGAAGCCGTTAAAGCCTTTGTCGCGCTGGTGGCGCGGGAGCTTGTCCCCTTTGGTGCGGGCCAGGTGCGTACCACCAATCTCAAACCCGAGGTGCTCTCCGGGATCTCGGCGGCAGGGGCGGTGGGCGAAGGTCGTGAGTAGCGGTTGCAAGGTTAGTTTTCCTCCAAAGCTTTTTGCATTTGTTCGCTGCGCTCCACCTGCACATTTTTAAGCTGGTCCTGAATCCCATGGGTGACCGAACCGGGGCTTTCCCCTGCCAGCACGGAACGGACAATGGCCAGCTCGGATCGTGCCTTTTGTCTTTGCGGGTGATTCGGCTCAGGGCCTGCCTGGGCAAGGGCTACACAAGCGGCACGCAAAGCCACGGCCACGCGGTACTCGGGACTCCCCGGCCGGCTGCCCGCAGCCCACCCTGCAGCTTTTTGAGCAATGACCTTCAACTCCTGCGGCGCGGGTTGGGGTTCCAGGACCAAAGCTGCCAGGCGGCTGTAAAACCGTTGCGCTTCCCACCACTCCAAGCTGGCGGGTGGAGCCGCGCTTTGCGGTTCGGTTTCCCAGGTTCTAACCAGCTGCACGTCGTCACTGGCCTTTCGGGTAAAAAGCCAAAGTCCCACGGCCAAAGCCAAAACCAAAGCTAAAAGCGACAGTGCCCGTAGCATGCGGTCCTCCGTGTATAGCCTACC
Source organism: uncultured Thermoanaerobaculum sp. (assembly GCA_937934115.1). GTDB lineage: Bacteria > Acidobacteriota > Thermoanaerobaculia > Thermoanaerobaculales > Thermoanaerobaculaceae > Thermoanaerobaculum. The sequence goes on from CALHAH010000011.1 coordinate 65,781, forward strand.
TCCATGGGCCGTCCTCTGGGGAGGACATAAGCTGCACGCCGTGAAGGCAGCGGCAAGAAAAGAACTGGCACGAGGTGTGCATCGGCTTGCATCGAGGAGGTGCCCGATGAAGCGATTGATGGCTTTGATGTTGCTCTTAGGTAGCACGGTCCAAGGGCGGGAGTTGGCCTCAATGTACGTGGTGCCGGCGGCAGCCAATACCCCTGGGAAAAACGGCACCGATTGGCACACCGATCTCACCTTGGTGAACCCCCATAGCTTTTCTTTGCCCATCGTTTTGCAGTTCCTGCCCACGGGACGGGACAATCGAGCCGGGGTACCCACCGTCACCTTTGACCTTTACCCTTACGAAAGCTTGAACCTTTGGGATGTTTTGGGTCCTAATGGGTTTGCCGCTCGTGGTTCTACGGGGGCCCTTTTGGTGGCCGCCGATACGGACAAGGTTTCCTGTCCCTCCAATTCGGCGCGGTGCCACTTTGTGGTGTTTTCTCGAACCTACACCGTCGGCCCCCTTCCTGGGGAGTTCGGCCAAGCTTTGCCGGGCTTTCCCGTAGGGTGGGGCTTGGATAGGTCGGTCCTCGCGTACCTACCACAGCTTTCCAACGACGTGGATTTCCGCACAAACCTGGGAGTGGCGAGCGTAACCAACGACTTCGTGCAGGTGGGCTACGACGTGCAAGCCGCAGATGGGCGGATCTTGGCACGGGAAAGCACGTGGATTGCCCCGTACGGTCATGCGCAGTGGGCCCTTACCACCGCTGTCACCGGCGGCAGCGTGGTTTTTTACATCAAGTCCGGTCCGCAAGATGCCATGCTTTTCCCTTACGCCTCGGTGGTCCATCAGCGCACCGGCGATCCCGTGTACGTGGAAGCGCACATGACGGTGGTGGGGGTCTCGGCCCAGGGGCTTGCCGTCAGGTCTTTAGCAACCAGGCCTGAGCTTCCCCCGCGATTGGAGGTCCCCAGCTTCCGTTTGCCCCGGTAAATCCAGCCGCCGCCTTTGGGGACTGTTAGAATGCCACCATGCTCGCGTCTTCGCGGGTTTTGGTGGTGGAGGACGACGTGGCCCTGGCCGCAGCGGAAGTGGAGCTTCTGCGGGAGGGGCTGCCCGGGGCTCAGGTTACCGCCGTTCACGATGGCTTGCGGGCTTGGGAGGTGCTGGTAGCGGACGGTGCCGAGGTGGTGCTTTCCGATGTGGCGCTCCCTGGAATTGATGCTCTTGAGCTTTTGCGGCGTATCCGCGGGGATCATAACCTGGCGACCACGGCGGTGATCCTGGTGACGGGCGTTATCGCGCCAGAACAACTCTTTTCGCTTTTGGAAAACGGTGCCGATGATTGCCTGGTAAAACCCATCCGCGGCGAGGAATTGGTGGCACGTGTGCGGGCAGCGCTGACGCGGGTGGGCCGGCAGCGGCAGTTGGCCGCAAGGGCCCGCGAGCTGGAAGAAAAGTACGCCCGCGCCAGCGAGTTTTTGTCTTGGGTGTCCCACGAGATCCGCACCCCCCTTTCCGGCCTTATGTCGGCAGCCCACGTACTCAAGCGCTATGGAAGGCAAAGGCCAGAAGAGGTGGAACGTTTTGCCGAGGTGATTTACCGGGAAGGGCAAAGGCTTACCCGTCTTATCAACAACCTTTTGGACCTCGCCAAAATCGAGGCGGGCGAGGTGGAATGGCACGTGCAAGAGGTTCCCCTCTGCGAGCTTTTGCTGCACGTGCAGGAGGTTTTCCGCGCCCTCTGCGCTGATCGCTCGCTGCGCTTGCAGCTGGTGCCTTGTCCTGGGGCCTTTTTGCGGGTAGACGCCGACAAGCTTTCACAGGTGCTTACCAACTTGCTTTCCAACGCCATCAAGCATTCTCCTGAAGGCGGTATCGTGAGGCTCGCCTGTACTCGGTCCGAACGGTTCGTGCACATTGCCGTGGAAGACCAAGGTCCGGGGGTTCCCCCTGGGATGGAGGAGGTGATTTTCCAGCGCTTCCGTCAACTGGATCTCACCGACGAAAAGAGCGGCACCGGTTTGGGGCTAGCCATCTCACGGGAGATCGTGACGCGCTTGGGAGGGCGCATTTGGGTGGAGCGTTCCGCTTTGGGTGGTGCGCGGTTCGTCATTGAGCTGCCCTGTGTGGGCGATGCGGGGTCTTCCTAAGATGGTTCAGTTCGATAACCAGTACCGCCAAGTCAAACTTAAGATCGTGTACTACGGGCCTGCCCTGGGTGGGAAAACCACGTGCTTACAGTACATCCACCGGGTCACCGATCCGCAGCGCCGCACCCGCCTGTACACCTTGAACACCGCATCCGACCGCACGTTGTTTTTTGACCTCTTGGGGTTAGATTTAGGCCGGATTCGCGGTTACCGCTTAACCGTTCAGCTGTTCACGGTGCCCGGCCAAGTGCAGTACAACACCACGCGGCGGGCAGTGCTTTCCGGGGCTGACGGTGTGGTTTTCGTGGCCGATTCCCAGGCGGGTCAGGAAAAGGCCAACCTGGAGTCCCTGCAAAACCTTCAAGAAAACCTGCGAGCCAACGGCTTGGATCCCGAAACCATCCCGCTGGTTTTTCAGTACAACAAGCGGGATTTGCCTAAGATCTTGTCGCGGGCAGACCTTGACCGCTTGCTCAACCCCAAGGGGTACCCGGTTTTCGAAACCGTGGCCACCACGGGACAAGGTGTGCTTGAGGCCTTTGCGGCCATTTGTGAGGCTACGGTGCTGTCGGTGGCTGATCGCTTGGGCATTACCGCTCAGGCGGATGCGCTCACGCGCTTGGTGGCCAACGTGCGTGCCGCCATGGCGCCTTTGATCCCAAAGAAACCCCCGGAAGTGGAAGCGCCGGTGGTGATTCGTACAGGCGGCGAAGGACAGCTGGGGCCGGAAGAGCTGGCGGCCGAGGCTGTGCGGGCTAACGCCGCCATGGCCGATCTCTCCGCACGGTTGGACCAGCTCTCCAAACAGCTTTCCCGACGGGTGGAGGAGTTACGGGCCCTCTTGGTGTTTTCTCAGGTGCTTAGCCAAGCGCGGGAGCCCGATGAGGTCACTACCGCTTTTTTCGAGCGGTTTTTGGTGGACATGAGGGTTACCGCCGGCACGTTGATCTTGGAAAACCCCAAGGGAGAGCTCGTGGAGGTTCTGCGCCGGGGCTTAGCCGCGGAGCCTTTGATGCGGCAAAGCCTGCAAGGAGAGGTGCCGGCGCGAGCGATTCTCCAGGGCCGGCAAGCGTTTCGCTTGGATGTAAGCGAGCTGGCACCGGGTCAAAGCCGGGAGCCTTGGATCGAAGAGGTCCGGGGCTTGGGGTTTGAGCACTTTTTGGCGGTGCCGCTGGTGGTGCAGGATCGGGCCTGGGGATTGGTAACCGCCTATGGAGAAGCGACTCGCGGAGCTTTCCAAGACGAGGATTTAGAGCTGGCCGCCATCATGGGAGCGGTGGGGGCCGTGGCTATTGCCAACGCTCGCGCTTGGCATTCCCTGGAGCAAGTGAACCGCAATTTGGAAAGCTTGGTGGCGGCCCGCACCGGCGAGCTCCAGCAAGCGCTGACCAGGGCCGAGGCGCTGGCCAAAGAGCTTTCAGCCAAGAACCAAGAGCTGGAGGCCGCCTACCGCCGCCTGGCGGAACTGGATCGGCTCAAGGGCGAGTTGCTGCGACGGGTAGCCCACGAGTTCAACACCCCAGTGACGGCCATTCAAACCGCGGCGCGCATCCTCACCCGTTGGGATCAAATTCCCAAGGAAAAGGTGAACAACTTTGTGGGGATCGTGGTGGAAGAAGCCTCACGGCTTGGCGATCTCATTGCCTCGGCTTTGCAGGCGGCGGCGCTGAGCTTGCCCCAGGAAGTGGAGGAAAAGACCGCGGTGGCGGTGGCGGATCTCCTGCGGCAAGCGTTGGCGCCCGTCAAAGGAGAGGTGGCCGATCGGCAAATCAAGATGGCGGTGAAGGTGGCTTCTGGCTTGGAGAAGGTGGTGTGTTTTCCGCAGGCTTTGACGGCGGCGTTAACCGCACTTCTGAGAAACGCGGTGGAGTTCAACCAGCCCCAGGGGAGTGTCACGGTAACCGTCTTGCCAGTGCGCAAAGCAGGGCAAAGCTTTGTGGAGTTTCGGGTAGAGGACACCGGGGTGGGTATTTCCCCGGAGGACCTCCCCCAAGTTACCGAGCCCTTTTTCCAGGGAGGGAACCTCCTCACCAGCAAACCCAAGGGCCTGGGGTTGGGGTTGGCGGTAGCCAAAAGGGTGGCGGAGCTGCACGGGGGGACGTTGGAGATCGTTTCGCAACCGGGGCAAGGAACCACGGTGAGCTTGCGGATAGCGGTGGGTTGACGTGCCGGACGTGCTGGTGGTGGATGACGAGCCTGCCATTCGGGAGACCCTCTCCTTCATCCTGGAGATGGAGGGTTTTACCGTGGATGTGGCGGTGGACGGCGAACAGGCGCTGGCCAAGGTGCGGGAAACGCACCCGCGGGTTGTGCTTTTGGACGTGATGATGCCGAAAAAGGACGGTTACCGAGTGTGCGAGGCAATCAAGGATGACCCGCAAACCGCCGCCACCAAGGTGGTTATTCTCACGGCCATGGGTCAAGCTGCGGATCGTGCCCGCGCCGTTGCGCTGGGGGCGGATGCTTACATTTCCAAACCCTTTGATGAGGACAGCTTGATTGTCCTACTTCGCAAGCTTATGGCGGAGGGACCCAGTGCTTGAACTGGGGGTGCTCACCGCCACCCCCAGCTTGCCCATATACCAGGAGCTGGTGCAGCAGGGATCCCAGCTGGGGGTGTTGGTGCACCTGTGGGATGCCACCCGCATGGTGGCACAGGTGCCGGGAGGGGTTGCCCTCGAGGGTCAACCCTTGGCCGTGGAGCGGGTACCTGTTTTCCTCCCGCGGGTGGGGAATTGGCGTCCGGAGTCCATTTTGGCTTTGGTCACGGCGCTGGAGCGGCAAGGGTGCGTCCCCTGCAACCGCCCGGAGGCCATTCGCCTGGGCCGTGATCACCTGCGCACCGTGGAAAGGTTGAGCCTTGCGGGCATCCCTCACCCGCAAACTGTGGCCGGAAGCGACCCCCTGGTCTTGGCGGAGGCGGCCCGGGCGTTGGGTTTTCCGGTGGTGGTGAAGGTCCGCCGCTCCCGTCAAGGTGTGGGCGTGATCCGCTGTGGCTCGTTGCCCGAGCTAGAAGCGGTGCTGGATGCCCTCTTCCGCTTGGGCGAGGAGGTGGTGGTGCAGCGCTTTTGTCCCCCTGGCGGTGAGAGCTTCCGGGCGTTGGTGCTCCAGGGATCGGTGCTCGGGGTAACCCGCCACCGGGCGCAGGAGGGCGAGTTTCGCACCAACGCCGCCCGCGGCGGGGTGGTGGAGCCTTGGCCCGCGGACGCAAAGCTTCATTCTCTCGCTGTCGCCGCAGCCACAGCTTGCGGTCTTGGCTTTTGCGGGGTGGACCTTTGGCCCGACGGGGAGCAACTGGTGGTGGGCGAGGTCAACCCGACCCCTGGATGGAAACACTTTGCCCGGGCTACGGGTCTACCGGTGGCTCGCCTGCTGGTGGAGGCGTTAATAGCCCAGGCGCGAGGGCAGGGGGACCGGTGAACCCGTTTGCTTTAGTGGGGGAAGTGCGGCTCAAGCCCGGCAAGGAAGAGCCCTGCCGCCGTCGGCACCCTTGGGTTTACCGCGGGGCCTTGGCCGCAACGCTTCCCGAAAAAAAAGGGCCGGTAGCTGTATTTACCGCCAATGGGGAGCTTTTGGGTGTGGCCTTGCCCGGGGCTTCCACTGGTTCCTTGGCGTTGCGCATGGTTGCCTTTGGCGAGGAACCTTGGAACGCTTCGGTTTTACGGCGGCGTTTGGTCAGGGCCTGGAAGCTGCGGGAAGTGGTGCGGGAGCACTCTGAGGCTTTTCGTTTCCTCCACGCCGAAGGGGATGGTGTTCCTGGTCTGGTGGCGGATGTTTACGGCCGCTTTTTGGTTTTTGAGCTTTACGAGCCAGCGTGGGAAAGCTATTTGCCGCTCTTGGTGGAGGAAGCCGCAAGGGTTTCGGGAGCAAAAACGGTGCTTTGCCGAAGGTCCTACGAGATAGGTGTGGAGGTACTCAAAGGTGCGGCACCGGCGGAGCCGGTGCCGGTACGGGAGTATGGGTGGCTTCTTGTGGCTGACCTTCTTGGTGGGCAAAAGACCGGGCTTTTTTTGGATCAGCGGGAAAACCGCCTGTTGCTTTCTCGCCGTGCTCGTGCTGCCAGGGTTTGCAACCTGTTTGCCTATACGGGGGGTTTTGCCGTGGCGGCGCGGGTGGGTGGCGCTCGCCACGTGGTCAACGTGGAAAGCTCTAAGAAAGCCTTGGCGCTTGCGCAACGTACGTACGAGGCCAACGGGCTTTCTTGGAACGAGGGCGAATTTGTGCAAGGTGATGCCTTTCTTGTAGCCAGGCAGCTGGCCTTGCGGGGGGAAAAGTTCGACTGGGTGGTGGTAGATCCCCCCGCTTTTGTGAAGGCCGCTGAAAAACAAGCCCGCGGTCTTTCCGGGTACCGCCATATCAACTTGCAAGCCCTGAAATTAGTGCGCGAGGGGGGAATGCTGCTCAGCTGCTCGTGCTCCGCGCGGGTGACCGTGGAGCAGCTGGAGGGGGCGCTGCTTGCTGCGGCTTTGGATGCTGGTCGGGAGGTGAGGGTCCTGGAACGACGAGGGGCGGGTCCGGACCACCCCGTGTCTCTGTTTTGCCCTGAGGCTCGCCACCTTAAGGTCCTCTGGTGCGCGGTTTTTTAGCGGAGCTTGACACCTTGGGGGGGCTCGTTTAGATTTTTTCGCGGTGGGAAGCCACCGGCGAGCGGGCATAACTCAGCTGGTAGAGTGTCAGCTTCCCAAGCTGAAAGTCGCGGGTTCGAATCCCGTTGCCCGCTCCATTTTTGGAGGTTCCTGTGGCTGGCCTGGTTCGTGAGCATCCCCATGAAGCCCGTTTTGTAGCAGGTTCCACCGTAATTGCCAAGGATTCGCGCCTGAAGGGTGAGTTAGCAGGCACCGCTGGGGTGCGTATCGAAGGGCAGGTGGAGGGCAACGTAACCGTGGACGGGCCGGTGGAAGTGGCGGAAGGTGCCAAGGTGCAAGGGGAAATCAAGGGGCGAACCGTAAAAGTGGCCGGGGAGGTGGTGGGTAACGTCCACGCCTTGCAGCTTGTAGAGCTTTTGGCCTCGGGTTCGGTCAAGGGCGATCTTTTCACCCCCTCCTTGCACGTGGTTGAGGGTGCTCACCTGGAGGGGCAAGTCCACATGGAAGCCCGACCACAGGCTTCGGCTTCGCAACCGCCACGAGCCAAGTCTTGAAGCAGCCCTAACTTGCCAGTTCGCTCCGGGTCTTGACCTGGGTGTATACTGAGAACCGGAGGAGAAACGGATGGCCGCCGAAGCGTCCACCGAGGTGGAAATTTACGGGCGACGCTACCGTTTGCGGTCTACCCACGAGGGCAGCGATATCGAGAAGCTGGCCGCCTTTGTGGATCGCCGTATGCGGCAGTTGGCGCAGCACCTACCGCAGGTGGATGCCGCGAAGCTTGCGGTTTTGGCGGCACTGAATATCGCGGAAGAGCTTTTCCGCGAGCAAGACACGGATCCTGGTACGCGGACCGAGAAGATTCGGGAGCGTGTGGAAGGGTTGATTGCAAAGCTTGACGCTGTTTTGGGGGCCTCGCCATGAGGTTCCCGGCAGCGAGGTTGGAGGCCCCTGCGCGGCAAGTGATGAGCGAAACTATCCTTGGACCAACACCTATTTGCGGGGTGCCGGGTCCTGCCACCCCGATCGAGCCATGCGGCGAGTGACGGGTGGTGGGTAGGCACCCAACCTGTGGCGTACAGGTTCAAATAGGATTGCTCACACGGCCGTTGCGGGGGCCAAGCTTGAGCTGAAAACCCCGCCCTCGCGTCCCCTCGCGTGCCTTTCGATCCTTGAAAGGGGGGCAACATGGGTTCCACAGTGGTGCTGGCTGTGGCGGGGATCCTCGTAGTCGTGGGTGCAGCACTCCTCGTGACTGCTCTGCGGTGGCGTGGGAAGGTGCAGCACAAGGAAAGGGAAGCCGAGGAGCTGGCGCGCAAGCTTCTCGCTGCCGCGGAACAAGAAGCCCAACAAATAATCCGCGACGCCCAAATTGCGGCTCGCGAGAAGCTGTTGGCAGCTCGAGCCGAGTTCGAGAGGGAAACCCGGCTGGTCCGTGATGACCTTGTTGGTCTCGAACGGCGCCTGAGCGACAAGCAGCGGGAGCTGGAGGAAAAAACCAGGGCTTTGGAGAGCAAGGAAGCGGAGCTCAAGTCCCTGGAAGAGCGCCTTTCCCTGCGAGAAACGCAAATTTCGTTACAGGAAGACGCGGTGGCGGCCATGGTGGCGGAGGCCCGCACGCAGCTGGAGCGGGTGGCCGGACTCACCTCCGAACAGGCCAAACAAGAGCTCATGAAGGCCATGGAAAACGAGGCCCGCATGGAGGCTGCCAGGCTCATCCGCCGCATTGAAGAAGAAGCGCAACAGGAGGCCAACCATCGGGCGCGTAAAATCATTGCTACGGCCATGCAACGAATTGCCGCCGAGTATGTGGCGGAAAGCACCGTGGCGGTGGTGGACCTGCCCAACGACGAAATGAAGGGGAGGATCATTGGCCGCGAAGGGAGAAACATTCGGGCTTTAGAAAACGCCACCGGTGTAGACCTTATCGTGGATGACACCCCCGGAGCGGTGACGCTTTCCTGCTTTGATCCCTTGCGCCGGGAGGTGGCGCGTCTCGCCCTCGAACGCCTCATGGCCGACGGCCGCATCCACCCCGCTCGCATCGAGGAGGTGGTGGCCAAGGTCCAAGCCGAACTGGAGGAGAAGATCTTCCGGGATGGGGAAGCGGCGGCCATGGAGATGGGCTTCCCCGACCTCCACCCCGAGATCATGAAGCTTTTGGGACGGCTGCAGTACCGTACCTCGTATGGGCAAAACATCCTCGCGCACTCCAAAGAAGTGGCGCGTATTGCCGCGCACCTGGCCGAGGAGCTGGGGGCAAAGGTGCACGTGGCCAAGCGAGCAGCGCTTCTGCACGATATCGGCAAGGCGGTGGATAGGGAAATGGAGGGCACGCACCTCACTATCGGTCGTGACTTGCTCCGGCAGTATGGGGAAAGCGAAGAGGTCATCCACGCCATGGAGTGCCATCACGGTGACGTGGATCCCCGCACCTTGGAGGCCATCATCGTTACGGCCGCGGACGCTATTTCTGCCGCGCGGCCTGGCGCCCGAAGGGAAATTCTGGAAAGCTACCTCAAGCGCCTGGCGCAGCTAGAGGCCATTGCCGGGGATTTTGCTGGGGTGCAGAAGGCCTACGCCATTCAAGCGGGGCGGGAGCTGCGCATCATCGTGGAAGCAGAGCGCATTTCTGACGATGAAGCAGTTTGGCTTTCGCGCGACATTGCCAAGCGCATTGAAAAGGAACTCAGCTACCCCGGGCAAATTAAGGTGACTGTTATCCGCGAAACCCGCGCCGTAGAATACGCCAAGTAAGGGCGGCCCACTCTGGCCGCCCTTTTTTGGTGGCTTTTCCTCGTTGCCCTCACCTTTGGCTATGACACTCCCTCACTGCTGGCACCTCTCGCCTTCGCGTACAACGCCAGAAGCGTTTGGCCGAGGGCTTCGTGGGTAAGCCTTGCCGTACGTTCACGCGCTTCTTCCCCAGCTTTCTGCCGCAACTCAGGGTTATGCTGCCATTGGGCAAGAAGCGTGGCCAAGGCCGCGGCATCACCGCGGGGCCACAACGCACCGGTGACACCGGGGATCACCAAATCGCGGATGCCGGGGACGTCCACGGCCAGGGAGGGCACACCGCAAGCGGCGGCTTCCGCCACAGCACGGTGGGCCCAGTCAGATCCTGGTTCGGGGAACACGAACACGTCCATGGTGTTATAAAGGCGCTCCAGACCTTCTTCGTAATAACCAGGGAAAACCACGCGGTTGGCAATCCCCAGCTTTTTGGCAAGCTTGTCCAGATGCGGCAGGAAAGGCCCCTTGCCGACCACCACGCCCCAAGCCTCAGGCACCGCTCCTAAAGCCAAGAGAAGGAGGTCTTGCCCGCGGCTAGGGTCCAACTTGCCCACGGTGCCCGCCACGAAGGCGCCTTTGGGGATACCCAGTTCGGCGCGTATGCGGTCACGGTGGGGCATGGGCGTGAAACGCGAATCCAAGGCCAGCGGTAATACCTGGACCTTGGCACGGGGAGCGAGCTTGCGGGCGGCTTTTTCCATTTCAGAGTGGACCAACCCTACGGCCGCCACCGATGCAAACAACAAGCGGTGGTAAGGGTCAGGCCGCAGGTGCGAGGGGTGGTGCACCGAGCGCACCAGAAGCGGTTTTTGGGGGAGCGAGCGCCAGATCCACCAAGCCAAAAAATGGTCGTGGGGCAGGTGGGTGTGGACCACATCAAACCCGGCGGTGAGCTTTCGCAAGCTGGTGATCACCCGGTGTAGGGACGCCCAAGATCTCTCCTTTTCCAGGATGGGGTGGGCCCAGGGAAGGCCGGCCAGCCTGGCCTCCAAGTTTCTTCCGGGGCGAAAGACAAAGTGAGCTTCCACCCCTTTTTGGTGCAAAGCCTCCACCGCTTGGAGGGCAGTGGCGGCAGCTCCCGTCCAGCGATCGGCGGCCACAAGGTGCAAGACGCGCACTGCAGGATGATGCCCCATGCTGCCGAAGTGGGCAAGGTGGTGCTAGCATCGGCAAGGAGGTGCGCATGGCTTTGGATCAGGAACTTTTGGATTTGCTTGTCTGCCCTGCCTGCCAAGGGGAGCTGGAGATGGTCATGCTGGCTCCCGAAGTGTGTGCGCTGTTGGTGGCCCGTTACCGTGAAAAGTTCAGAGACGAAGAGCCGGTGGTGGAGCAAGGATTGCGCTGCCAAAAGTGCGGCCTGACCTACCCGGTGGTTTCCGATATTCCGGTGATGCTGGTGGATGAAGCCTTACCTGCAGCGAGCCAGTAAATCGTGCGGGCCGCCGCTTGGGCCTCGGGTTTTTTGGTGGCGGGGGCGGTTCTTTCCTCCCGCCTAGGGCTTGCCAACCCTTTGCTTTTGGCCTCGGCAATAGCCACCCTTTGGGCTTGGCGTCGGGGCGAGTTTTTGGGGCAGCGCTGGGTTTGGCCTCTTTTGGGCCCCACGGCACTGTTTTTAGGGGCCTCGGTGTTGGCCGCGCTCCTTTCTTTGGATCCTGTGACCAGCCTGCGCCAGCTGCCGCGTTTGTTGGTTTTCCTTGTGATTCCGCTGGCGGCCAACCTCATGGACCAACGAGCGTGGTGGTTTTTAGGTTGGGGGTTGGCCGTCATGACGGGAGTTCTCAGCGCGTGGGGGTTGTGGCAATACACCCACGGATACGATTCGCTTACCATGCGTATTCGCGGGCCTCTTTCCCATTACATGACCTACGCTGGTTGGTTGCTTTTGGCACTTTGTGTGCTGTTGGCGTTGACGCTTCTTTCGCAGTGGCGCCACAGGTTCCTCTTTTTGCCCCCGGCGATCCTTGCGCTGGTGGCTGTGTTTTTGTCGTATACGCGGAATGTTTGGGTGGGGTTGGGGGTAGGGGTGCTGGTGCTGGCGGCCTGTTGGCGGCGGCGCTTGCTTTTGTTTTACCCGGTGTTGCTACTGGCGGTTTTGCTGGTTTTTCCCGCCAGCGTGCGGGAGCGGCTTTGGTCCATGCTGGACCTTCGTCAGCCTGCAAACTTTGACCGTTTGTGTATGGTGTACTCGGGCGTGCAGATGGTTCGCGACTACCCTTTGACCGGTGTGGGCCTGGACATGGTACCCAAGATGTACCCGCTGTACCGGCGCGATGATGCGCCGCGCTACCGTGTTCCCCACCTCCACAACAACCTCTTGCAAATCGCGGCGGAGCGAGGTTTGGTGGCCTTGGCGGCTTACCTATGGCTTTTGGGCTCCTTTTTTTCTAAAGCTTGGCGTCGCTTGCCGCTTTTGGTGGGTGGTCCGCGGGCTTGCGTGGCCGGTGCGCTTGCAGCGGTGGCAGCTATCACCGCTGCCGGGCTTTTTGAGTACAACTTTTGGGATGCGGAAATCCAGTACCTCACCTTTGCCCTCATGGGTGGGGCGTATGCGCCCATGGAGGTCAAGAAGTGAGGGTTTACCAGGTTTCCGAGCTGGTGGCCGCCATTAACGCTCAACTGGCGGGTTTTGGTGAGGTGTGGGTACGGGGGGAGGTTTCGGGCGTGAGGGTTTCCTCCGCTGGGCACCGCTACTTCACGTTGAAGGACGCGGAGGGACAGCTGTCCTGTGTCCTGTGGGGGTCGCGGGCAGATCGTTTGCGGTTTAAGCTGGCAGATGGGCTTTCGGTTTTGGTGCGGGCCGTCTTAGAGGTTTACTCGCCAAGGGGAAGCTTGCAGCTCATCGTCCAGGAGCTGGTCCCGGAAGGAATTGGTGAGCTGCAACTGGCCTTCGAACAGCTGAAGGCTAAGCTTGAAGCGGAGGGACTTTTTGCCCCAGAGCGCAAGCGCCCCATGCCGGAACTCCCCCAGCGCATTGGACTGGTTACCTCCGCCTCGGGAGCCGCCGTGCGCGATGTGCTGAAAGTGCTTTCCCGCTGGCCGCACCTTTCGGTGCTCTTGTACCCGGTGCGGGTCCAGGGCAAGGGGGCGGAGGGAGAAATTGCTCGTGCCGTTCGTTACCTGGGCAAGCTGGGAACGCTCGATGTGATTCTGGTGGTGCGCGGTGGGGGTTCGCTGGAAGACCTTTGGGCGTTTAACGAGGAAGTGGTAGCTCGGGCCATTGCCGCCTCTCCGGTGCCAGTGATTTCCGGTGTAGGGCATGAGATCGATTTCACCATTGCTGACTTTGCCGCTGATATCCGGGCGGCAACCCCCACGCAAGCTGCGGAGCTGGTGGTGGCGCAACTGGAGCGCCAGGCCCGCCGTTTGCAAGATGCGCAACGGTATTTGCTTTTCGCTTGGCAAAGGACCCTCACTTTGAGGAAAAACCGTCTGGCGCTACTTTCGGGGGCGAGAGGGCTGGCCCTTTTTCCCGCCCGCGTGCGGCAGGTCCGTGCAATTTTGCAGCGGGCTTTGGTGCTGCCGCAGCTGTTACGCGGCCTGGTGCTGCGGCGCCACCGCGGTTTTCAGCTGTTGGTTTCTCGTCTTTACGCGTGGCCAGTACGGTTTGGCGCCGCGCGGCGACGGGAGGTGCTGGCCGGGCAGGAGGCCATGCTTAGCGAGAGACTCAAAGCCTTGACCTTTCGCCGCCGGTTGGAGCTGGAAGCAAAGGTGCGAGCCCTGCAGGCGCTTTCGCCGGCGGGCATCCTCAAGCGGGGGTACTCCATCACCACGCTGGAAGGTGATTCGAGGCCGTTGCGTCGCGCGGGGGAGGTACAGCCGGGGCAACGTCTGCAAACCCAGCTGGCGGAGGGTCTTGTGCGCTCGCTGGTGGTGGGGCGAGAATCCGGAAAACAACAAGCGCTTTTTCCTTTTGAGGATAACGAGGAGGGGGAATGAGCAAGGAAAGCTTTGAACAGGCCTTGGGTGAGCTGGAGGCCATTGTTTCCAAGCTGGAAGACGACACGGTGCCCCTGGAAGAGGCCCTCAAGCTTTTCGAGAGGGGCATGAGACTGGCAAGGAAGCTCAAAAGCCAGCTCACGGCGGTGGAACGAAAGGTGGAGCAGCTGCTGGCCGAAGCCGAGGAAGGTGAGGAACCGCAGACCGCACCTTTCGCCGTGGAGCAGGAAGGTGATTGAGCTTTTTTTGCAAGAGGAGCGGCAGCGCATCGATCGTGCCTTGGACGAGCTCCTGCCAGCGGAAGAGGCCTGGCCTTCCGATTTGCACCGGGCCATGCGCTACGCGGTGCTTGCCGGGGGCAAGCGGCTGCGTCCCATCCTTTTTCGGCTGGGCCACCGTATAGCCGGCGGTAACCCCGATGAGGTTTTGGCCGCGGCTTGTGGCGTGGAGCTTATCCACACGTACTCCTTGGTGCACGATGACCTTCCCGCCATGGACAACGACTCCCTGCGGCGGGGAAAACCCACGCTGCACGTGGTTTTTGGCGAAGCGTTAGCGATTCTGGCGGGGGATGCTTTGCTTACCGAAGGTTTCCGGTGGCTGGCCTCCTATCCCCCTGGAGAAGGGTGGGCGCCGCTGCGCGCCGAGGTTTGTCGCCGGATTGCGGAAGCCGTAGGTTCCACCGGAATGGCCGGGGGACAGGTGGAGGATTTAGCTGCTGCCGGCGCACCGCCGGAGGAAGCGAGGCTTCGGCGTATCCACGAGGCCAAGACTGCCCGTTTTATGGCTGCGTGCCTCGTCTGTGGGGCGGTGTTGGCTTCGGCCCCAGAAGAGCTGGTGGCGGCGTTGGAAAGCTTCGGCTTGCGGCTGGGTATTGCTTTTCAAGTGGCTGATGACATTTTGGATGTGACGGGGACACCAGAAGACCTGGGCAAAAGCCCAGGCAAAGACGATGCCCAAGTCAAGCTCACGTTCCCACGGGTGTTTGGCTTGGAGAAAAGTCAGCACCTGTTAGCTGAGATGGGAAAGGCTTTGTGCTACGAGGCAAACCGCCTCGACCCCAGTGGGCTTTTGGGGGAGCTGGTGACCTTCCTTTGCCGACGAAGGGCGTAAAGCCTTTAGGGACCCCAGGGTTGGGTATGGCCAAGGTGAGGCTTGATGCGCTGCTTCTCACCCGGGGTTTGGCGCCCACGCGGCAAAAAGCCCAGGCGCTGGTGCTGGCGGGACGCGTGAGGGTTTGCGGGCAGGTGGTGGACAAACCTGGAAAGTTGGTGGCCACCGATGCCGAGGTTGCCGTGGAAGCCGCGGAGCACCCTTGGGTTTCGCGCGGAGGGGTCAAGCTTTCGGGTGCCTTGGAGTTTTTCGGTGTTTCTCCGCAAGGGAAGCGCTGCTTGGACGTGGGGGCCTCCACTGGGGGCTTTACCCACGTGCTGCTTTCCCGCGGGGCGCGGGAGGTGGTAGCGGTGGATGTGGGCAAGGGCCAGCTGGATTGGACCCTGCGCCAGGATCCCAGGGTCAAGGTAGTGGAAGGCATCAACGCCCGCTACCTCAAGCCCGAAGATGTGGGGGGTGGCGTGTTTGATCTCATCACGGTGGACGTGTCGTTTATTTCCGTGACGTTGATTTTGCCTCGCTTGCTGCCGCTTTTGGCACCTGGGGGTCTTGTGTGCGTATTGGTCAAACCCCAGTTCGAGGTGGGCAAGGGCCGTGTGGGGAAAGGCGGGGTCGTACGCGATCCCCAGCTGCGGGAAACCGCTATCCAAAAGGTCATGGCCGAAGCTCAAGCTCTGGGTTTGGAGGCGACGTCTCGCTGCCCTTCGCCGCTGCCTGGGCCTGCGGGTAACGTCGAGGAGTTCGTGCTCCTTCGCCCTCGGGCCAAGGGCTAAGGGTGCGACCCCCGGTGCCAAAAGGCACAACCTTACTCTCGGGATTTAATTACCACCGCAATGGCGCTGCCCTCTAAGAGCTTGGCAAACTTCTTGGCGTCCACCTCGTCTCCCACGATGCTGCCGTAGTGCATGGGGACAGCCACTTTGGGTTTGATGCTCTTGGCAGCTTCAGCTGCTTCTTGCGCTGTCATCACGTAGGTGCCAGAAACCGGCAAAAGCGCCACGTCAGGGGCGAGGTTCGCCATTTCCGGGATAAAGTCGGTATCACCGGCGTGGTAATAGGTGAAACCGCCAACGGTAAAAAGGTAACCGAGACCTCCGTGCGCTTTGGGGTGGAACTGCTTTTGGATGTTATACGCGGGTACCGCCTTGACCGTGACCCCAGCGAAAGACTTCGTTTCCCCGGCGGCCATCACCTGCACCCCGGAAAGCTTTTTAGCCACCGAGGAGGGCCCCACGATGACGGTATCGGCCTTTTGGATCTTGGCCACGTCTTCCGGGGAACAGTGGTCGAAATGGTCGTGGGTGATCAAGATCAGATCCGCCTTGGGGAGGCCCTCCGGCAGCTTAAAAGGGTCCACGTAAACCACCGGGGGACCATCGAGGCGGAAACAGTCATGGCCGAGCCAGTGGAGTTTTTCCACCATGTTCACCTCCTTACCGCTGGACGCCAAAGAAAGCAGCAAGAAAACCTGAGCAAACATTGTTGCCTCCTTTACAAAGCGTCGGCGCGGGTGGAAATCGGTCCGCGGTAGTTGCGGGAAAGCCGCACCTGCGCCACGTACGGCCCAAAGCCTTTGTAGGTTTCCTTGATGCGCGTTAAGGCGTTGGAGCGCCAATCCACGTACGGGTTGTCAATTTGCACCGGGTCCAAACATCCCGCCAAGGCCACCTTGGAACTGGCGCAAAAGCGGCTCATAAGGGTTTTGGCCAGATGGCGATCGCCGTTTTGCAGCTCGTCCACCAGCACCAGCGAGTCCTCAATATCCAAACCGCGCAAAAGCGAAGTGGAAAGCAACGTTAGACGTCCGGC
The DNA here is from genome assembly GCA_937934115.1 of uncultured Thermoanaerobaculum sp. Classification (GTDB taxonomy): domain Bacteria; phylum Acidobacteriota; class Thermoanaerobaculia; order Thermoanaerobaculales; family Thermoanaerobaculaceae; genus Thermoanaerobaculum. Next base: position 82,163 of record CALHAH010000011.1, read on the forward strand.
GGCCTGCAAGTCCTGCAAGAAGTCGCGGCCATTGGCCGAAGAAACGGAGCGAATCGCTTGGAAGAAGGGTTCTAGCCACGGGGAAAGCTTGGCGTCGTGATCTCCGGGGAGGTAGCCCATTTCAAAGTGGCTGGCGGAGTGTTCGGGACGGAGAAGAATCAAGCCATTAGGGTAGAGCGGCGGGGGCAGTACCCCGGGGCTCTTGACCCTGAAGCTCGTGGGCTGGCCAAACAGCAGGTAGAGGGCCGCTACGACCATGAGGCGGGTTTTCCCAGAGCCGGCCGGCCCGTCGAGCACCACCAGCTGAACCTCTGGGTCCAGCAGGAACTCTAAAGCTAAAAGCTGGCGCGGGTCGGCAGGGGTAAACCCCAAGATGGTGCGAGGTACCAGCTCGTGGCGACGGGAATCCCAGTACTGGGCAAAGCGCAGTTCCTGTGCCCTCTCCCCCGAGGCGTCCACGCGCAAGGTCAGGGTTTTCTGGGGCAGGTGCAGGACGACCCCCAGGTTGGGGAGGGGCTCGGGCACCACTGAAGCAATCGTATCCAGCGCGAGGAAACGCTCGCGCGGTGGCCCGCTTTCTACGAACTCCTCCCATAAATCGGCGCTTCCCGTCCCTTCCACCACCCCGCAAAAGAGCTCTTCCGGGCTTTCCACAGCCACCTTGCCGTAGCGCAAAGCTTCCGCGGGTATGCCCTTGGCGTCACAGGTCAAGAGCATGTTGGAGTCCTCGGAAATCAACACTACCCGGAACCCGTTGTTGCCCTTCACCAACGTGGCAATGCGCTCGGCAGCGGCTATGATCACGCCGTCACCGTTGCCGTTTTCGGAAACGGCGGCGGGCGGAGGCTCCCACGCCAGCACTCCCCCGCTGGGGGTGGTGGGCAAGCTGGCAAACGGTATGCGGCCGGCAAGAACCGGGGTGGGATCGGGGTGGATGAGGGAGGCGTTGCGCAGCGAGAGGATCTTGCGTACGGCCGCCCGCGCCGCGGCTTTGACGCCTTCGGATTTGTGCCGGCTTCCCTGCAGGTGGGCCAGCTCTCTGAGGACCTGCTGCAGCAGGATAACCATGTTGCCTGGAGCTAAGAGACGGTCGAGACAGTCGGGATTTTCCACCAGCGCCGAGGTATCGGGGATGTACACGTCTACCGCCTTCATGGACCAGCTTTATGTTAGCATGAAACCAAGGACAGGGGGTGCCCATGAAACGCTGGATTTTGGGCTTGACTGTCATTCTGGTTTTGTGGCCCTTGGCCGCGGAAGCTGAGGTGGTGGCGCTGCGGCTGGAACGCAAGGGGGTAAAAAAGCCCGAGCAAATGGTTTACGGGAGAAATCTCGCCAGCGGTCAGGTGGTGTGGGAGCACCGGTTCGGTGAGGAGGTGAACTTCGTGGAAAAAGTAAAAGAAGGTTGGCTTGTAGGGTGCGACGACGGTAGCTTAAACCTTTTGGATGCCATCACCGGTGCCCTGCGTTGGACGGCCAAGCTTGGGGATATGGGCGACAAGGTGAACACCTTTCGCGGCGAGTTTAGCAACGGCTACTTGGTTTCTTACGACGATGATGTGTTATGGTTTGTCTCGCGCAAAGGCGAGCTCCTCTGGGTGTGGCGCTAGCGGGGCGAGCGGTGGGGCGCTGAGAGCAAGCACGCGAAATAACCCTCGCGGTGCCGTAGGTGGTCCAACGGCAGCATAGCACCCACTGACTTGCGGCGTAGGGCTTGGTAGAGTTTGGCGAGCTCCTCCCGGTTGCGGAACAGCCAGGCTTCGAACGGCTCGCCTTCCTGCAAGCCGGAAGGCGCCAAGGGTACCCGAAAGGCAGCGTGGAGGGCGTCGGTTTCTTCGTGCCACAGCCCCACGTACCACGCACGCCGGCCATCGTCTTCGAGGCTGGAGGCTACGCACAGGCGTGGGTCCAGTTCCTCGGTGAGCTGACCAGAAGAGGCGTTGGAGGCGGTGGGGGCCAAGCTGCGCACGGTGCTCAAAAGCGGGGTCCCAGGTGGGAGCATGGCAAGCCCTGGAGGTGCCTGTCTCCAGGCTACCATTTCGTAAAGGGGGAAGGGCTCCAGGCCTTTAAGGTGCGTTACCCCTAAAAATCGCAGCCCCGCCCACGGCCCGGTGCCCCCTAGGTCGGCCATCACCACCACCCAAGGTTGACCCCACGCTTGCACTTGGCCCAGGCGGGGATTGCTCCACTCCAACTCCAACTCGCGAAGGAAAGCCTCGGTTACCACCGTGCCCTGGTTTTGCAGCTCGCCGTTTTCCAAGAGATACGCGGCGTAAGGGCGCTTTTGCACAAACTCGGGAAGCCTGGACTCGTGGCGCACCGGTTCCAAAAACTCCAGTACCTTGTGAAGGTCATACCCCCGGGCCACCAAGAAGTCAGCGATGTCCTCCACCTCTTTTGAGCTCTTGCCAGTGGTAAGACGCGACAGCTCCACCAGACCCTGCCCAAAGAACTCAAAGCTCACCTTTTGCCCGCTCATCATGGGGAGGAGGTGGTAGGTCCCCACGTTAAGGGCCATGCGCAGCCCACGATTGAACGGACAGCCCTGCTGCCGCAACTCCTCGTAAACCAGTCTGCCTTGCACCGCAGCTAGAAAGAGGCTGCGGGCGCTGCGGCAGGAGTAAAAGGCCCCGTCCCCTAAGAACTTCTCCAGACGGAGACGGTGCTCGCTGCGGAGCTTTTCCCATTCGTGCTGAAAGCGGAGCATAAAGCGCAGGGCCTCGAGCTCCGCCCGCAACCCTCGGCGGCGCACGTCTTCCAGGATTTGCGTGAACTCCACCAAGTCATACACCAGGCCGTAACGGCGTACGGCCGAGGGCACCACCGTGGGTGAGGTGAAGTCGAAAGCCCGCACCGAGGAGGAAAGACGCACCACCTGACCACCGCTTTTGGCCACCAGTCGCGAGCCGGAACTGGCCACCGGCAAAATCCGAGCTCGTAGCGCAGCCACCACTTCGAACCGCCGGAGACGGCCACCCAGGTCCTCCAGAAGGGAGAAAAGCTCAGCGGAAAGCTTAGGAGCCGCCGGGTGTCGCCAAACGGCCAGGAGGCGGAGCGTTGGAGGATGGAGCAAAAGGCGCACCGACGGGAGAGAAGGCGCTTCCTCGTCCAGCAGCGCCAGAGTTTCCAAAAAACCAGGGTCTTTGTGGCGGAGTAGGTCGAGGGCTTCGGCTTTTTCCGCCATGACCCGGCGGAACTGCGCCGGTTCTAAGCCAAGCTTTCCCGAAAGGTAAAGGTCCAGCTCCTGCTGGTCGCGAGTGGCGTTAAGGCTGGCGAAGGGGATGAGGTCCTGGCGGATAAGCTGACCAAAACGCCGGCCACCTTCAGGTTCCACCCAGGGAACACCGCTCTTGACCAGGTGAACTGCCCGCTGTTCGGCGTTTTCCAAAACCTCCACTACCCTTTGCGCGGCAAGGTAGGTTATCTTCGCCAAGTGGACCTTTTGCGTGCCGGGGGCCCAAGAAAGCACCTCGGCGCGGAGATCGGCAAAGCGCACAGCCGTTTCGCGAGAGAGGGCAAGCCACAAGATCTCGGGAAAGGACCTCCCAAAGTCCTGTTCTAAAGCGTGGGCGAGAATCGGGGTGGCGAGGGCCCGCAACTCCTCGCGTTTTTTTTCCAGCGGTTGCTTGTCAAAAGACTGCCCATGGAGCCTGGCCAAGCGGTAGCGGGCTTCCAGCTGCAAAAGGCGCGCCAGTTCCCGACAGAAGCCCTCCCACGCCGAGGTGACCTGGAAGGGGAAGCCCAACGTGAGGATGGTGCGCTCATCGTCGCCGTAAAGCCAAAAGGGCGCAGGGACACGCTTGGCGGCTTCCCCAAAGAAGCTGCGCCACCCGCCCCCACGATCACCCGGGGTCAAGTACACGCCCAAGACCTCGGGTGCTTGGAGAGCGTGTTCCACGGTGGCCGCCGGGAACTCCATGCCACGATTCTACGCCGGCATAGCTTGCTCCCGGTAGGCTAGCGCCTCGGCCACGTGGGCAGCCTTCACGTTGTCCGAACCGTCCAAATCGGCAATGGTGCGCGCCACCTTCAACACCCGATGGATGGCGCGCGCGGAAAGCCCCAGGCGTTCCATGGCAGCCTGCAAAAGCTTTTGGCCCTGCGCCTCTGGGGTGCAAAAGCGCTTGACCTCTTCGGCTGTAAGCTGAGAATTGGTGGATCTTCCGGTAGCCGCAAGCCTCTTCTTTTGCACTTCCCGCGCCGCCACCACGCGCTCCCGCACTGCTTTTGAGCTTTCGCCTCGCCCTTGGGTGAAGAGCTCGGAAAAGCGCACGGGGTGCACCGTGAGGTGCAAATCAATGCGGTCAAGGAGGGGCCCCGAAAGACGCGCGCGGTACCTGGCAACGCACTGAGGGGAGCACCGGCACAGGCGTTTGGGGTCGCCCAAGAAGCCACAGGGGCAAGGGTTGGCGGCGGCCACCAACTGGAAGCGGGCAGGAAAGCGCAAGGACCCCGCGGCCCGGGCAATGACCACGTACCCTGATTCCAAAGGTTGTCGCAGCACCTCCAAAACATCCCGTCGAAACTCTGTGAGCTCATCCAAGAAAAGCACGCCGTTGTGCGCCAGGGAAACCTCCCCAGGGCGGGGATAAGGCCCGCCCCCCACCAAGCCGGCAGCAGAAATCGTGTGGTGGGGGCTGCGGAACGGGCGCACCGCCAGTAGGCCTTGGGGTCGGGGCGCCAAAGGGGCCACAGAGTAAACCTTGGTGGTCTCCAGTGCCTCTTCTTCGGAAAGGGGTGGCAGGATTCCGGGAAGCCTCTGTGCCAACATGGTCTTTCCCGACCCCGGGGGGCCAATGAAAAGCAAATGGTGCCCACCAGCGGCTGCTATTTCCAGGGCCCTTTTGGCATGGCTTTGCCCGGCTACGTCCGCCAGGTCCAACTCTTGGTTGGGATCGGGTTGCCACCAGGCGGTGCTTTCATGGCGCCTCCAGGTGGGAACTCCTTCACCACGGATGATGGCCACCACCTCCTTGAGGTGCGAGACCCCCAGCACCTGGGCACCCTTGACCACCCCGGCTTCCGGCAGGTTTTCCGCTGGCAGGATTACCTTTGCCTGGCGCTTGGTGGCGGCCTCCACGATGGGGAGCACCCCCCGCACCGGACGGAGCTGGCCGTCCAAGGAAAGCTCACCCAAAAGCCAAAGGTCGCTCATGTCTCGAGACGGTACATATCCGGTACTGGCGAGTACGCCTACGGCAATGGCCAAATCTAACAACGTACCTTCTTTTCGTTCCTCTGCGGGTGAAAGGTTAACCACCAGGGCCTTAGCTTCTAAGGTTGCGCCCAGTTGCCGTAGTGCGGCGATGACCCGTTCCCTGGACTCGCGCACAGCAGCATCGGGGAGCCCCACCACCACCAGGCCAGGAAGCCCGTGGTGGGCTTCCACTTCCACCCTCACCGGCAAAGCCTCTACACCTCGGGGAACGGCAGAACAGATCTTCACCACCATAAAGCCTCCCCGACGTGGCTGGACGGTGACTGTATTATGGTGGAGGGCAAAGGGGGCGTCAAGGGTTGCCGACGGCTGACCCCAGGGTGGAGCAGCTCCGCAACGAGCTGGAGCACGCCATCGAGCGCCAGCTTCAAGGGCCTTCGGGTTGCTGGCCTTTGCTTGTGGGTTTAGCGGGGTTGTTGTTGGGCTTGGCGCTGCTGGTGGGGGGCCTATAAGCTTTTAAGAAGTTTCCCCCCAGAGACGCGAGTTTTTCACTTACAGCACCGTGGGCGGCAAAGCCGCCTGCCGATGCCAGGGCCAAAAGCACGGCGCTCAGGGCGAGTGCCAGGGCGGCCGCCACCGCCGCACCGAAAAGCCGGTCCACAAGGGAGAGGTGCAGCCGTGCCAACAGCTTGCGCATGCCAGCTCCGGCCAAAAGCAACAAGAAGCAGGCCAAAGCGCCGGCAAGCAAGGAAGCCAACACGTTGTGTCCCGCGCTGGCGCTGGGCCCAAAGGCCCAAGCTGCCAACGCCGGCCCCGCCACTCTCCCCACGAGTACGCCACCTACCACCGCGCCTACCGCCGCCACCATGCGCACCAATCCCCAAAAGCCACCCAACACCCCACACCCAGCTGCCACCACCAAGACCAGCGCATCCACGGCTGGTATCTTAGCGCGCTTTCCCTTTTGCTAGAATCCTGGGCAACGTGAAAGGAGGCTCGCCATGAGCTGGCTCCCCGACCCTTTGCACCCAGGCGTGGTTCATTTTGTGGTGGCTTTGAGCTTTTTGGCTTTGTTTTTTGAGCTTATCACGTTGCACCCGAAGGCCAGGCAGCTGGCACCGGTGGTGCCAATTCTCTTGCTTTTGGCGGCGGGGGCAGCGGTAGCGGCGGTACTTTCCGGGCAAGCAGCCCACGATGAAGCGGTGATCCCCCCGGCCGCCAAAGCCCTCATGGAGCAGCACGAGGAGCTGGGAGAAAAGGTTATGGTGGGGCTTATCGTGCTTGCCGTACTGCGCCTGGTCCTTTGGCGGTTGGAGAGGCTTGCCTTTTGGGTGCGAGCGGTGTGGCTTTTGCTACTTTTGGCTGCTGCCGCGGCAGTGGGGTACAACAGCAAGCTAGGCGGGGAGCTGGTGTTCAAGCATGGGGTGGGTACCCAGCTTACCTTGAAAAGCCCACCATCCATTGGCCAGGGGGAACACGTGGAACACGAATGAAGGGGGTGCGGGCGCTCTTCCTTTGCTTGTGGGCTGCTCTGGCGCAGGCGGCTTTTTGTCCTTCGGGGTGGCGGGTTGAGGCTTGGAACCCCCCCAGGTTGATGTGGGAAGGGGGTAGAGTGGCCATTCCCGTGGACGTGACCAATACCGGCGACCAAGCTTGGTCGGCCGCCACCAGCGATAGCTTTTCCTACCACTGGCGGGACGCCGATGGCAAGGTTCTGGTGTGGGACGGGGACCGCACCGAGATTGGCTGCCCTGTAAGCCCCGGAGAAACTCGCCGCGGGTTTTTGCGCCTTAGGGCTCCCCAAAAACACCCGGAGTCTACCTCTTGGAGTTGGCCATGGTGCGGGAACAAGTTTGTTGGTACCCCCCACCCTCGGGCGAAAAACGCTTTGCTCGGGTGCGGGTTTTGCCGCGCGTCCCCTTTCTCGTGGGGGGGCTAGGCTTTGTCACGGGTATCCTGAGCTTGGTTTTGTGGAAGGCCAAAAGCTTCCCTCCTTGGCTGGTCCCTGTTTTTGCTGTGGTGTGGTTGGTGGCTTTTGCGTGGGTCCTGGCACAGGTGGTGGCTTTTTTAGCTGGCCTTGGAGGCATGGAGGCGCCTTTTGGTGTGCTGTGGGCGGGTGCATGCCTGCCGGCTTTCCTTTTCCTGCTTTTGCCAACGCGCATTTGGGCACCAGTGGCCGCGGTATTAGCTTGGCTACTTGTCCTTTTGGGCTTTGCCGACACCCTTTATTTGCGCTTTTTTGGCAGTATCGTGCCGCTTTTGGCTTGGCGCGGCGCTGGGCAGTTGCGCCAAGTGTGGGAAAGTGTACGCTCCCTCACGCAGCCTCAGGACGGGTGGTTCGTGGTGCTGGCAGTTTTGGCGCTCTTTCCCTGGTTTTGGCCGCGGTGGGAGGAGCGCTGCTCGCGTGTAGGGCGTACCCTTAGGCGAGCAACGTTGGCTTTGGCTTTAGGCGTAATCAGTGGGTTCCTTTGGGTTCCGCTGCGCACGTTTTTGGTGGGCCCCGAGTTTGGCAAGGTCTTTTCCTATGCCATGCGGATGCGAGAGCTGGGGCTTTGGGGTGTGCACCTCCTGGATGCGGCAAAGACTGTGATGGAAACCTTTGGGCCCAGCTTGTCACAGGAGGAGAAAAAGCAAATTCATGAGTTTTTTGCGCAAAGGGCCAAAGCCACACCGCTAACCGGGCCAGCTTTTGGCAGGTTTTCCGGCTACAACCTGGTGCTGCTGCAGGTGGAGTCGCTACAAAATTTCGTGGTGGGTTTGGAGGTAGCCGGACAAGAAGTGACCCCGTTTTTGAACTCCCTCCCACGTCGTGGCCTGTACTTTTCCTGGGTTTTTGACCAAACCAACCAGGGGCGTTCCTCCGATGGTGAGTTCATTGCCTTGAACTCCCAGCACGCTTTGGCGGCGGGGGCGGTGGCTTTTCGGCGGGCGGGCAATCACTTTATGGCTTTGCCGCAAGTGCTTCGTTCCCGGGGTTACAGCACGCTTTCCGCCCATGCTTTCGAGCGGGGTTTTTGGAACCGCGCGGTTCTACACCCCGCTTACGGCTTTGAGCGCTCGTTTTTCAAGCGGGAACTGGGGCCCGGAGAAGTGATTGGCTGGGGTTTAGCTGATGGTGTGTTTTTGCAGCGGGCTTTACCTCTCCTGCGCGCGGCAAGGCAGCCGTTTTTTGCCTTCCTCATCACCTTAGGGTTGCACCACCCCTTTGACCAGTTTCCCGAGGGGCGCAAGAGCTTGGAGCTCCCAAACTTGGGGAATCCAGCTCTCGCCAACTACTTGCAGGCCATGCGTTACGTGGACGGCAGCATATCCCGTTTCTTCGATGAACTGGCGCGTTCGGGTTTGGCCGAGGGCACGGTGCTGGCCCTGTATGGGGACCACGAAGCCGGATTTCCGCCGCAAGCGCCCCTCGCCGACCTACTGCACATCCAGTGGAGCCCCCAACAACTCATGGCCCTGCGGCGCGTGCCTTTTTTCATCATCACCCCTGATGCCGCGTTGGCCGGAGAGGTGGATGAAGTGGGGGGGCAAGTGGACATAGCTCCCACGCTCCTTCACCTTTTGGGGGTGCCGCGGCCTTTTTGGTTCGTGGGCCGTCCCTTGATCCCGGGAAGGCAAGCCTTTGCCGCCCTCCCCGACGGTTCGGGGGCAAACAACGAGCTCCTGTGGGTAGAAACCTCCCAAGCCTGTGCGGATCGCCACAGCCTGCAAACGCGACCCGCAAGCTTGTGCGAGCCTCTCCGCCAGGCGGTGGCGGCGGAGCTGGCCGCTTCGCGAGCAGTGGTGGAGCACGATCTACTGCCGGAAATGGCCGCTCCTTGAGGAAGGCTCCGTTTCCGTGGTAGCTTCCCCGCCCGTGAGGCCAGGTCCCGATCCTCAGGCGGTGAAGGCCATGTTTTCTCGGGTGGCAGTCCGCTACGATCTGCTCAACCGCTTGCTCTCCCTAGGGCAGGACCAGCGTTGGCGGCGGCATCTGCGCCAAGCGGTGGCGCAGGCACCGCCGGGGCCGATTTTGGATTTGGCCGCTGGCACGGGGGATGTGGCCCTGGGTTTTTCTGGCCGGCGGGTGGTGGGCGCGGATTTTTGTTTGGACATGCTGGCGTTGGCCAGAAACAAAACGCCCCGGCGTTCCCATCGCATAATTTGGATGGCCGCAGACGTGCAAGCCTTGCCTTTTCGCGCGGAGAGTTTCTCAGCGGTAACCGTGGCCTTTGGCTGGCGTAACTTTCCTGACCCGGCAGCGGCGTTTTTTGCAGTGCATCGTGTTTTGAAGTGGGGAGGGCTTTTGGCCATCCTCGAGTTCCATCCGGTGGAAGGCAAGTTCTTCCGATGGTTGCACAAGGCTTGGCAACGCTTGGTGATCCAGCCGGTGGGGAGCTGGCTTTCGGGAGACGGGGAGGCGTACCGCTATTTGCCGGCTTCTTCGAGAAGTTTTTTGCAGGTTGATGAACTTGCGGCGCTTTCGCAAAGGGCGGGGTTTGGGTTGGTTCAGCGTCGCCGCTTGGGCTTGCGGGTAGCGTGTCTTTCGGTGTTTCGCAAGGGGGGCTAGGCATGCAGGTGTTGGCAGGGAAACCGGTGGCCGAGCTGATCCGGGAAAGGTTGCGACAGGAGGTGGCAAAGCTGCGGGAGCGTGGGATCGCTCCCAGCTTGCACGCCATTTTGGTGGGTAACGACCCGGCTTCCAGCGTGTACGTGCGCGCTAAGGCTAAGGCATGTCAAGAACTAGGTTTTGCCGCGCAAACCCATCACTTGCCCGCCGAAACTCAGCCGGAGGACCTTTTCCATCTCATTTCTTCCCTCAACCGCGATGCACAGGTGGACGGCATTCTCCTCCAGCTGCCGTTACCAAGCCATTTGCCCACCCCCCAGTTTTTATCCCGCATTGCTCCAGAAAAGGACGTGGACGGGTTTCACCCAGAGAACGTGGGGCTTTTGTGGCAGGGCCGGCCGCGATTTGTGCCCTGCACGCCCGCGGGAATCATGGAGCTTTTCCGCTTTTACGGTGTGGAGCTGGCGGGGAAAAGGGTGGTGGTGGTGGGCAGGTCGGATATTGTGGGCAAGCCCATGGCAGCGCTCTTGCTTGCTGCCCACGCCACGGTCACCATCGCCCACTCAAAGACCCCCAATTTAGAGGCGGTTTGCCAGGAGGCGGAGGTGTTGGTGGTGGCGGCGGGGAAACCGGCGCTCATAAGGGCCGCGCACGTACGCCCCGGGGCGGTGGTGGTGGACGTGGGGGTCAACCGGGTGGAGGACAAAGCATGGGTGATGCGCCTTTTCCCCGGGGACCAAGAGAGGCTGGCCGAGCTCCACAAGAAAGGCTACACGCTGGTGGGGGACGTGGCGTACAGCGAGGTGGCAGAAAAAGTCAGGGCGCTCACTCCGGTGCCGGGAGGGGTGGGACCCCTTACCATTGCCCAGCTCCTCGCCAACACCCTCCATGCGTGCCGATTGCGGCGGGGTTAAGGTGCTGCGGGTGGGGCTTACCGGGGGCCTGGGAGCCGGCAAGAGCACCTTGGCTCGGCTCTTAGCAGAAAAAGGGGCGGCAGTTCGGGATGCGGATGGCGTAGTGGAGGAGCTCTACCAACCGCAAGGTGCCGCAGTTGCGCCGCTGTTGCGTGCTTTTGGGGTGGGGATCCTGAGCCCCGAAGGGGGGGTGGATCGGGGCAAGCTCAAAGAGCTGTTGGCCAAAGACCCCAGGGCATTGGAAATTCTCAACCGCATCGTGCACCCCTTGGTGCGGCAGGAAATCGCCCGTTGGCTGGAAGAGTTGGAACGGCGGCCTGAAAGCCCAAAAGTGGCGGTGGTGGAAGCAGCGCTTTTGGTGGAAACGGGATCCTTTCGCCATTACCACCGCCTCGTGGTGGTGACTGCCCCCCGAAAGGAGCGCTTCCAGCGGGCAGCGGCTGCGGGTCTTTCTGCCGTTGCTGTGCAACGTCTCATGGAAGCGCAAGCTGATGATCAAGCTAAGGCCCAAGTGGCCCACTACCTCGTGGATAACTCGGGGACACTGGCCGAGCTGGAAGCCAAAGCCGCGGCGCTTTGGCAACACTTGCTGGCGGATGCGCGGAACGTGGCGGAAGGTCGGCCCTTACGAGGCGGTCCACCCGTGGTTCTCTAGGGCTTGACGCAGCGCCCGCAGGGCCTGAGCCCGGTGCGAAATGCGGTTTTTTTCATGTGGCGCCAGCTCGGCGTAGGTCTTGCCACCGGCTTGGTCGGGAGCAAACACCACGTCCCACCCGAAGCCGTGGTGGCCTCTGGGTTCGCCAACGATGGTCCCGCGCACCGCGCCCACGGCACTTACCAATTTTTCCCCGTCGAAAACCACCGCTGCGGTTTTGGCATAGGCGGTTTTGTCGGCGAAGCCTTCAAGGATCTTGGGGAGCGCTTGCGGTCCCGCAGCCTTTAAAAGCCATTTCACCAAAGGCCCCGGAAAGCCCCCTAAGGCCGCGAGCTCCAGGGATGTGTCCTCCACGAGCACGGGCCGTTGCAGTTGGGAAAAAGCCTGGCGGGCCTTCATCTGTGCCAGGAAAAGCACATCCAGACCTTGCCACTCGGGGAGATCCAAGTCCACCCGCTCCAAGGGGAAACCCAAAATAGCTTGTGCTTCCCGGTGCTTGTCGCGTGAGGAAGTGACAAAGAACAGCTTCACGAAACGCGTTCCCGCGCCAAAAGGTAAGCGGCCACTGGCTTGGTAAGCCCACGGATCTTGAAATCTCCCAGGTGGGCAAAGGGGAACATGTCCTTAAGAGCGTGGTAGGTGGCGGGACCCACCACCACTTGCCCCGCCTCAGCTACCTGCTCCTCCAAGCGCGCTGCCACGTTTACGGTGTTGCCCAAGACCGTATAATCCACGCGGGTAGAAGAGCCAATTTCTCCCACCACCACCGGCCCGGAGTTCAAAGCCACCCGTACCTTCACCTCGTCCAAGCCTTGCTCTTTGCGGGTTTGGTTCCACTGCTCCACGGCTTGTTGGATGGCCAAAGCGGCCCGTACCGCGCGCTCGGCGTGGTCGGGTTGGGGCAGGGGCGCCCCAAAAAACGCCATGACCGCATCGCCAATGAACTTGTCCAAGGTACCGCCAAAGGCAAACACCGCATCCGAGGCCAAGGAGAAAAACTCGTTTAAAAAAGCCGCCACTTCCGGCGGTTCCATGTGGGCACACCGCGAGGTAAAGCCCACGATATCGGCAAAAAGCACCGTGACTTCGCGGGTTTCGTGCCGTTCGGCGCCGGAGAGACGTTCTTTCACGATGACTTCCACCACCGCCGGCGAGTGGTAGCGTTCCAAGCGCTCGCGAATGCGCCGCTCCTCCCTGATGAAGTCGTTAAGCTGCGCACGTTCGATGGCCACCGCCGCGTAGTTGGCAAGGGCGGTGAGCAAGTCCAAGTGCTCGGAGGTAAAGCACCCGGTGGCGAGAGGTGTGTCCACGAACAACACCCCAATCACGTTGTCGCGGTGCCAAAGGGGCGCACACATGGCCGAACGGATGGAGTGCAGCCGCACGCTCATGCCGGCAGAAAAACGCTCATCCGCTTGGGCGTCGGAGGTGAGCACCGCTACCTTTTGCTTGACCACCAGGTCAAGGATGGTTTGGGAAACCGGTGCTTCTGCGAGGCTTGTACCTTTGCGTGAGCGGGCTTGGCGCAGTTGTGGTTCCCCTTGCGGGTTAAAAAGCAAGATATAGGCCCGTTCGGCGGGAAGCTGTTGGAAAACTGCCTCCATGACCTTGTCCAGCACTGGCTCCAGCTCTTCTACCTCCAGAAGCGTGCGCGCCACTTGCGCCAACGCCTGCAAGACGCGCTCACGGGCGGAAACAGCCACCGCCGCACTGCTCTCCCGCTCTTCCAGCGGGAAATCCTTGCGGAACTGGGCTAAGGGTCGCAAAAACGTGCCGCTGGTGCTGACGTCCTCGGCTTTTTCCCGAAAGGTCAAGCGGAAGTTCCCAATGTGGATGGTATCCCCATGCGCCAGGGCAGCCTCCTGCACGTACACACCGTTGACCTTGACGCCGTTGGTGGAACCTAAGTCCACGACCCACCAGGTACCGTCCCGCTTCTCCAGGCGGGCATGGTGGCGGGACACCGAAAAGTCTTTGAGCGTCACGGCGTTGTCGGCAGCGCGGCCAATCCCCACCGGACCCTCTTCAAGGGTCACCTTGCGCCCGCTCCCCGCTTCCTCCCAAACCAGTTCCGCCACAAAGCTATTCTACGCCGCGACGTTGCCGCAGGCGGGCAAGCTCCGCTCGCGCGGCTTCGTCGCTGGGGTCGAGCTTGAGGGTGGCTTCCAGGTGTTCCATGGCCCCGGTGGTATCGCCCAGGGCCTCTAACGCCACGGCAAGGTTGCGGTGGGCTTTGGGGTTTTCCGGTGCCAGCTCAACCGCGGCCGCTAGCAACTGGCGAGCGCGGGCATACTCACCCTGTTCGCCGAAAAACACCCCGGCGTTGAGAAGCAAGGGCACACTTCTCGGGAAACGCTTGACACCCTCCAGGAACATTTGGCCTGCTCGTGGGGTTTCGCCCCGCTCCCGGTAGTCCAACGCCGAGCGCACGATGGTCATTTCCGGGTCGGCAATGCCTGTATCTATTGCGTGCCAGAACTCGGTGTCGGCTTCGTCAAAACGCCCCTGCTTGCGCAGGAGGGTGGCGAGGTTGTAATGGGGTGCTGCATAGGTTGGGTCGGCAGCAATGGCTTGGCGAAACACCTCTTCCGCTTGCTGGCGTTTGCCGGCAGACGCCAGACTGGTAGCGAGGTTGTTGAGGCGGCGGGCCTCGGCGCGGTCAAACCGCGTTTGGGGCACCGTTGCCGGCTTGGCAGCGGATGCCGAAGTTTGACTTGCACCCTGGTCTTGTCCTCCTAAGTAACCCAAAGCCCGAAGCTTAGAGAGCTCCTCGGCTCGGGCTTCCGGGGGCAGCTCTACCTGCTTAGGAGTTGGCCGACCTACGAGGTTGCCGTAGTGCACCCTTTCTCCGGTGGTGGGCTTGACCCAAGAGGGCAACGCCCCCGGCATCTCGGCAGCGAGGGGCAGTCCTGCCAAAGCCAAGAGCGTGGGGGTCACTTGCAAAAGAGTCATGGTTTGGCGCTGCCTTTGCGGGACCACGTAGGGTGAAACGGCGACGAACACACCCGTGGGCCGGTGCCACCAAACAGCGGTGGCGGTATGAGTTCCCGCCGGTACATTGGGGCGGTCAGAGCCCCAGGTAAACCCGTGGTCGGAAACAATCACGAGCGTGTCCTCAGGGCGAAGGTGGGCGCGAATCCGCCCGATCCACGCGTCCACGTAAGCCATGTAGCGGTCCACCACTCCCCCAAAGCGACGGGCAAGCTGCGGATCCACCTGAGGCAAGGCAGGGGGTCGGTACGGGGCAAAGAGGTGCCCCACGGTGTCGGTGCCCTCCAGGTAAACAAAAAGCGCGTCGCGACCTTCTGTTAGCTCTTTTTCCGTGAGCCGTTGCACCGTGAGCGTGGCGGCCATAAGCTTGGCCAGGCCGGCAATGGGATCGTCCCAGTTGTTTTTCTCCAGAGAGGCAAGCTCAGAGGTCGTTACCGCCAAAATAGGGGCAAGGTCTTCGGCTTTGAGGTCCTTTGCTTTAAGGGCTAGGTGTTGGGCTTCCTCTTGCGCTTTAGGAGGGTCAGCAAGGCCGGGGGTATCGGCTTTTAAGCCTAAAAGCTGTTCGGTGAGGCGATCGGAGTACACCACGCCACCGGTAGGCGCTTGCGCTGGAAAGGTAGCCCACCAACCAAGCGTGGCCGTGGTGCGCCCGGCAGTGGCCAGCATTTCCCAGACAGCCGGCACTTTTCGTGAGTTGGCAGAAACTGGGTGGGGGGGTCCGCCTTGTGGGTCTGGCTCCAAAAAGTCCAGAACACCATGGACTTCTGGGGGAACACCGGTGGCAATGGTAGTCCAAATCACCGGGGAAATGAGCGGAGGCGGGACCTCCAACTGCGCGGCAACCCCCTCTCGGAGAAGCTGGGCCAGGTGTGGCATCAACCCGCGAGCACAAAGCTCATCCACCAAGCTCCAGTCCAGGGCATCGAGCCCTAAAACCACGAGCTTACCGCGCTTCGGCGACAGGTTGCGCAGATACCGCTTGGCTTCTGCTTTGAGCACGTTGCTGTCAGAAGCAGCTAGGCGCACAGCGGTGACTTGCAAAGGGATCAACCACGCCTTTATAGCTTGCTGCACCTCAGCGTGCACGGTGGCTGCCTGCGGGAACCACGAAATCCACTCTTGGGTAGCGGCCCAAAGCTGCCGGTTCAGTTCCAAAGGAAGAGCCTGGGCCAACGCTTCGCCAAAAGCGGTGGGGAAGCCTAGCTTGCGGACCTCTGCAGCGTCCATGGGGAGCGGCCCCGAGCTTTTGACGGCAACGCTCACAAAAAGCTCAGCTTCGTTCCCAGAGGGCAGAAAGATGCGCAGGCGAGCCGGGAGAACAGCTGCGCCATTTTCCTGAGGCACCTTCAGGCGTGAGGCCAAAAACCATGGGGAGATGGCCCAGCCCGGCGGTAACAGCCGGGCCTCTGCCGACGTGCGGCTCACCGCCACAAAGCGGCTGGTGGCCGACGGTGGCACGACAGCAGTGAGTCCAAAAGCAAAAAGCAAAAAAGCAGGCAAATAAAGCAGCCAATGACGCCCCTTCACCACGAATCCTCCCCGGGCATTCTAGCCATAAAAAATCCCGGGGGCCGAAGCCCCCGGGATAGTCGGTTTTTTCCAGCGGGCTTAGTACTCGATCTTGAAGCCGATTTGCAAACGGCGCGGTGCCTGCCACTGCGTGGGGCGGTAAAAGGCTGGGTCCGGGGTACACGTGCCGGTGCTGGGGTCATACACCCTGCATTGACGAGTATAACGAGCGGTGCGGAACTGGTTGTTGAACATGTTAAAGAGGTCCACATACGCTGCGAACTTCACGCCTTTGAAGCTAAACGGCTGCTCCACGTGAATGTCGCCTTCCCACAAATTGCCGAACTTCTTGGACCCGCGTGTGGCCAGTGGGTAGCTATACCCGTCCGGCGTTGTTCCGTACGGAGTGTAGTACACGCCGTCTTGCCAGAACAGGGAGAGTCCAAGGATGGTCTTGAAGGGGAAGGTGTAGGAACCGTTGAACTTCACCTCGTGCTTGCTTTCCGCGCGCCCGTACCAACGGGAAAGTTCAGCGTAAGGACCCACGAAAGCGTTGGGCAGCGCGTTCCACCAGTTAGTAGCCCAGTTCTTTTGGTCAAAGACGTAGGTGTAGGCGGCAATGAACTGGAAGCCGTCGGGTCCGAAACGCTTGCGCAGCGCCGCTTCAATGGCCTGGTACTCGGACCAGTTCTTGCCGGTCTTGGGCACGTTGGTGATGATGCCCTCACCGTCATCCTCGGGGTCGTACCAGTCAATTTGCTTCTTGAACTTGCGGTACACGTAGTTCACGCTGGCGGCAAACTGCGGGTTGATGAGCTTTTCGTAGCCGGCCACGAACTCATCCAGGTACGCGGCGTCAAGGTTGGGGTCGATCGTGGTGCCGCCGGCGGCCGTGGGTACGTCATAGCGGAGTCGCCAGCAGCTGTCGGGGTATTCCCAAACGTTGCGACCGTCAACCGTGCAGGTGCCGGTCCAATCCCACCGCTGTTGGCGGGTGGGGATGACGTTAAAGTAGTCGGCAATGTAGTTGGAGGCCAAGGTGTAGAAGCGGCCCAAGGACACACGCAGGGCGTCACCGTTGAGGTCGTACGCAAAACCTAAGCGGGGGGCGATCATGTCGCTGAAGTCGAACTTCAGGACCTCGTCATTGGTGTTTTGCCGCAGCTTGGTGGCTTCCGCCCGCACGCCAATGTTGAAGGTGGCCTTGCCGATCTTCCACTGGTCCTGCACGTAAATGCCCTGGTAATCCTGCTCGGTCTTGTTTTCCCGCACTTGATCGAGCCAAAGGAACCGACGGAACGGCGTTTGCCCCAAGTTCCGCGTCTGGTAATAGCCAGCTGGGTTGAAAATGCGCCCTACTTTTGGCTTCAACCACAAAAGCTCGGCGCCGGCCTTGAACTGGTGGGTGCCGGCTGCGGTGTCCAGGTAGTACGAAACCGCCAGGTTGAGGCCGTCACGATCGCGCTTGGAGCGGTAATCATAGTAGGCTGCCCCGTAGTAGTACGCAGCGGTTAAATCGTACATGTACGGGATTTGGCCAAAGCCGCTGTAAAGCGGGGTGACGTTCAGCTCTTGCCGGTGGTACTGGTACTTAGCCTCAGCAAAAACGTTGGGGGAAAGCACCCCGTACCACTGTAAGGACGCGTTATTACCACCCTGGAATTGCTGCTGTTCCGCGGATTTATTGTAGTTAGGACCGGTCCACCCGCCGCGCAGGGGGTCCAAAGTGATGGGGTCTTCGTTGTAGAAGCCCACCAAGTTATGGCTGGGGTTCACCTGGTAGGTGAGCTTGCCGGAGAAGTAATGACCCACGTAATTGGTGCGGCCGGGGGTTTGCGTCTTGGTTACTGCGTCCTGAATGGTGGCGTAGCGGCCAAAGTTACGATGATTGTCCCGCTTTTCGTAAGCAAAGTAGAACCAAAGCATGTCCTTGACAAACGGGCCACCAAGAGTGAGGGAGGGACGCTTCTCATCCGACGCGGTCAAGGGTTTCTTCTGGCCGGTTTCTTTTTCAATGCCGCCCCGCGCCGACCAGTCAGCGTCCTGTTGGATCCAGCGAGCGGTAAAGGACAGGTTGTTGCCGCCGGACTTGGTGACCAGGTTCACGATGCCGCCGGTGGCGCGACCGTACTCCGCAGCAAACGCAGCGGTTTGCACCTGAGCTTCCTGAATGGTGTCCCAGTTGATGGCGGTGCCCCAGG
Organism: uncultured Thermoanaerobaculum sp.; assembly: GCA_937934115.1. Classification (GTDB taxonomy): domain Bacteria; phylum Acidobacteriota; class Thermoanaerobaculia; order Thermoanaerobaculales; family Thermoanaerobaculaceae; genus Thermoanaerobaculum. Next base: position 100,140 of record CALHAH010000011.1, read on the forward strand.
TGTTGGTGCGGGGATCAGTGGTTTCCACGCCGTCAATGAGGTAGCTGTTGGAGTCGTTGGAGCTCCCGTGGACGTAAGGGTTATTTCCCGCTTTCACGCCGGGAGCCATTTGCATCATGGTCTGAAAGTTGCGGTTGGTGGCCAGGGTGTCGACCAAGGTCCAGTCCACGGTGGTGTCCACGGTGGACTTGGAGGTGTCCACCACGATCTTTTCCGCGGTGACGGTAATGGCTTCAGCAAACTGAGAGAGGGACATTTCCGCCACAACGGGGGTTTCCTTGCCCAGGTTCACGATGATG
>CALHAH010000012.1 GCA_937934115.1 uncultured Thermoanaerobaculum sp.
CCCTCCTGCTGCGCATCTTACCTGAACCCCTGCCTACGTTCTCCAAGGCCCGGCACCCAAAGGAGAGGCGGTGAGCGGCGTGAGGTGAAAATTTTTTACCGTCTCCTCGGTCCTGGGCCGGTTGTGGGGAAGCCGCGCAGCCGGTTATGCCGTAGGTGCACGGGCCAAACCGGCCACGGGTGGGTGGAGCGCGCATCCGGCTTTGCCGGTGCGCGCGGTGGGGGCGCGGGGGGCCTCAGGGCGGGTGGGCGTGGCGGGTGCCCCCCGCGTCAGGGAGCTCGTGGCCGTGCCCCCCGCGTCAGATAACCAGCGCGTAATGCTGCCGTGCTTACCTTGTGCTCACGAAACGCCAAAATCCGCCGGCAGCTTGTTCATTTGGTTTTTGACATCAGCCGCGCTCTTGTGGAGCAAGGCCAGCTCCTCCTGGGTGAGCTTGAGCTCAAATACCCCCTCCATACCCGAAGCACCTAGTTTGCAAGGCACGCCAACCCATACGTCCTTAAGCCCAAACTCGCCTTGCAGGTACACGGAACAAGGGAGGATCTTCTTGCGGTCCTTGACGATGGAGTCCACCATTTCCCAAACCCCAGCCGCCGGCGCGTAGTAGGCGGAGCCGGTCTTGAGCAGCTTGACGATTTCACCACCGCCTTGCGCGGTGCGTTGCACGATGGCATCAATCTTCTCTTTGGGAAGCAGCTCCGGCAAAGGCACACCCGACACGGTGGTGTAGCGCGGCAGCGGCACCATGGAATCGCCGTGGCCACCCAAAACAATGGCAAAGACGCTTTCAGTGGAAACCCCCATTTCCATAGCAATAAAGGCGCGCATGCGGGCAGTGTCCAGGATACCAGCCATACCAATGACGCGCTCCCGAGGGAAACCTGTAACGCGGCGGGCCACCTCGCACATCACATCCAGCGGGTTCGTCACCATGATGACAATGGCATCGCGGGAGGTCTTGGCAACGCGAGACATGCACTCCGCCACGATTTTGGCGTTGGCGTCTTGGAGATCGTCGCGGCTCATGCCGGGTTTACGGGCCAAACCGGCCGTCATCACGACGATATCCGACCCCTCAGTAGGTCCGTAGTCGTTGGTTCCCACCAAAAGCGAATCGTGGTGTACAACAGGGGCTGCTTGGTAAAGATCGAGGGCTTTGCCCTGGGGCATGCCCTCCACCACGTCCACCAGCACCACATCGCCCAAGCCACTTTCCGCCAAGCGCATGGCCGTGGTGGCCCCCACGTTTCCCGCACCAATCACTGTAATCTTCGGTTTCTTCATGGCCTTGCCTCCCTTCGGGTCCGCTCCGCTTGACCCAGCTTTTACAATAGCACCGCGTGAGAATAATCACAAGACCGCCAAAGCCGGCAAACCGTTGCCGGAAGCGGAGCCAAAGCCTACTATTCTTTTATGCGCGTCTTGGTCGTTGAAAACGACAGCCGCTTGGCGCAGCTTTTACCCCGCCGCATCCTTTAGAAGTGGCCGATCGTGGGGTGGGTTTACCCGTCAACAACGACACCACGTTGTTTCAGCCATTCGCGCAAGCTCCGGGTGCTGCCGCCCACCACCCCACAGGGGCTGGCTTAGGCTTGGCCATAGTCGCCGGGATTTGCCGGCGCCAAAAAGGCTCGGTGGAGCTCAAAAACCGAGCGGGGGGCGGGGCTTTGGCTCGGGTGGTGCTTCCAATGCAAAAAAACTGCGGGCCTGAGGCCCGCAGTGCTTCCCCGTGAGCGCCGCTCGCAGTTACTTCTTGGCTGGGGCAGTGCCAACGTGGACGGCGGTGGCCACGTTCTTCCCGTCCATTTGGTGGTACGTCACCACCACAGTCTCCCCTACCTTGAGCGTGCCTTTGACCTGGGCGCCAGCAAAGGCAAATTCCATCTCTTTGCCAGCGGCGTCCTTTACCTTCAGGGTTTTGGCCGCTTCATCCAAAGCGGTTACCGTGCCCTTGAAGGACAGGCTATGAGGCGCTGACGGCTTCGTCCCTTTCTGGTCAGCCGGCCCAGCCGCCAAAGCCACAAAGCCAAAGGCCACCAAAACAACAACTGCGATAGCAACGATGCTCTTCTTCATATGCTTCCCTCCCTTCAGCGAGCATCGTAGAGGTGTAGGCTGAACCGAAAATGAACGGCTCCTACCATAGCGGCGCGTTTCACCCCTGCTAGCAACACCTGAGGCTTGGATGTCCGGCAACTAGCCCCCAAGGGAAGCCGTCGCTCTGTAGCTCCCACCTGTATGCCTGCCCCCTAACGTGGCAATGTTTAAGGGGTGTGCCAGCGGCTGTGCGCGAGCCCCCCGCAAAACAAAATGTGGGACCCGCGCTCCGCGCGGGTTTTGCGGGAAAGTCCCATAGCACGCGAGCGAGGCCCAGCTTTGTTGGGCCGAGCGGTGGAGGTGCGGGGGGCCAAGCCGGCCACGGGTGGGTCGGAGGAGCGTGGCCGTGCCCCCCGCGTAAGATGACCGCCGGCCCCACAGACGGAGCGGCGACCCCACAGGAACGAGGCCCGAAACGTTTCCCAGTTCGCCGGCACGTTCCCAAAGCCCTGCAAGCCTTCGGTCTCGAACACTTCTGGACCTACCCCGCTCCCCCAAGGAAAACCCCTTCGTGGAGCGGGCAAGCCGCACCCTTCAGGAGATGTGCATCAACTACAACCTTGATCTCCTCTTCACCGAGGTGGACCGAGAAGCCGCAAGCTCGCCCAGTTCCTCATCTGCGCAGGCACCAACTCCCCCACCACGCCGGGAAACGCAAAACCCCGATCCAGGTTTTCTCCGAATCCACCAAGGCGTGCCGCAAGTTACGGACGAATACAGGCCCCTTGATTTTCATGAAAGAAGAAGGGATACTTACGGTGGCTGCTTTCGCGAGAAAGTGGGACGCGTGTCCCACTTTTTTTTCAAGGCAGCCAAGGGAAAGGCATGAAGAGGTTACCCGAGGAGCTCATGGATAAGCTGGAAGCCTTGGTGGCCAGCGAGGGCATGGAGCTGTTGGCAGTGGAGTTTGCCGGCACCGCAAAGAAGCCAATCCTCCGCCTGGTCATTGACCGCGAGGGAGGGGTCAGCCTTGACGATTGCGCGCTGGTGTCAGAGCAAGTAAGCGTGCTGCTGGACGTTTTTGATCCCTTCCCCGGCGCCTACACTTTGGAGGTTTCTTCGCCCGGAATGGAGCGCAAGTTTTACCGGCAGGAGGACTACCTGCGGTTCGTGGGTCGGGCCGTGCGGGTACGCATGGGCCCCACGTGGAAAGGGGCAAAGGTCATCGAAGGGTACCTGGAGGGGTTGGAGGCAGGTACGGTGCGGGTGCGGGACCCGCAGGACGTGGTGCATCTTTTGCCAGAACGTGAGATATTTGAAACGCGTTTGGCGCCCTTTGCCGAGGAAGGCTGGCGCGCCAAACTTCAGGGTCGAGGGAAGAAGCCATGAAGCTTGCACAACTGAAAGGTCTTATTTACCAGGCGGCAGCCGAAAGGGAGATTACCCCCGAGCGCATGGTGCAAGCGCTTGAGGATGCCATTGCGCAGGCTGCCAGAAAGCACTTTAAGGAAAAAGGGGTTCAGGCCAAGGTGGACCTGGAAACCGGGGAGATATCCTGCGTGCGCGTGCGGCAGGTAGTGGCGACGCCGGAAGAGATCAAGAACCCCACAGAAGCCATCACCCTCGAGGAAGCTCGAAAGCTGGACCCCAACGCCAAGGTGGGCGATACGTTGGTGCTTGGTGCACTGGATGCGGACCAGCTGGGACGCATTGCTGCCCAGGCTGCCAGGCAGATGCTGTTCCAGCGCGTGCGGGAAGCGGAAAGGGACAATATCCACCGCGAGTACTCGCAAAAGATTGGCGAGATGGTCAACGGCATCGTCAAGCGCATCGAAAGAGGCGACGTGATCGTGGATTTGGGACGCACCGAGGGCCTCCTCCCCAAGCGCGAGCAGATCCGCGGCGAGCGTTTTAACCAAGGGGAAAGGGTGCGGGCGGTCATTGTGGAGGTGACCAAGGACGCCAACAAGCCACAGGTTGTGCTCTCGCGCACCTCGCCCATGCTTTTGGTACGACTTTTGGAGATGGAAGTGCCAGAGATCTTCGATGGCACGGTGGTCATCAAGGGCTGCGTTCGTGCTCCCGGTGAGCGCGCAAAGGTGGCCGTAACTTCCCGCGACCGCGAGGTGGACCCCATCGGCGCTTGCGTGGGCATGCGGGGGACTCGCGTGCAGGCAATCATGCGCGAGCTTAAGGGCGAAAAGGTGGACATCATCCCCTGGTCGCCCGATGTGGTGACTTTTGTCCAGGCTGCCCTGGCCCCAGCAAAGGTGAACCGGGTTCGCGTGGACGAGGAGATCATGGAAGAGCCTTTGCGGGATGCCGAAGGCAAAATTGCCCTGGACGAGGAAGGCAAACCCATCACCATCACCAAGCGCCGACCGGTGATGGAGGTGGTGGTGTCGTCCGAGCAGTACTCCATGGCCATTGGTAAGAACGGGCAAAACGTTAAGCTAGCCGACAAGCTTACCGGCTGCAAGATTATCATTAAGACCGAAAAGGAAGTGAAGGACGAGATTTCTTCGGCGCTCGCTGCCCTTTTGCGGGAAGTGGAGGGCGAGCTGGCGGAGGAACTCACCGAAAAAGAGGAAACCCCAGCGGCCGTGGAGTACGACCTGGTTATACCCCTGGAAGATGTTCCAGGGATTTCCGAACGCATGCGCGAGAGGCTCACCGAGCATGGCATTTCTCACGCCCAGGCGCTGGTAAACACCCCGGCGGAGAAGCTCATGGAAATCCCTGGTATCGGACCGCACTCGGCGGCCAAGCTCATCGAGGCGGCCAAGCAAGCCCTCGAAGCCCAGGTAGCTTCCCGAAGTGAGGAGTAAAGCATGGTTCAGGTTTTTCGCGTCGGCGATGTAGCCCGACAAATGGGCGTGGAAGTGCCAGAGCTCATCTTCAAGCTGCGAGCTATTGGCGTGGAGGTGTCCAGTGCTGAGGACACCCTAGACCTGGAAACGGTTCGCGCCATTATCCGCGGCGAAACCTTGAGCCGCCGGCCTAAAGAGGTCATTGTTCGCCAGGAGACAACTCCCCCGGCCCCCGCCGAACCAGCGCCCAAGACCGTGGTACGCAAACCCAAAAAGGGCGTGCGCCGCCATGTCTTGGAAGAAGACCTACCGGACGAGGTTCCAAGCCTCGATGGGCTGGGGGTCCCGGCCTCGCAACCGCGGCCGGTACCACCTCCGCCACCGCCTTCGGAACCGGCACAGCCGCCAGCTCCTCTAGAGGAACCAGCTGCAGCATCAGAAGCTGCTGCAGTTCCCGCGGGCCCCCTCACAGCCGAGGCAGAAGCGCGTCCTCAAGAGGTGGCGGAGGAAGCCGCGGCTGCCTTGCCGGCTGCGGAGAAAGCAGAGGCCCCGGCGGCCTTGGAGGCTCCGCAACCGGCACCGGCCCCGGAAGCCGCCCCCGCCCCGGCGCCTGAGCCCAAACCTGCCAAGCGGGCAGCCAAAACCCCGCTGGAAGGCAAGCTGCGGGAACTTTCGGAAGAGGAAATCAAGCAGCGCTTACAAGCCCAAAAGCAAGCGCCAAAGCCGGTCGCTGCAACGAAACCTGGAAAGAAGGGGAAGGCTTCGGCGGACGCTGCCCTCATCCGCGAGCTTTTGGAGACCTTTGAGCAGCAAAAGGTTCGTCCCACCACCGAAGCCAAAGCGCCTACCCCAGGACCGGTGGTTCCCGTGGCAGCGGGCAAGCCAAGGGGCGCCAAGCCGTCCAAAAAGCGGGAAGCGCCGGCAGAGCCGGTGGAAGTCACCGTGGAGTTTCGGGACGGCAAGAAACCCGAAGGGCCAGTCTACCTCTCGGAAGCGGTGACCGTCAGGGAGCTCGCAGAAAAGCTCAACGTGCTTGTGAAGGACCTCATGAAGTTCCTGCTTTCCAAGAAGATCCTGGTCACCGCTAACCAAACTTTGCCGCGCGATTTGGCCGAGCAAATTTGCGAATGGGTGGGGGTCGAAGCCATGGTGGTTTCCTTCGAGGAGGAAATTGACCTTTCCCTGGAGGAAACCGGAAAACTGGGACGGGGCGAGCCTCGCCCACCGGTAGTGACGGTCATGGGTCACGTGGACCACGGCAAGACCTCGCTTTTGGACGCCATCCGCAAAACGCAAATAGCAGCCCGGGAGGCTGGTGGCATCACCCAACACATCGGTGCCTCGCGGGTCGTGCACCAGGGCAAGACCATCGTTTTCATTGACACCCCAGGCCACGAAGCGTTCACCGCCATGCGCGCACGGGGGGCCAAGGTCACCGACATCGTGGTGTTGGTGGTAGCTGCCGACGACGGCGTCATGCCGCAAACCGTGGAAGCTATCAACCACGCCCGCGCCGCCAAGGTGCCCATCGTCGTGGCCATAAACAAAATTGACAAGGCCAACGCCAACCCCGACCGCGTCAAGCGCGAGTTGGCGGAGCACGGGGTGCTGGTGGAGGGCTGGGGCGGGGATGTGCCAGTGGTGGAGGTTTCGGCCCTCAAGAAGCAAGGCATTTCCGATCTTTTAGAGGTCATCCTTTTAGTTGCCGAAATGAACGACCTGCGCGCAGCGAAAGAAGGGCCGGCTCGGGGCACAATCCTGGAAGCCCGCAAGGAAAAGGGCCGGGGTGTGGTGGCCACGGTCTTGGTGCAGCAGGGAACGTTGCGACCTGGGGATTGCTTCTTTGCCGGTGCCACGTGGGGGCGCGTGCGCAACATGGTGGATGCCAATGGCAAACCGGTCAAGGAAGCGGGGCCCTCGGATCCAGTGGAGGTCATGGGCTTTGAGGATCTCCCGGAAGCGGGGGACATCTTCCAAGTGGTGGAAAACGAAGCGAAAGCCAGGGAAGTGGCCACCCTGCGCCAGGAGCGGGCACGGGAAGAGCAAATGGCAGCCAAGCGGGTGTCTTTGGAAGGGCTTTTGGACCACATTGCCAGCAAGGATGTGAAGGAGCTCAACGTGGTGCTCAAAGCGGACGTCCAGGGCTCGGTGGAGGTGCTGCGCGATACGCTCACCAAGCTGTCCACCTCGGAGGTAACCGTGAACGTGCTCCACGCCTCAGTGGGCGCCATTACTGAAAACGACATTCACCTGGCTTCCGCCTCCGATGCCATCGTCATTGGCTTTAACGTGCGGCCAGAGCGCACCGCCAAGGAATTGGCCGAACGCCACCGGGTGGAAATTCGCACCTACAACGTGATTTACCAGCTCACCGAGGATATTCAAAAGGCCATGACCGGTCTTTTGAAGCCGGTTTATGAGGAAAAAGAACTCGGCCGCGCCGAAGTAAGACAGATCTTCCACATCCCGAAAGTGGGCACCGTTGCGGGGTGCATGGTTACGGATGGGGTCATCCCCCGCTCGGCCAGAGTGCGGCTGCTACGTGACAACGTGGTGGTGTGGGAAGGTAGCCTTGGCAGCCTCAAGCGCTTCAAGGACGATGTCAGCGAGGTCAAGGCTGGATTCGAGTGCGGCTTGACCTTGGCAGGCTACCAGGACATCAAGCAGGGTGACGTCATCGAGGCGTACCAGCTGGTGGAGGTAGCCCGCACCCTGGAAAGCTAGGGAGGCGTCGGTGCCCAGTGAGTTGTCGCCCCTTTTTGTGGCGCTGGCGGAGGTGGAGCTCCACTTCCCAGGGGCTCGGTCGCTTAAGGACAAGCGGCAGGATTTGCGGTCTTTGTCAGACCGGCTGCGCCATCGCTTGCCGGTTTTGGTGGTGGAGGCGGATTTTCAGGACCTGCACCAGCGGGCTGGTCTGGCCATTTCTGCCCTGGCCACCGGCGAAGCGCAAGCCCGGGGCACCGTCCACCGCGCCCTGGAAGTGGTGCACCAGCTCTTCCCCGGCGTGGTTTTGGCGGAACGGGTGAGCGTGGTTCAGTTGCGTTAGGAGGCACACGTATGCGTGACCCAAGGCTGCGAAAAGCACGCCTGGAAGAAACCATCCGCGAGATCTTGTCGTCGCTCCTGTTGCGCGAGGCCAAGGACCCGCGGTTAGCCGGAGTTGTCGTTTCCGCGGTTGAGCTATCGGGGGACCTCCGGCAAGCCAAAGCGTACTTTTCGGTGTTTGGTGATGCCGAGCGGGAACGGCAGGCGGCGGAAGGGCTGGAACAAGCCAAAGGCTTCTTGCGCGCCGAGCTGCGTCGTCACCTCAAGGCAGAAACCATCCCTGAGCTCATCTTTCTTCGGGACAAGGGGTACGAACATGCAGACCGCGTCTCTCAAATCCTGGACCAACTGAAGAAGGAGCGTCCCGAGGGAAGCGATGACTAGTGGGTGCGAAAAGGCCTCAGAGGTGGTGCAGGCGCTGGCAAGAGCGCACTTTGTGCTCATCACCAGCCACCGCAGCCCCGACGGCGACGCTTTGGGCTCTGAGCTGGCCCTTTGGGAAATGTGCGCCCTTTTGGGCCGGCCAGCGGTGGTGGTGAACCGTGACCCGCACCCGGCGAGCCTGGCGTTTTTGCCCCACCTTGAAAAGGTACAAGTCACGGAGAGCGTTTCCCCGGAGCTTTTGGCCAAGGCTGACCTGGTGGTGTTCCTGGAATGCCCCGGCGTGGAGCGTCCAGGCTTTCCGGAACTTCAGGCCAAGCCTTTGGTAAACGTGGACCACCATTTGGACAACCCCCTTTACGGTGTGGTGAATTTTGTGGACCCCGAAGCCCCGGCAGTGGGAGAAATGCTGCTTTCGGTGGCCGATGCCGCGCACATTGCGCTTACCCCCACCATGGCCACCTGCCTCTACACGGCCCTGGTCACCGACACCGGGGATTTTCGCTACTCCAACGCCACCCCACGAGCGTTCGCGGCAGCAAAACGGCTCGTAGAAGCGGGGGCACAGCCCGCGGCCATTGCCGAAGCCCTCAACGACCACGTTCCCGCACGGGTCATCCGCCTCCAGGCTTTGGTGCTGGGTACCCTCGAGCTCCAAGCTGAAGGGCAGGTGGCGATTATCACGTGCACCTCTGACATGCTTCGGGCGGCCGGTGCTTTTCCCGAGGATACCGAGGATATGATCAACATTCCCCGGGCCATTGCCGGCGTCAAGGTAGCGGTGTTCTTCAAAGCCTTTGCCCCCAACACGGTGCGCGTTTCCCTCCGTTCCAAGGGGTCCATCAACGTGCAAAAGCTTGCCGCCGGTTTTGGCGGCGGCGGACATGAAAACGCCTCGGGTTTAACTTTTCCCGGAGACTTGGCACAGGCTCGGGCAGCCATTTTGCCGGGCGTTTTGCGTCTCGTGGAGTCAGCATGAGCGGAAAATCTGGGTTGCTCTTGGTGGATAAGCCGGCAGGCCCCACCTCTCACGATGTGGTACAGGTTGCGCGTCGCGGGCTCAGAGAAAAACGCATCGGCCACACCGGCACCTTAGACCCCGCAGCTACGGGTCTTTTGGTCCTGTGTGTAGGCAAGGCAACTCGCCTCCAGGGCTACATCTTAGCCTGGGAAAAGGCATACGAAGGCGAAATCCGCTTGGGCTTTGCCACCACCACGTACGACGCAGAGGGCGAGCCCTTGGCCGAACCCCACCCCGTTCCAGACCTTACCCCTGAGCTTTTGGCGCAATTGGAAAAGCGCTTTTGCGGCGAGCAGGCGCAGTTGCCCCCGCCTTTTTCCGCCAAAAAAAAGGACGGGAAAAAGTTTTACGAGCTGGCGCGGGAAGGGCAAGAGGTACCCCGGGAACCCAAGCTTGTCACGATTTTTGAGCTGAAGCTCGCGCCTTTGGGAAGCCACCGCCTGCGCTTTTCCGTGGTGTGCTCCTCGGGCACCTACGTGCGCTCCCTTGCCCACGACATTGGCGAGGTTTTGGGATGCGGCGGACACCTGGCCACGCTGCGGCGAGTGCGGGTGGGACCATGGAGCGTGGAAAAAGCCGTCGCTGCTGAGGAGCTGGCCAAGAGGCCTCCCGAAATTCGCGAAGGCGCTTGGATTGAGCTGGATAACATTGCCCTACCGTTTCCCACGGTGACCTTAAACCCGGTAGCCGTGCAGCACTTCAGCCGCGGGCAGGAGGTGGTGGTGCGAGAAACCGTTGGGGATTTCGTACCGGGCAAAATGGTTGCGGTGCGCGATCGTGCGGGCAAGCTGGTGGGCATCGGACAAACCGCCATGTACTTGCCGCGCGCCCGCAGCGTAACCTTGGCCCCGCGCACGGTCCTGACGGATACCCCCTAAAGGGCCAAAAAACACGAGCTAGGCCCGCGTTCATTGCCCTGTTTCTCGCTGCAGCCCAGAGTCAGCCTAAGGTAGCGCCCATCGCACCACTACCGCCCGCGGCCCAGCCGCCACGGAAACCGGGGGTTTTTTCGCCCCCACCGCTGCCCCTCCCAAACGGGAACCTAACCACCAACCAATACCGGCGCCGGCGGCCACATCGGCAAAAAAGTGCTGACGCTCCTTCACCCGGGATAAAGCTACGCCTGAGGCCAGAACCGGGAAAACCCATCGCCCCTTAAACTGCGGGTAGCTTCCCCCCAGCACCCCGGCCCAAGCAAAGGCGTAAGCCGCGTAGGCTCAAGGAAAGGACCTTCCCCCCCGGCCAAACTGGCCAGCGTGGGCTTGCCAAGGTCGTGCTTGGACGGTGAGGCTTTGCACACCTTCTACCACCCAGCTGGCCAAGAGGTTGGCTTCCACCAACGCCACACCACGGCTTACGACGCTTTTCTCACGGCTCACCACGCCCACCGCCAAAAACGACGCACCCAGCCCATGGCCCACCCCAAACCGGCCCCATGGTTCCAGGGAAGTCAATTCACCCGGGGCCCTTTTGGCAAAAGCCCGTGAGGGCCCCCGGTCCACGTGTGGCAACACAAAGACGCCGGCTACCCCTGCAAAAAGGCTGGGCCTTTCCTGCCGCTGGGGCAGCAAAACCTTGAAATCGCGAATCACCCGCTCCCTGACCACTGCGGCCGCACCGTGCCTAACGGTTTCCTGCCCGCTGCCCGCAGGCGCCATCATCACCCCGGCTATCAGTGCCACCCCTACTGGCCACCAACGGGGCATGGGCAAGCATTTTAGTCCTTCAGTCCTGCCTTTTCTACCGCACGCACGCTTGCTTCCACACGCCTTTGGAAAAAAGCAGACAGCCGCCGCCGAGCGGCGGTCTCACAAGAACGAAGAAATAAAAATGTGGGACGTACCCTCCGCGCAGATTTGCAAACACGAAATGTGCGACCTGCGCTCCGTGCGGGTTTTGCAAAAACCCAAAGAAAGCCGGCGCAGGAGCGCCGGCCCCACACTTTTTTTGCGCGAGCCCCACACAAGACGGCAGACAAAATGTGGGACGTGCGCTCCGCGCAGGTTTGGAAGCACAAAATGTGGGACCCGCGCTCCGCGCGCGTTGGGAAGAAAAGTGTCGATGGCACGCGAGCGAGGCCCAGCTTTGCTGGGCCGAGCGGTGGGGGTGCGGGGGGCCAAGCCGGACACGGGTGGGTCGGA
>CALHAH010000013.1 GCA_937934115.1 uncultured Thermoanaerobaculum sp.
GGGCATCGTTGCCCAGGAAAAAACTCACCCCCCCTTCCAGGGGTTCCACGCCCTGAATCCTTGCCACCTTCCCCCCCAAAAACCGCTCCGCCAGTACCCACAGCTTGGCCTCGCAGGGCCCTGGCCTACCTTCAGAAGCCATCGCCTGTTCCTTCCGCTTCCCCCGAGCTGGCTTGCAGTCTGCAGCTGCCTGCAGCACGTGCCGCAGCTCGCCGCCGCGCGTGACCCAGGTGGCACCGTAAAAGCCCGGCGCCGCAAACGCCGCTTCCGGCTCCCACTGGCCCGCGTTGGGCACAAACCCCCGCGGCAAAAGCTCCAGCGCCGCCTGCACCCTAGCCTGGTCCACACTCGCCGAAACCGTCGCCCAGCTTGGCATGGCCACAAGGCCCACCAGCAGCAAAAACCACCACCTACGCCTATGCCCTAAGTCCGGCATGGTCACCACCTTCTGCTTGTTTTGCCGTCCCGACCCTTGCTTTGTCAAGACACATACCACGTCCCTCTTTTTTAAAAAGTGTACCCCCTGTGGACCCCCTGTCACCCCCCGCGTTGCCTCATCAAAAATCTGCCCGAAAAGGGGTGGTTGCCTCACCTAAGAATCTGCCCGAAAGGGGGAGAAGGACGAGACTGCTTCTCGAGGGGGGAAGCGGAAATGGAGTTGACCATGGCTGAAAGGAAAGTGTTGGTAAAGGACTTTTTCGGGCGGTATTAACAAGCTGTAAGAAAAGAGGAACCCAGCAGGGGTGGCGTTGCCCGACTTCCCGTTCCCCCGGTGGGCTTTTACGGTGGCAGGCGGTTACACTTACCCTCATGAGCGCCCACCACCGTAGCCTGCCGCCGCATCCGGATTTGCAACGGTACTACCCACCTGGGGAAAAAAGGCAGTTTGTTCGGCAAATATTTGACGCCGCAGCGTCGGATTACGAGCGGGTGGAAAAGCTCATGAGCTTGGGCACGGGTTCTTGGTACCGCAGGCGGGCTTTGCGGCGCCACGGACTTCCCTTCGGGAACCGCGCTTTGGACGTGGCCGTGGGTACCGGGTTGGTGGCGCGGGAACTCGTACGCCTTGCTCAAGGGAAGGTTTTCTTAGTGGGGCTGGACCCCTCAGTGGGGATGCTGCTCCAAGCCCGAGAACGCGGTCCGCTTTCAGGAGTGGCCGCATGTGGCGAGAATATGCCTTTTCCTGACTGTACCTTTGACTGCCTCACCATGGGCTACGCTTTGCGTCACTTGCCGGATTTGCTTTTGGCGTTTCGCGAGTTTCACCGGGTCTTGCGGCCGGGCGGCAAGCTGTTGATTTTGGAAATTACGCCGCCGCGGCGGGGTTTGGGAAAAGCGATGCTCAAGGCGTACATCCGCAGTCTTACGGCAACTGCGGCGTTTCTGGTGACGCGCCACCGCAGTACCGCCGAGCTGTGGCGTTACTTTTGGGACACCATGGAGGCCTGTGTGCCTCCGGAGAGGGTCCTGGCGGCCCTAGAGGAAGCCGGTTTTTTGCAAGTTTCGCGTTTTCTGGAGCTGGGGATTTTTTCTGAGTACACCGCGGTGAAACCCCTATGAGCCAGCCAGCCCTTCAGTGGGGTGGCGTCTTGCGTGGGGTGCCGTAGGTGAGGGCAAGCTCGGCGCCTAAAAGGAACCCCAACCAGGAGAGCATGAGCGAAACCAGAAACAGCAACAGCAAGCTCAAGGGTCCGTAGATAAGGTCCAGTTGTGGAAGCAAACGCCAGTAAAGGGCAATGCCCCGGGAAATGAAAGCCAGCAGTGTGGACGAAAATACAGCACCTAGAGCCGCTGCTGACCACTTGGGTTTGGTGGGAGGCGCCAGCCGGTACACCAAGAGCAAGGTAACGGGGCCTCCCAAAAGCCTTACCGCCCCGCGCCAGTGGGCATAAAGGGCGGGCGGAACATGGGCCCATAGGATCCGGGGGAGCGTGAGAAAAGCGGCAAAGAGCAGCGGGCCCGACACTAACAGCGTGACAAACGACGTGAGGCGATGCAGGGGGCGGCGGGTACCGCCCGCCATGCCCACCAACACGGAGTCCACCTGCCAGAAAGCGTTGAGGGCAGCGGCCACGCCAAATAAAAGGCCCGCCGTGCCCAGACTGGCGGCCCTTCTTGTGAGGGTGGTGAGGGTGGCCTGCACTTGCTGCGGGGAAAACGGCAAGAGCTGGGAAAGCCGGGTGAGAAGGTGTTCGGCCCTGGCGGTGTCCACTTGAGCTGTGACCAAAAAAGCCACGGTGAGAAGCGGCACCAGCGACAGCAGCGTGGTGTACGCCAAAGCCGCGGCGTGCAAGGCAAGCCTGTGTTCGGCGCTGCGGCGCACCAGCTTCCGCAGGCACAACCAAAGGCCATTCCCGCCGCGCCTTACAAGTTCACCTGCTCGCCGTAGTGGGGAAGGTGGCATAGCCATCCCAGCTCCTTGCGGATGAGCTCGGCGAATTGTTGGGAAGCCTCTGGCTCGCCGTGGGTAACGAAAACCTTTTGGGGCGGGGTTTGCGCTTGACGTGCCCACACCAAAAGCTCTTCCCTGTCGGCATGGGCTGACAAGCTACTGATGTGGGCTATTTGGGCGCCAACGGGAACGTGTTCCCCAAATATCTTCACCGTTGCTTCGCCTTCGAGGATTCGACGTCCCCGGGTGCCTTTCGCCTGGAACCCCACGAACAGCACGGTGTTTTGCGGGTGGGGGAGGCGGTGGCGGAGATGGTGCAGGATGCGACCGCCGGTGGCCATGCCTGAGGCGGAAATGATCACCGCCGGCCCGGGAAGGGCATTCAATGCTTTCGATTCGCTCACGGTCGCCACGATACGCAGGTTCGAGGGCAAAAAGGGTTCCTCTTCGCTTTCCACGAAGCGGGTTTCGGCATCGTGTTCGGAAAGCCACTGACGGTATATGGCGGTGGCTTCCCGGGCCATGGGGGAGTCTAAGTACACGGGAGGCAGTGTAATGTCGCCATCGTCTTCCATTTCGCGCAAGTAGTAAAGGATCTCCTGGGTTCTTCCCACAGCAAAAGCCGGAATCAGCACCACCCCCCCGCGGGAAGCGGTGCTGACGATGACTTCCGCCAGTTGTTCACGGGGATCGCCGGCATCATGGACGCGATCGCCGTAGGTGGACTCCACCACCAAATAGGTAGCACCCGGGAAGGCCTCGGGAGGTTTGAGAATGGGCACCGCGTAGCGACCCACATCGCCGGAAAAGTACAGGCTTGTGGGTTCTCCGCCCCGGCCTTTGAAACGCAGCTCCACGGCGGCTGCACCGAGGATGTGCCCCTGGCGGTGGAAGGTGAGCGTACAGCCGGGGTGCAGGGTAAACGGCGTAGCGAAGGGAACGGCGCTAACGAGCGACAAGGCGCGAGAAGCATCGGCAGTATCGAACAACGGCAAGGCAGGTGTGTGCTTCGTGGAACCTACTTTGTTGGCGTAGCGGGCCTCTTCCTCCTGGAGGTGAGCAGCATCGGGCAACAGCACCGACAAAAGCCGCTTGGTGGCCGGAGTGACGTAAACCTTACCGTGGAAACCTTCCCGGACCAGCCGGGGGAGGTAGCCGGTGTGATCAATGTGGGCGTGGGTAAGGATCACGGCTTCAACGGACCTGGCCTCCACCGAAAACGGCTCCCAGTTGCGCAGCCGGAGCTCCTTTTCCCCTTGGAACAGCCCCGCGTCCACGAGGTACCTGTGGCCGTGAATTTCCAATAAGTACCGGGATCCGGTGACGGTGCCTGTAGCCCCAAGAAACGTGAGGGTCGTCATATGTGCAGTTTACTTCAATGGCTTGAGTGGCAGTGGTGTGGGCAAACCCTTGTTACGGAAACGCGCCCGTGATTGCTGTCCATGAGCTTTGAGCCAAAAAAAAAAAGACGGGCTTTTCAAGCCCGCCTCGAATGTTGTGCCTCCGGTGGCTTACGACCTAGCTTTGCGCAAAAGTTCGGCGACGAAGTTCCAGTTCACCACGTTCCACCAAGCTTGCACGTACTCGTTGCGGCGGTTTTGGTATTTGAGGTAGTAGGCATGCTCCCAAACGTCCACACCCAAAATGGGCGTGTCGCCGTCGGTGAGCGGCGAGTCTTGGTTGGCCGTGGAGTACACCTCCAAAGCTCCAGATGGTTTGACCACCAGCCAGGCCCAGCCAGAGCCGAAGCGACCCATGGCGGCAGCGGTTAACTTTTCTTTGAAAGACTCGAAGCTTCCAAAAGCGTTCGCTATAGTTTGCGCCAGCTCACCTTGCGGAGCACCTCCGGCGTTGGGGGCCATCATCTGCCAGAAGAGCGAGTGGTTGAGATGCCCACCGCCGTGGTTGCGCACCGCGGTGCGGATAGTCTCCGGGACTTGGGAGAGCTTAGCAATAAGCTCCTCCACGGACCAGGCTTCCACGGGGGAACCGATTACTGCCTTGTTGAGGTTGTCTACGTACGCCTGATGATGCTTGGTGTGGTGGATTTGCATGGTTTGGGTGTCAATGTAGGGTTCCAAAGCATCGTAGGCGTAGGGTAACGGGGGGAGTTGATGCACGCTCATATCGAAACCTCCTTTTGGTTTTGGCTGGCGTCACGCGCCGCCGCAAAACCTGCAACCCCGCGGGCTGCCGTTGTATTCCCGGGGTGCGTTGCAATTTTTGTAAGCACGGTTTAGTTTACCGTGGTAGGGAAGTGCACACTTCCAGGAGGTGTTGCATGGCGGAGAGGCGCAGTGCCCCACGACTTACGCCGGCCACCGAGCTTTCGGCCCGCGTGCGAGCCTTTCTCCCCGCTCGTGTGGTGGATGTTTCGCGCACAGGAATCCAGTTGGAGCTTTCCAGCCTCCTTCGTATTGGCGTTGCCTGCGACGTGAAACTGAGCTTGGAGGGTGCCGAGTTGCGCTGGCCAGCCACGGTGCGCCGCTGCCGGGCCACCCACTTCGGGCTAGACGAAAACGGGCAAAAGGTTCTCTTTTACCGTGCTGGTTTGGAATTTGCCAGTATGAGCGATGAAGAATGGGCACACCTGGAGCGGTTTCTCATCAAGGCACAGGCGGAAGGAGCAGGCTTAGAGCTCGATCATCGGGATGTGTTGGAGGGTCAGCCACAAACCCGCGAGCCCGACAGCCCACAGCGCACTGGTCCCATCAAGGTAAAGGTGGATACCTCACGGTTTCGGACCTAAGGTTGGGATTTGGCCGTTTCCACGGCGCCTCGCACCTTGGGCGCGAGGCGGAGCACTTCTTTCCGGAGGGCGCCTTCGTCCACCGTGAGCACCTTGCGGTCTTCTACCACCACCTTGCCGTTGACCACCACGTGTTGCACGTCCGCGGATCGGGCGGCGTAAATCAAATGGCTTTCGGGGTCGTACACGGGTACGGCGTGGGGATCTTGGGTAGCAAAGCACACCACGTCCGCGCGCTTGCCAGGGGAAAGCGTACCCACCGTAGCTCCAAGGCCCAGGACCTCGGCTCCCCCGCGGGTGAGTAGGGCCGCTACCGTGGGTGCGGGCATGCACGTGGGATCACCGGTGACGCCTTTGTACAGCAGTGCAGCAATTTGCGCATCGCGGAGAAGGTCAAGGGTGTTGTTGGAAGCGGCACCATCGGTGCCAAATCCCACCTTGACGCCTTGGGCCAGCATTTGCGGCAGCGGCGCGACTCCCGAAGCGAGCTTGAGGTTAGAAACAGGGTTGGCCGCTACCCCTACACCTAGCTCCGCCAAGGTGGCAATGTCCTCCTGGGTGACGTGCACGCAGTGGGCCGCCACCGTGCGGGAGGAAAGCACCCCCAAGTCCGCCAAGTACTGCACCGGCGTGGTGCCCTTTTCCTTTTGAAAAGTTTCCAGTTCCCAGCGGGTTTCGGCTACGTGGATGAGGAAAGGAACGTCGTATTCCTCGGCGAGTTCTGCGGCTTTGGCGATGTTTTTGGCGTTTACCGAATAGGGGGCGTGGGCAGCTACGGCTGGGGTAATAAGCGGGTTATGACGGTATTTTTGGCAGAGCTCCCTTTGTTTTTCTAAAGCCACCTCCGGTGAAGGGCAAGAAGGGGTGGGGAAGTCAATGATGGATTCGGGGACCACCCCTCGTATGCCGATTTCCTCCAGAGCCTCAGCCACCGTCGGGGCGTGGAAGTACATGTCGCACACACAAGTCACACCGGCCTTGAGGCTTTCTACTGCTGCCCACAGCGTGCCCAGCCGCACGGTTTCCGCATCCATGAGCGCTTTTTCCGCCGGCCAAATGTGCTGCTCCAGCCACTCCTTGAGCGGCAGGTCGTCGGCCAGGCCCCGCAGCAGCACCATGGCCAGGTGGGTGTGGGTGTTGACCAAACCTGGGAGGATCAGGCCGCCACCGGCATCTAGGGTTTTGGCAGCGTGTACCTGCAGGTTTTCTCGAGAACCCACGGCCACGATATGCTCGCCACGAATGGCCACCGCTCCGTCAAGGATGGGCTTGGCTTTTGGTTCCAGGGTAAGGAGCGTCCCGTTAACAATGAGAAGATCGACAGTTGGCAAGGCAGAAGGCACCATTAAAACCTCACCTGCGGTGGGCGCTCGGCGCCTGGTGTGGCTTGGAAGTACGGGCGCTGGGCAAAGCCCAAAAGGTTGGCAATGAGCATTTGGGGGAATCGGCGGCGGAAGGTGTTGTACGCTTGCGCTGCTTCGTTAAAGCGCTTGCGCTCCACAGCAATGCGGTTTTCCGTGCCTTCCAACTGTGCTTGCAAGTCGCGGAACGCTTCGGTGGCGCGCAACTCAGGGTAACGTTCTACCACGACCAAAAGCCGGGACAAAGCGCTGGAGAGTTCATCCTGGGCCTTTTGGAACTGTGCAAACTGCTCAGCGTTGGGTACCCCCGAAAACGTAACCTGACCCACCTTGGCCCGGGCTTCCACCACCGCGGTGAGGGTTTCCCGTTCGAAGTCCCGGGCGCCCTTCACGGTTTCTACGAGATTAGGGATTAAATCGGCCCGTCTTTGGTAGACGTTTTCCACTTGCGCCCAGGCGCTTTTCACTGCTTCGTCCAGCTTAACCAGGCGGTTGTACGACTGCCAAAGCGTGAGGCCTGCCAAAAGCACTGCCACAACCAGCACAAGAAGACAGCCCACCAATCCGCGTTTCATAAGACCTCCCCGGCGACGATTCTACCCTGGACAACACCAAACCTTGTCCCCGCCTTGCGGCTTGCGCCGCCACCTTTGGTGAAACCACACCCACTGCTCGGGGCAGGAGCGGATGTGATCTTCAATGCGAGCGGTAAGGAGGGCGGTGAGCGTGCCCACGTCTTCTTCCCTGGCGTGGCTCCCTGTTGGGCAAATCGCTGGTTGCAGGACGATGCTCATGGTTCCTTCCTTGTCCCTGCGAGCGAAGCCCAAAACTATGGGGCAGCCCCGGCGCAGCGCCAAGAACGCAGCACCGGTAGGGGTCCAGGCTGGCTCTCCAAAGAACGGTACAAAGGCCCCGGGCACCGCCACATCTTGGTCAATGAGAAGTCCAACGACCCTTCCTTGATGGAGGGCGCGAAGGAGTGCCTGGCCGGCACCCTCGCCGCGAGCCACGGCTTGGCCCCCAAAGCGGGTGCGCAGGCGGGTAACAAAGCGGTCAAAGCGCGGGTCGCGTAAGCGCCGGCCGGCAGCGGTCATGGGGATGCCGGCGGCTTGCAGCGCCAGGTTCATCCACTCCCAGTTGCCACAGTGGCCGGTAACCAAGATGACACCTTTGCCGAGAGCTACTGCACCCTGGAGGTGCTCCAAACCCACAAACCGGGTGCGGGCCATGATCGCTTCCGCTGAGGCGTGGGCGAGCCACAAAGCCTCTGCGGCCAAAAAGCCCAGGTGACGGGCGTGCTCTTGGAGGAGAGCCTCGCAATCCACCTCGCGGCCAAAGGCCTTTTCCATGTGTTCCCGGGCTCTTTGGCATTCTCGCCTGAAAACCCGGGCTGCCAGTAAGCCGCACCAGGAAAAAAGCCAGCGCAAAACTTGAAGCGGCACAATGCGGGCTGCTAGGAGGAGCAGTCGGAAAAATCCGTAGCCAGCCGCATAGCGAAGCTTCTTGCCCCAACCCACGGGGAAAGTCTAGCAACGGATTAGGCTTTTCCCTGTATCATGCGCGGCGGGAGGGGCGGTGCAGCAAGGCGAGCTCTTTATCGTTTCGTCGCCCTCCGGCGGGGGGAAAACCACGTTGATTCGGCGGGTTATGGAAAAGCTGGCCGAGGGGGGGCTTGAGGCTTACTTTTCCGTATCCCACACCACACGACCTCCACGCCCCGGCGAAAAGCATGGCGTGGATTATTACTTCGTGAGCCGCGAAGAATTCCGTGCCATGGTGGACCGTGGCGAGTTTTTGGAGTACGCCGAGGTCCACGGTAACCTCTACGGTACCTCGTGGCAGGAAATTGCCGGCAAGCGCGAGGCCGGCTTTCTGGTGTTTTTGGACATTGACGTTCAAGGTGCTCGGCAGGTGCGGGGTAAGGTTGCGGAGGCGGTGAAGGTCTTTATCTTCCCACCGTCGTTTGCCGAGCTGAAACGGCGGCTGGAAGCGCGCCGGCAGGATCGCGAGGATGTGATACGCGTGCGTATGCGTAATGCTCTCAACGAGATGCGTGAATATGGCGAGTTTGATTATGTTATCATCAACGACGAGCTGGAGGTGGCGACAGCCGAGCTTTTGGCCATCGTCACCGCTTCCCGCCTCCGCAGTCAGCGCATGCGAGGGCGTGTGGAGACCATCTTGGACGACTTTGCTCGTCATCTGAGGGAGGATTTATGAACGATGTGCCTAAACCTGACAGCACCTTTCGTTTGGTGCTTTTGGCAGCCAAACGAGCGGAACAACTGATTGAGGGAGCAAAACCTCGGCTGACAGACCACAACTGCTTTAAACCTACGACCTTGGCGCTCAAGGAGGTGGAGGCAGGGCTTGTCCCTTGGCGAATCCTCACGCCTGAGGAGTACGAGCGGTGGCGGGAGGAGGAGCTGGCCCAGCGGGAACAAGAAAAGGAGCGCGAGCTCACCATTGCCCCACCGCCACCGCCGGTAATCGAGCCTTTCGTGGACGTGGAGGAAGAAGAGGAGGAAGAGGAGCTGGAAGAAGTGGAGACCTTCCCTGCCGACGAAGATCTGGCGGAGCTGGAAAAATTTTCGGGCGAGGAGCTTTTGGACGAGGAGGGGTAAGTGCGGGGTCGGGTGGTCTTGGGTGTGGGGGGTGGGATCGCTGCCTTCCGCGCCGTGGAGCTCGCCCGTGGCCTGGTGCACGCCGGTTGCGAGGTTCACCCCATCCTCACGTGCGCGGCGTCAAAGCTTGTAACGCCGCGGACCTTTGCGGTTCTCACTGGCCAGCGAGCTCAGGTTTCCCTGTGGCGGGATAGGGAAAGCCCGGGCATTGACCACACCGAGCTTTCGCGCATGGCGGACCTTCTGGTGATTTGCCCGGCTACTGCCAACCTCATTGCCAAGATAGCCCACGGGGTAGCTGACGATGCCCTCACCACCTACGCCCTAGCGCACCGCCGGGCGGTGGTGCTTGCCCCTTCCATGAACACCGTGATGTGGGAGAAAGCCGCAACGCAGGAAGCCCTCGGGCTCTTGCAGTCGCGGGGAGCGGTGGTTGTGCCGCCGGTTTTTGGTTTGCTCGCCGACGGCGAGGTGGGCATGGGCAAGCTGGCTCCGGTGGAGGAAATCCTGGCGACGTGCTTGGCCCACGTACCGAAGGTCGGGCCGCTTTCCGGTTTGCGTGTGGTGGTCACTGCCGGGCCCACCCGCGAGCCTTTGGATGCGGTGCGGGTCATCACCAACCGCTCCTCCGGGCGGATGGGTGTGGCCTTGGCTTTGCAAGCTCAACGCTTGGGTGCTGAGGTGCGGCTTTTGGCTGCCACGGGTGTGCCGGTGCCACCTGGGCTTTGGGTAGCTCGCTTCGAAAGCGCGGAAGAGCTTGCCACGCTTTTGGGCCAACATGTGCCGTGGGCCACGGTGGTTTTCCATGCAGCAGCGGTGGCCGACTTCCGCCCAACGCAACGGGCAACGGGCAAGCTGGATCGCCGGGAAGGACCAGTGACCGTGGAGCTGGAACCGGTGCCCGACCTGGCGTTGGGGATTGCCAGCGCTACCCCCCGGCCCTACGTGGTAATTTTTGCCGCTGAGGAAAGCAAAAACCTAGCATCACGTGCGCACGCCAAGCTCATGGCCAAGGGCGCCGATGCGGTTTTTGCCAACCCCATTGACGAACCAGGGTTGGGCATGGAGGTGGAAGCTAACCGCGCGGAGGTTTGGACCAAAAGCGGTGGGCACTGGAGCTTTGCACCCAGTCCCAAGGAGCAGCTGGCGCGGGAGGTGCTGTTGGCGCTTTCAGGGGAAATGCTAGCGTTCGCATGAGCGGCCGAGATTTAGCCCGCTACCTTTTGGATTTTGGCATCCAAGAGGTGCTCCTTGCGGAAAAAAGCGGCGGTCCAAGAGAGGAAGTGGACCCACTTTCCTTGCAGGACCTCGCTGCCCTGGCCAAAGCCTTGGCCAGTTGTCAGCGCTGCCGGCTGGCGAAAGGACGTACGCAGGTGGTGTTCGGGGTGGGTAACCCCAAAGCTCGGGTGGTTTTTGTGGGGGAGGCTCCGGGAGCGGAAGAGGACAGGCAGGGAGAACCTTTTGTGGGCAGGGCCGGCCAGCTCCTCAACTCCATGCTGCGAGCCTGTGGGCTTTCCCGGTCTCAGGTGTATATAGCTAACATCGTGAAGTGTCGGCCTCCCGGCAACCGCGATCCCCAAGACGATGAAGCAGCTACCTGTTTGCCTTTCCTCAAAAAGCAGCTGTCGCTCATAAAGCCGGAGATCCTGGTGCTTTTGGGGAGAGTAGCCGCGCGCCACGTACTCGGCATTACCGCCCCCATTACCTCCTACCGTGGTACCTGGCGGCATTGGGAAGGCATGGATGTGCTTACCACCTTTCACCCTGCTTACTTGCTACGCAACCCGCAAGCCAAGCGCGAAGCTTGGGAAGATCTCAAAAAGCTTTTGGTGCGGCTATCGGGGGCGCAGCGTGGGAGGGTGGCGAATCCAGGGGGGGAGAGTACCGGCGTGGTATAGTGAAATGCTCCCTATGCGTTGGCCTTTTTTCCGCTCGCTTCTGTACCCACTCACGGCGCTGTTGGTGGCGCTGGCCGTCATACCCGTGGCTCTGGTGGGTTTTGGTTTTTTTTCGTCTAACCGCGAGCAAATTGCCACCTTGGAAAAGCAGTACCTGACCCGCCAGGCGGTGGGTTTTGCCCGGGAGCTGGAGCTTTTCTTTGTGGACACGGTGGGCCGACTGGAAGGGCTGAGCCAAGCGCTGGCCGCCTCTGCCCCCGACGGCCTTCCCATGGACCGCGTGCCTGCCGTCTTGGCGGAGGTGGTTCAGGCTAACCGTAGCGTCCTTATGCTGCGGCTCTTAGATCCGCAAGGAAACGGTCAGTTTGTGCAGAGCCGGCCTTTTCCCACTGGCGCTGAGGAACGGTTGAACCCGCTGTTGGCGCGGGCGTTTCAGGAAGGGTTGGCTAACCGGCCCGTGCGCGAGGACCTGGTGACCCTTCCGGGGGAGCCACCGGTGGTCGTGGTGTCTCTTCCGGTTTTGGGGCGCCGGGGCGAGGTGCTGGGTGTGCTGCAAGGGGTTGTGTCTTTAGCCGGTATTACCGAGCGTTTGGGGGAGGAGGCGGCGCGCGGGGTGGTGGTGGATGTGGTGGACAGGAGGGGGCGGATCCTTTTTTCTTCGGAAGGCGATCGTTTGGGCAAGGACGCCTCGCAACACCCGCTGGTGGCCCAGTTCCTCCGCGCCCCGGGGGTGCGTCTGACCAAGACCTACGCCGATCCTTTTGGGGATCACGCTGAGGTTTTGGGTTCCCTTTGCCCCGTGGGGAACCCCCCGTGGGCGGTGGTTACCGCTCGTCAGGTGGAAGTGGCGTTTGCCAACCTGAACGCCATGGCCAAACGCACCGCGGTGTTGGCCTTGGTTGCAGGCTTTCTGGCTACGGTGGCGGGGATGGCCCTGGCCCGGCGCATCACCAATCCCTTGCGCCAGCTGGCTGCTCTTTCTACGGCTATGGCCTCCGGGGACTTCACCAGGAGGGTGCCGGTAAATTCCGCCAACGAGCTGGGCCAGCTGGCGGAGAACTTCAACACCATGGCGGAAGAAATTGGCCGGACGGTGGCTTCGTTGCGGGAGGCGCTGGCGCAAAACCGTGAGCTTTTGGTGGATGCCATTCGCGCGTTAAGTGCCTCCATTGATGCCAAAAACCCCTACACTCGCGGCCACTCCGAGCGGGTAGCCCGGTACTCTGTGGCCATTGCCCGACACTTGGGGCTCAACGGCGAGGAACTACGCAAGGTGGAAATTGCTGCCCTTCTCCATGACGTGGGCAAGATCGGCATTGAGGACGCCATTCTTACCAAGCCCGAGCAACTTACCGATGCGGAGTTTGCCAAGATGCGTGCCCACCCCATCAAGGGGGCAGCCATCGTGTCTTCCATTAAGCTCTTGCGAGACATCATCCCAGGCATCCGCTCACACCATGAAAATTGGGCGGGTGGTGGTTACCCGGATGGCCTTTCCGGTGAAGCCATTCCCTTGGTGGCGAGGATCATTGCTGCCGCCGACGTGTTCGACGCCATGACCACAACTCGACCCTACCAAAAAGCTCTTTCCTTGGATTTCGTACTTACGCGCATGCGGGATTTGGCGGGTACCAAACTGGATCCCCGGGTCGTGGACGCCTTTTTCTCCGCCCTGCGGGCCGGCGACCTGGTACCTTTGGGCGAGGTGGAGGTGGCATGAGGTCCATGAAGCTCGTGCTTTGCTGTGTTGGGTTGTTGCTCTTGCTGTGGGGGTGCGCCTCCTCCGGAAGGGGAACGGCGGAGTTGCCCCCGGGTATTGACCCTAAGGACCCGTTGGCAGCCACCATGCTGCTGCGGGAAGGGGAAAGCATGCTGCGGGATGGGCGCACTGACCAGGCTTTGGCGCGTTTTCGCGCGGCAGCTTCGCTGCAACCAGCCAACCCCGTGGTGCACAACTTTATTGGCTTGGCGTATTTGGCCAAAGGGGAGCCGGCGTCGGCAGTGGAGGCTTTTACCAGGGCCTTGAGTTTGGCCCCTACGTATACCGATGCCCGCAACAACCGCGGCATTGCCTACCGCAGCTTGGGGCAACAGGCGCTGGCGGAGTCGGAGTTTCTGGCAGCGCTGCAAGATGTGACGTACGCCAACCGGGCGGGGGTTTATTTCAACCTGGGGGCTTTGTATTTGGCGCAGGGTAAGCTGGAAGCGGCCGAGGAAAACTTGCGGCGCGCCGCTACCCTTACTGGGCCGCCCGAAGCGTACGTGCTTTTGGGGGATGTGCAGGAACGGTTAGGGAAGCTTGCCTCAGCGGAGGAAACGTACCGCAAGGGCATGCAAAGGGCCCCCGAAAGGGCCGATTTGCCTTTGCGCTTGGGGATGCTGCTTTTGAATCGCGGCCGCGCCGCGGAAGCGCGGGAGTTGCTGCAAAAGGTGGTGGAGCTGGCCCCCGATTCCGGGGAGGCAGCACAAGCGCGGGTGCTTTTGGGCCGGTAATGCCCTTTCAGTACCTGCTCACCAACCTCATGGTGGATGTGCCCGGGGCGCATGGGGCCATTTTCCTGGACCCGGAGGGGGAGTTCGTGGAGTACGTCACCCGGCGTTCAACCCCGTACGAGCTGAAAGTAGAGGGGGCATACCATGGGCTCTTATTGCGTACGGCGGCGCGGCTCCTGCGGGGAGCCAAAGGTGGTGAGGTGGTGGAGGTGGCGGTGGCTGGAAGCGCACTGAAGGTTGTGTCCCGCCGTCTCAAGGGCGGGTATTACCTGGTGCTGGTCATGGAACCCACTGCCCCCTTGGGTTTGGCGAGGAGAGCCGTGGAGGCCACAGCTTGGGCGCTTAATCAGGAAATTCCCTGACAGTTTGCGGGAGGAGGAGCTTTGCAGTTTTTGCAGCGGCTACGTGGGCTTTTGGCAGCAAAAGGCGCCACGTTTTCCGAGGCGGGCGGCTTGGACCCGGAGGTGCTGGAAGAGGCCCTCATTCTGGCCGACGCTGGTCCCGAGCTGGCCTTTCAGCTTGCCTCTGATCTCAGGAAAGCTCAGGCCAAGGGCCTGGTACCGGGGGGCGGGGAGCGAGCGTTCCTCAAGGAGAGGCTCCTGTCCTTTTTCCCCAAGACGCTCCCCACACCTACCCATAGGCCGGAAGTGGTGTTGGTGGTGGGCGTGAACGGCTCGGGGAAAACCACCACCGCCGCCAAGCTCGCGGCGAAAATGGCTGTTTCCGGGGGCAGACCACTGCTTGCCGCCTGCGATACGTTTCGGGCGGCGGCAACGGAACAGCTGCAACTTTGGGCCGACCGCTTGGGGGTGGAGCTGGTGAGGCAGCGGGCGGGAGCCGATCCTGGAGCTGTGCTCTTTGATGCGCTAAAAGCTGCCCAAGCCCGCAACGCCACCCACGTGATTGCCGACACTGCTGGGCGTCTTCACACCAAGGACAACCTCATGCGGGAGCTGGCCAAGCTTTACAAGGTAGCCGCGCGTGTGGTTGCCGGTGCACCGCACCAGGTGCTTTTGGTGGTGGATGCCACCACCGGCCTTAACGGCTTGGTGCAAGCGCGGGAGTTTCGGCAGCAGGTGGGGGTCACTGGCGTGGTGTTGACCAAGCTAGATGGCACTGCCAAGGGCGGCATCGTGCTCGCCATTGCCCGTGAGCTCCAGCTGCCGGTGCTTTGGGTTGGCGTGGGCGAAGGGGTAGACGACCTCTTGCCCTTCGATCCTGAGGGCTTTGTGGATGCTCTTTTGGGAGAGCCCGAACGTGAGTGAGTGGGCGGTGTGGATGCGGCGGACGTTGGAGTTGGCGGAGACCGGCCGCTACGGTGTCAGTCCAAACCCCATGGTGGGGGCTGTGGTTTTGGACGCCCAAGGACGTGTGGTGGGCGAAGGGGCGCATCTGCGGTACGGTGGTCCGCACGCTGAGGTGGTGGCGCTGGCAGCGGCGGGGGCAGCGGCGCGGGGTGGGACGCTGGTGGTGAACCTGGAACCGTGCGTGCACTTCGGGCATACCCCACCGTGCGTGGATGCCATCCTCGCCGCCGGCGTAAGGCGTGTCGTTGTCGGCACCACTGACCCAAACCCACGTGTCAACGGTAAAGGGATTACTGCTCTTCGGGAAGCTGGGGTTGAGGTGCTGGTGGGGGTAGAGGAAGAAGCGTGCCGCGAGCTGAACCATCGCTTTCTGTTTTTTATGAGCCGAGGCTTGCCCTACGTGTCGCTAAAGATGGCTCTGACCCTGGATGGCAAGATTGCAGCTAAAGGTGGAAAATCGCGGTGGATTACCTCTGAGGCTTCGCGGCGGGCAGGGTACGCCTTGCGCGAGGAAATGGATGCGGTGCTGGTGGGTGTGGGCACGGTGCTGGCCGACGATCCGCGCCTTTTACGGCACTTGGCCCTCAACCCCAACCCCAGGGTCTGGCGGGTGGTGTTAGATTCCCACTTGCGGACACCACCGACAGCCGCACTGTTTACCCACGATCCTGAAAGCGTGATGTTGTTTTGCCTCCAGGGGGCCGCCGCAGAGCGCCGACGGGAGCTGGAAGCCAAGGGGGCAAAAGTGGTGGAGGTGGGGGACGACGGAAAAGGCCGAGTAAACCTCCACGCGGTCGTAAAGGCATTGGCTTCCCGTGGCGTGAGCTCTGTGTTGGTGGAAGGTGGCGGCGAGGTGCATTGGTCTTTTTTCCAAGAGGGGTTGGCGCAACGATTGTACGCCTTTGTTGCTCCCCTGGTGCTTGGGGGGCGAGACGCGGTGCCAGCGGTGGGTGGCGGCGGATTTTCAGCGCCGCAAGAAGGGGTCAAGCTACGGTTCTTGCGGTGGGCGGAGCTTTGCGGTGATCTTGCGGTGGTGGCCGAGGTGATGGGTGTTTAGCGGCATCGTGCAAGCGGTGGGAACCCTGGCCCGGCGTGTGCATGGGGGGTCCGGGGAGCGGTTGACCGTTACGGTGCAGTTACCTGGCCCGCCGATTGCGCTTGGGGAAAGCGTTGCCGTCAATGGGGCGTGTCTCACCGTTGAGGCGGTGGCTGGGGAAAACGTGCAGTTTTTTTGCTCGCGGGAAACCCTGGAGCGCACCACCTTGGGCTTGCTCCCTGTGGGCAGCAAGGTGAACGTGGAACGAGCCCTGCGGGTGGGGGATACGCTGGGCGGGCACTGGGTGAGCGGTCACGTGGACGCTAAAGCCCGGGTTTTGGCGGTACGCAGGGAGGGTGAGGGAGTGATTTTGCGGTGCGAGCTTTCCGCAAAGCTCGCACCTGAAATTGCGGAAAAGGGTTCGGTGGCGGTGGACGGCGTGTCTCTCACCGTTTCCCGTCTAGGTGGTTCTTGGTTTGAGGCAAGCCTGGTACCCTTTACCCTGCAGCACACCACTTTGGGGCAGCTGCGGCCGGGAGCTCTGGTGAATTTGGAAACCGACCTTTTAGCCAAGTACGTTCGTCGGGTGTTGGCGGCGAGAGTTTAAGGTTTCGCGGGGAGGAGGCTTTGCGGCGCATTGAGCCAACGTACCCAGACCTTTTGCCCTTCACCCACCAGTTAGGCCACGTGCCTTTGGGTCCGGGGGGGTTGGCTTTGGATTTGGTGGGCATGCGGTTGCTGCGGGAGGCCATGCCCGCCTCCATGGGCGACAGTCACGTGCCTCGGCGTCCCCTGAGGTTTTTGGTTTACGCCAGCGTACTCCAAAACCGTCACCGGGCGGTGGAGAGGCTGTTGGCCGCCGGCTGTGGGGTGCTGGTGGTGGTTGATACGGAATTGGAAATCAGCGACCTGCCCTCGGCTTTAGCCCCCGAGCAGGTGACGCTTATCAACCTTTGGCTTTCGCCCTTTTGGGGGGAGGTACCGATGGTATCGTTGGCCAGCTTCCGCGAAGAGGGTTTTGCCACCGGCACCCTTGTGGCCCTTACCCCGCAGTTCCCCATTCAGGGAAGCATGACCGAGGCCCTGGTGGCCGCTCAGAAAAGCGGTGCCCAGTTTGTCTTGTTTGCCCCTCTGTCTCTTTCCGGCGAGGACAAGCACTTGGCCTACGAAGCTGCCTTCGGCGAAGAGGGCAACGACGCTTTTGAGGACCTGCTGTTCCATACCGAACCCGTGGAGGTGGCCAAGGCCTTGGAAGTGCACGGAAGCAGCATGGCGCCGGAACTGGGGTTGCGAGAGGGTCTTTTGGGGCCAGGGACTGCTCTGTGCAAAGCCAGCTGCTTTGCGGCGGCCTGTTCGCTTTTGCTGTGGGCGCGTCGCTTGGACCTCTTGGATGGAGTGGCATCCCAAGGTTGGCGCTTGCGGCGAGCGGCCCAGGCCCTTTTGGTTTCCGGGAGGGATCCTTTTGAGCTCATGGAGGAGGACAACCTGCGTTTGGTGCCCGGCTTTGACGGCTGGGTGGAGGCGTTTGCCAGGAGCTTGTGGTCCCGGGACGGTGAGCCGTTTGTAAGCCTTTGGCTGCGTTGGTTGGGTGTGGCGCGTTAGCTGTGGCGCGCCCTGCTAGCCTCTACCTCCACCTCCCCTTTTGCGCCTCGCGATGCGCGTATTGCACCTTCGTGACGTCAACGGAAAGGGAGCTTCTCCCTCGCTATATGGAGGCGTTGCGACGGGAGGTGGCGCTTTTGGGTCGCCTGGGCGGACGGCCCCTGCGCACCTTGTACTTGGGCGGTGGTACGCCATCGCTGGTGCCGGGCCCCGAGCTTTTAAGCCTCTTTGCCGTTCTTGACGCTTACTTTCCCCGGATCGCTGGCGCCGAGGTGACCTTGGAAGCCAACCCTGACGATGTCACCTCAGAGCGCATCGTGCTTTGGCAAAGGTTGGGTATCAATCGGGTTTCTTTGGGGGTGCAGTCGTTTTGCGACGGCATCTTGGGCTTGCTTTCGCGGCGGCACTCCGCACAGCAAGCTGAGGATGCTTTGCAAAGCCTTTTGCAAGCAGGGTTTGTGGTGTCGGCCGACTTGATGCTGGGCCTACCCGGTTTGAGCGTAGCACTGCTTAAGGAAAGCCTGAAAGTGTTGCGGCGTCTTTTCCCGCACCACGTATCCGTGTACCTGCTGGAGATGGACAAACCGCATCGCTTGGCGCTTTTGGCGGAGCGCCACGCGGGGCTGTTCCCTTCTGAGGAGGACCTGGCGCGCCAGTACCTTTACACCACCCGCTTCTTGCGGCTGGCAGGCTACGAACATTACGAGGTCTCCAACTGGGCACGCCCTGGTTTTCAAGCCCAACACAACCTGCGCTATTGGCGCGGGGGGGTGGTGCTGGCCTGCGGTGTGGGGGCCTACGGCCAAGGGCAACGCAGTCGGTGGGCCAACAGCTCTGACCTTGACGAATACATGCGCTTGGTGGCGGCGGGGCAGCTCCCTCGGGTTTCCCGTACCCAGCTGACAAAAGAGGCGGCGCGTGCGGAGAGGGTGATGCTTGGTTTGCGGCTTTCCCGCGGTGTTATGTGGGAAGAAGTGGAGGCTTTGGCTGCGATGCGACCTGATTTTTGGCGCCTGTTGCATGATTTTCTCGCGGCTGGATTGGCTCGAAGATGCGGTGGGAGGGTGCGGCTTACCCCTCGGGGGTGGCTGGTATCCAACGAGCTTTTTGCCACGCTGGTGTAAACTCCCATGGGAGGCAACGGATGAAAAGGTCGTTGGTTTTGCTTCTCCTTTTCGTCAGTCCGGTCTTTGGCGGGGGCTTTTCCTTCGACCCGCGTTTTACGCCCCAAGACTTAGACCGGCTAGGAGAGGCTTTGGGTGAGCTGGTGGCCTTCCCCAACCTTACCACTGCTACACCCTCGGGGATTGCGGGGTTTGAGCTCATGGGCGTAGCGAGCGGGCTTCCTGTGAGCTCGCACGAGCATTGGTACCGTTACGCGGTGGACGAGGGGACCACGCTGGGCCTTTTGCCGGCGTACCGGGTGGTGGCGCGGAAAGGCTTGCCACGGGCCTGGGATGTGGGGGTACAGTACGGGGAGCTTGCCGGTGAGCCTTTTTGGGGCGGGGAAATCCGCTGGTCGCTTTTCGAGGGCGGGGTCATCTTACCGGCGCTGGCGCTTTCCGGAAGTTGGAGCCGGCTTTCCACCGCGGACGTGGATTTTCGTGTGGGCGAGCTCAAGCTGGTGGCTTCCAAGGGTTTTTTGGTGGTGGCCCCTTACGCGGGGGTGGGGGTGAGGCGGCAAGAAATGGAAGCGTTTTTCGGTGATCCTTCCCCTCGCTGGCATAAGGCAGATGGGGACCGGGCAGTGGTGTTGGCGGGTGTGGTCGTGCACCCATTTCCGTTTTTGCGGGTGGTGGCAGAGGCGCGAAGGGGTAGGTTTACCTCGTATCTCGTGGCTTTCGGGGTGGGCTTATGAGCACAAGGACGGCGCTGTGTCTTGGTTGGGCAGTAACGGTTTTGGCCTTGGCCGGCTGCGGGGGGAAGGAAACACCGGAAGAAAGGGTAAGTCGGTTGCGTCTGGCCCACCAGGTGCAACCCACCGCCGTGCAAGTGCGAACCACAGCTTTAGGGCCGGAGCTTCTCGTTGACTTCACGGTGGTGAACACTGCCCGGGAGAAATTGCCCACGTTGACCGTGAAGGTGGTATTGGTGGATAGGCACGGACGGGACCGGGCCACGCACCTGGTGAGCTTGAACACCTCAGATTTGCTTCCTGGCGTGGCGGGCCAAGTGACTGGCTTCATTCCTGGAGAGAGCCTTGCGCCTGGGGAGCAGGTACGGGTGGAAGTGGAAGCCAACGTTACGGTTAAGGAACGTGCCCGCTACCCGGAGTACCGACAAGCCCTGTGACGGCGAAAAAGCCGGGCCTCAGTTCACTGGGTCGATGGAGGACAGCTGAAAGCGATCCATGATAATGCGCTCGAGGCGCGGGCGGATGATCAGGTCAAAGGTGTCTTCTTTTCCAGGGAACATGCGCGCCACCGCCGAGCGCGCCGCTTCCACCAGCCGCAACGCTTCACACAGCTTCAAGCCCGGATCTTCAGCCAGTATTTGCGCTGTCAGATCCACCAGGATCCTCATGTGGCGGATCTTTCGGTTTTCCTCGCGGATGGCGTCATCTTCCCTCATCGTCTTCGCAAACCCCGCTCAAGCCCAAACTCATTCCCAAGGTATTCTAGCGCCGGGAGGGTGAGGGTGGATTCTTACGTGGCTTTTGCTGCTACGGCTGCGCAAGTGGGAGGCGATGTCCTCCGCAGGCACTTCCGGGGGGTGCTGCGGGTAGACGAAAAGTCTCGCCACGACTTTGTTTCCACGGCCGATCGCGAAAGTGAGAAGGCCATTCGCGCCTACTTAAAGCGTGTTACGCCGGAATGTGCGTTTCTCGGTGAGGAAAGCGGACGCGCCGGTTCTCAGACCCGTTGTTGGGTGGTGGATCCCTTGGACGGCACCACGAATTTTGTGCGCGGGTTTCCTCACTTCGCGGTTTCGGTGGCGTTAATGGAGGACAGCCAGGTTTTGGTAGGGGTGGTTTACGATCCCATGCGGGACGAGCTGTTCAGCGCCTCCCGGGGCGGTGGGGCTTTTTGCAATGGCAAAAGGATTGCGGTGAGCGGTCGAGCCTCTCTGGAGGGCTCATTTTTGACCACCGGTTTCCCCTTCCGGATGGGGGCGGCTCTCCCCACGTACTTGGCGATCTTTGCCGAGATTTTCCCCCAGGCAGCTGCCATTCGTCGGCCAGGCGCCGCGACCCTCGATTTGGCGCACACCGCCTGCGGTGTTTTTGACGGGTTTTTCGAGTTTTTCCTTTCGGTTTGGGATCTCGCTGCGGGTGTTTTGCTGGTGCGGGAGGCAGGGGGTGTGGTGAGCAACCTGGACGGGGATCCCGACGTTTGGACCAGTGGCAACGTCGTTGCGGGTTCACCCCTAGTGCACGGAAAGCTCTTGGCCATTGTGCAAAAACACACCAGCGAGAAAGACCTTCGTGCTCTCCGAGCCCAGCTTACTGCGACAGAATTGGGACAGTAGGAAGCAGCAGACTTGCGTCGTCGACCCTACGCGCAACGTCAAGGACCGGCGAAGGAGCAAACAGTTGCCAAGGTCTTCTTGTGAAACTATTATACTTTTGAACGTGGATAAGGTGTCGCGAGCGTCTTCCAAATCATCCCCCCGCCTCCTCCCGGTGGAGGAACGTTTACCAATCCGCGGTCTTGACCTTGAGCGTCTCATCAACCTCGTGCGCTTGGCAGTGGTGGCCACGGTTGCGGCAGTGGGCGAATACCAAAAGCTTCAGGGTTGGGCGCCCCTTCCGGAACTCAGCAACACGGGTGTGCTTTGGGGACTTGTTGTGGGACTTGGGTTCCTGCAGCTGTTTTTGGCGTTTTTGCCTTGGGATCAGCGGTACTCGCGGGTCCTAGCACTTTTAGACGTGGCCGTGGTCACCGCTGTGCTCTTAGGCTTTGTTTTCAGTGGAAGGCCCTTGTGGGCTACCAACTCACAGGTGGTGTTTTTGGGGTACCTCTTGGGCCTGGTACTGGTGGGTTTGCGCGGGGATACGGTCTTGGCCCGTCGGGTAGCGACGGCCGCTTTTTTTGGCTACGGAGGCGTGGTAAGCCTTGCCGTTTTGGACGGGAGTCTCGCTCAGCTGTCCCCGGACCTGGCCTACGGCATGTTTCGTTGGGACGTTCAAGTACTGCGTCTTGGTTTGCTTTTTTCCTGTGGGTTGGCCGTCATCTATGGGGCGAAGCTTGCGGAAATGGAGCGAAAGTCATCCCGTTTGGATGCTTTGACTGGTGTTTTTAACCGCCGGTTTTTGGATGAATACCTCACGATGATGGTGGCACGGGCAAAAAGGGCTAGACAACCCCTTTCCGTGCTTATGGTGGATTTGGACGGTTTCAAGCACTACAACGATACCTGCGGTCACCAAAGGGGCGACGAGTTGCTGCGCGAGGTAGCCCTTTCTCTCGCGGGGGCGGTACGAGAAGACAACGTGGTGGCGCGTTACGGCGGGGATGAATTCGTGGTTATCCTTCCTTCCACTCCCGGTGATGTAGCCCGCCAGGTAGCCACTGACCTCTGTGGGATTTTTACCGGGGATGTTACGGTTTCCGTTGGCATTGCGTGCCTGGGTCCGGGTGGGGGGAGCAAGGGCGAGCTCGTGCGCGCTGCCGATGAAGCCTTGTACCGTGCCAAAAAACAAGGAGGGGGCGTGGCGGTGGCAGGGTAAACAGGGGCACAATTTCAGGATAGCAAGCTGCACAACACGCCCAACCGCAAAAAAGCCGCTCTTGGCTTGCGTTTCCTCCTCCGGTGTGCACAATAGCCGCTGGTGCGGGTTTTTCTGCGGCACGCCTTGGGTTGGAGTTTTATGCTCCTTGGGGTCATCGGTTCTCTTTTGCCGATCCTTCAAGGTTGGCTGTTCTTTGCGGCAGGGGCGCTGCTCTTGGCGCCGGAAGTGCCACTTTTCCGACGCATGTTTTGCTGGATTGAAAACCGCTTCCCCCGCCTCAAAAAGCCACTGACGCAGCTGCGGCACCGCCTCGATCGAAGCCAGCCGCCCTGCCCCCCAGACCCCTAGGCCGCTTGTTCGTGGCCGGCTATTGGAGTTTGCAGCAGCGCCGCGACCTTTTCTTTTAAGGGCCACAAAACCAGCATGCCCACGAGGCCCACACCGTTGAAGTACCAAAACCAATCACCGCGTCCGGTAATGAAGAACAACAAAAGCCCAAAAATCGCCACCGCTTCCAGGCGGGCAAAAGCCACGATGTGAGCAGCACGGTGGGCGTGCAAAAGGGGCAGGGGGTCTTGACTGACCGCGAATACCTGCCGTGGCTTGGCCAGCATGGCACGGTACACTGGCATGATGGTGAGGATGTTGAGCACGGTGAGAGCGGTAAACACCCAAAACAGCGGGTGGGTTTGCATAACCACCGGCGATTCCGGTGGCGGCACCATGAGCACCAAAAGCCCGTAAACGATCGTGCTCGCCACAAAAGCGCCGCAAAGGACGTGAAGCGTGCGGGTGTGGGCAGTGATGAGTTGTTCCATGGTCCTCCTCCGTTGCCTGCATCAAGCCTAGCGAACGGTCCAGGCTAAGGTCAAGATCCGGGGGCTTCTTGTTTGGCGATTTCCATATGAGGCAAAATTGCTCATTGTTGCCCCTTGAGGCATGGGCGAGGTCAAGGGGATAATGCACCGTTCGGAGGGGTGGCCGAGCGGCTAAAGGCAGCGGTCTTGAAAACCGCCATCCCGCAAGGGATCAAGGGTTCGAATCCCTTCCCCTCCGCCAGGCCTTGCCAAAGGAGCCCCTGGCGCGCACATTGGGATTATGAAGGCCCTCGTTTTGCTGCCGCTTTTTTGGGTTTTCCTGTGGGTTTTAGGCAGCTGGGTGTGGCGAAAGCCCGTCAACCCTTCCCACCTGCGCGCGACGGTGGCTTTGCTTTTGGGTTTTTATTTACTAGCCACTGCTTTTTTGGGGCTTTTGTGGATGAGCCGCATGGAGCTGCCGGTTTTCGACTGGCACTACCTCATGGGGTACTGCTTGCTGGTGGTAGCCCTATGGCATGTGTGGCTAGAATGGCCGCGCCTTTCCCGGTTTTGCAAACACCCCGGGGAGGAAGTGTTTCCCAAGTGGTTTTGGCTGGTGACAGGGGCTTCGAGCCTGGTGGTGCTGTTGGTGGTTTTTGGAAAAGTGGGGTTGGGAGAAAAGCAGCGTTTTGCGGAAGGTATGCCAGCCGCGCCCCCAATGCCAGCCCCCCAGCCTGCCGCCTCACCTACGGTTGCTGCGCCTGTCTCTTTGGTTTTTGGCGCGGCTGCCCGGGGCAACGACGCGGCACGGCAAGCCGTGGCCTACATGAGCAGGGAATCGTCCGCTTCCCTGGGCGGCTTGGTGCGGCGGGGGTTGTTTTTTGGTCCTAAGGTGCCTAGCGTGCATCACGTGGAAGGACGCCCGCTTGTTCCCTTACCTCCTCCTTTGCCGCAGTTGGGAAGCGGTCTTTCCGCGGCGTTGCCGTGGTTGGCACGGCCCACGTCGTCCCGCTGCGGCGCACCGTCCCTTGCCGAGATGGCCACCTTGCTGTTTGCCGCGACCGGCGTGACGGAAGTGCGGCGTTTCGGCCTTGAAACCGTATATCTGCGCGCGGCGCCTTCGGCGGGGGCTTTGTATCCGGTGGAGGTGTACCTGGTGAACACCGACCGGGGAGAACTGGCCCCGGGGGTGTACGCCTACGTTCCAGAAAAACATGCGCTGTCGCCGCTACCCGGTTCCGCCGATGGCAGTGCTTGGGCGCGAGCCTTGGGCATGCCCGACGGGGCAGTGGTGGGGCGCCCGCTTTTGGTGTTCACCACGGTTTTTCAGCGTACGGTGTGGAAGTACGGCTCCCGTTCCTACCGCTACGTGGCTTTAGATGCGGGGCACGTGGTGGCCAACCTTTGGCTGACCGCTGCTGCTTTATCCTGGCCGGTGCAGGTGACGCCCTTTTTTTCGGATCCGGAGGTGGAGGCACTTTTGGGCCTTTCGCTGGAAGAAGAAGGGGCCATGGCAGTGGCGGTGTTTGATTGGCCACCTTCAAGCCCCCGGGTGATACCCGCCTTTGCCGAAGTGCGGGTGGGGGGGTCGTGGGACAGGGAGGAACTCACACGGTTAAGCCATAAGCTGACCCGATGGCAGTGGGCCATGGGCGAGAGTTGGGTTTGGCAGCCGCGGGTGCTGGCCACCGCTTTTGCTGAGGGAGGCCCCGACCTTCTCAGCCTTATCAAAAACCGCCGCTCCTACCGGCGCTTTTCCCTGGAGCCGCTATCCTCGGGGGTGCTGGCTTCGGTTCTTGGTAGGGTGGGAGCGTTGGCGCCGCTGGTGCCCGGTGGTGACGGGGTGGAGGTGCGGGTGGTGGTGGTGCGGGATGAGGGGCTGGCTCCTGGGGTTTACCGCTGGCACCCGGCGGAAGGCGGCTTGAACCTGGTAAGGGCTGGCAACTTTGGCCGGGCGCTGTACCGTGCCGGTTTCTCCCAGGAGCTTTTGCAGCGGGCAGCAGCGGCGGTGGTGTTCTCCTTGAACGAAGAGGTACTCGCTTCGGCTTTTGGGAGGCGTGGTTTTCGCATTGGGCTTTTGACCACCGGGATGCTGGGGGAGGTGGTGTATCTGGCGGCGGGCGAAGCAGGGCTGAAAGCGTGCGGCGTTGGGGCTTTTGCCGACGAGGAGCTTTCCAGTTTGCTGCAGCTTTCCGCAGGTGTAAGCCCGGTTTACCTGGTGGCGTTGGGAAAGGCATAGGGGGGCAAATGAGGGTGCCTTTTTTGTGCTGGGCTTTGTGGGCAGTGGCTGTGAGTGCGCAAGAGGGCATGGGAATCCCCTCCAGCGGAGATGTTCGCGGGCAAAGGGATGCCGTGGGGTTTGCCAGCACCGCGGAAGCCATGGCTTTGGTGTGGAAGCTGGCGGAGGCCCCGCCACCTCCCGAAAAGCTTGGGGATGTGCCACCTTCGGGCATCGTGGGTATTGTGTGTCCCCACGATGACTACGTGTACGCTGGACGCATGTACCGGCTGTTGGTGCCGCTGGTTTTCGCTCCGCAGGTGGTAGTGGTGGGCGTACTGCACCCTTGGAAACGTTTGGGGCTGGGCGAGCGGGTGGTTTTTGACCCGTTTTCCGCTTGGCGGACTCCCGATGGGCCGGTACCGGTTTCGCCGCTGCGCCAGGCACTCCGCGCCCGGCTGTCCGCAGATGATGTTTTGGTCTTTCGGGAAGCATCGGAGGCGGAACATTCGGTGGAAGCCATCGTTTATTGGCTCCGCCACCAAAACCCCAAACTGGAAATCCTCCCGATTTTGGTACCGGGGATGGGTTTTCCGCGGCTTGTGGAGCTGGCCACAAAGACGGGTCGTGCCTTACGGGAGGCCATGGCCGAGCGTGGGTGGGAGGTAGGACGGGACGTGGCGGTGGTAATTTCCGCCGATGCCGTGCACTACGGTCCCGACTTTCGTCACACCCCATTTGGGGAAGGCGGTGTGGATGCGTACCTCAAGGCCTGTGCTCGGGATAAAGAGCTGCTTCTGGGGCCCCTTTCTGGGCCGGTGACGAAAGAAAAGCTGTGGCAGGCCTTTACCACTTGGGTAGACCCCACAGACGTAGGCACCTACCGTGTTCCCTGGTGCGGGGGCTTTTCCATTCCCTTTGGCTACCTTTTGCTTTCCGAAGCGTTTGGCGGTGCGGTGGCGCATCCCGTGGCTTACGCCACATCGGTGGGTTGGCCTGAACTGTGGGCTCCTGGTTCAGGCCTTGGTCGTACCGCGCCGGCGAACCTCTACCACTTTGTGGGGTACCCTGGGGTAGTTCTCACCCGTGGCGAGGGCAAGCCGCAAAAGCTTATAGGACCGCCGGAAAGGGCACCCAAAACCCCCTAGAGGCCCTCCTGGAGGGCATCCATAAGGTCCTGCGGTTGGCGGGAGGGGATGGCCAGCTGCCGCTCGCCGGCAGGGCTGGAAAGCCTCACCAGCACTTCTTCGGGCGCAAACCATGCCCGCCAAGAGCGGGCCTTTTGCTTTTCCGCGGCCAGTACATCGGCGCGAGCAAAGGTAAAACCCAGGTCCCCGCAACCGGCGCGCACGCCGTAGCGGCTCACGGTGGTCTCGAAACGCGAAAGCCGCCACAGCCCCACCGCCCCTGCGCTACCCAAGGTGAGGCAAAGTCCTGAAAGCCACTGCACGGTGCTCCCCCCCCAACCACCGCTGGCAATGCCGGTGGCAATCAAGCCCGCCACTGCGATGGCCCCACCCCACCGCCAGGGAGCCCCCAAGCGCAACTCCTCGCAGAACAAAGGCACCTCTTCCCGCACACGCATCGCCCTTAAGTTTAGGACACCAGAGGTGCGAAGCTAAACTAGCGCCATGGTGGCAAACGTGCTGCCCGCGTTTTTGGTGTTGGGGCTAGGCGCACTGGCTCGCCGCTGGGGGCTTTTGAATGCGCAAAGTGCCGCAGGTCTCAACCGCTTGACGGCCAACGTGGCGCTCCCCGCGCTTTTGTTGCTCACCGTTGGTACATCTCCCTTGGCCAGCGGTTTTTCTGCCCCCTTGACGGGGGCCACCACCCTGCTGGTGGTGGGCATGGGGGTGGCGGCGTTCGTGGTGGCCCGCCTTCTGCGCCTCCCCTCGGCGCAACGGGGGGTTTTCTCGCAAGCCGCTTTTCGCGGCAATCTGGCCTACATGGCTTTCCCAGTGATCCTTGCCACCCTTGGGGAAGAGGGCCTACGACGGGCAGCCCTCACCTCGGCGGTGCTCATACCCGTGATGAACTTTTTGGCGGTGGTGGTCTTGCAGCTTGCCCGCGGCGGTAGTGGCGGGTGGGGCAAGTGGGCTTGGGCTGTGATGACAAACCCCTTGGTCTTGGGAGCAAACCTTGGGCTTGTGCTTTCGGCCATATCGTGGCAGCCCTGGGTGTGGCTCGAGCGGACCTTAAAAATCGTGGCCGATTTTGCCTTACCGGGGGCGCTCCTGGCCTTGGGGGCGCAGCTGGAGGTAGAAAAACTGCGGGATGTGCGCGGGCCCTTGTTCCTCGCCTCGTTTGCCAAGCTCGTGCTGCTTCCGGGGGCGGGGTTTTTCCTGTTGCGGGCCCTGGAGCTTCCCACCCTCGAGGTGCAAGTGGGTGTAATGCTCCTTGCATCCCCTACGGCGGTGGCTTCCTACCCGGTGGCGGTGGAAATGGGCGGGGATTCGCGTCTTGCCGGTGCTGCCGTTCTGGTCACCACCGCGTTGGCTTTTCCCGCCTTCGTCCTGTGGGGGATGGCGTGCGCGGTTTCTGCCCCCGGTTAGCTGGGGGTGCGACCTTTAGAACGCGGGGGCGAGCCATCCTCAAAGAGCCTTTTCTGAGCTTCCCGCTCCTCCTTGAGGGCAGCCTCTAACGTGAGGCGTGGATCCACCCGCGCCAAGCGCTTAATGGCAGCGTGGGCTTCCCAGCAGCAGCGGGCCAGCTCCTCCGCCCAGGCCGCTGCCTCTTCCACGTGACGGCCGGCGTGCACCCGCTTGT
The DNA here is from genome assembly GCA_937934115.1 of uncultured Thermoanaerobaculum sp. Classification (GTDB taxonomy): domain Bacteria; phylum Acidobacteriota; class Thermoanaerobaculia; order Thermoanaerobaculales; family Thermoanaerobaculaceae; genus Thermoanaerobaculum. The sequence continues at coordinate 27,916 of CALHAH010000013.1, forward strand.
GAATGAGCCCCAAACGGTACGCGCCCTCAGCTTCCACCGGATCTCCAGACAAGAGCATGGCCATAGCCGGACCCAAACCGATGAGGCGGGGGAGTGCCCAAGTAGCGCCACCGTCGGGCACCAGCCCCAGGCGTACGTTGTTGGCGGCCATTTGCGTGCCTGCCGCGGCGACCCGCAAATCGCAGGCCAAAGCCAAATCCAGACCCGAACCCAGGACGAAGCCGTGCATGGCAGCCATGGTGATCTTGGGGCACGTGGCCAAAAGCTTTACGCACTCCTGCAGCAAGTCTTCAGCCTCACTAAAGGTACGAAAGTCATTTTCCTTGCGGGCTTGTTCCAAAAGCGCCACGTCGGCGCCAGCGCAAAAACCGGCCCCTTCTCCGTAAAGAATGATCACGTGGATGGCAGGATCCTGCGCCAGCTGCGTTAGGTGTTGCAGCAGCTGATGAAGCATGGCGGGGTTTAAAGCGTTGCGTTTTTCTGGTCGGTTCAGCGCTAAAAGCGCTAACGCGCCGTGGGTTTCCACCCGTACGAGCTGGTCCATGGCTTCTCCTCCGCGCATAGCGCCTCCATGCTAGCACGAGGCGGGGAAAAACGAGCACCTGAAGCTGTGTCTTTGCCGGGGGGAGGACGTTACGTAAACTCTTGCCATGGAAGGGGAGATGAAGGCGGCTTTGTTGCTTTCGCGCGCTGCACGTGCGGTGGTTTTCACCGGTGCCGGGGTTTCAGCGGAAAGCGGGCTAGCCACGTTCCGCGGCGCCGGCGGCCTATGGGAGGGGCACCGCGTGGAGGAGGTGGCAACCCCCGAGGCTTTTGCCCGTGACCCGCTGCTGGTTTGGCGTTTTTACGCCATGCGCCGGGAACAGGCGAAGAAGGCCGAGCCCAACCCCGCACATAAGGCTATTGCCCAGCTAGAAAGGCTTTTCCCTTCGCTGGTGGTGGTTACGCAAAACGTGGATGGGCTGCACCAGCGGGCAGGATCGCAGCGGGTGCTCGAGCTGCACGGGTCGCTGTGGCGCATTCGCTGTGCCAGCTGCGGGCGCGAGCTTGGGGACGATCGTGTGCCGCTTCCCGAGCTTCCCCCGCGTTGCGACGCTTGCGGCGGCTGGCAACGACCCGCGGTAGTGTGGTTTGGAGAACCGCTGCCGGAGGCAATTTTCCGCGAAGCCGAGCGCGCCTGTACCGAAGCTGACGTTATGCTGGTGGTGGGAACTTCCGGCGTGGTATGGCCGGCAGCCGGTTTGGTGGAGGTGGCGGCCGCCTGTGGAGCGGCGATCATTGAAGTCAACCCCGAGCCCTCAGCCTTGGCGTACTTAGCTGCCGTACAAATCCCCAAGAAGGCAGGGGAAGCGTTACCTGCGTTGGTCGAGAGGCTTGAGGAGGTGCAAGGTGCGCGTGCGTGAGCTTTCCCACGAGGAAAGGCCGCGGGAAAAGCTGCTTTCCCAAGGTGCTGCCGCTTGTTCTACCGCTGAACTTGTGGCCGTGCTGTTGCGTACGGGAACAAAAGAGCAGGGGGTTTTGGAGCTCGCCCAGGCGTGGTTGGCCGAGGTAGGCGGGATTTGCGGGCTTTCGCGGCTTTCGCCGCAAGCCATTCTCAAGCGCAAGGGTGTGGGCAAGGCGAAAGCGGCCGCCCTTTTGGCGGCGTTGGAACTTTCTCGCCGTCTGGCAGCTGAAGAGCTTAAAGGCGGAGCCATACTGGACTCGCCCGAGGCAGTTTACCGGGTGGTGGCCCCCGCCTATCTCCGGGAGCGAACCGAGGTGTTTGGCATTTTGACCTTGGACGTGCGCCACCGCCTCATCCGCGAGCACGTGCTGCACCGCGGCGTGCGCGATGGCGCCAGCGTCGAACCGGGCGAGGTTTTTCACCGTGCCATCATGGACAACGCCCACGGCGTTATCCTCTGGCACACCCACCCTTCTGGTGATCCTCGTCCCAGTCCCGACGATGTAGCCCTGACCCGCACTCTGGCAGAAGCCGGCAAGGTCCTGCGCATTGCCGTGGTGGACCACGTGGTGGTGGCGGCAGGGGGTTTCGTTTCGTTACGGCAGCAGGGGCTTTTAGCGTAGGTTTCGAAAGCGTTTTGCGTTGGCGCTTATAATGCCCAGCCGGAGGGGAGACATGCGCGAACCCTACGACCCGCAAGCCATCGAGCCCAAATGGCAAGAGTACTGGGATGCGCAGCGCATCGCCCACGTGGACACGGCCGGCGACAAGGACCTCTATATGCTCAATATGTTCCCGTACCCGTCCGGCGATTTGCACGTGGGTCACGGGCGAAACTACATCTTGGGCGACTGCTTGTTCCGTTACTTCCTTATGAATGGCCGTCGAGTCCTCAACCCTATGGGCTGGGACGCCTTTGGCTTGCCTGCAGAAAACGCGGCTATCAAACACAACATTCACCCTCGGGAGTGGACGGTTGGCAACATCGCCCGCATGAAGCGGCAGTTTAGACGTTGGGGGATCCTTTACGATTGGGACAAAGAAATTGCGTCCTGTGAACCCGAGTACTACCGGTGGAACCAGTGGCTTTTCTTGAAGATGTGGGAGAAGGGGTTGGCCTACCGAGGCACGGCGCCAGTGAACTGGTGCCCCTCCTGCCGCACGGTTTTGGCCAACGAGCAAGTGGTGGGAGGGGGGTGCGAGCGGTGCGGTACTGAGGTGGTGCAAAAGGAGCTGGAGCAGTGGTTCTTGCGCATCACCGCCTACGCCGACCGTTTGCTGGAAGGGCTTGAGCGTCTCCCCCACTGGCCGGAAAAGGTCAAGGTCATGCAGCGCAACTGGATCGGGCGCTCGGTGGGGTGTGACGTCCAGTTCACTGTGGACGGGCTAGGGGAAACCCTCACGATCTTTACTACCCGCGTGGATACCATTTTTGGTGCTACCTTCGTGGCCATTGCCCCGGAGCACCCGCTGGCGGCAAAGGCAAGAAGCACGGCGCCTGATGCCGATTACTGGGACTTCGTGGTACGCCTGAAAAATCAAACCCGGCTGCAAAGGGAAGCGGAGGGAGGCGAAAAAGAGGGGCGTTTCACCGGCCTTTACGCGCAAAACCCCTTTACCGGTCAAAAACTCCCCATTTGGGTGGCAAACTTTGTGCTCATGGACTACGGCACCGGTGCCATTATGTCGGTGCCAGCCCACGATGAACGGGACTTTGCCTTTGCCCGCAAGTACGGGCTTCCCGTTCGCCTGGTCGTGCTTGGTCGCGGTATGGATGAAAACGCTGCCTTGCAGGAGGCTTACACCGGCCCTGGTAGGCTGGTGAACTCCGGCCAGTTCACTGGCATGGATTGGCAACAGGCGCAAGAGGCCATGGCTTCTTTCGCTGAGGCCCAGGGTTTTGGGGAAAAAAGGGTTCGCTACCGACTGCGGGATTGGCTTATCTCCCGCCAGCGTTACTGGGGTACACCCATCCCGGCCGTGTACTGTGGAAACTGCGGCATCGTACCAGTGCCTGAAGCGGACTTGCCGGTGCTTTTGCCCACCGATATTGCTTTTGGGGGCGTGGAAGGGAACCCCTTGGCAAAAAGCCCGAGCTTTACGCAAACCACCTGCCCTCGCTGTGGCCAGGGGGCCAGGCGGGAAACCGACACCATGGATACCTTCGTGGATTCCTCCTGGTACTACCTGCGCTTCATCAATCCCCACGTGCACGACCGCATGTTTGACGAACAGCGCGCCCGACGGTGGATGCCGGTGGACATTTACATTGGTGGCATTGAGCATGCCATCTTGCACCTCATGTACTCGCGCTTCATTTACAAAGTGCTTTACGATTTTGGTTTGGTACCCAACGATGAGCCTTTTTCGCTGCTGTTCAACCAGGGCATGATCGTGGCTAAGTCCAGCATTTCGGGAAAACTGGAAAAAATGTCCAAATCCAAGGGTAACGTGGTAGCTCCGGACGAGCTCATCGCCCGCTACGGCGCCGATACCGAACGGGTATACACGCTGTTCATGGGTCCCCCAGAAAAGGAAGCCGAGTGGACCGATGAGGGAGTGGCTGGCGCGCACCGGTTTTTGCAGCGGGTTTGGGCTCTGCAGGATGCGGTGTTCGAAGCCGGCGAAGCGGACCGGGATGCCGTGGCTAAAGAGAAGCTTTTGGTAGCTGTGCACCGCACCGTCAAAAAAGTGACGGAGGACCTCCAGCGCTTCCATCCCAACACCGCCATTGCCGCCATGATGGAGCTCGCCAACGCCATGCAAGAGGCGCGGGGGCTCGTGGGTGCGGTGACCATGCGCGAGGCTTACGAGACGCTCTTAAAACTGCTCCACCCCATAGCACCCCACATCACCGAGGAGCTTTGGCGCGTGCTGGGGCATGACCGCTCGCTGCTGCGGGGCGGTTGGCCCACCTACGACGAGAGTTTGCTGGCCAAACAAAAGGTGACACTGGCGGTGCAGGTGAACGGCAAGCTGCGGGCAACGGTGGAGGCGGATCCTGGCCTTGATGGCGAACGCGCGCGGGAGTTGGCGGCGCAAGCCGCCAGCCGCTGGCTTGCGGGTAAGGAAATTGTCAAGGTCGTTCACGTTCCGGACAAGCTGGTTTCCTTTGTGGTGAAGAGGTGAGCGTGCGCACCTTCGCTGTTTTGGCCGCGGCAACTCTCTTAGGCTTTTCCGGTTGTGGGTATCACCTGGTGGGAAGCGGTGTGGGGAACCTTCCCACGCACTTGGCCACGCTTTACGTGGCGCCGCTGGTCAATCAAACGGGGAGACCGGAGTTGGACCAGCGGCTTTCGGAAGAGCTATCGCAGGAGTGGCTGCGCCGGGGCAGGTTCCGCTTGGTGGGCGCCGCAGAAGAAGCGGACGCTGTGCTCTCCGGCACGCTGGTGGCGGTTGTTGTCACACCCGTTCAGTTTGACGCTCAAGGCCGAGCCACCCAGTACCAGCTTTTAGTGGTGGCCGACATGAAGCTGGTGGACCGTACCGGCGAAAAACCCAAGGAGCTTTGGCACGAGCCGCGTCTTTCCCGCACCGTGACCTATGAGGTGGACGCCTCTGCCGTGGATTACTTTGACCGCGAGCTGGAGGCCATCGAACGCCTCTCCCGGGAGTTTGCGCGGGCGGTGGTGGTTTCCGTGTTGGAGGGGTTTTAGCTGGCGCGCCGGGAGGGATTCGAACCCCCAACCGCCTGATCCGAAGTCAGGTGCTCTATCCGTTGCGCTACCGGCGCCCCTGTCATTTGTACCACAAGATAAGCTTAGCTGTCCCAAGGGAGGGGTGCCGCCCAGTGGCTTTGGGCTTGGTACTGGAGGCGCCGGGCCCAGCCCTCCACGTCCAAGGGCTTCTCGGCTTCCTCACAGGCTTTTGGGGTGGTGCGGGTGGCAGGGTGCAAAGGCTGGAGGAACGAGCAGCAGTCTTGGTGGGGAAGGATGGAGATTTCAAAGGTTCCGGCACGAGTGGCAATATCGATGATTTCCTGCTTGTCCAAACCCACCAGCGGACGCAGTACGGGCATGTGGGCTACGCGATCAATGGCCGCGAGGTTTTCCAGGGTTTGCGAGGACACTTGGTTCAGCGATTCGCCGGTTACCAAGGCCAAACACCGGTGCCGACGGGCAAGGCGCTCGGCGACCCGCAGCATCATGCGGCGGTAAAGGATCACCCGTAAACGCTCCGGCGCTGCCCGTGCCACCTCTTGCTGAAACTCGCCAAAGGGCACCAAGGTAAGGCGTGCTTGCCCTTGGTAACGAGCCAAAACCCGCACCAGCTCTTCCACCTTGCGGATGGAGGCCTCGGTGGTGTAGGGGGCAGAGTGGAAGTGCACAAACTCCACCTTGGCACCTCGCTTGAGCGTCAAAAGCGCTGCCACCGGTGAGTCAATCCCCCCGGAAAGCAGGACCAACGCTTTGCCCGAAGTTCCCACGGGTAAACCCCCGGGTCCGGCAACCTCCCCCAGGGAAAGGTAAATACCATCGCTTTGCACGTACACCCGCACTACGGTATCGGGGGCGGTGAGGTTGACCTGTTTTTTGGTGCGGGCCTTGATAAAAGCCCCGAGCTTTCTTTGGATTTCTTCGGAGGTAAGGGGGAAGCGCTTATCCGAGCGTTTGCAGCGTACGGCAAAGCTTGCGCCTGCGAGGGAAGCGAGACGCGCTTCCACGGCTTGTTCCAGCTCTTGGTAGCTGGTGCCCGCCCAAAGGGCGGGGATCAAGCCGGCAAGCCCAAAAACCGTGGCCAGCCGCGGCTGGATTTGTCCCCATGGCACATCTTGGCTAAAAGCAATAACTACCCGGGAGGGGATGGTGAGGGAAGCCACTGGGAGCCCTTCCAAGGCCCGCTTGATGTTGGCCAGCAGTTTGCGCTGGAAAAAAGCGCGGTTTTGTCCCTTGAGGATAATCTCGTGATAGGTGCCGAGAACGTACCGGACCTGCATGCCCCCTCCGCCGGGAAGGCTAGCACAGCACTTTGGAGGGTCTAGCTGTAAGGGCTGCTACTCAGGGGCGAGAAACGTGAGCTTCCAACCAGGAGCCCCCAGCTCGATCACGTCCCCCGAGGCCAAAAGCTGCTCCACCACCTTTTGTCCGTTAACAAAGACTCCATTATTGGAGCCCAAATCCCGGACGGTGTAGCCGCGCGCGGAAAGGAAAATTTCCGCGTGCTGACGGGACACCGAGGCTTCAGCAATGCAAATGTCGTTGCGGGGGGAGCGGCCAATGGTAGTCACTTGCGCTTTAAGCTGGAATTCCTGACTTACGCCCTCGGGGGTTTGCACCAAGAGGCGGGGCATGGCAAGGGCAATGGTGGCCCCAGCTTCTTCGGGGGGCGGGGTGGCCAGGGCCAGGGCTTCGGTGGTCTCCACCGACGGTGGCGCCGCTGCCTCTTCCCTTTCCTTGTGAGGTGGTGGGGGTGGAGGTACGACCCCCCCTTCGAGTTCACTTTCAGAAAGCACCGCTTCCAGGAAGCGCTGGCGCAGGGCCCCAGCTTCGGCCAGGTGACCTTCCACCTCGGCTACCTCTCCCTCGGCCTGAGCCAAGAGTTCCGTAAATTGGGACTGGGTGTACTCGCCCAAGGCGTTGCGAAACTCCACCTCTTCCTTGGCCAAACGCGCCGCGTTGAGCTTACGCTCCAACTCGGTAACTACCATTTTGAGCCGTGCATACTCGCGACGAGCTTTTTCCAAAAGGGGGCGGGCTTGGCTTTCCAAGGCAGCAAAGCGCGCCTCGTAATCCTTGCGCACACGGGTGTAAACTTCCTGGGAAACCCGGTCCTTCATGGCCACCATGCGCTCCAACCTTTCCTTGAGCGTAAGCTGTTCAGCTTTCAAGCTTTGCAGCTGCTCAATGGGTGATGTATCAATGGCCTCCAGCTCCTTGAGCATGGCTTCCTCCTTTACCTGATACGGAGCACAATAAAACCCTCAATGTAAAGTGCACCTCGCATTTGCTTCATGCTAGCACGGGCGGGAGCAAGGTCAAGGGCGAGCCCTCGTCGGTCCGGGCTTTTCAGGCGGCGCTGGCCTCTAAAAGTGGTAAACTCGGGCCGGGAGCCAGCAACGAAAGAGGGGCGGGCATGGAAAAGCTTCCCGACGATAGACTCGCTGAAAGCTACGACCTGGAAGGGGTCATCCAAGCCGCGGAAGCCACGGTTATCTTCCGAGGGAGGGCCCGGACTTCGGGAGATCCGGTGGTGGCCAAGGTGCTCCGCCTTGCCGGCGCCGGTGTGGGTGAGGTGCACCGTATACGTTTTTTAAAGGCGGTCAGCGCCCTCATCAAAAATGTGCCGGCGGGGGTGCCACCCCTTAAGGATGCGGCGTGGGGGCCGGACGCCGCTGTCTTGCTCTTCGCACCGGTCCCCGGGACGCGTTTGACGCAGCTCGCAGGCCTCACCCCATCGCAAGCGGCGCACATCTTGGAATTGGCAGCGGCAAGCCTGGCGAGCCTCCACGAGGCGGGGGTGGCCCACGGCAACTTGGCCCCTGACAACATACTGGTGACCTCGTTGGAAAGGGTGTACCTCACGGGTTTGGGCTGGGGATTTTTGCGTATGCCTACCTCAGGGGCACCCTTTGCTGCACCTGAGCTGCGGAAAGCCGTGGACGTGGCCGAACCCCAGCGGTGCGACGTGTTTTCCTTGGCGCAGGTGGCCGCCGAGCTGTTCGGCGCTTGCGTGAACTACGAGGACGAGGAGGCGCAGGTTACGTTGCCCCAAGCCGTGCGCGCACAGCTTCAGCATTGGGAGGAGCTGGAGGCGTGCCTTTCCCGCTGCCTGCACATGGACCCCTTCGAGCGTCCGGCAAAAGTTGCTGAGCTCCAGCGAGCCTTGGCGGTTTCGGTGGTGCTTGGCGCTGCTGAGGAGGAAGGGACGGTTCGCCTTCTCCCGGAGGACGAGAGTCGCCCGGTGGCAGCGGAAGGCGAACACGCGAGTACGGTCATTTTGGCAGCGAACGCCCTTTCCGAAGGTGCAGCCGCCGAGGTGGCAAAAACCATGGCGCCGCCGCTTTCCCCTGCCGGCGAAGAAGCGCACGGGCTACAAACTGGGGGTGGCGAGGAGGGCTCCCCGGAGCCAATCCCCGAAGGACCGGCAGCTCCTACCCCTCCCCCAGAAGAACCCGCTGTTCCTGCTTCACCGCAGCCGCCCGCCTCCGTGGCGTCCCCTGGCCCTCCCGTGGTTATGCCCAAGCCTGCTCCCTCCCGGAGCAAGCTTTTGTGGATTGCGGTGACGGTGGCAATGCTGGCGATGCTGGCGGTCCTGGCGTTGTGGCTTTTTTCGGGCAGTCGCCCCACCTCTATGCCGACCCCAACGCCGATTCCTTTCCGCCCCCAGCCCAAAGCGGTGCCTACCCAGGCGCCGGTGGCGTCTGGACTAGCGGTGCTCCTCTCCCGGGGCGAAACGCTGGCCGCCGCTGAACAGTGGGAGGCGCTTCGCGATTTGTTGGCAGGGGTGCCGGAGGCGAGCCTTGCGCCGGATGAAAAGACCAGGTACGAAGGGTTACGGTCGCGACTGGCGGCGTTTGATCGCCAGCGGGCGTTGACGGACCTTCGCCGGTTTCTCAAGGCGGGCGATGTGGCCGGCTTGCGCCGCACACTCCGCGATTTTGAAGCTACAAAAACCGGGGAAGAAGCGCTTTCCGCTGAGGACCGAAAGCTTTTGGTTCAAGCGCGAAGTATCAATCAGGTTATGACGCGCCTTACGCAAGAAGAAAAAGCGCAACGTTGGGAACAGGTTTTTGTGGAGGTGCAAAACCTTGAGCGCTTGATCCCGCAAACTCGTGAGGCAGCAGCGGCGCAAGAGCGAGCTGCGCAAGGCCTGGAGCAGCAAGCGTACGTGGCAGAGCGGCAGGGGAACTACCAGCAAGCTTTAGCTATCTTGCAAATTCTTGAGCGTTACGTGCCGGCGAGGCCAGGGCTTGCCGAGAAGATACACCGTTTGCGGGAGGTCCAGGCTCGCCAGGAGCAGCTGCGTAGGGTCTTGGAGAAAGCTGCGCAGTTGGGCAGCGAGGGCAAGCCTGAGCAAGGTTTGGCGTTGCTGGCGGATGTTCCCCCAAATGCGGGCGTGGCAGGCGAGGTGGCAAAACTGAAGGAAAAGCTCACGGAGCAGCTTTTGGCTTTGGACGCCGGTGCTCCTGCGGTCACCCCCCCAGCTCCGGGGTATAAGTGGGAGTACCAAAAGGGACAGGTGGCTAAAGTGGAGGTTAAGGCCAGCGATGATTACGCCGTGGCGCGGGTTACACTGTTTTTCCGCAAGAAAGGGGAAAAGAGTTACCGGTCCTTACCCATGAGCAAGACCTCCGCTGGCACGTACGTTGGCGAAATTGTCCCCGCCACCCACGGCAACGAGGACCTGGAGTTTTACGTTTTGGCGGAGGACCACTCTGGGCATCAGGGTTTTCTAGCCAGTCCCGAGCGGCCCCAGGAGGTGCGGCGCAAACGCGGTCTCTTCGGCTTTTAGTTGACAACCCTTGCTTGACCCTTATTTGGGGCGGCGCTATATTTCTCCCAGGCATTTTGGCGCGCAAGAAAGGGGGCAGTATGCACTTCCGTATGCTGTGGGTGGGTTCCCTAACCATGGGTTCTGTTTTGTCAGCGCAAACGCCGCGGGTGGAGCTGGTTCCCAACATTGGCTACGCGTGGGGTGGCCAAATTCGGGTGGAAGAAAGGGCCTTTCAGTTCAAAGACCTGAACGTGGACATCTCCTCCGGAGGGAGTTACGGGCTCACACTGGATGTGCCGTTGGGTTCTTCCCTGGCGGGTGAGCTTTTGGTGGTGAGGCAGGAAACCCAGCTCAAGGACAACCAGGGGCTTTTTGGCGAGGTGCCTGGGGGGTTCGTGGAACCCGGGGACAAGCGCATTTTGGACGTGGAGCTCACCACGGCCCAGGCTGGCCTGGTGTGGGTGGTAAAACACGGGCCCACCCGTTGGCATTTGGCAGGTGGTTTGGGTATTACCCACGTGAACTTTCTCTTGCCGATCCCCTCGGATACGGTGATGTCGTACAGCTTCGGTGGCGGTGTGCAATGGGAACTCTCGGAGCACTTGGGTTTCCGCTTGGAAGGCCGCTACTTTGCGGCCAACACCGACGAGGCGCTGCGGTCCACCTATACCTTTGCTAACCCCGATTGCCGCGCTCCCTGCTCCTATACCTTCTCTTACAAGGACTGGCTTACCCAAACCTGGTTTGCCGCCGGCGTGGCGATTCGCTTTTAATGACGCGCGCGGATGGCGGGGAGAGGTGCTCGCAAATGGTTCGTGAGTGGGAACTGCGGGAGGAGGCGGGAGTTAAAATCCTCAGCCTCAATCGCGAGCTGGACACTGAAGGCCTTTCCTCGCTGGAGGGGGTGCTGGCACCGTGGCTTACCGCCCCCAAGACCCGGATCGTAATGGATCTTGCCGCGTGTCCCCAGGTTACCAGTGAGATGCTAAGGCTCTTTTTGGTAGCAGCCCGCCGGTTGGAAACGCAAGGAGGAGGCTTTGCTCTCGCGGCACCCAATCCAGATGTGCAGCGTTTCCTTGAGCTTTCTGGGGTAGCCAAGCTATGCCGCGTGTTGCCGTCGGTGTCCGAAGCACTGGTGGCTTTGAAGGGCGACGACCGCATGGAGGTCCTGGCGCAAGCGGTGCTCGCCCTGCTGGCGCGGGCTGAGGCCCGAGGAGGGTTTTAAGGGTTATGGAACTCCAGCTCCACAAGGCCAAAACGCACGCGGTCACCGTGCGAGAGGGGGCGCTCCTCGCCGGCGGCCAGTCGTTGCCCGTTCACAAAGGTACCGTTGCGCACGCCCACTTCCTCGCGCACGTACCATTGACCATCCCGCAGGAAAAGCGTGGCGTGCCGGCGACTGGTGGTTTTTTGTGGGTCAACAACGGAAAGGTCCACGGCGGGGACCAAGCCAGTTACCGGGTCTTTTCGGCCCACGCCGTTTTCCTTTTGGGTGGACAACAAAAAGCGAGCGTTGGTGCCCACGTGGAGAAGGCATGGGGCCGAGGTCTCCAGGGCCCTTTCTGGTGGCGGCGGTTCAGGTACCGTTGCTGGCGCTTCCAGAGGTTGCGGCTGGGTGCTGCGCAGCCGGTGGCAGAGCTTGCGCAGCATGCGCACGGCAATTTCCGGGTTGTGGCGGATGAGCTGGTCAAAAGTCTGGCGATCAATGCGCAGCAATTGACACGCGGTAACCGCGCGGGCCGAAGCGGTACGCGGGAGGTCCTCCAGCACTGCCATTTCCCCAAAAAAGTCACCTTCCTCCAGTACCGCCAACAACACTTCTTTTTGGCCTTTTTGGGTCAGGATTTCCACCTTACCTTCCTGGATGATAAACATCTCGCTGCCGGCCTCCCCTTGCCGGAACACGTAGGTGCCGGCTGGGTAGGTTACCTGCAGGTCTTCCAAAGCCGGGGCGTCAGGTGCATGCACAGCGGTTTCCTCCCCCCATGCGGTTTCCTTCCTGTCAAACCTACGCTTGCCTGGGCGCGGCGTCAAGCGGGGCTGTCTTCGTGAATAGTTCACGCTTTACGGTGCCTATGCCGGTCATTGACTCCTCCCCCGAGCAATGGATGGTTCCGCTTGCGAGAACCGTGTGCCGGCTTTCGCGACGAGTATGGGGAAATGATGGGGCAGTGTGCCTGGTGGGGCGTTCGGAAGCGCTTGTGCATCTTTTGGAGAAGATTGCCAAGGTTGCGCCGTTTTCCGAACCGGTTCTGCTTTTGGGGGAGTCCGGAACCGGGAAGGAGCTTTTGGCAAAGGCACTTTACCTCTTGTCGCCACGGCGGAATGGGCCGTTCGTGCCGGTAAACTGCCCGCAGTTCGAGGATGGAAACCTTACAGTGAGCGAGCTTTTTGGGCATAAGAAGGGTAGCTTCACCGGTGCCATTGCTGATCGCAAAGGGGCCTTTGAAGTGGCCAGTGGGGGGGTAATTTTTCTCGATGAGGTGGCGGATTTGCACCTTTCAGCGCAAGTGATGCTGCTGCGAACCCTGGCCACTGGCGAGTTTCAGGCCTTGGGTGATTCCAAGTTGCGCCGCGCTGACGTACGGGTGGTGGCCGCTACCAATAAGTCCTTGGAGAACCTGCGGATTGGGGATCGCTTCCGCGAGGACCTTTACTTCCGGTTACGTTACTTTCGCTTGCAACTTCCGCCTCTCCGTGAGCGGGCGGATGACTGGCTGGACTTGGTGGCGTTTACCATAAACTGCCTTGCCGCCAAACACGGCGTGGAGAAGGTGCTGTCGCCAAAGGCCATGGATGTACTGGCGCGCCACTCCTGGCCAGGCAACGTTCGGGAGCTCATTAGCGTGGTCACAATGGGGTACGCCATGGCCGCGGGGCGCAGCATTGAGCCCGAACACTTTATCGAGCTTTTGGGTGAAGACCCGGCGCCCCGCCGACGGGTAGAGGATGAGCTCGTGCGCCAGCTGGTGGAAAAGGGGGACTTTTGGCGTCTGGTGCACGATGCCTTTTTAAGACGTGACCTCAACCGCGCGCAGGTTCAGCACATTATCCGCTGGGGGCTAGCCCATAGCGGTAACTCCTACAAGCGGCTTTTGCAGCTGTTTCATTTGCGCGAGAAAGACTACCAACGCTTCATGGATTTTTTGCGGCACCATCGGTTAAAGCCCATATGAGCGCAGTATGCGCAGTGGCTTGCGATTTGTTTGGCACTTTGGTGCATCTGCCCGATCCCTGGTTTCGCCGTTTGGCACCGAAAGTATTAGGTGTGCCTGCCAGGGCTTGGCTGGCGGCCGTGCGAGATGCGGGCTTGCGACACGCGTACCCCTCCGTAGAGGAGCTGGTGGCGGCTCTTGCTGAGGCCGCCGGCAGTTCGCAACATCAAGGGAGGAAGCAGCTTGTAAAAGCGCTGCGAGAGCAGCTGGCACAAGCTCGGCTGGCGCCCGGGGCTTTGTCGGTGTTGCGTTTTTTGCGGCGGCGGGGCCTGAGGCTGGCGCTGGTTTCCAACCTTTCCTCGGCCCATGCCCAAGCGGTGAAGGATTTGGGTTTGCAGGAGGTCTTTGACGTCCAGCTCTTGTCTTGCGATCTGGGGATAACGAAGCCAGCACCAGAGGTTTTTTCCCGTTTAAGCCAGGAGTTGGGCTTCCCCCCTTCTCAAATTTTGGTGGTTGGGGACTCGGAAGCCTCGGATGGCGCTGCCCGGCGGTCAGGGTTTCCGGTACTGTTGGTGGGCTCGCGGCAGTTACCGCAATTTTTCCTTTTGGGTTGGCTTTTTTGGGAAGGTGGCGAGTTGCGGTTGCTGCTGGCGGAAGGGCAGAAGTTGGCGCTAGAGGAAAGGTTGTGGAGTGTGGAGCGAATGGAGCCGCTGGCCGAGGGGCAAGAGGGTAGGTACAACCTGCTCGCCACTGTGGTTGCTCGCTGCGGCAAAGAACAAGGTCTTTTTTATTGCAAGCGTTTCTGGGACCCGGCAGCGGCGTACGTGGATGCCCTCGCCCGCTCCCTCGCCCAGAGGCTGGATCTTCCGGTTCCCGAAGCATGGGTGGTGGCAAACGGGGAACCGTTTGAGGTTTCTCGAGCGGTGGACGGGAAACCGTACGCGCCACCTCTCAACGGTGGCTTGGCCTTTGATCTGGGGTCGCACCTTGCCTTTGCTTACGCTTTCGCTAACGCTGACATCCGCCCGCGCAATGCCTTTGTGACCTCTACCCCAGGCAAGCGAGAGCGCCTCACGCTCATTGACTTTGAGCACTGTTTCTTAAACCTCGCCCTGCCCCCAGAACTAGGTACGCAACACGAAGCATCAGGGGCTCTAAGCCACATGACGCTGGCCCAAGCTAGGAACTTGGCGCAGCGGCAGGTCATTACCCCCAAAACCATCATTCGCGCCCGCAATGAGTTTTTTTCCTGGCGGGAAGCGCCTGCTCGTGTTCGCGAGGCTTTGGCCGAGGGATTCTCCTGGTGTTGGGAGCGCATGCAGGCTTGCGCTACGGAACTGGTGGCGCGTGTCCGTCAAGAGTTGGGCCATGAGCCCCCACTGCGGGTGGGAACTTGGCGGTTCCGCAGGCGCCTTGCCCCCTTTGACGTGGAAGAAATGGAAGCCAGACTCCAACAACCCCTCTCGGAGGTGCTGCCCATGTTCATGGCGGAACGGTAGGTGCATGGAGCGATAGCGCCAGCAATGGAGCGCCAGCTCCACTCCCGTGTTCCTTGCATCTCTTTAAGTTCTTGCGGGAATTTACTTTATGTTGTTGTTGCTGTTGGCATGGCTCTTGCTTGTAGAGGGGTGTGCGCGCACGAAACTAAAACCCGAAAAGGGAAAGGAGGAAACAAAAATGGCAGAAGCTGTGACGTTAACCAGAGGAGAAGTCAACGACCTGATCGCCGGGTTTGCTACCAAAAACCCGGAGTACCGCAAGGCCCTCCTGGCCAAGCCCCGGGAGGTCGTGGGAGCGCAGTTGGGCACCACCATTCCGCCTTCGGTGCAGGTGAAGGTCATCGAAGAAAAGCCTAACGAGTTTTACGTGGTCATCCCCCATGTGGCCAAAGAAGGCCAAGAGCTTTCGGACGCTGACCTGGAGCAGGTGGCCGGCGGGAAAAAGGACACCTACAAGTGTGAGGTCCAAGGCTTGGGTTTTGGCACACGAGTGGAGATCAACGCAAGTCTGTTTTAGCAAGACCAAAAAAGGCCCGCGGTCGCTTTTTGCGCGCCAGGCGACCGTGGGCCGCCTTTTTACGGAGAACGTCGGGTGACGATGACCGCCACGATGGGGATTGGCGGAGCGTTTCTTTCCGAAATTCTAGTTTGTGGGGAAGAAACTCGGCGCAATTCCCCGGGTGACGTTGCTTTAGCCTTGGCCATTGCTCATAGCTGGCGACAGGCGGTGAGCGGGGGTGTGAGCGATTTCTTCCCCCGGCGTTTGGGTGTGGAAGGTCTTACCGAAGCAGAGGTGCTCACCCGCCTGAGGTATGGACTCGGCTACTTGGCGAAAAAAGAGCCGCGGTGGCTTGTGCTTTTGCGGGAAGCGGTGCCGCAAACAGCGTCAGTATTGGCGGTGCCTGATCTTTTGGCTGGCGGTGTTGCCAAGGCTTGTTACCGGTTCTTTGGTGTTCCCCTTTTCTCCCCAACCGTGGTGGAGGCCTTAGCGCGACAACTGGCGGGGCATGTGCGGGAGCTCTTGCGCTGCGCTGGGGTAGCTCCAACCACTCCAGCCTGGGGGCTGTTTGTGGATCGTCCGTTCCTGGCTCGCTTGCTGGCAACCCGCACTAGCCAATGGGTGCGGAACTGCCAACGGCTGGCCTTCCGGCTGCGGCGCGACCGCAAACACCTGGAAAAGGACCTCCTCGCGGGGGAAAAGCTGCACATTGGGGAGGTGACGCTAGGTCTTTCCGACCGCCACGGGGAAGGGGAAACGGTAGCCAGACTTCTCACCGGCGGGGGGCGAGCCTTTTATTACAAACCCCGATCTCTCGAGCCGGAAGAGGTTTTAAACGCGTTTTTTGCTGGTCTTCGCAGGGTGGGTTTGAAGGTGCCGCTACTCCCCCCTTTGTTGGTGCGGCCGGGCTATGGCTGGGTGCTGGAGGTCCCGCGAGCACATTTTGCCCATCGGCGGGAGGTGCAGGACTGGTTCTTTGCTGCGGGTAACTTGGCCGTTGCCGCGTGGCTTTTGGGGCTCTCGGACTTGCACTGGGAAAACGTGGTGGCAGGGGAAGAGGGCCCAGTGGTGGTGGATGGCGAAGCGTGGTGCCGCCCACTGACCATTTTCGATAACCAAAAAGAGGAAAGCCTTTTATCCTCAGGTTTGGTCACCTTCCCTGCCCATGGTCCCTTCGGTGCACGAGACGATGGAGCCCTTTTGGGTGGCATTAAACCCGCGGCTTCCTCTTTACCCCTGTTTTGCGGCCGTAGCGCGGACCCGCTTCAGTTTCGGGCAGAAGTGGTGGCGGGAGCCCGATGGGCTTTACATTCCCTGCTTCGGGCTTGGCGGCGCCGGCAACTGGATTTGCCTTTTGCCCAGTTGACCCGTTTGCGAGTACGCTGGGTAGCGCGTCCCAGCGAAGCGTACGCCGCGTTTTTAAGCTCGGCACTGGAAAACCCCAGGGTCCGGCAGAGCTGGCAGGCCAGTGTGCTGGCCGAAACCCGCTGGCGGCCGTTCTTGGCCGCAGGCGACCACCTTCAGGCCATTGCACCCTTGTTGCGTGCGGAAATACGGGCCCTTCACAATTTTTCCATTCCCCGCCTGACGCTGCCGGCCAATGGCCGCGGCGGTGTGGTTCTGCACTCTGGCCAGGAAAGAATTTTGCACCGGCTGACACAGCTAAATGAGAACTTCGTGGAGAGGCAATTAGGAGTTCTGGCCGCCGCTTTCCCCAAGCCCCGGGCAAAGCCGGAGGCAAGGTTGCGGGAAGCCGCCGGTGAGGTGGCAGCGGTTTTGCGGGAAGGGCACGCTGAAGCCCAAGAGGTAGGGCTGTTCTTGCGGCGAGGATTCGCTGGACGCGCCGTGGCGTGGGCAGCGTGGGCAAAGGTAAGCGGGGACGGGGAAGCTCGTAGGCGTGCCCTGTGGCACGTGGAGCAGCTGCTTACGCAACTGGAACGGGAGGATTTCCAGAAGTGGCTTCCCGGCTATGGCTCTGGGCTGGGAGGTGTGGTGTATGCGTTGACGTGTTGTGGGCAATGGCTGGAGACACCCAAGCTCGTGAAGCTCGCCGGCCAGGTGGCCGGGCAAGCCCCCCAGGCTTTCACGGTGGGGGACCACCTGGATGTGGAAGCAGGGCTTGCGGGTTTGCTTTTAGGCGTGGCGGCTTTGCCGGGCAGCCAGTGGCGTGCGGTAATGGAGCGCCTAGCCTATGAGCTTGCCGATGCTGTGGCCCAAGGAAAGCCTGAAGATGGCCGCGGGAGCATCAAAAGTCCTGGTTTTGCCCACGGGGTTTCCGGGGTAGCGGCAGCCCTGGTGCGGGTATCCCAGGCTACGGGGAACCGACGGTGGGCTCAGGAAGCGGTGGGGTTTTTGGAGCGGGAACCCCGGGCGGGAAGTTGGCTAGCCGAGGCCGAGGTGAGTACTGGGGGGCATCTGGCCGTGAGTCTCAACGGGTGGTGTCACGGGCCTGCTGGCGCTCTCATGGCCAGAGAATTGGTGCCAGTGGAGCTGCGGACTGCGCACATTGCCCGCCAAATCCACCAGGCTCAGTGCCAGGTCGTACCGCTCAAGCTTGCCAGCCCCTTGAGCTTGTGTTGTGGTACGCTGGCACGTAGCGAAATCGCGTTGACCATCGGCGAGCTCGCTGGTGACGAGCGGCTTATGCACGAGGCGAAAACCTTAGCCGGACTCCTCTTTAGCTCCGGGCTTTGGCGGCGGGAGCTGGATCCGCAAGGTGGTCTTTTCGACGGCTTGCACGGCTTCCTCTTTCACCTCTGTCGGCTTTTGGGGCGTGGAAAGGTGGGTTCGGTGCTGGTAGGTCAGGTAGAGGGAGGCTCACCGTGGAAATAAGGCTGATAACTCCACCCGCTGACCCCGTGTTCCTGCCCATGACGTTTCCTGCGTACGGACACTTATTGACCGTGGAGGTGGGCCCCAAGCTTTTGGGGGAGGCAGGGTCACCGCCGGTGCAACCCGTGGCTTTGGGGGGCTTCTCGGGGCCAAAGGCGGTGGGTTTAGCGCTTTTGGCCTTGCCGTTGGCTGGTGACGACGGTGCTGAGCTGCTATCGGTGTACTTGGTTCCCCACTGCCGAGGTCAGGGGTGGGGGAGGGCGTTGGTGCGGGCAGCGGAAACTATGGCAGCAAGGGCAGGCTTTGCCAAATTGGGGGCGGTTTGGACGGAAGGGAGCAGCGGGAGCGGGTGGTGGGTAAAGGTGTCGCAAGAGCTGGGGTGGGAACCGCCGGCGAGGCGAACCCTTTCGGTTCTTTTTACCGCGGAGCAGGCCCTCCGCTTTCCCTGGCTTGACCGTTTTCCGGTGCGAGAAGGCTGTGAAATTGTACCGTTTGTCAGTGTCACGCAAGCAGAAATGGAGGCCCTCAAAACGTCCCAGGAGCAAAGTCCATGGATTGCCCCAGACTTGGTTCCCTGGCGCTACGTGGAGGAGGGGTTTGAGGAGCGTACCAGTGTCGCCCTTCGCGCCCCGGACGGCATCATGGGCTGGGTGATCAACCACGCGCCAGGCCCGCAGTGGCTGCGGTTTACATGCAGCTACATCCGGAAAGACTGGGGGCGACGCGGGCGCATCTTGCCGCTTTTCTCTGAGTCCATCCATCGCATGGTAGAGGCCGGGTTTACCCAGGCGTCTTTTGTGGCTCCGGTGCGGCACCCGACCATGGTGCAGTTTGTAGAAAAGCATATGGCACCATGGGCGCACAAGGTGCGTTGGACCTGGGGCAGCACAAAAAAACTGCAGCATGAACCGCAGGGGGCGAGGCAGGCTTGGTGAGAAAGGGGAGGTCGTATGCGTAAAACAATGGCCGTGGCTTTTGCTATTTGGTGGTTTTCGGGGCCAGGGAACACCGTATGGTCGCAGTCACGCGCGGATGCGGCGCCGAGTTTTCCCGCACTGCAAAAGCGCCAGCTCACGCTTTTGGAAGCTTTAAAGCTGACCTTGGCCCATGAGCCGAACCTGGCGTTAGCTCGGGAAGACGTAAAGGCGAAGGAGGGGCTTTCCCTGCAGGCGGCGGGCGCCTTTGACCTTACGCTTTTGGGCAAGGTTTCTTATGAGTTCACCCAAAGGCCCTTATCCGCCGCAGAAAAGCTGGAGCAAGAAAAAAAGCGCAAGGAAATCCGCGATGAGATTGCCAAAGCGGAAGCCAAGATTGCGCAATACGACCAAATGATCCAAGGGTTACTGCAGGCGCGATCCGATTTGCAAAACGGATTGATCCCATCTGGCGTGAACTTCCAAGATCCGCAAATGCAGGCCCAGTGGGAAGCGCTTTTGGCCTTGTACCGTAACGCCCCTCCTGCCCAGCAAGCGCAAATTCGCCAGGACATCATCCACTGGATCGAATCTCGCTTAGGCGAGCTCACCGTTGCCAAAAACGAAGAACTGGCCACAGCTGTGGGCGGCAGGCAAGAGTTGCGGCAGTTGGGACCTGTGGCTGAGGTGGAGCAAACGCAGCGCGGCACGGTGGACCTTCAGCTTTCTAAGCACTACCGCACGGGATTGACGCTGACACCGTTTGTGAGCCTTTCTGGCGAAAGCGTGCGCTACCAGGGCAAGCCCAAAAGTGACAAGTTTGGTGGGCCAGGGCGGGAGGACACGTACAACGCCACCCTGGGTTTTTCCGTGAACATCCCGCTGGGGCGCGGCAAAGGTGTGGAATCAGCAGCGGCAGCGGAGCAATCCAGCATGATTGATTAGGAGGCGAGCCGTAAGACCTTG
Source organism: uncultured Thermoanaerobaculum sp. (assembly GCA_937934115.1). Taxonomy (GTDB): domain Bacteria; phylum Acidobacteriota; class Thermoanaerobaculia; order Thermoanaerobaculales; family Thermoanaerobaculaceae; genus Thermoanaerobaculum. Next base: position 47,658 of record CALHAH010000013.1, read on the forward strand.
GCGTTCACAGCATCTCAGGCGGTGCTGGCCACGGTCTTCGCGTACCTCGACCTTTACCGAGCTCAGGAAACCGTGGCGGTGTATGGGCGCTCTTCCCAGCTCCAAGGGCGCCTTTTAGAGCTTGTTCAGGCTCTGGCCGAAGCCGATGAGATCCCCCGTGCCGAAATTTCCCGCATGCACGCGCGGCAAGCCGAGGTTACTTCGCAACTGCAAGCTGCCAAGAGCAGCTTGGCGCAAGCTCAAGTGGCGCTGGCTACAGCCATGGGCGTGACCGTTGCCGAGCCTTCTTTCATGCCGGAAGCTGCTGAGGGCTTTCCACCACCGCCTTCGGCCCTAGAGCTGGCCGTGGTTTCGGCGGAAGGCTTAGCCGAGCTGGGTGCCACCCGACGGTTGGACGTGGCGGCGGCCCGCGACTTGGAGCGGTCAGGGCGGGTGCTTTGGCGGGCGGCGGTCATTGACTTGGCGGCTAAAAAGGACTTGGACTTTAAGCTCCATTACGCTGGGCTTTCCGATGCGGGAGGCAACCTGGGGCACAACCTGAGCCGAGCACTTTTCGGGAACTGGGCTGGGCCCTCTGCTGGCCTCACCTTTGCCTACGAAAAGCCCTTTGCCAACCTCAGCCAGCGGGGGCAGTTGGAACAGCGGCAGGCGCTTTGGTGGCAAAGACAAATTTCGGCGGCGGATGCGGAGCGCCGGGTGCGCTTAGATGTTTTGCAGACACGCATGACCCTAGAGCATTTACGTGCGCAACTGGAGGCGGCTGAGATTTCGGCGCAAGCTGCGCGGCAGGCCTTTGAAAACGAGTTGGAAAAGTTCCGCTTTGGGCGCTCCACGCTCATTGACACCATTCTCACGGAGCAACGCGCCGTGGAAGCTGAACTGGGGGTGGTGCAAGCGCACTTTGCAGTGGCGCAAAGCCTGGCCAAGCTGCGCTTTGATACCGGGACCCTTGTGGAGGAAACCCCTGCCGGTGAGTACCTGGTGGCTGGTGACCTCTGGGCTCTGCCCAGGACCCAACGGTGAGGTGGACCATGAGGCGGTCAATGGCTTTTCGCGTTTTGGGCGCTTTTGTGCTTTTTGTGTCCGTGAGCGCTCCTCTTTTGGCCTCGCCCGTCGTTCAAGCCTGGGAGCCCCCCACTGCCAGCGGCGGATCTTTGGGTTTGCCACAGGCTCTGTCCTTGGCCTTAGCCCACAGTCCAGCTGTGGCCCAGGCCCGAGCCCACAAAGCTTTTAGCTTGGGCAGTTGGCGTCTGCAGCAGGGGGCGTTCGATGAGGTGTTTACCTTTGAGGGGTCCTTTTCCCGAGATACGCTACCCATCACCGCGGGCCTTTTCAAAAACGAGCTGGTGCGGCGCAGAGTCTTGCGCGGTGTGGCCAATGCGTTCGAGGCCTTGGCTTTGGGCATTCAACAGCAATTGGACTCCGGGGCCTTGGGACCACTTCCCGAGTGCATCGAAACCACCATCACCATTGGCACAACGGTGACCGAGATTCACTGCGTGCCCAATACCGTGTTTATTGACTTGGAAGCGCTTCTCCGCGGCTACCAGGATGCCGGCATTCCAGAGGCGGTGCAGGCGGTGCGGGACGCTTGGCGTCGGCAGCTGGAGACCTATTTGGCCACCTCTCGGCTTGTGGCTTACGTAAGCCGGCAAATCTTGCGCCAACAGGGGGTGGTGCCCACCATCGAGGACCGGGACACCTTGGCCTACTCCTTTGCCCTGTCCAAGCTGTACCGCAACGGAATTCAGCTTGTGCCGCAAATGCAGTTGCAAGCCGTGCGTGACACCTGGCGCGGCAAGCCTTTGGATCCCTCCTTTGGTGGCAAAGGGGTCCTGGTTTCCTACACCTCGCGCGTGGGTTTGCAACTGGACGTGCCCCTGGGCCGCGGTGGGGGTTACGTTTCGGCCCAAAGTGCGGAAAGGGCTGCCCAGGCGCAAGCAGAAGCCAGCGCCTACAGTGAAGGGGCCGCGCTGCAACGTACGGCGTTGCGCACTTGGGTGGCGTACTACAACGCGGTGGCAGCAAAGGAACGCTGGCAGCTTTTTCACGAGACCGTGACGCGGGAAGAAAAGCTTTTGGAGGTCGCCAACGCTTTAGTGGCAGCGGACGAGCTGGCCTCTGCCGACATGATCCTTCTCCAAGCCCGCCTCAGCCAGGCGCACGCGCAAGCTGCTCAAGCGCGCGAGGCCTTCCAGCGGGCACGGGTGGAGCTTTTGACCACCATGGGGTTGTCCGCTTCTGATCCGCAACACCTCCCGGAACTTTCCGATGCTTTGCCGGAAGCCCCTAGCGATACGGAGCTGCACGAGCTGCAATCAAAGGTGGGACAAGGGTTGTCCGCGGCTCCACGGCCTGAGGTGGTGGCTACAAGGCTGGCTGCCCGCGCGGCTGGCCTTTTGGCGGAAGCTGCGCGAGCTGACCTTCGCCGGGAGGTAAGCCTTTCCTTTACCGCCTGGTACACGGGCCTCCACGAGACCCCCAAAACCATGGCTGCCACCCGGTGGTGGCCGGGGGCGACCAAAGCCTTTGGCGAGGGGTTTGTGGGGCCGTCGGCGGTGCTTGCCCTTAACTTTTCCTTACCGTTTGCCAACAGCTTTGCCCGTGGCCGGCTGGCTTCCGCCCGGGCTTTGCAGCAGCAAGCCATGATTGAGCAAGAAAACCTGGAGCGTACCATTGGCCTGCGGGCGCTGGAACAGCTGGCCAAGGTACGAGCTCGGCGGGAGGAGTTTTTGGCGCGGGTGCAAGCAGCAGAAGCTGCGGCCAAGAGCCTGGAAGGGGCGAAGGAGCTGTTCCAAGCCGGCGAGTTGGGGATGGTGGACCTCATCGTCACCGAAGAAGCCCTGATTGACGCGCAAGTTTTGCTGGTGAACAGCAAACTGAGTTTGGCCACGGATGTGGTGCGGTTACGCTACGAGCTTGGGGAGCTCCTGCCGGTTACGATCACGGGAAGCGAAGTGCAGGTTGGTTCGGTTATAGGGTTGTAACCATGGCCTCGAACCTTTTTCGCAAAAAGGCCTTGGAGCGGCTTTCCTCTCCTGAGCGGCTGGATGAGCTCATGCAGGTAACTTCGCCTGCAGGCTGGCTGGCCTTAGCTGGTTTGGGGTTTGCCATCCTTGCGGCGATTGTGTGGGGCATCGTCGGCAGCATTGCGGTGAAGGTGGACGGCAAAGGCATCCTCATGCGTGGGGGCTCGGTTTTCGAGGTTACCGCGACGCTTGCTGGGCATGTGCTTGCCGTGGAGGTGGAACCAGGCCAAATGGTGCGCTCTGGGGACGTGGTGCTCCGACTGGAGCAACCCGAACTGCGGGTGCGCTACGAAAACACCAAGGAAGAGCTGGCGGCCATTTCGGGACATGGGGCGGAGCAAGCCGTGGCGCAAGCGCAGCTTCTCGCCCGTTACCAAACGCGAGCAGCGGAGCTGCGCAAGAAAATCGAAAGTCAGCGCAAGCTGGTGGAGCGGGGACTGCTCACGGGCTCCCAGCTTCTCCAAACTCAGGCTGAGCTCACCGCTACCGAGGAAAGCATTGCCAACTTGCGGGCGTCTTCCGCCGGGCGCAGCGTGCAAATTGAGCAAGTGCGGGCGAGACTCAAGGAGCTGGAAGCGCAGCAAGCGCAGCTCATCGTCAAAAGCCCTTACAACGGCCGGGTTTTGGAGGTTACCACCAACGTGGGGGATGTGGTGCAGCCCGGGGCCCGCTTGGTGACCCTGGAGGACCCCTCCCAGCCCCTCAAGGCGGTATTGTTCGTGCCGGCGGCGGAAGGGAAAAAGATTGCTCCGGGAATGCCGGCGAACGTGTCTCCCTCCACGGTTCGGCCCGAGGAGTTTGGGTACATCGTGGGGAAGGTTGAGGAGCTTTCCGAGTTTCCCCTCACCCCTGAAGCCTTGAAGCGCATCCTGCGCAACGAGCAGTTGGCTCAGGAGCTGGCGGGAAGGGCCACTCCCATTCGCGTGACCGTGGAGCTTATGCCGCAGCCGGAGGCCCCCTCGGGGTTTCGTTGGACCTCAGGCAAGGGCCCACCTTTGAAGGTTTTCCCGGGAACCCTGTGCCAGGGCTCGGTGGTGGTGGAAACCAAGCGTCCCATTGCCTACATCATCCCGCTGGTGAAGCGGGCCACCGGGGCCGGGTAGGTTACTCATGGCCGCTGCTGTCCCCAAAACACCGCAAACCGCGCTTCCCCCACCGCCCCACAAGCGGGTGAAGACCCCCACCGTCCTGCAAATGGAAGCGGTGGAGTGTGGAGCGGCAGCTTTGGCCATCATCCTCGGCTACCACGGGCGCATTGTGCCGCTGGAGGAGCTGCGGGTGGAATGCGGGGTTTCCCGCGATGGTTCTAAGGCTTCCAACGTTTTACGTGCTGCCCGCAAGTACGGGCTGGTGGCGAAAGGTTTCAAGTACGAAAACATTGACAAGCTTTACGATTTGCCGCTGCCGGTGATCCTGTTTTGGAACATGAACCACTTCCTGGTGCTGGAAGGGTTTGCGGCCGGCAAGGTGTACCTCAACGATCCGGCATCCGGTCCACGGGTGGTGACGCTGGAGGAGCTGGATGCCTCCTTTTCGGGGGTGGTACTCACCTTCGAAAAGGGACCGGACTTTCAAGAGGCCGGGGAAAAACCCAGCATGGCGGCGGCCTTCCGGCGGCGTTTGCAAGGCTCGGAAGAGGCCCTTTTGTTTGTGCTTTTGTGCGGGCTTTTCTTGGTAGTTCCGGGCTTGGTGGTGCCCACGTTTTCTCGCGTCTTCATTGATGATTACCTCGTGGGCGGCCGGCAGTCCATCGTCACGCCGCTTCTCATGGGCATGCTTTTGACCGCGCTTTTGCGCATGGGCCTGACCTATCTGCAAGAGTACTACCTCTTGCGGTTGGAAACCAAAATTGCCCTGGCCAATTCTACTGGCTTTTTTAACCACATTTTGCGCTTGCCGGTTTCTTATTTCGCCCAACGGTACGCCGGAGAGATCGGCTCCCGTTTGCAAATCAACGACAAAGTAGCGGAAACCATATCCGGCAAGCTCACCACCACAGTCATTGACTCAATTTTGGTGGTTTTTTACGCGGTGCTCATGATGCTTTACGACGTTCCCCTCACCCTCCTGTGCATTTTCCTGGGCTTGGCCAACATTGGGGGGATGAAGCTGGTGGCCCGCCGGCGAGTGGATGCTTCCCGGCGTCTGCAGCAGGATTACGGCAAGCTCATGGGAACCGCCATGAACGGCCTGCAGCTCATGGAAACCATCAAGGCTACAGGCGGGGAGTCGGAGTTTTTTGCGCGGTGGGCCGGGTACCAAGCCAAGGCCCTCCGCTCGCAGCAGGAACTGGACACGCTTTCCCAGCTTTTGAATGCGGTTCCGCCTTTGGTTTCCAACCTTACCACCGCCATGATCCTGCTTTTAGGTTCCATGAAGGTGATGGATGGGGGGATGACCGTGGGTATGCTGGTGGCCTACCAGAGTCTCATGGCGTCTTTTAACAAGCCGCTGTCCACGTTGGTGAGCTTTGGCGCGGCGGTGCAGGAACTGGAGGCGGACATGAACCGCTTGGACGATGTGCTGCGCTTCCCCCAGGATGACCAGTACCTGCGGGATGGGCAACCTTCCGGGCCCTTGAAGGCCGCCGAGGTCCCCAAACTGGCCGGGGAAGTGGAGCTTCGGGATGTGACCTTTGGCTATAGCCCCTTGGATCCCCCGCTTATTGAAAACTTCAACCTTAAGGTGCGTCCCGGAAGGCGAGTGGCCATTGTGGGCCGCAGCGGCAGCGGCAAGTCCACAATTTCCAAGCTGTTGGCTGGGCTTTACAAACCGTGGTCAGGGCAGATTCTCTTTGATGGCGTTGCGGTGGAAAAACTCCCCCCGGAGCTGGTGCGCAACTCCTTGGCCTTCGTGGACCAGGACATCTTCTTGTTTGGTGGCACGGTTTACGAAAACGTCACCATGTGGGACAGCACGTTGGCGCGAGCCGCGGTGACCAAGGCATGCCGAGATGCGGCTATTGACGACGACATTCAGGCCCGCAACGACAAGTACGACGCCCGGGTGGAGGAGGGTGGCCGCAACTTTTCCGGGGGGCAGAGGCAGCGGTTGGAAATTGCTCGTGCTCTGGTAGGTGATCCTACGATTCTGGTTTTGGACGAAGCTACCTCAGCCTTGGATCCGGCCACTGAGCTGTGGGTCGACGAAGCGGTGCGGCGTCGAGGGTGCACCTGCGTGATCATTGCCCACCGGCTTTCCACCATCCGCGACGCCGATGAAATCATCGTCATGGAGCGGGGAAAAATCGTGCAGCGGGGTACCCACGACGAGCTTAAGGACCAGCCCGGCTTGTACGCTGAGCTTATCAAGCACTGATGAAAAGCAAGCCTTCTTCCACTGCCTTTCTGGAAATTCGGGAATCCCCCGATGGTTCGGTGGTAGGCAGGACTGTCCCTCTTGAGGGCCAGGTTTTGGTCTTGGGGCGTTCCCCTGAGTGTCAATTGGCAGTCCAGGACAAAGCCATGTCCCGCAGGCATGCTGAGCTCAAACTGGTGGACGGCACATGGCTCTTGTCTGATTTGGGCTCGGCCAACGGCGTTTGGGTGGGAGACCGTAGGGTTGCGGAACACTCCCTGCACAGCGGCGAAAGCTTTCGCTTGGGAGGCACGGTTTTCGTTTTCAAACGGGAGCTGGAAGAGGAGCAAGAGGCCACGGTGAGGCTGGAGCTGCCCACACCCTCGCCAGCACCGACCGCCGCGCCTCCAGCGGTTGCCCCACCCCCGGCTTTCCAACCCGCGGTGGAGCTTTCGGACACCTTGGTGCAGGCCCTCAGCCAATGGGGGCAAACCCGCCAGGTGAGCGGCAACACCCCTTGGGTTATTGGGGACGAGAGCACCGCCTGGTACGTGAGCGAGGGTCAAGTGGTGCTGTTTACCGTGCCGTTGGATGAGCGCGGCGAGCCGCAAGGGGCACGTTCCCACTTTTGCACGGTGGGAGCGGGAAACCTCATCTTTGGCATGGACTTTAAGCGTTTTGGCCTGGGCGCGGGCATCTTGGCGGTGGGCAAGGGTGGGACCAAGGTGATCGAGGTGGCCGTGGGCCAGCTCAAGGTGTTTGCCAAACAGGAACGCTACCGACCAGAGCTTGCGGCTTTAGTGGACTCTTGGATTCAAGCGGTGGCTTCCGCTTTTACAGCTTCTTTAGGTGCTGGACCGCCACCAACGGTGGTGGCGGTGGCGGGAACGTCGGTGGAGGTGCCCAACGGTGGCTGCCTGCGCGGTGGGCGAGAGGTGAGCTGGCTGGAAGTGGTGGCTGGTGAACTCTTGTTCGTGGGGTGGGAGCCTCTGCAACAGGCGCGGGCCTTCCCCGGGGACCTTTTGGAGCAGCTGAGCCGCCTGCGGGCGGTTTTCCCATTGGCCACCAACACCTGGATGGTTGCCGCCAACCCCGCTGACCAGCCCACGGTAGTGCGGGTCCACGCCACCAACGAAGCCATAACCACACCAGCCCTTTGGGCAGGCCTTGCCAGCTTTCACGAAATCGTGTGCCGCTGCGAGTTCATCAACAAGCGCTTGGGCTTGGTAGACGAGCTGCACCGCTTGCGGGTGAAAGCCGAGCATGCCCGGGCTGCTGGGGAGGAGGCGGAGCGAGAAATTGCCGGGGTGATGGCTGAAGGGAGGGAGGAAGCGGCCAAAGGTGCGGGCCCCAGCCGTGACCCGGTCCTGGATGCGGTGCGCCTGGTGGGTGAGGCCCTGGGCATACCCGTCCGCGACCACCCGGAGGTGGACCGCCGCGCCGATCTTCGCCCCCGCTTGCAAGCCATAGCCAAGGCTTCGCGCTTTCAAGTGCGACACGTGGCTCTCAGGGATGACTGGTACCGCCGGGACCAGGGCCCCATCTTGGGGGCGTGGGAAGAGGGTGGGGGCGCCGTGGCGCTTTTGCCCAAAGGGGCAAAGGCCTACGAGTACGTGGATCCTGCCACCGGCGCGCGCGGTTTGGTCACCGACGCTGTGGTTCAGCGCCTGTCTGGTTTTGGCTTTGTTTTCTACCGCCCCTTCCCCGATGGCTCGCTCACCGCCAAAGACCTCATCCGCTTTGGCCTGCGCGGCTTGAAGCCGGATGTGCGGTGGGTGATAGCCATGGGGGTGGGGCTTGGTGTTTTGGGCACCATACCTCCTTACTTTACCGGTCGCCTCTTCGACACCGCCATCCCGCAAGCGGATCGGGCTTTGCTGTGGCAGTTCGTCGTTGGCTTGTTGGTGGCGGCGTTGGTTTCCAGTGCCTTCAGGGTTTGCCAGGCCATTGCGGTGCTCCGCATTCAGGGACGCATGGACTACTCCATCCAAGCGGCCCTTTGGGATCGCCTCCTGAACCTGCCTTCCAACGCCTTGCGCCAGTACACGGCGGGCGATTTGGCGGACCGAGCCCAAGGGGTGGACAAGATCCGAGCGCTGGTGGCGGGGGCTGGGATCAACTCAATTCTGGGGTTTTTGAGCTCAATCTTTTACGTGCTTCTCATGGCAAAGTACAGCTTGCTCCTCGCTGCCGCCGGCATGGGCATTTCCTTTGTGTACGTTTTTGCCACCACCACCGCCAACTACCTGCGCTTACGCCAGGAACGGCAAGAGATGGGGTTGCGTGGAAACATCACGGGTATGGTGCTGCAGTTCATCACCGGCGTGCCCAAAATTCGGGTGGCCGGCGCCGAAAACCATGCTTTTAAGACTTGGGCAAAAGCCTACGCCCAACAGCGGCGGATCTTGTTTCGGATTGGGCAAATCAAAAACGCTATCCAAGTCCTTACCGCAGGCTTTCCGGTTCTCTCATCTCTGGGCATTTTTTACGTGCTCTGGAAAATCCAGGAAGCAGCATTAGCCAAGGGTCAGCCCCCTTCGATTACCACTGGCGACTTCATTGCCTTTAACGCCGCCTTTTCCGCATTTGTGGCCGCCCTGCAGGGGCTGGGGGATGCCTCCTTGGACATGCTGCGCATCGTCCCCATTTACGAGCGCCTCAAGCCCATTGTCACGACGCCGCCGGAGCTGGACGAAGCCCGGGCGTACCCAGGGAAACTGCGTGGCGACATTCAAGTTTCCCACGTTTCTTTTCGTTACAGCGAGGACGGTCCCTGGATCCTCAACGACCTCTCGGTGCACATCAAACCCGGCGAGTTCATTGCCTTTGTAGGCGCTTCTGGCTGTGGCAAGTCTACGCTCATGCGCATCCTTTTGGGGTTTGAAACGCCAACTCGCGGTGCGGTTTACTTTGATGGCCAAGATTTGGCCACCTTGGATTTACGGGAAGTGCGGCAGCAAATTGGCGTGGTTTTGCAAAACTCCACGCTTTTGCCTACGGACATTTACCGCAACATCGTGGGCTCCTCGGGCTTGCCCGTGCAAGCGGCGTGGGAGGCAGCAGCTTTGGCAGGCTTGGCGGAAGACATCGCGCAAATGCCCATGGGCATGCACACCTACATTTCCGAAGGAGGCGGCGGTTTCTCAGGCGGGCAAAGGCAAAAGGTGCTTATTGCCCGCGCCTTGGTGCGCAAGCCCAGGATCATGATTTTTGACGAGGCCACGTCAGCCTTGGATAACCGCTCGCAAGCGGTGGTCATGGAAAGCATTGAAAAGCTGCAAGCCACGCGCATCGTCATTGCGCACCGGCTTTCCACCATCATCAACGCTGACCGCATTTGCTACTTGGAGGGTGGCAACATCATCGAGGAGGGCAGCTTCCAAGAACTCATGGCCAGGGGCGGTAAGTTTGCCCTCCTGGCGCAACGCCAAATGGCGTAAGGCTTTCTCCTGGGAAGTGGTGTTTCTGGTTGGGGACATGCGAGCTTTTGCCCAGGTTATGAGTTTTCCCTTGCGGCAAGACTTGCTAAAGCCCGGCTTGGAGGGGAGGGGTGGGGGGAAGTGTGAGGGGAAGACCTTTCCTGCCGTCTCGTTGGTCCTGGGCCCAGCGGTGGGGGTGCGGGGGGCAGAGCGCGCGGGCGTGTGGCAGGGGCTGCGCGCCAACCCCCCGCAAAACAAAATGTGCGACCTGCACTCCGCGCGGGTTAAAAAGGAACAGCTTTTATAGCCGCCGCTCCGCGGCGGCTACCCAAGCTTTCCTGCAAAACCCGCGCGGTTTGGATTTTTGCGCGGGGTGCCTTTGGGTTACATGCCCGCGCTTTCAACGACCCACCGTATGAAAGGGCGAAACAGCTGCCAAGTGATGGGAGGGGGCTGCCTTGGGCCGCAAAAAGCTTTCATGGTTTCGGCTTTGGTGCGGGGCAAGGCCGGGAGCTGGCGAAAGCTGGGCACCAACGGGGCAAAGGGGGCGCCCTGTGCCAAACACAGGTCGCGAAAATCAGCAAAGGACAAAGCTTTTAAAGGCCCGCGTTGCGGGTACTCGGCCAAGGAGGCTGCTTGTAAGAAGCAAAAGATCTGCGGCCAAAGGGCCAGGCCCGCAGTGCCGGGGTTGGTGTTCACCAGGTTGAGGCGGAAAAACCGAGCGTCAGCTTTTTCTGCAGCACCCACAAGGGCCACGGTAAGCTGGGCAAGAAGCTCGGCAGCAAAATCCACGGGTAAAAACTCCAGCCCTCGGGCTCCTGTTTCGGTAATCACCGGCTCAGCAGGGAATACCGCCGGGGGTTGCCAGGGCAACACCCTGAGTTGCAAGCAGCTGGAAAGAAGTGCCGGGAACCACTCTTTCAAAGGCGCAAAACCGCTGGAAGTGGCCCAGGACAAAAGGCCAGGGCGGCTCACCAGCACCGGCATGCGCCCCTGGCAGTGTTGCGCCACAAGCTCCACCATGCGTTCACTGACCCATTTGCTGAGGACGTAGCCATCGAAGCGCTCAGCCGCTTCCCCCAGGTGAGGAGGGAGGGGAGCCTCTTCGGAGTCAGCAGTCCCTAAGGCGAGGCTCAAGCGGGTGACGTCCAGGCTGGAGACCAAATGAAAGGCCTTCAAGCGTTTTTTCGTGGCCAAGTCCAAGAGGTTGCGGGTGGACGTGACGTTGTCTTCCATCACCTCGGCAAAGCTTGCGCCGTGGCGCACCGCGGCGGCAGCGTGGATGACCACCGCAGCCCCTTCCGCCAAAAGAGTGTAAAGCCCTTCCGGCAGGCCCAACTGCGGGTGGGAGAGGTCAGCGGCTACAGCCCATAGGCTTTTGTCCCCATCCCCGGGTGCAGTAGGTTGTGGCATGGTAAGCCCGGCGTTGACGGCGGCATCCCGCAAGCGTTGGCAGGCGTGGTCGTGGCTTTGGGCGCGTACCAAGGCCACCACGGGGCCACCGGCAGGGGGTGTGCGTAGTAACTCGGCCAAGAAATGCACGCCCAAAAAACCGGTGGCACCGGTGAGAACCGTCAAACCCTGCGGGGCAAAGGGCGGGATGGTTTGGGGTAAGGGGGTGCGCAGAAGCGCGAGCGTGACCTCATCTTTTTTGCTGGCAAAAGCAGGGGACTGTGCCATTTCCTGATGAGCAAGATCTGGCTGGGCTGTTGTCCCTGGGGCTTGCTGCAGCTTGGCAAGCAGTTCCTCCAGGGGCAAGAAGCGAACGTCTTCCACCCTTAGGGGCACCGCTCGGGCATCCGCCAAGCTCAAGATTTCAGCGGAAGCCAAGGAGTCCAAGCCCTGCTGGGAAAGAGGCAAGGTGGGGTCCAGCTCTTCTTGGGTTTTGTGCAGGATTTGAGCCACGAGCCCCAAGAGGTCGCCGGTGGCGAAAGGTTCGGGAAGCGGCGCGGCGGCTTTGGCTTTGGACGTGGCCAGCAGGTGCTGGTAATGGGCGGCCAAAGCTGCCCTGTTCGGTTTGAGGGAAGGGGTGAGCAGCCGGTTTTCAGGGGTCCAAGGGGTGTTGTCGGGATCCACCACGATGGGTGGCAACGCCCGGGAAGGGAAGTGTTGGGCAAGGGCGCGAGCCAACCGAGTCTCCAGGTCTCCCCGGGACGCTTCCGGTGCGGCCACCACTACGGCAACGGGTCCTGTGGGGGAAGAGACCACTGCTGCCTGCTGGCACAAGCCAGTGGCTAAAAGCGCGTGTTCCATGGCCTCGGCCAGCACAAAGTACCCATCCGCCAGCTTGAGGGCGGTGCTGGTGCGGCCCAAGACCTTCACGCCCCCGTCCGGTCGCAGCTCCACCAGGTCACCGGTGAGGAAATAGCCGTCTGCGGTGATTCGGGACGCATCGGCAACGGGCAGGGCGTAGCGCGGCAGCTTCACCGCCAGTTCCCCCCGCGGGAAGGGCCGGTCCTTCTGAGTAAACCCCAAATCCGGTCGGTCCACCAGCCGCGCGCTCACCTGGGGATGTAGTTTGCCGTTTTGCGCTATGGTGCCCACCTCGGTGGTGCCGTAAGCTTCATGCACGGGAACACCCAGGATGGTTTCCAGAAGCTTCGGCAGCCCTTCGGGTACCACGGCTCCACCCACGGCCACCGCTGCCAACCGGCCCCCGAGACGGGCGCGCAGGGCCCATCGCAGCCGGGCCAGCTGGGGGACCGCATCACCCCGTTCCAGGGCCTGCTGGTAGGCCAGCACCAGGGGCTGAAAGAGCGCCGGGGGGCCTTCCAGGTACGTGGGAGCCAAGGCGTGCACGTCCTGCCACAGTTCCAACCCTCGCCGGCAGAAACCCACGGTGCCGCCGTTGAGCAGGGTTTGCCAAACACCCTTGCGGTCGGCAAGCAGTGCGAAGGGCTGGAAAGAGGCAGTAATCAAAGGATAGAGGAACGCTTGGTATTGCATGCCGGCGCGCATGCGCTGGCGGGTGATGGGAACGGCTTTGGGGACTCCCGTGGAGCCAGAGGTAAACAAGACGGTGTAAAGCTCGTGGTGCAAATCTTCCCCGATCCCCAGCGTCTTTGCTCGTTGCCAAGAGGGCTCGTCGTCAAAGAGCACGGGCGTGTCCACGCCCACGCCACTGCGACTGCGCCAGCCTGAAGGTGGTGGTTCGGCCGTAAGGGGGATACACCCCGGTGGGCATGGGTTTTCCAAACAGAGCTTGAGCCCTGGAAAACCATCCAGGCGCGCAAGGCCTTTGCGGTCACCCACCGCCGCCGCCAGGCCGGTTTGTGCCAACACGCTTTGCCAGTGCTCGGGGGAAGCCGCGGGATCCAACCCCACGCTGGTTACGCGGGCAAAAACGCACGCAAAATCCACCAGGTAGCTTTCCCAACCTGGATTTCCCAAGGCCACCGCCACCTTGGCGCCGATAGGAAGGCCGGCGGTTTCCAAGGCGTGGGCTATGCCCAGGGCTTTTTGCCGCACCTCACCGTAGCTGAGGCTTTCCCTTGCCCATGCCTTCACAAACAACGTGCGGGGGGAAAAGCGCACCAAGGCGTTGTTGAGGCTTACCGCTAGCTGGGGAAACTCGGTCAGTCCCAAACTTGCAAAGGTATTGCCACAGCTGGCTTGGTAAAAGGCATGGCCCAGCTCGGGAAAGGCGGCTGAAGCTTTCGCAAAGGCGGCCGGGGATTCCGTCTCAAGCTGGGCAAAGGCTTTTTGGCAGCGGGAAAACAGCGCATACGCTTGGGGAGCCAAGGTAAAAAAGCTCTCTTCACTGCGAAAGCGGGGGCGATCATCCCCGTCCTTTTGATACCAAGCACCGGTGAGCGCACACCGTTCCCCCCAGGGGAAAGAGGCCGCGGGTACTCCCGGCACCTCGTTGCCCACGATGCTCGCCTGCGCCAGCGGGACCGTCTCGTCCAGGGAACTGGAAAGGAGAAGCCGCACGGGAACAGGCACACCTGCCTTGGCGCACGTTTTTTCTACCTCTGCCCAAGCCTCCCGAAAGCGCTGGAGACTTTCAGCTAAAACCCACCGTGCCACCGGACCGGAGGTGGCGCGAGTGGGTGCTAAAAAGTACGCCTCGGCGCGCAGCACGAAAAGCTCTTTGAGCAACTGGAAGGCTTGCTGGGTATCGGGTTGTTCCTGCAGCCTATTTGCCATTTCCGCCAGAACTAAAAGCTTTTTCCGCAACTCCGCACCCCGGGGATGGGAGGGTTCCGGCGGCAAGATAAAAGCCTGCTGGGTTGCCTCTCGCAAAACCGCCGCCACTTCCCGGAGACGGTCTATGGCGGGAGCCAGTTGCGGGTGTTCCTGCAGGAGGCGGGCAAGCCAAGGTGGGTTACTCACGGCTTCTCCCCCTTTCGGGCCCCAGCAGCGGCGAATTCCACCGCCCCAGGGCCAGCTCTTCCAAAGAAAGCGACAACAGGGATGGGAGCAGTGCTGCTTTTTCTTGCTCCTGAGGCGAGCCCAGGGTGCTCAATGAGTGGACGGCGTGACAGCAGGCGGCTGCCAAAAACTGAAAGGCATCGTCGCAGGTAGGGGGTGTGCTTCGGTAGTTTAGCACGCGGCCTGTGGGCCGAACGGCGGGGAACGCTTCAAGGCCCAGGAACTGCAAAGCCAGCGGGGCATCGTAATGGCCGTAAGCAGCTTGCAACCCGTACCAATCGGCTACCAGCTCCTCCAGCAGCGTATGGCCCAATTTTCCGAAAACTCGAACCGTTACGTAATGGGCCGCTTCGTGATGGAGGCGGATGGTCAGGGCTTTTTGCTCCGCAGTTTCCGCGTTTTCTGGGACTTCGACGCCGCTATACGGTCCTCGGGAAGCTAGGACCAGCCGGTCTTGATAAAGCTTTTTACATGCCAGAACTTGGGGCCAGGGAATGGCCTCCATCTCCCCTTGTTCCCACGCCTGACGCAAGGCTCGGTAACGCTGCCAGTTGTTAAGCCCTTGGAGCAAGCACGCACCCATGGATTGGGGAATCGCCGTTGGCTCCCCCCGGTGCCCCAAAAGCTGCACCAGCCGCACGAAGTCTTCCCGGCAACCGGCAATCACCGTTGGCAGCGTTCCAGCGGGGGTGGGCACCAGCTGCAAGGTGAGAGCTTCCGGGGCTTGAAGCGGTGGGGGCCCTTGGTCTGTGGCGCGCTCTCCCCGGCGCACCGCGCGCTCCCACTCCGGGGTTTGGCTCAAGCCTTGCGTTGGGGAAAAGCGCAGCTGGGGAAAGGCTTCCATCAAGTGCACGAGGAGCGGGATGCCTTCCTTGGGGAGAGCGCGATAAAAAGCCAGATAGGGTTCGTCGGGCAACGGGAGCGAGGCGCAGGGAGGGGGAGAGGGCGACAAAAGGCCAAAAGCTCACGGGTGGCCTTTTCTTCCACCCCCAAGCTTCGCCAATAGTTCGCCCGCCGGCGCTCCCTTGTTTCTGGGTCCACGTCCTCAATGTACCACGCCTACAGGAGCTAGCGGAGCAAAGAAAGCCCCAGCCCTCCGGCGCACGGCAGGTTTTCTCACGGCAAGCCAAATGGACTCGCGACTAAATGGCCCTTTCGGGGGAAAAATCGCCCAGTGGCCCACAGCCCATGGCCTGGGCTTGCCTGGTTGGTTTACTGCTTGGGCTCTTCCGGCACCTTGATGCTTTCCCCGCGCTCTTGAACGATGCGGCGGTACCAGTGGTCGGGGTAGCGGGGATGGGTCACTTTGCCCTGGCTGTCGCGGACGTTGCCGTCAATGTACTTCCAAATGAGAAACTCGCCGAGCTGGCGCCAACGGGCCACGACCTTTTCCCCTTCCTCCACGCTGTAGCGGGTGAGGAAGTCCCGGGCCAGCTCCGGGGATTGACGGTACAACGTTAACGCCGCCTCCTCCACGTCTTTTTGCCGCGCCAAAAACGAGCCCTCCAATTCCCGCTGGACCGGCTGAATATCCTGGATCATATCCGCGTAACGGCTGTAGGCCCAGTTGGCCACAAAATTAAAGACCCAAAAGGCCGAGTCCCAGGAAAAGCGGGAAAAGTCGCCGCTGCCCACGGCGTACGGTTTGGGAACGCGGCGGATGCCGCAGTACATGGGGGTGTACACGGTGGTGTACGTGTCATCCAAACCAAACCACAAAACCCCACCGATGGGGGCAGGCAAGTGAGAGCGCATTTGCGCCACAAAGGAAAAACCGGTTTGTTGCGTGGAAATTGCCCTTTCGTGGACGTACTTTTTGCCATCCACTTCCCATTGCATGGGCCGCCAACGGTAAGGACAGGCGAAAGGACCGGCACCCACGTCTTGGGTCATATCCAAAGGTGTGCCCTCAAAGTGGTCACGCATGAGGGCAAACATGTCGGCCACCGCAAGCTTTTTATCGGGTTTCACGTACAGCGGTAAACGCTGGTCCAAGTGGTAGCCATCCACGTACTCCACACCCAAGTTCAGGGAAGGCGCCACGCGGCGGAAAACGCTCCATACCCGCGATTCGCAAAAACGGGCGGCGCTAAAATCGTAAGGGGCGTAGGTATCCGCAAAGCTGAACTCTTCATCTTTGCCGGAAAACCAACCCTTTTTGCGGGCAAATTCGATCACATCGGGGCTGTAAAGGCAGTTTTCGGGATCTTTCAAGGGAAAACGGCGGATTCTAGCTTGGTTGGCGTGGGCAGAAACGGTACCTTCGGGCAACTTTACCGCAACCCACACGGCTCCCTTTTCCCCTTTGCCCTTGCCAATCATTTCTAAAAGCCAAACCTCGTTGGGGTCGGCAATGGAAAAGCTTTCGCCAGTGGAAGCGTACCCGTATTCGGCCACCAGGCTGGTCATCACCTGAATAGCCTCCCGCGCAGATTTGGCCCTTTCCAAAGCGATGTACATGAGGGAACCGTAGTCAATGATGCCAGCGGGCCCGGCCAGCTCTTTCCGACCGCCAAAGGTGGTTTCGCCAATGGCCACTTGATACTCGTTCATGTTGCCCACCACTTGGTAAGTCTGCGCCGGTTGCGGGATGCGGCCGAGAAACTTGCCGGTATCCCACTCGATGATGTCCCGCCACGCTCCCGGTGGGTGTTTGGCCGCTGGCGTGAAGTAAAGCTCCCCGTAAAGCTCGTGGGAGTCCGCGGCATAAGAAATGAACGTGGAGCCGTCAGCGCTGGCCCCCTTGGTCACCAAGACGTTGGTGCAGGCGGACGTGGCCTGCCAACTGCCAAGCCCAAGCACGCACATCGTCCCTATAACTCGGAGCTTCATAAACCCCCCCTTGTGCCGTTTGCCCTTCGGCCGGGCAAACGTGTGCATGTTAGCAAAAAGCACGAGTAGAAAAACATTGATGGCACGCTTTACGCCTACCGTCGTAGCGCGCCAAGGTGATGCGCTGGCACTTCGTGAGCTTACAGGACCTTCCTTTTTTGGTCCCGGGTGCCAACGACGGGCGTGTAAGAGCCCGCCGGCAAGCAGGTGACGCTTCAGCGGCCTTGCTCGTTTCTGGCTGGGACACCCGCCCGGCTCATTTCCTCTGAGCAAGCACCCAGTGGGGGACGGGATTGCCTTCTGAGTTCAAGACCGTGACCTCTATTCGTCCATCACCTTGGCCACGCCTTGTGGGATTCGGAGAAAACCTGGACAGCGGTTTTGAGTTTTCCCACGTAGTGTGGGAGTTGGGTCCCTCCGCGGATGAGGATCGCGGTGAGTTTGTGGCTTCTAGGTCCAAGTCGGTGACCAGCAGATCGAGGTTGTATTTCATGCCCATGTCCTGAAAGGTCTGGCTTCCAGGCTCCATGAAGGGGTCTTCCTTGGGGAAGCCGAAAGTGGGTCCAGAAGTGTTCGAGACCGAAGGCTTCCAGGGCTTTTTCGATCTCCCTCGCAAAATCGGAAACGTTTCGGGCCCCTCTCCTGTAGGGCCGCCGGTTCGCCTGTGGGGCCGGCGCTCCTGCGCCGGCTATAAACGGATTTCCTCTATAACCCGCGCGGAGCGCGGGTCCCACATTTTGTTTTTTGTGGGGCCGCCGCGAAGAAATGTGGGGCCGCCGGTTATCTGCCGCGGGGGGCACGGCCACGCTCCTCCCCGCCACCCGTGGCCGGCTTGGCCCCCCGCACCCCCACCGCTCGGCCCAGCAAAGCCGGGCCTCGCTCGCGCGCTCTGGACACTTTTCTTCCCAACCCGCGCGGAGTGCGGGTCCCACATTTGTTTGTGGGGCCTCGCTGCTATCGGACGCGGGGGGCACGGCTAGGTGCTGTCTCACGCTGGGGCCACCCACCACGTCCACCCGCCCTGAGACCCCCGCACCTCCAACGCGCGCACCGGCAAAGCCGGATGCTCGCTCCGTCGGTTGTACCCACTGGCGAGCACAAACTCGTTCAAAATCACACCCCGCTCCTTCTTTGTGGCTTGCTGATACCGCCCGGCAAACGCCTTCACCAACACTCTCCTTTCAGCCATGGTCAACTCCATTTCCGCTTCCCCCCTCGAGAAGCAGTCTCGTCCTTCTCCCCCTTTCGGGCAGATTCTTATGTGAGGCAACCACCCCTTTTCGGGCAGATTTTTGATGAGGCAATGCGGGATGTTGACAGAATTCCGACTTTTCCGTAATATTGGGTGAAGGGGGATGCGAATTATGCGACGAAGCCTATCCATTTCCTGTCTGTCACTGTTCGCTGTGCTTGCCTTTGCGCAAGAGGGGGTAAGGCCTACGCCCGGAGGCGCCCCGCTGCCACCTGCCGCCGCCCCAGGCCAGGAGGCCGCCCGGGACATCTTAAAGATGGACATCCGGCGCGGGATGGTCGTCTATCCGGCGAACGTCTACAGCCCTGCGGACGTGAAGCTGTTCGAGGCCACTGTAAACGGGCTCCTCGACAACATCGCCCCCGGCGCCAAGATGACGAAAGCGGATGCTGCCGCGCCTGCCGCGTCCGGCGGTCCTGGAAACGAGATGGCGAGCCGGATTCAACAGCGTCTGGCGGCCGGCAATGGGATTGCCTTCCTATCCTTTGCAGCTTGGCCGTCCTCAGCGGGGAACAAGCAGGTCCAATGCCCGCCTCAGAATTGCGGATGCAAGACCAGC
>CALHAH010000014.1 GCA_937934115.1 uncultured Thermoanaerobaculum sp.
TACATGGTAAGCCCCAAGGACAAGACCTACAGCAAGTGGGATCTAGACGCCATGCTGCAAATGGCAGCTGGTGTCACCAAGATGATGAACCTGGCAGTGACGGAGGGCAAAGTTGAAAAGCTGGAGGAGAGACTGGGTGAGGCGGTGGCCGGTTTGCCAACCACGTACTACAAGTTTCGCACCACTTACCGGCAAACCATGAAGTTCATGATGATTAACCAGGACAACCGCGTTGAAGAGGTCCACGAGCTTTGGGCGGCACCGGATTTGGTTGAAAAGGCTTTAGGCGTGTACCTGCGGAAAACCCCTCCCAAGACCGTTTCTGAGGACTTTAACCGCTTGATGGCTTTGGAGTTTGAAAAGGTGAAGGGGATACCGCTAAAAAGCCGCACTGTAACCACGGTGCAAGACAAGAAAGGCGCCAAGCAGACCACGACGGTGACCATGGAAGTCAGCAAGCTGCAAGTGATGCCGGTGCCCGACGGCACATTCGAAATTCCGGCCGGCTACAAAGAGGTGCAGCTCTTGCCCGGTGGTGGGGACTCTGCCGAGGAGGACAACCTCATTCCCAAGCTTTTTGGCGGCAAAAAGAAACAGTGAGCGGAAAGACGCCTCCAACTTTACGCGGCGGGCAAAACTTGTCCCGCCGCTTTCCGTAGAATTGGCCCATTGCGGAGGCGCGCATGAAGGTTCGGATCTGTGCAGCGTTTTTCGGGTTGTGGGCGCCGTTGGCGGTGGCCAGCAGCTTGCACGTGCTCCCGCCTGCCGATTTTGACCCCGCCGTTCCCACGCTGGATCAGGTGCTGGGCTACACCTGGGGTGAGGAGATCAGCGACCCGTCGCAAATGGAGCGCTATGCCCAAGCCCTAGCGCAAGCGGCTCCTCAGCGCGTGAAGTTTGTCCCTTACGCCACCTCTTTTGAGGGCCGCCAGCTGTTCCTTTTGGTGGTGGGTAAGGCCGCATGGCTGGCCCACTTGGAGGACGTGGCTGCCACCCTGCGGAGCTATGCCGATCCGCGACTAAAAGCTTCTAGGGCCTCCGCAGGGGACCTGCCGCTGGTGGTTTGGTTGGTGGGTTCTGTGCACGGTGACGAGGCATCGGGTGGTGAGGCGGCGCTGGCCTTGGCGTACTACTTGGCGGCCGCCCGTTCCCCAGACGTGGACCGGCTTTTAGAGCGGGTGCTGGTGGTTTTGGACCCCATGCAAAATCCTGATGGCCGAGCGCGTTTCGTGGCATCTAACCGTCAAGCTCGCGGTTTCGTGCCAGACGAAAACCCCGCGTCCGCGGAGCACGTGCAGCCTTGGCCAGGGGGGAGGTTTTCCCATTACCTCTTCGATCTCAACCGGGATTGGTTTGTCTTGACCCACCCGGAAACCCAAGGGCGGGTGGCCCGCATGTTGTGGTTACCGCCGCAGCTGGTGGTAGACCTCCACGAGATGGGCGCAGAGCAAGGTTACTTTTTCCCGCCGCCGGCCAACCCTCACAACCCGTTCGTCTCGCCGGAACAAACTAAGCTATGGGAGCTATTGGGTCGTCACTTGGCAGCTTCCTTCGATGCAGCGGGCATTCGCTTTTGGACCCGGGAAACCTTCGACGCCTTTTACCCTGGCTACGGTGAGTCGTGGCCGTTCTTTGGTGGGGCCTGCGGTGCCACCTACGAGCAAGCCTCCCCCCGGGGCTTGGCGATTCGTCTGCGCAGTGGGGATGTTTTGCGGTACGGGGAGGCGGTGGCCCACCACCTGTTAGCCGCTTTTGTTACCGTGAACACCGCCGCCGAAAACAAGGCGGCTTTTTGGGAGAGTTTTCTTTCCTACCGGCAAAAAGCAGTGGAGGAGGGGAAGGGTCTAGCTTACGTGTGGGATGCTGGCAAGGATGGTGCTTTCCAGCTTGCGCGCCTTTTGGCCCGACAAGGGTTGGAGGTGTTCCGCCCTAGCACCGGTCCGTGGGCTGACTTTTACGTGCTGCCGCTTTCCCAGCCCTTGGCCCGCCTGGCCCGCGTGCTTCTGAGTAAGGATGTGCCTCTTCCCAAGGACTTCGCGGAGCAGCAAGTAAAACGCGAAGCCAAACGCCTCCCCGATGAAATTTACGACGTGACCGCTTGGTCCTTGCCCTTGCTTTGGAACCTTTCGGTGCGGGAGGAAAAAGTGCAGGTGGCCGAAGGGTGGCCTTTGTTGAGACCCGAGGAGCCCTTACCTGGCGGCGTGGAGGGGCAAGGAAAGGTGGCTTTTCTTTTACCGTGGGAAGGGCTTTCTTCGGCGCGTGCCGTGGTGTGGCTCTTGTCCCGCGGGATTAAGGCAGGGGTAGCGGAAAAGGAATTCACCATGCAAGGCAAGCATTACTCGGCGGGCACGGTGGTAGTGCGCCGCCAAGGCAATTCAGAAAAGCTTCGGGAAACTCTCGAGCTCGTGGCCCGCGAAACCGGCGTTCGCTTCTTTGGCACCGATAGGTCCATGGCCGATGCCGGTATTGACCTGGGTTCGAACCGGGTGCGACCGCTTTCTGCACCAAAGGTGGCGCTACTTTGGGATACCCCCACCAACCCCACGGCAGCCGGCCACCTGCGCTACGCCTTGGAGCAGCAGCTGGGCCTTCCCGTAACTCCGGTGCGGGGGAGCAGTTTGCTCGCCGCCGACTTGTCGCAGTTTTCGGTGATTGTTTTCCCCGACGGTTTTTCGACCTTAAGTTACGCGAGGGTCTTGCCCCCGGATGGTTTGGAACGCCTCAAGTATTGGGTGCAGGAGGGTGGGGTGCTCATTGCCGAAGGTGAGGCTGCGGCTTTTTTAACCGGTGAGAAGGTGGGGCTTTTGGCTTCCTCTTTGGAGAAGCGAGGGGGGACAGGCAAGGAAAAGGACAAAGGAACGGCCACGGGCGGCAGTGTGGGCCAGAGCTCGGGCGTGGACTACGAAAAGCTGGTGCAACCCGATGAGGAGCAGCCACCGGCAGTGCCCGGGGCCATCCTGGTGGTGAAGCTGGACACCGATCACTTGCTGGCGGCCGGGTTTCCTGACGGGAAGGTCCACGCCTTGGTAAACTCCCGTCGCGTTTTCACCCCTCTTAAGCTGGATAAGGGCGTCAATGTGGGCGTGTACCAAGCGGAAGGGGAGTTGGTGGCCTCGGGGTTCGTTTTTGCTCAGTCACGAAAGCAGCTCCCCCACAAGGCGTACCTCATGGTGCAAAGGCACGGCAGGGGTATGGTAGTGGCTTTTGCCGAGCCTCCTGCTTTTCGCGGAATGACTCGGGCTACCACCCTTCTCCTCGCCAACGCCGTGCTTTTTGGTCCGGCGTTGCTACCGTAAGCCATGCACATCTGGTGGTGGTTGGTTTTCGGCGGCTTAGTCATAGGGGCTTTGGCCCTGGATCTTTTGGTTTTCCATCGCCATGCCCATCGCGAAAGCATGCGCGAGGCCGTTGGGTGGAGTGTTTTTTGGGTAGGCTTGGGCTTGGCCTTTACAGTTTTTGTGGCGCTGGTGGAAGGGCGAGATGCTGCCCTTGCCTACCTTACGGCGTTCTTAATTGAAAAATCCCTGTCGGTGGACAACCTCTTCGTGTTCGTAGGGCTTTTTGCCTACTTTGCGGTGAAGCCGGAAAACCAGCACCGCGTGTTGTTTTGGGGAATTTTGGGGGCAATCGTTATTCGTGGGCTGTTTATCTTCGTGGGGATTAGCCTCATTACCCACTTCCACTGGGTGAACTACCTCTTGGGCGCTATTCTCTTGGCTACGGGCGCCAAGCTGGCCACCGGGGGAGAGGAGGTGCACCCGGAAAAGAATCTGGTGGTGCGCTGGGCCTCGCGAGTTTTACCGTTCACCAAGGAGTTTCACGGCGAGGCCTTTGCCATCAAAAGCGATAAGGGTCTGCGGTTTACACCGCTCTTTCTGGCCCTCATTGCGGTGGAAGCAACCGACGTGATGTTTGCCGTGGATTCCATACCGGCGGTGTTGGCCATCTCCTCAGACCCGTTTGTGGTGTACACCTCCAACATCTTTGCCATCCTTGGTTTGCGGGCGCTTTATTTCGTTTTGGTGGGGGCCCTGCGCTCCCTTACGTACCTGCGCCCGGCCTTGGCCCTCATATTGGTCTTGGTGGGGGTCAAGATGATGCTGGCGGACTTTTACCACGTGGAAACCTGGGTTTCGCTTTTGGTGGTGGGTGTGCTCTTGGGAGGTGCTACGGTGCTTTCGCTTTGGGCCAACCGCCGGGAGCAGAAAAGGACGCGACCTTTGCCCAGGGGGCAGGGAACGGGGGGTTGAGCAAGCTTGCGGCGGCCAGGGGTTACAATGGCAGTGGGGATGAACGGCCATGGCGCACTTTACGGTTACGTGTCCGCACTGCAAAAGCTTGTTGGACATTGACGGTGAAGCCCAGGTGGTGCTGGCGGTAAAGCCGCCGGAGGAAAAGAAGGCGACCACTTCCTTGGAGGAGCGTCTGAAGCAGCTTGCGGAAGAAAAAAAGCGAGCGGCGGACAAGCTTGCGGAGGCCATGCGCGCAGAAAAAGCCGGGTCGCGAGTGCGGGAGGAAAAGTTCCGTAAGCTTTTGGAAGGCGTTGACCCCGACGCCGCTCCTGAAAAGGTCATAAAGGACGTGGATTTGGATTAGTGGCTGGCCTCCCCGTTTTCCTGTTCCGGCAGAAGCTCCACCACCGTGGCGCCCCACCCGCCCCGTTCGGGCGGTGCCTCGTAAGCTCGCAGCACGTAGGGCACGCGGGCAACAAGTGCAGCTACCCGCGCGCGGGCTATCCCCTGGCCACGCCCGTGGATGAGACGCACCTCTCGCAGCCCGCGCCTTCGTGCTTCTTCCAGGTAGGCTTCCACCGCGGCCTCCAGGTCCCTTGGGTGGAAGGTGTGGAGGTCCAGGCTGTCCTCGATGGGGAGCTCGTGAACGTCAGAGGCGGTTTCGTCCACAGGTAAACAATAGCAGGAGGTGGCATGAGGCTGTCGGTGGTGGTGCCGGTGTACAACGAGGAAAAGACGGTGAAGGAAATCTTGGACCGGGTGGTGCGTGCCCCTCTTCCCGAGGGCATTAGCGAGCTGCAGCTGGTGGTGGTGGACGACGCTTCCACGGACAGCACCGCGGAGGTGCTGCGGGCCTACCAGTTGCCCAGCAACGTGAGTCGGCCCACCACCATGACCATGCGCCGCCACGAAAAAAACGCCGGTAAGGCCGCAGCTTTGGTCACGGGCTTTGGCCTGGCCACTGGCGACGTGATCCTGGTGCAGGACGCGGACTTGGAATACGACCCGCAAGACTACCCGGTGCTGCTGGGGCCCATCCTCGCGGGTAAGGCGGATGTGGTTTACGGCAGCCGGTTCCTGTCTGGGCCCCATCGTGTGCTTTTCTTTTGGCACTACGTGGGCAACAAGCTGTTAACCACGATTTCCAACATGTTTACGGACCTCAACCTTTCCGATATGGAAACCTGCTACAAGGTGTTTACGCGGCAAGTCAAAGAGAAGTTACGAATTACGTCACAACGCTTTGGCTTTGAGCCGGAGTTCACGGCGCGTGTGGCGAGGATGGGGGTGCGCATTTACGAGGTGCCTATTTCATACCATGGGCGTACCTACGCCGAAGGTAAGAAAATCGGGTGGAAGGATGGCTTCGAGGCCATCTGGTGCATCCTCAAGTACAACCTTTGGCATCGGGAGTAAAAAGCGCTTGCCATTGGGTAAGCGTACGCTGGCTTTTCCTGTCGTCTTCCGCCGGGGCCCAGGGGGCAAAGTCCTTGTCGGTGAGGGGTTCGTAAGGCCCGGGCTTCACCTCGAAAAGCACCGTGTGCGGGCTGAGGGCTACCACCGTGTGGACGACGCCCCCGGGGATTTCCACGGCCACCAACGCCTCCGGGGCCAAGAGGTGTTTCTCCACCACCTCGCCCGCTGCGTCGAAGACCAGGACTCCCGCCGCACCCGAAAGGAGCACGAAAAGCTCAAACTTCTCGGGAGCATGGCGATGGGGACGGACGTAGGTTTCCGGCTCCAAGCAGTTGAAAAAACGCTGGATGACCTCACTCCGCTGCGGGTGCACGTTCAAGTTCTTGCGCTTTCGCGGGGAGGCTCTTGCGGCGGCTCTGGCCGCTTCCAGCTCCGTGTAAGGAAAGACCCGGCACGTGCTCATGCCGGGTACGCACCGGTGATGTAGTTCTCCAGCATGCGGATTTGAAACTCCTGATCTTTGGAGATCCACCGCACCAAATCACCAATGGAAATCAAGCCCACCACTTTCCCCTTTTCCACCACCGGCAGGTGTCGGCAGCGGCGCTCGGTCATGATGGCCATGGCTTCCTTTACCCTGGTTTCGGGTTCCACCACCCAAACGTCTCGGGACATGACTTCGCGCACCTTCACCTTTGCGGGGTCCTTTCCCGCCACCACCACCCGCCGCATGAGGTCCCGTTCGGAAAAAATCCCCACTGGTTTCTCGCCGTCCACCACCAGCAGAGAACCCACGTTGTGAGCGTCCATGGCACGAGCGGCCTCCAGTGTGGTGGCTTCCGGAGCCACGGTATAAACCTTGCTCCCTTTTTCCCGAAGAACAGCAGCAACGGTGTCCATAGCCCACCTCCTCGGTTTGGCAAAAGTAGCTTACCACGGGCAACTGGGGGGGTGAGACCCTTTGGGTTTCAGCTGGGGTCTTCCTGGAAAAACCTTTGGATGGTCTTTGGTAGGTCGGGGATTTGCAGGGAAAGAGGGTCCTGCCCCGTCCATTCCTCGGGGAGGAGGGAGGCGTAGGGCTGCTGCAGGAACCGGCGGCACACCAGCACGATAACGCCGCGATCTTCGGCGGAACGGATGAGCCGGCCGGCAGCTTGCACCACGCGGGTCATGCCCGGAACGAGGTACGCGTACAAGAACCCCTTCCGCGAGCGCTGGTCAAAGTAGCTCTTCAAGAGCTCTCTTTCCGCGCTGACCTGGGGCAACCCGGGGGATACCACAATAACCTCGGAAAGCATGTCCCCTGGGTAGTCCACGCCCTCGGCAAAGGCCCCGCCCAAGACCCCTAAGAGCAGCACAGCACGGTGGTTGCGCTGCAAAAGACGCAGCGTTTCCTCGCGCATGAGGTCCGAGTCTTGGCTTCCCTGGATGATTACCTCATGCGTTTCTACTACCAGCCGAGAAGCCACTTCCTTAAGGAAGCGGTAGGAAGGGAACAGCACCAGGGCGTTTTTTCCCGGAACCAAAAGCTGAGGGATGAGCTCGGCGATGGGGCCGTAAGCACCATGGCGATGGCGGTACGAGGTGTCCACGCTCCTTACCACCGCTACCAAGCGGTTTTCCTTGGGGAACGGAGAAGGGAGGGCGAGGGTATCGGTGCGGTCGGGGTCAAAACCCAAAAGGTCCCTGTAAAACTCGAACGGTTGCAAGGTGGCGGACATGGCCACGCAAGCATGGCACGCATCCAGGATGGGCCGAAGAAAAGGGGACGGATCCAAGCAGAGAAGGCGGAGGCTTTCGTCCCCGGGCGCGCCGGTAGTAATGTCTTTTTCTTGGCGCTCGGCCAAACTCACCAGCTCCGGTCGTTCCACATCCACCAGTTCCAAGAAACGGGCCAGCACCAGCAAGAGCTCCACCACGGGATCCGAGGCAAGCCATAGTTCCTGTTGGCGCTTGAAGGCAAAGTAAGGAACCATGAGGGCATCAAGTGCCAGCCGTGCTTGGCGGAGCACGTCCACAGGCGGCTGGACGAGGGCCGCTGGCTCTTTTCCTTTGAGAGCATGGGCTACCGTCTTGGCCAAAGCCCCATCCAACTCTTTAAAAGTTGCGGTGAGCTCCCGGCAAACTTTCGTGGTGAACGGCTCGGTGATGTGGATCGCTTTGGCCAAAAGGGAGCGGGAAAGACGGGGGGAGAAGTACTCACGGGCGCGGTCCACCAGGTTGTGCGCTTCGTCCACCACCAGGATGACCTCGCCAAGCTGGCCGGTGTCAGGACGGCCAAAAAGCGCAATTCCTGGGTCAAAGACGTAGTTGTAATCGCAAACCACCGCTAAAGCGTCCGGCAGCGTTTCCAGCTGTGCCACAAAGGGGCAAACGCCCTCCGCTTGCGCGGCGGCATATACCGTGTTGGGGTCCACGTGGGACCACTGCAGGAGCCTGTCCACCAAACGGCTGGAAGCCAGCTTTGCGGGAACGTCCTGGATGTAGTCGCAAAATTCCTCGTGGCAAATAAGTTCGCGGTTGGCACACATCTTGGCCTTGGCGCGGATCTGTAAGGTGCGGAAGCTGCCGTCGTTCATGGCCGTGAGGGTTTCCACCGCCAGCTTCTGCTGCAGCGTCTTAGCGGTGCAAAAAACCAAGCGCTTCCCCGTCAGCAAGGCCTGACGCAGTGCCGGAAAGAGGGCGGCAGCGGTTTTCCCCACACCGGTGGGCGCCGAAAGCAACAGGTGCCGGCCCGCGGCCACCGCTTGCTCCACTGCTTCTAAGGCTTCCTTCTGTACCGGCCGGATTTCCGCAAACGGAAAGGCAAGCTTTGCCACGGTTTGTTGCCAGCGGCGCAGCAGGGCGGCGCGCTCTTCTGCCTGGTGGACGAAGAACGAAAGGCGGCCCCGGAGGTACGCTTCCACTTGACTGGGCGACCACCGCACCTCCTCCACCCGCTCATCCTCGCCCCCCAGGTCCACCAGGCGTAGGCGGGCCTGGGCGTGGCCTTGGGGGTAAAGGCAGTACGCGTAAAGTCGCACCTGCCACTGGAAACGCTGGCGGAGGAGCTCGGCCTCAGGCCGAAAGAGGTCAGTCCTAAAGTGCAACGTCTTGATTTCTTCCACCACTGGTGTGCCGTGGGGTGGCGCCAAGACCCCGTCACAGCGACCACTGACCACAAAAGTCCAGCCTTCTAAGGGGATCTCCGCCTCTACCGGTACCTCGGCTTGGTAATGGGCTTCTTCCTGGACGAGACGGGCCTGCACCAAGCGATGCAACTCGGAGCCCACCGAAAGCCGCACCCACCCTTCGCCAGGCCACCCGGCAACCCTTACCTCCGGTAGGAGGTCGTGGATGGAGGCCCAGACTTTTTTACTTGGAAGATCTACCTTGACAGCCACGGCGGCATTGTACGGGTGTTTTTTATTCGTGCATGGCCATGAGGTGCCAGGCGAGCAGGCGATCGTTCATGGCCCGCAAGCGGCGGCACAGGATATGACACATAAGCGTGAGGAACTGGCAGGCGGCGTCGGGATCCAAGTCCAAAACCTCTTCCAGCCGGATACGATCCACCACAAAAAGCGTGCACCCCTGCGTATGAGCGCGCGCGTCGGCACTGCGCGGTTCGTCGTCAATGAGCGCCATTTCCCCAAAGATGTCGCCGCGAGCCAATATGGCTAACGCCTCCTCCCCCAAGCCGGGGAGGTTCCGCGAAATGCGCACCTGACCATCCACAACGATGTAAAGCTCATCGCCCCGCTGCCCCTCCGCGAAGATAAGGGCTTCCGGTGGAAAGCGCACTTCCCGCGAATAGGTAGCCAGAAGGCGTAACTCCGAAGCGGATAGTCCCTGTTCCCGCAGGAGCGCCACCTTGTCTGCGGAATCCACCCGCACCGGTTCTCCTGCGTGCCCAGCGGCTTGACGCACCGCTGTACGTCCAGGCGCTATGATACGGTTCATAGCGCTATTGGCCATGCGGATCTTCCCCGCCAGGGCGTGCCAAAACGACCACAATAGCGCTACGTGCAGCTCTCGGTTGGTGGCAATCAGCCTGCTCAGTTCCTCCGCTGCCCAGCGTAAGATCACCGCCGGTTCGGTAACAATCAGGGAGGAGGAGCGGGGGCGTCGGTCCAAAAACGCCACCTCTCCCACCAATTCACCAGCGGACAGCGTGGCCTGCACCTGCGCCCCTATGGGGGTTCGGCGTACCACTTGCACGGTGCCCGAGAGGATAAGAAAAACGTCGTAGTCTTCCTGCCCTTCATTGGCCAGGGTTTGGGCGGCCCGGAACTGTTCCCTCCGTGCCGCCTGCACCAGCTGCAAGAGCTGGGCATCGGTAAAGTGGCGGAAGGCCTTAAAGCGGCGCACGTCCAACGCCAAGCGCAGAAGATCCTCCTCCGGCACCACCCCACGGCTGGATTTTCGCCCCAGTCCCACCAGGGGGTACGCGGAGAAAAGCCGGGCCCGCGTCAAGGCCACGTGCTCGCAAGCCCGCTGCAGCGTTTGCGCTCTTTGGCGGTGGAGCTCGGCCAGCTCCTCCCTGGATAGCCGGCAGAGGTTCGCCAGGGTTTCCACGCGGCGCCGAGCTGCGGCTTCCTCCGCGTCGCTGATGCCTTGGGTCAAGAGCAAGGCGTCCACCGCGTGGCGCAACGCTTCCAAGTAGTCCTCCAGTTCCAAAGCGATACGTGCGCATTCCACTGCCAGCTTGCGATCTAAGGGATTGAGGCGCCTGGCCTGGACGAACTCCTCCAAAGCCGCTCGCAAATCCCGGCGGCGAAGGTGGAGATAGCCGGCGCCGGCGTAGGCCACGTAGTGAAAGGGTGCCCGTAGCTTAGCCAAATCAAACATCTCCTGTGCCCGCCCCAGCTCCCCTCGACCTTCCAAAATACGGGCCATACCCACGGCGTGGGAAGCTTCTAAGTTGCGGCGCTTGTACTCCCGTTCCGGGTCCTCTACCGATTTGGCCAGCTCTTTAAGCACCAGCATGCGCGTGCGCAGGGGTTCCGCCCTGGGTGTAAGGGTGGCCGCTATTTCCAAAACCTCAGCAGCGAAGCTGTACTGCCCCGCCGCTGCCAACCTTTCCGCCAGTGCTGAAAGCTTTTCAGCAAAGATAGGGTGCGGCTCGATGGGGTTCCTGCTCATAAGCTTGGCACCAAAGTGAGTGTATGACTCTTTTGCTACCGCTGTCAAACCGCAGGCGGCCGGGGCAGGGGTGGCGCTGGCAACGCTTGAACACTAACATGGCGAACATGGCGGGAGAAAAAAGACTAAATCTTCCGGCAGGGGCCCTTACGGCATGTCGGAAATGCCCGCGCCTGGTGGCTTTCCGGGAAAGCTGTGCCCTGCACGTACCTCCCCGGTTCCGGGGGGAAGTGAAAAAGCATGGCTTTTGGGCCAAACCGGTGCCTGCCTTTGGTGATAGGAACGCTTTTTTGGCCATTGTGGGCTTGGCTCCGGCGGCTTACGGCGCCAACCGCACCGGTCGTATGTTCACCGGTGATCGCTCTGGGGACTTCCTTTACGCCGCCCTTTACCGTTTTGGTTTGGCCTCCCATGGGGCAAGCCGGCACCGGGATGATGGACTTAAGCTTTTTGGAGTTTTTGTGACAGCAGCGCTGCGCTGCGCACCCCCGAAAAACCGTCCTCTCCCGCAAGAGCTGGCGTTCTGTCGGCCCTACTTGCGGGCAGACCTAGCTTTTTTAAGCAGACTGCGGGTAATTTTGGCCTTGGGTCGCATTGCCCACGAAGCGGTTTTGGCTGCTTGGCCCGAAGGGTTCCCCAAGCCCAAGCCCAAGTTTGCCCACGGCAGCCAGTACCTCTTACCAGGGGGTGTGGTGCTCGTGGATTCCTACCATGTTTCCCAGCAAAACACCTTCACCGGCAGGCTCACCGCCTCGGCTTTCGATACAATCTTGGCGCGCTGTTTGGAGTTGGCAGGGCAGGGAGGCAGCCATGGTACAGGCCGAAGGTAAGACCTTTCCGTTTCTGGGAGAAGAGGCCATCCGGCCGGACTTTTTGGAGACCTTTGCCTACGAGTACCCGCATCGTGAGGCCGAGATCACCATTGAAACCCACGAGTGGAACTGCGTTTGCCCCTTTTCCGGGCTTCCGGATTTTGGCACCTTGGTAATCCGTTACGTTCCCCACAAGCGCTGTTTGGAGCTCAAGTCGTTGAAGTACTACCTCACGTCGTTTCGCAACGTTGGTATATATCAGGAACACGCCGCGAACCGCCTTCTTGAGGACCTGGTGCGTGCCGTGCAACCCCAGCGCATGGAAATCACCTTGGATTATCGCCTTCGCGGCGGCATCCACACCGTAGTCACGGTGCGCTACCCGGACGCGGGCGGCAGGGTGTGACACGGTGGCGGTGCACCAAGATCCATAGGCCATCGTCCCTCTTTTCAAAGACGTCAGTGGAAAAGCCTTCGCTTTTGCCAGCTTCGGGTCCTCCTTTTAACTGTCGCACGAAGCGGTACGTGACCACCGCGCTGGCACCGTAAATGCGGACATTCACGTCCTGAAAGAGAAGACGGGTGACCACGCTTCCAGCCGCCCGCAAGCTGCGCAGGGGCTCAAGGAAGGCAGCGCGCCCAGACACCCGGTGACACCCCTCCACCAAGGTCATGGAGTACGCCACCCAGGGCTGCAAGTGGTTTGCGTCCAGAAACATTTCGCCTTTGCGCAGTTCCTCCAGTGTTTGGAGAACGTGCGCCTCCGGTGGAAGCTCGGGCGGTGTTGGGAAAGCGGCCAGCCACATCAAGAAAAAAACCATGGTGGCATTGTAGCTTCCCACCAAAAGCCTTAGGCTTTGCTGGTGCGCGCGCTCACCGCGAAGCAGTGGGCTTGGTGCTTCTACGACTGGGCCAACTCGGCCTTTGCTTTGGTGTGCATGACGGCCCTTCTGCCGCCCCTTTTGGTACAAGCGGTCAACCGTGAGCTTGGGCCTCCGGCTGGCACCGTGGTTTGGGGATGGTTTGCCACCGCTGGGTTGGCGGTAAGCCTCGCCGTGACGCCGCTTGTGGGGGCCTTCATGGATGCCCGTGCCAAAAGGCTGCAGACGCTTGCGGCTCTGGTGGTCATCGGTGCTCTTGCCTGCAGTTTTATAGGCTTGCTTTTGCAAGGGCACTGGTTTTGGGCTGGGGTGGCGTACGTTTTTGGGGCTACCGCTTTTGCCCTGGGTAACGTGGCTTATGACGCTTTGCTTTTGGGTGTTGCCCGTGGCGAAGAGCTGGACCGGGTTTCGGCTTGGGGATACAGCCTCGGGTATGTGGGCGGGGCCTTGGCACTGGTCCTCGCTTTGCGGCTTTGGCAGGGTGGGCACACATTTGTGGCGTTTGCCGCGGTGGGTATGTGGTGGACGGTGTTCTCGGTGCCCCTTTTTCTCCTGGTGCCCGAGCCGTCCGTGGGGAAGCCTCACCCTTGGCAGGTTCTGAAAGAAAGCATCGTGCAGCTCAAGCGTAACCCCAACGCCTTTCGTTTTCTCTTGGCCTTTTGGCTTTACAACGACGGTATCGGCACGGTCATCAAGATGGCCGGGGCGTACGGTGGGGAGTTGGGTATCCCCTTGGGGCACATAGTAGGGGCGTTGCTTTTGGCCCAGTTGGTGGGGGTACCTGCCACCCTGGCCTTTGGTTGGGCAGCCCCGAGGTTCGGCTGCAAGACCCTTATCCTTGGGGCGCTGGCGGTATACGTGGGGGTTGCATTTTGGGCTGCGCGCCTTTCTCACGCCTGGGAGTTTTGGGGGTTGGCTTTGGCCGTGGGTTTGGTGCAGGGGGGAGCGCAAGCCCTTTCTCGCTCGCTTTTTGCGCGTTTTGTTCCCGCGGGGGCGGAAGCCGCGTTTTTTTCGTTTTTTGACGTTTCCGCAAGGCTCGCGGGAATTGCTGGTCCTGCCATTTTTTCCTTGGCAACCCACCTGGTTGGTAGCCCCCGGGCCGGTGTCCTGGCGACCATGGGATTTTTTGTGGCAGGCGGTTGGCTTCTCTCGGGGGTCCGCGAGCCGAAAGAGCGCAGCGGTCTTCTGCCGTGAAAATGGTGGCGGGGTGAGGTGGCTTGCGTAGTTACGTTTTTCGGGTGGCAGGGAAGGTGAGGGTATAATCCCCCAGCATTTGTGCGCCGAGGCCGGAGGGCTCGGTGACGGGGGAGGGGGAGCTATGGCAGGAAGTGCTCTTTTGATTTCTTTGGTAATTGGCTTTTCGCTCTTTGGGCTTTTGGTGGCCTACTACTTGGTGCGGTGGGTTATGGCCAAGGACACAGGCTCCGAGGCTATGCAGCGCATCTCCAACGCCATCAAGGAAGGTGCGGAAGCCTTCCTGCGGCGGCAAAACCGCACCATCTTGCTGTTAGCCGCGGTTTTTGCTGCGGTTTTGTTCATTGGCTACGGGTTTGTGCGCCAGTCGCGGGAGTTTGACCCGGTGGGAAGTTCCCTGCAGCTGGCGTTGTGGATTGCGCTGTCGTTTGTCTTTGGTGCGCTTTGCTCAGTGTTTGCCGGATACGTGGGCATGTGGGTTTCCATACGCTCCAACATCCGCACCGCCACTGCCGCCCTTTCGAGCCTCAACGATGCTTTGCGCATTGCCCTGCGGGGAGGTGCGGTTTCCGGTCTCTTGGTGGTGGCCATGTCGCTTTTGGGCGTGGCTGGGCTTTACGCCTTGGTGTCAACGGTGGGGGGCGTGGAGCCGACCAAGGTGCCACTTTTGATCGTGGGCTACGGTTTTGGTGCTTCCTTTGTGGCGCTTTTTGCGCAGCTGGGAGGGGGGATTTACACCAAAGCTGCCGATGTGGGGGCCGACTTGGTGGGCAAGGTTGAGGCTGGTATCCCTGAGGATGACCCGCGAAACCCTGCGGTGATCGCCGATCTCGTGGGTGACAACGTGGGGGACTGCGCCGGCCGTGGCGCGGATCTCTTTGAGTCCACCGCTGCCGAAAACATCGGTGCCATGATCCTGGGTGCTTCTTTGGCGGCGGCTGCCCAAAAGCAAGGGGTGGAGTTTTCCATGGGGGTGATAGGGGTGATGATGTTCCCCCTGGTGGCCCGTGCCTTTGGAATCTTGGCGTCGGTCATTGGAATTTTGGCTGTGAAGATGGACAAGGAAGAGCGCATGGACCCCATGGAGGCTTTAAACCGTGGGTATTACCTGGCGGTGGCATTGGCCATGGCGGGTTTTGCGGGTGCCACCTATTGGCTCCTTTCTAGCCCAGCAGCTCCTAACGCCTGGTGGCATTTCTTCCTGTGCGGTGTCATTGGGGTTTTGACCTCGGTGGCGTTTGTTTACATCACGCAGTACTACACCGAGTACCGCTACCGACCGGTGCAGTCCATTGCCGAAGCGTCCACCACGGGGCCCGCCACCAACATCATTGCTGGTGTAGGCGTGGGCTTCGAGTGCACGTGGATGCCGGCGGTGGTCATGGGCGCGGCGCTTTTGGCTTCCTACTGGTTGGGCGAAACCTCCGGTCTTCCCCACGCAGGGTTGTTCGGTACAGCGGTGGCCACCATGGGTATGCTGGCCACGGCGGCCTACATCTTGGCCATGGACACCTTTGGCCCCATTACCGACAACGCCGGCGGCATCGTGGAAATGTCCCAGCAACCGCAGGAAGTGCGGCACAAAACCGACCGTTTAGATGCGGTGGGTAACACCACCAAGGCCCTGACAAAAGGGTACGCCATTGGGTCCGCAGGTTTGGCGGCGTTTTTGCTTTTCCAGGCCTATATGGACGAAATCAAGAATTACGCCGGCCTCAGCGAGTCGGCGCCCTTTGTGGTGAACTTGGCAAAGCCCGTGGTGTTCGTAGGAGCGCTTTTGGGCGCCATGCTGGTGTTCCTCTTTTCGGCGCTGGCGATTCGCGCAGTGGGAAAGGCGGCTCAGTCCATCATTGAGGAGGTACGGCGTCAGTACGCTCCGCTTCCCCGGGAAAACGATATGATTGTTTTTCCGCCCAACTTTAAGCCCGATTACGGTGCGTGTGTGGACATCGTTACGAAGGCAGCTTTGAAGCGCATGGTGGCTCCCGGGCTTTTAGCGGTTTTGATGCCGGTGGCGGTGGGTGTGGTTTTCCGTATCTTCATTCGACCGGATGACCCGCTCATTTCCGCGGAAGCGGTGGCGGGGCTCTTGATGGTGGGGACCATTGGCGGCATTTTGGTGGCCTTGTTCCTCAACAACGCCGGTGGTGCTTGGGACAACGCCAAGAAGTTCATCGAAACGGGAGCTCACGGCGGCAAGTATCTTGTCACCCCTGACGGCAAGCGCATGAAGAACCCCACCCACGGTGCGGCGGTGGTGGGCGACACAGTGGGTGATCCCTTCAAGGACACCGCTGGCCCGTCTTTGCACGTGCTGATAAAGCTCCTTTCCACCATTACCCTGGTTTTGGCGCCGCTATTCATTTAGCGTCAAAGAACTGGGAGGAGCAGGAAGGGGCGACCGTCCGGTCGCCCCAGCGTTTTGTGGCCCGCTTCTTGCAGGCTTATTGTTGTGATTCGCTGACGATTCGTAAGCTCTCGAGTCGCGCTCGCAGCTCTGGCCCCAAGGTTTGGGGCTGGCCGTGACGGTAATCGTAGTGCACCTGCACGGTTTCGGCGTCGGCGGCCAGCTCGCCACTGGCCCATACGCGGTAGGCGATGGTGAAAGAGGAGCGGCCCACATGGCTTACCCACAGCTCCACTTCGAGTACGTCCTGTAAGCGGATGGGACGGCGGTAATTGACCGCTACCCGCGCCACCACGAAGGGGAAGTCCACTTCCTTGGCAAAATCGCTGAACTGCGAAAGCCAAAAGCGGGTGCGTGCTACTTCCAAATACGTGACGGTGACCGCGTTGTTTACGTGTCCCATGGCGTCCAAGTCGCGGAAACGCACCTCGATGGGGTAACGAAACACTGGCTCCATAGGGGGAACCTCCACTTTAGGTCTTGCGCAAGGCCAAGGCTCGTAGCCGGTTGAGGCAAGCACGAGCGGCTTTTCGTCCCGCCGCGACGGCTTCGGAAAGCCGTCGAAACTCGGACCAGTGAATACCCCACACCTCAGGGCGAATCACCAGGTCTGCAGAAGCTAGCAAGGCTTCCCGCAGGCGAGCGTGGGTTATGACACTGGCGCGCAGGAGCACCCGGGGGACCGTAATGCGTCTGGGGTCTTCGCTGGGGTCGGGCAAATCCCCCACGTCCACCGCCACCACGGGGCGGGGGGCGAGGGTGCGAGCTTCTTCCACCGGCACTTCGGCCACCACGCCGCCGTCCAAGACGTAATGCCCATCCAAGTTGTACGGGGGCACCACGCCGGGGACAGCGGAGGAAGCCGCCACGGCTTTTCTTAAGTCGCCGCGGGTGAGAGCAACGGCTTTCCCCGTGGCAAAGTCGGTGACCACCGCAGCAAAAGGCCGAGGTAAAGCCTCAATGGGGATGGGGGGAAGCAAGAAGGCTACTGCTCGTTCCAAATCCTCATGCTCCACCAACCCTCGGCGATGCAACGCCAGGGCCACTTGGGCTCCTTGCTGCAGACGTTGCGCAAAGGAGAGTAGCAAGTTGTCGCGACTGGAAACCTCATCGGTGAGGCGCACGTCGGGCAACTGCGAAGGAAAGTCGGAAGCTAAAAACGCCTCCCACCGCTCAAGGACCTTTTGGCTGTCCCCCAACGCCAACCACATGGCGCCCACGACGGCGCCGGCACTGGTGCCGGCAATGGCTGCCACGGGTATTTGGGCTTCCTCCAGCACCTCCAAGACGCCTACGTGAGCCAAACCCCGGGCACCACCGCCCCCTAAGGCCAGCACCAAACCTTGGCGGGGCCCGCGACGGAAGAGGAACTCGATAAGACCCATGACCTGCAATAGTAACTCAGCGGTGGGGGAACGGTGGCAGGCAAGGGCTACTCCGCGGCTTTTGGGACCTTGTACCGAAAAGGAACTTGTCGTATTGTGAGCAGGACCCGGCAACGGGCCGGGAGCGGAGGTTTTCATGGCGTTCCTCCCATGGGCTTTGGCTATTTTCTTTGTTGTTTTGGTTTTTGCGCTGTGGGCGCGCAACTACCGCAAGGTGGGCCCAAACCAAGTGTTGGTGATCTCCGGGCGAACCTCTACCGTTACCGAGCCTGATGGGCGAAAGCGCAAGGTGGGCTACCGTCTGCAGGTGGGGGGCGGGACCTTTGTGGTGCCGCTTTTGGAATCGGTGCAAGTTTTGCCTTTGGATGTTATCTCCGTGTCCATTCGCTGCCCGGAGGTTCTCACCGCCCACGGAGTGATCATTGCCGCTGAGGCCTTTGGCCAAGTGAAGGTTTCCTCCGATGAGCGTCTGCTTCACCGGGCAGTGGAGAATTTTTTGTCCCGTGGGACGGTAGGTATTGCAGCGGTTGCCCAAGAGGTGCTGGAAGGGCACATGCGGGCGGCTTTGGGGACCATGGCGGTGGAGGAGATTTACTCCCAGCGCGATCGTTTTGCTGAGCGCGTGCGCACTCAGGCACAAGCCGATTTTGACCGCTTGGGCCTGGAACTGTTGGCTTTTTCGTTAAAAGACATCACCGACAGCCAGGGCTACTTGGAAGCCTTAGGAGCCCGCCGCATTGCCGAAGTCAAGCGCGATGCTGCCATTGCCCAGGCGGAAACCGAGCGCGACGCCACCATTCGTGCAGCCCAATACCGCAAGGAAGGGGATGTGGCGCGGCTGGCGGCTGAGGCGGAGCTGGCGGCAGCAACCCGCGATTTCGAAATACAACGCGCCGAGTTCCAAGCGGCGGTGAACGCCAAGCGGGCGCAAGCCGAGCTGGCTTACGAGCTGGAAAAAGCCAAGCTTTGGGAGCAGGTAAAACGCCAGGAATACCAAATTAAGCTCGTGGAAAAGGAGCTTGCCACCCAGCTGGAAGAGCACGAAATTACCCTGCGCGAAAAGCACCTGGATGCCACCGTCAAACGTCCCGCGGAAGCCGAAGCCTACCGTGCCAAGCTGGAAGCGGAGGCGGAAGCGTACCGCAAGGAGCTGGAGGCCAAGGGGCGAGCTGCGGGTATGCGCTTGGAAGCTCAGGTACGGGCAGAAGCGATGCGGGAGCAAGGCAAGGCCGAGGCGGAAGCCATGCGGGAAAAGGCTGCGGCGTGGCGGGAGT
This sequence comes from uncultured Thermoanaerobaculum sp., assembly GCA_937934115.1. Lineage (GTDB taxonomy): Bacteria > Acidobacteriota > Thermoanaerobaculia > Thermoanaerobaculales > Thermoanaerobaculaceae > Thermoanaerobaculum. The sequence goes on from CALHAH010000014.1 coordinate 18,726, forward strand.
ACACCCAGGCAGCCCTAGCGGAAATGGTCATTCAAAAACTACCGGAGTTAGCCCGCGCCGTTTCCGAGCCCCTGTCCAAAGTGGACCGAATTGTTATGGTGGGCGACGCTTCCGGTGCCAGCAAGCTTACCGGGCAAGTGGCGGAAGTGTTAGCGCAACTGCCAGCGGTGGTGGCATCCCTGACCGGGGTCAAGCTCGACGAGGTTTTGGCTGAAAAACTGGCACCAAAGGAAACGAAAGATTCGTAAGGGAAAAGACGCACTATGCCCTCGGAGCGCGCCAATCAAATTCAGCTGTCCCCCACCATGCGCATTGCGGCTCGGGCCTTAGCCATGAAGGCCCAAGGCATCGATGTTGTGGATTTTTCTGTGGGGGAACCAGACTTTCCCACCCCGGAAAAGATCAAGAAGGCGGCAAAGCAAGCCTTGGACGCCAACTTCACCAAGTACACCGCCAACGACGGAATCCCTGAGCTGCGGCAAGCCATTTGTCGCAAGCTGGAGCGGGAAAACGGGCTGCACTTTTCCGTCGACGAAGTGCTGGTTTCGCCGGGAGCAAAAGCGGCTTTGTTTTGCGTGGTGATGGCGCTGGTGGACGAGGGGGACGACGTCATCATCCCCACCCCCTGCTGGGTTTCCTACCCTGACCAAGTGCGCTTGGCCAAAGGCAACCCGGTGTTTGTGCGCACCCGCGAAGAGGATGGCTTTCACCTCAGAGCCAGGGATTTGGCGGAGGCCATCACCCCCAACACTAAGGTTTTGATCCTCAACTACCCGTGCAACCCCACGGGCGCCGTGTACAGTCGCGAGGAGTTGGAGGAAATTGGGGAGGTTTGTCGGCGGGAAGGCATCTGGGTCATTGCCGACGAGATTTACGAGAAGCTTATTTACGATGGTCGGCGCTTTACTTCGATTGCGGAGGCAGTGCCGGCTTTGGCCAGGCAAACGGTGGTCATCAACGGGTTTTCCAAGGCCTTTTCCATGACCGGCTGGCGGCTTGGCTATGCGGCAGGTCCGCGCGAGGTCATTGCCGCTGCCTCCAAGATCCAATCGCATAACACCTCCAACGCTACCTCTTTTGTGCAAAAAGCAGCGGTAGTGGCCCTGGAGGAGTGCGAACTGGACGTGGAGCGCATGCGGGTGGAGTTTGAGCGGCGGCGCAACTTGGTGGTTCATGGGCTTTCGCGTATTGCGGGGGTTTCTTGCCCGGTGCCGGAGGGTGCTTTTTACGCTATGCCCAACGTGAGCCGTTTTTTGGACAAGGAGTTTTCGGGCTCTCCGTTGCGCAACACCTATGGTCTCGCCTACTACTTGCTCAAGGAAGCGAGGCTGGCGGTGGTCCCCGGGGATGCTTTTCTGGCCCCTGAGCACATTCGGATTTCCTTTGCCACTTCCGAAGAAAGAATACGCGAGGGTTTGAAGCGCCTCACCGCAGCCCTCGCCAAGCTGGAAGAACCCAAGCGCGTAAAGCCACGGGTTTTGCACAACGTGCTCACGAAAGTGAACGACTATGTGCCCACTCGCCCCATCCGCGAGCTGTCGGAGCGCAATGCGCTGTTAGAAGAAGCGGAGCGTTCATTACCGGCCGACGGGCTGTTTCTGTGGAACGCTTTGGTGGGTGGTGCCGTGGTGCAGTTGCGCACCAACTCACCGCACGTGGCGGACTTCTTTCAGGAAAACTTTTGGCCGGCGCCCTTGGAAGGGGGGCCCGAGGCCCACGCTGTGGTGTACGTGGTGAAGGACGTGCCGGGGAGGGAGCCATCGGCAGCGGTGAGCTTGGCCACCGACACCGGTTTTGTTTGGAACACCGCCTTTTACGGCCAGACCCGGGAAATGGCGTTGCTTTTGGCGTCAGAGGTGGCTGCCCGCACCCAGGGTTCCCTTTGGGCGCATGCGGCGGCTGTGGCCTTGGGTGAAAGGGGCGTGCTGGTCTTTGGCGCTCCGGGGAGTGGGCGCACCGCGTTTTTGGCTCACCTCCTGCGGGAGCACGGTGGGCGACTGATAGGGGCGGACGGTGCTTTCGTGCGCTTTGGCCCCCGGGCCACGGTTGTGGATGGGGGTGAGCGGAAGCTGTACATGAAGGCCAAGTGGGCCAAGCATTTACCACAGTTTTCCAGGTTTTTTGACCGTGCCAAGCTGGAAAACATGGCCACAGATCGCGCCCTGTGCACCGTGGACCACGGGGAGAAGGACTGCCCCTTGGATTTGGGTGCACCGGTTTGCTTGGAGGCCTCAGGAAAGGGCCGGGTCATGCTGGATCCGTTTTGGTTGGGGGGTACGCGTCAGGCAGAAGCCGCGGCGGTGATTTTTTTGGTGAGGGATCCCCTGCTTGCCGCACCACGGGAACTTTCCAAAGAAGACTCTCTGCGTTTGGTAGCCAGTGGGAGCCTACCCGGTCAGGTGGGTGCTTCCCGTCCTTTTTTGAACCCGCACCTGCCGCCGCTAAGCTCGGAACAGGAACAGCGCATGCGCGCGCAGTTCGCCCGCCTTTTCTCGCAGGTTTCCTGTTTTCTGCTCCCCGCCCATCTCTCCGTGCAAGCTTTGGGTAACCAGCTCATGCACCTTTTGCATTAAAAAAAGGGGACGGGCAGCTCCTGGGCGGCCTAAGGGAGTAACGGTAGGCCTTGGGGGGCACAAAGCCCCTATTTGCCCAGCGCCGAGGGCTCTTTGTTCAAATTGCACTTTGTTTTTTCCTCCCAGGAGGTTGAGGCCGGCTTTAAGCTTCCGTGGGCCTAGGTACCATCCGCCAGTTGGCCTGAGCGTTCGTTGCCCAGGGCCTGTGGGGCAAGGCGACGCTCAATTTCGGGGATCAGGTGCTCACGAATGGCGTCGCGCACCGTCCGGTAAGCCGCTTCTTTTACGTGGAGGGGTCCAGACACCAGGACAGGATCAGGGAAAGAAATGTGGAGCTGTTCTTTCCCACCGGGAAAGTACGGGCACTCCTCGCGGGCACTGTCGCATACGGTGATGACCAGGTCCCAGGGCTGATTCACAAATTGCTCCAGAGACTTGGAGGTGTGGGTGGAGATGTCCACCCCAACCTCGGCCATAGCCTTCACCGCCAAGGGATGGACGTACCCTGCGGGATGGGTCCCAGCGGACGCCACCTCCACACGGTCACCCAGAAGGTGCCGGACCCAACCTTCCGCCATTTGCGAACGACAGGAGTTACCGGTGCATAAAATCAAAACCCGCAACTTTTCCATAGCGCCCCCGAAGCAAGTGTATCAGCTATTCGCCAATGATCTTGATGAGCACCCGTTTGGGTCTTTGCCCATCGAACTCGCCGTAAAAGATTTGCTCCCAAGGCCCAAAGTGCAGCTTGCCGTTGGTAATGGCCACCACCACCTCCCGGCCCATAATTTGCCTTTTGGCATGGGCGTCGCCATTGTCTTCACCGGTGCGGTTATGTTCCCAGCGCTGGACGTGGTGCGGCGCTAACTCCTCCAGCCAGCGAGCAAAGTCGCGATGGAGACCTGGCTCATCATCGTTGATGAAAACGCTGGCGGTGATGTGCATGGCGTTGACCAGGCAAAGTCCTTCCTTGACACCCGATTCCCGCACCGCTTTCTCTACGTCCGGGGTGATGTTTATGAAAGCCACGCGGGTGGGGGTGTTGAAGGTCAAGGTTTTGGTGTAGCTCCTCATACCGTGCGCGCCTCCCTGCAAACTGTAACTTAACTTTCCGGTGCCACGTACAATGAGCCCGTGAGTGAAGAAACGCGTCGGGTTTTGTGGGTTGCAGCCGTGATTGTCTTTTTGGTGGCTGCCGTGCTGGGCTTTTGGCAACGCCACGAGACGCTCCGCCCGCAGCTTTTGGACGCCTCTGTTGTTTTTTGGGTGGAGGGGGAAGATTGGGCCAGCGAAGATGTGGGCCCACGTCAACCGCAGGATCGCGTTTGGGCTGGTGTGCTCCTCCGGTTTCAGCAAGGAAAAAGGCCAGCGCAGGTTCTTTCCCCATTTCCTCGGGTTCGGTGGCGGGGTGAGGAGGTTTACCCACAACCCCTTACCGCTTGGCCCTCGGGTTACGGGCTGTTGAAGGCTCAGTGGTTCACCCTGGAGCCGGCTTTTTTTGGATGGGAGGGGGTGGATGCTGCGAGCGCTGACAAGCTGGCGTACGGTGAGTTTTCTGCTCCGGAAATGGGCTCCGCCCTCAAGGCGCTGGTCACCGCCGAGGCCCACAACGACGATTTCCTCACCCGTCCAGTGGCCGGCAATACCCTGAGCGGTGGCCTCACCCGCTTAAAGGTGAGGGTCAGCGCTTACGCCCGGGCAGAGGACCTTTTGCCTTGGGCCAGCGTGGCTTCGCCTGGAGCGCGCGAGATAGCTGAAGTTCCTGCCCTTTGGCGCGTGGCCCATGTGCCGAAAGGCGTGGATCCCCGTGTTTGTCTGGCCTTTCGCCGCGGGGTTTTTACGTTTGCCCCGGGGGTTTGGCCTGAGGGTGGTACGGGTTGGCCGCTGCCGCTTTCGCCCAAGGAACTGGTGGCACGGCACCTGATCATGACCCCACAGGCGGTGGCGGCTTTGGCAGCGGTGGGTGATCCCTTGGCGGAGCCGTGGCTGCCCCCGCACCGGCTGGAGCTCAGGGACGGTCGTTGGCTTGGGGAGAGTGGACGCCCCTTGCTTTGGACCACCCAGGTGGCTGCCGGGGATGCTCTCAGTTGGTCGGGCCGTTGGGCGGTGCTGTGGGCTGACAATGGCAACGGTACTCTCGACCTTGGCGATACCGTGCTTTTGGCGTGGCAGCAACCACCGCGGCTTATGAACCTGAGCGATGTTGCTGCCGCCACCCGCACCGTGGAGTTGCGGCGGGTGGTGGGGAGGCAACGGTGAGCGCAAGGGGTTTGGTGGTTTTGGCTGACGGGGCCCAGGCCGCTTTTTGCGCTGGGGTGGTGGCGCAGCTTGCGGCTGCGGGTGGAAACTGGGGGGAGGCAGCGGGCGCCGGCCTGGGCGCACACGTGGCCCTGTTAGCTTTGTTGGGGGAAGCAGAGGAAACAGCTCGCCGCTACTCTCGCCTGACGCAGGAAGGCGCGGCGTTGTTCCGACCGGCCCTTGCTTACGTCCGGGAGGCGGTCAACACAGAGGGCTTCTTGCTTCTGCCTGACCCCTTTCGCCTTGCAGGGTGGCTTTTGCCATCGGTTCTTTCTGAGTATTTGGCGCCGGAACAAGCGCTGGCCGGGGGGGTGAACCTTTGGGTTTGTGTGGAGGAGCTTGCTTCAGGGACCAGGGGTTGGCGGCAACTAGCGAGTGGCCAACAACTTGCGGAAACCGCAGCTTTCCCTTGGGGTTGGCCGCCGGCTTCCGGCTTGTGGGGAGGTGTGGGAGCATGCGCAGAGCTGGACTTTCCGCCGTTGGCTTGCCCGCAGGTGGATGTGGTGTGCGGTTTTCCGGTACCGGCGGTGGAGCGGCCAGGTCTCAGCAATGCCCTATTCGCCACCGTGCAGAGACGCGAGGAAATGGCAGCAGCCCGTACCGTGGAGCGGTGGGCTGCGGCGCATTCCGGTTTGCAGGTTTTTGCTCCCACGCAAAAGCTTTACGCCGCATTCGTCAAACGCGAAGGGGCTTTGCTCGGGGTGGAATACCCCCTGCCGGTGGAACACAACGCCGAGCTTATGGGCACGTTGGTGGCTTTTGGTCGTTTTGTTGGAGGACATAAGGGAGGGTACGCATGCGTTTCCTGACAGGAATCTTGGCGCTCGCTTTGGCAGTGACGGCAAAAGGCGAAGAGGTGCGGCTGGCCCGTTTCCCGGCGCCCTCGCCGGATGGGCGGACCGTGGTCTTCAGCTGGCAAGGCGACCTGTGGGCGGTGCCGGCAGAAGGCGGCCAAGCGCAACGCCTCACCGCCGATCCTGCCTACGACTGGGGGGCGGTGTGGGACACCAGCGGTCGGTTTCTGGCCTTTGCGTCCGATCGCCAGGGCCACGACGATGTGCTGGTGATGTCCTGGCCAGAGGGTCGTACCCGACGTTTAAGCTTTCACGAGGCAGCGGATGTGCCACAGGGGTTTTTCGCCTCGCAGGTGGTTTTTGTGTCCCGGCGGCACGAGGCGTGGAACCGGAAAAGTGCCGTTTACGTTGTGCCCCTGACCGGTGGCACCGAGAAGCTGCTCACCGAGATCCTGGCTTTGGAAGCGGTGCCCTCACCCGATGGGCGCTACCTGGCCCTGGTGCGAGGCGGAACCCCAGATAGCCGCCGGCACTACCGGGGTTCCGCCAATCGTGACTTGTGGCTTTTGCAACTGCAAAACGGGACCTTGGAACGACTCACTGACACACCGTGGGATGAAGACCATGTGTCCTGGGCTGGCAACGAGGCCCTGGTCTTTCGGTCCGACAACGGCGGTGAAGACCGCAACCTGTTCCGGCTGAGCTTGGCGGATCGCAAGGTCACGCAGCTTACGCATCACGTGGGTGGTGATGTGCGCTACCCCAAGGCGGCAACGGGAGACAGCATCGTAGCTTACGAGTTTGGCGATGGGCTGTACGTGGTTCCTGCCAGGGGAGGTGAGCCTCGGCGCCTGGCCATCCAGGTGGCCAGCGACGCGTTGGAAGACGACGTGGAGCGGGCGGTGCTGCGCGATCAAGCTACGGAGGTGGTTCCTTCCCCGGATGGGAGCCAAGTGGCTTTAGTGGTGCGTGGCGACGTTTACGTGACCGCCAGGCGAAGCAAGGAGCTTGCCGCCATTTCAGGCCCAGTGACGGTGCGGGTAACGCGCACTCCCGCGTGGGAAAGGGATGTCACCTGGACGCCCGATGGCAAAGCGCTGCTCTATGCTTCCGACCGTTTTGGCCAGTACGATCTCTTCCGCGCCGAGCCGGCAGAGGCGAGTTCTTTTGTCAACGCCACTGCTTTCCGCGAAAAGCGTCTTACCTTCAGCGAAGAAGATGAGCGAAAGCCACAGGTTTCCCCGGACGGCAAGCTCCTGGCCTACCTGGTGGGCAAAGGAAACCTCACGGTGGCGGAGGTTTCCGGTCGCAACCCCAGGACCCTCTTCACGCACTGGGGCGAGGTGGAGTTTGCCTTTTCCCCGGACGGCCAGTGGATCGCCTTTGCCCGCGACGATGAGAATTTCAATAGCGATGTGTTTATCGTTCCGGTTACGGGCGGCAACGTCGTGAACGTGAGCCAACACCCCGATGAAGATCGGCACCCGGTGTGGTCACCCGATGGCCGCCGGCTTTACTGGCTTTCCCGTCGGCACCAGCGCACCTTTGATGTTTGGGCGGTGTATTTGACCAAGGCTGACCACGAACGCACGCCGGAGCAGTGGGCCGCTCTCTTTGAAGAGGAGGACAAGCTCAAGAAAAGCGCCAATGGCAAGGAGGTGGACGGCAAAGCCACGAAACCGCCGGTGGTACGCATTGACTTTACCGGCATCCACCAGCGAGCGCGCCCGGTGACCGCGCTCCCCGGTGACGAAGGAGAGTTTGTCATCACCAGCGATTCCCGCACCGTGGTCTTCGTAGCTGAAAGCGAAGGCCAAAAAGACCTTTACAAGGTGCGCTTTGATGGGAAGGAGGTGAAACGCCTCACCGATCAAGGGGCCAACCCTTCGCAGCTTACCTTTCTTAACGAGGGCAAGTTGGTGCTTTACCGGGGAGCCAAAGGAACAGTGGAAAGCGTGAACCTGGAAGGCAAGCCCGGGGATCCTGTGAAATTTGAGGCGCTCTTTACGGTTTCGCGGAAGGCGTTGCGCACCCAGGTTTTTCAAGAAGCTTGGCGGGAGCTGGAGCGCAACTTTTACGACCCCCACTTCCACGGGTACGACTGGCGCGCCATTGGCCAGCGATACGCAAAATTAGCCGAAGCAGCGTTTGCCGACCGCGACTTCGAGCAGGTGATGAACTGGATGTTGGGGGAGCTTAACGCGTCTCACATGGGGTTTAGGCGCAACGAGCGGGGAGACCTGGTGCCCACCGGTGTCCTTGGTGTGGAGGTAAAGCCCGCCGCCGACGGTCTCGGCGTGGTGGTCACGGAGGTGCTGGAGGATACGCCAGCAGCCCGGGAAGACGTGGGGCTCAAGGTTGGCGATCGAATCCTCGCGGTGAACGGCGAGCCCATAACCCCGGAGGTCAACTTTTACCAACTGCTGCAAGCAATGGTGGGCCACCACGTGCGGCTTTCCATAAAAGGCCAAGCCGGGGAGCGGGAGGTGTCCCTCAAACCGGTAAGCCTGGATGCCGGGCGTCAAGCCCGCTACCGCACGTGGGTTAAAGAGCGGCGGGCCATCGTCGAAAGGCTTTCTGGCGGTAAGCTGGGCTACATTCACATCCAGGGCATGGACGCTCCCTCCCTGGAGGAGTTTCAGCGCGAGCTGTTTGCGGCGGCAGCGGGAAAGCAGGGACTTCTCATTGACGTTCGCAACAACGGCGGTGGTTGGACCACCGATTACGTGATGGCCATCCTCAACGTGAAACGGCATGCCTGGACGGTCCCCCGGGGGATGGACCCGTCCCTTCGCGGCTACCCTCAGGACCGCTTGCCGTTGCCGGCATGGACGCGGCCGGCGGCAGCCCTCTGTGACGAAGCCAGTTACTCCAACGCCGAGATCTTCTCTTGGGCCTTCAAGACCCTAAAGCGCGGGCCTTTGGTGGGCATGACCACGTTTGGCGCGGTGATTTCCACTGGGGGGACGCGGCTTGTGGATGGCTCCTTCGTGCGATTGCCTTTTCGCGGTTGGTACGTGGCGGGCTCGGGCATCAACATGGAACGCCAAGGGTGCGAACCGGACGTTGTGGTGTTTCAGCCGCCGCAGCAGGATATGGACAAAGAAAACGACGCCCAACTGGCAAAAGCCGTGGAGGTGCTTTTGGCGCAGCTCCCTGCTGATCCCAGGCAGTTGCCCTGGTAACCTGAAAAATGCGGGCTGCTGGCCCCTGTGGCGCCGTAACCGGAAAGAACCGAAGCTGACGCTTTTCGCCCGAGCCAGAAAAAAACCGGGACCTTTCGGTCCCGGGGGCCAAAGGAAACGGGCGAGGAGGTCAGAGGCCCACGTTCAAGCCAAAGTAGTAATGCCTGGGGGCAGCGGGGATAAACTGCGGTTCGCCGTTGTCCACGTAGCCGAAGGCCGTGTAGTTCTTGTCCAAGAGGTTGTTGATACGCAGCTCGGCGGCCAGCTGCGAAAGACCCAAGGTGGCGGCGAGTCCACGCAGCGAGCGGCGGAAGGTGAGATCCATCACCGCAAAACCAGGGTTCACCAACGGCACGTAGCCGGGCTGACGGCGGGCCTCAGGGTTTTTGCGGTTGTCCTGGGTGTTGTCCAGGTAAAAGCGGTCTGAGGCCCTCATGGTAAGCAACGTTTGCCAGCCAAGGATTTGCCCGCGGGCGGTGATGAGAAGCAACTTGTCGGGAAAGCCAGCGATGCGGTTGCCGTCGTAGGAAGTTAGTGAACCGTCGTAGCCGTACTCCCGATAGCGAATAAAGGCGTTTCGCGAAAGGGTAACGGCGGCGTCTACGCCAAAAGCCGGTGAGGGCGACCAGCTACCCTCCAGCTCCACCCCTTTGTGCACTGAACGCGCGCCGTTGCCGTAAATGGGCACGCCGCTGTCGTCCAAAGCTCCAGCCCACACGATTTCGTTGGCAAAGCGCATATAAAAAGCGTTGACGCGTGCGGAAAGCCCCTCGCCCCGTAGGCGATAGCCGGCTTCCCAGTCCCACACGTCCTCAGGGTCCAGGTACGCCCGGGTGCCGTAGAAGTCCTGGGGGTCGTAAAGTTGGCGGAAGTTGGGTTCCCGCATGCCCCGGGCTACGTTGAGGTACGCCTCTTGGCCTTCCTTGAGCCGCCACAAAAGCCCCGCTTGCGGCAGGAGAAAGTCAAAGTTGTCTTGGAAGGACTGCCCCTTCAGGCGGTCTTTGGAAAGCTCATAGCGGTGATGGGCAAAACCCAGACCAGCCACCAACAAGACGGCCTCGCTGAGCTTGTAAGAGGCCTTGAAACGCAAAGCCGAGCTTAGCTTATCAACCTGGTAGTCGTAGTAACGCCGGTTGGGGGGAACCCCGGGCGGGTAGTACCGCGCCCAGGTGACCTGCCCGTAATGGTGTCCTTTGTGCAGGCGCAGCTCGCCCGCAAGCTCCAGCGCCCAGTCACCCTTTTGCCAGGTGAGGGTGGGTACCCATCCGGCGTCCCACTCATCCACTGTGCGCCGGCGAACCAAATCGGTGCGCCGGATGACTGTGCCGTCGGGCAAGGTGATGTTAGGCAGGTTGTACTCCACCAGCTTGCGGTTCGCCTTAAACTGGTCGAAGTAACCGTCCCCTTGGAACAGGTAAAAGGTTTGCGTGAGCTCGGTGTTGGGTCGAAGCTTTAACTCCGAGATAAGCTGGAAGTGGGGTTGGTAGAAATTGTCAATTTCCCCAGGATAGGTGAGGGGGTTGTGGCGGCGGTCTTTTTTCGCATCGCCGGTGAGCCCGCCTTGCAGGACCGATTTTGGAATCCCGTAGTACGCAAGGTGCGTTTGCTCGGGACCTCCAAACAGCACCAACCGCGTGCGGGAACGCTCGCTAAAGTGGCTTAGAGAGAAAAAGTAGTTCCACATGTCCACCCAGGATTGATCGCGGTAACCGTCAGTGGTGATCTTGGAGTAGCGCGCCGTCAGCGCCCACCGACCACCCACCAGGCCGGAGTCATAGCGCACGGTCAGCCGTTGCGTGTTGTACGATCCACCCCCCACGTGCAGAAGAAAGGAGGGCTCCAGGCTCGCTGGTGCGGTGGTGATGTCCACGGCGCCGCCCAAACCCGAAAGACCAAAAACTCCGCGCTGCACTTGCACGTCCCCGGCGGTAGCAAGAAAATCGGCGAGGTCAATGAAGAACAGCTCCCCTGATTCAGCGTCGTTCAGGGGTGCGCCGTTGAGGCTTACGCGGGTGCGGGCCTGGCCAAAACCGCGGATAGTGAAGTAGCTGTAGCCAATCCCGTGCCCGTTGTCGTTGTAGGCGAAAAACCCCGGCACCGTGGCTGCCAAGAGCATGGCTGGGTCTTGCCCGTAGTAGCTCTCCTCAATGCGCTCTCTGGGCAGGTTCGTAAACGTGGCGGGGTCCTTACCGGTTTGCGCTCGGCTCGGTCGCACCTCCACTTGTTCGGTAAACGGCACCACGGGAGCCAAGCGCAGCTCCAAGGGTGGAGCTGGTAGCGAAACTTGCTGCTGCAAGGGGTAGTACCCAGGGCAGGTCACCACCAAGGTGACCTGGGCCTGGGGCCCTAACTCCAGCACAAATTGGCCTTCACCGTTGGTGGTGGCGGAAACCCCCAGCTCGCGGACTTCCAGCTTGGCACCGGCCAGTGCTTTGCCGCTATCCCCGGCAAGCACGCGCCCTTTGAGCTCCGCCGCCGCCGTCGGGAGGGTTGATGTGAGTAACAAAAAAAGCGCCAAAACCACTTTCCTCATGTTTTCCTCCTCCCCCGGGCAGGCGGGGGAAAGAGGTCGAGGTGGTGTGGCGCCTCGGCTCCGTTCCCTCCGCCGGTATGACCCGGATCAGGTTCCAAGGGTGTGATCTCAGCCCCGCACCACTGGGTTTTTTGCGCCTGCCAGGGATCGGCAAAAAGCCGCAGCCCAGGTGGCGTCCAAACGCCAACGTTGCGACCGAATAGTGCGGGGCACCCCCACGGATGCCTCAAGAACTGCTACCTTTCAAAGAACCCAAAGCATACTAGGCGCCTGCCGCTAACCTGTCAAGGTGCCTGTATTCGTCCATAACGTTTGCCACGCCTTGGTGGCGTCGGAGAAAACCTGGATCGGGGTTTTGAGCTTCCCGGGGTGGTGGGCCAATTGCGTGCCTGCGCCGATGAGGAACGGCGTGAGTTCGCGGCTTCCAGGTACAAGTCGGTGAAGAGGAGATCGAGGTTGTATTTGCTGAACATGCCCGCAAGGGTGCGGCTTGCCCGCCCCGCGAAGGGGGTTTCCTTGGGGCAAGCTTAGGTGGGGGAAGGGGTGTTCAAGACCGAAGGTTTGGAGGGCTTTTGGAACGTGCCGGCCAACTCGTAACCGTTATGGACCTCGCTCCTGGGGGCCGCGGAGGAGAAATGTGGGGCCGCGGGGGAGAAATGTGGGGCCGCCGCTCCGCGGCGGCTATTGACGCTTTCCTGCAAAACCCGCGCGGAGGGCAGGTCGCACGTTTTCTTTTTTGTTTGGTTCTTCAGCGCCCACCCCGCTCATCTTTCCGCACGCTACCCTGAGCCCGGTCTTAGGAGTTTTTGCAAGCGCGGTCCCCAACCTGCGTGTGGGCGCGGCGATGGGTAGAACCACGGAGGTTTGGCCATCGGGGAACGCTGTGCTACTTTCCATCAAGGGTTTGTTCCGGGTGGTGGGCGGCGGCGCCATGGCCAGCCGAGGCGGTGCGACTGGAGGGGCCAGGAAGGCTAAAAGCGTTGTAGGCCAAGGTGACGCCAAGGGAAAGCAGGGCTGCCGCTAAACCCAAAGCGCCGTTGACCACCGGCGGTGCCACCAGGGCCAGGCGCAGCAACACGGTTGTCGCGGCAAACCCGGAGTTGCGGAAAACCACCCGGTACGTGGAGCTAAAGCGCAGAGATACGAGGACTAGCAGCACGTCGCTGAGGATGAGCACCGTAAACATGACCTCAAAAAAACCGTAGGTCTCGCCGGTGGCAAAAAACACCCAAATGTGATGCACCCCAATGATCAAAGTGAGCAGCAAAAGGCTTAGGGCAATGAGCTTTTTGCTGGCCACAAAGGCCGCTTGCTCCTCTTCCCGGTCAGTAATGGGCTGGTGCTTTTGGGCGCGGTAGAAAAACCCCAAAACCACAAATACCAAAACCGCGCCCAATACATCCGCCAGCATCGGTACCACCGAGGGTGCCGCTTGCATCCAACCCACGGGCTCAGAAAAGGCGGTGAACTCTTTAAATACGTTGCGCAGGAGGATGAGCGAAAAGATTTCCAGTTGCTTTCCCAGCGACGCGGTGACCGACGTCGCCAAGCTTAAAACTAACGCCACCAGCTCCACAAGCAGAAGCAAGGTAAAAGCCAAGCTCACGGCGTAGAAGTGGTTTTTAGGCATGGCATCAAGAGCCCACTGCGGAGCCAACCCCTGGCGGTTGAGCTCAATTGCAGTCAGGGCCAGCAGGAAAACGGCCACTAAAACAGAACCCAACCGTCGTTGCCAGCGTGCACTTTCCCAGGCCTGAGCAAAGCGGTCGAACGTCTTGACCAAAAAGGAAATAACTAACCTCACGATGGGTTATCCGTGCCAATGTGGGGCCTGGCGGCGACAGCAAAAGCTCTCATAGGTGCCAAACTAATTTTTTCGGGCCCGTGTGTCAACGGTTAGGAGCTTTGCTTTCAATTCGCACGAAACCTTTTTGCACCAACCCCTTGAGTACCGCAAGGCCAGCTTCCTGTCCCTGTGGGCAAAGCTTGAGGATGGACCGCACGTCCCATGTGCCGTTGATGCGGGAAAGGAGAAAGCCTTCCAGCGGCTCCAACGGCTGCTCAGTAAGGGCGTCCAAGCTCACGGCTAGTTTGGGGATGCCGTCCAAGGGGATGGGCTCATCGGCCACACGGGTGGGCTTGGGGATGGGGAAAGCAACAGCCGGGGTGAGCGAGCGTTCCTTGAGAGCGGCAAGGGCTTTGCGGGCTTGCAGGTGCACGGGATTGATAAGCAGTACCGCTTGGTAGGCCTGCTCCGCTTCATCCAGCCGTCCCGCCAGCTCCGCACTCTTCGCTTTGGCCAGAAGCTTTTTCACCGTACCAACGGTGTCTCCAGGGCGCTCTAAGGTACCCGGATCCTTGATTTGCAGGACGTTTTTCTTAACCAGTGACGCGAGGAGTGAAAGCGCCTCGAAATCCGAGCAGTGAAGCTCGTAGGTCATGGCGGCGGCCGTTCGGCCTTCGGCAGCCAAGGATACGAGGCGGGCTTCAAAAATATCCGCTGGCGGTACCGGGCCTGGGGTAAAGGTAGCCCTGGGAGATGGGATTACCTGGCGAATACGCTCCCATTCATCGGCGCGCCGTGCGCCTTCCATAAGCACGCCCATGACGTCCAGGCTAAGCTGCACCGGCAAATGTTCCGGGACCGGCTCTTCGTGAAAAACAAATTCCCCCTCTTCCCAAAGAAAAAGGTCGTAGATGGTTTCCTCCGCTTTTTGCCGCAGCACCTTTTCCAGGTCATCGGGGGCCAAGAGGCCCGATTCCGTGAGGATGGCGCCTAAAGGTCGGTGCTCCTCCTCCTGCTTAAGGAGGGCCTGAAAAAGGTGCTCCTCGTCCACTAAACCCATGCGCAAGAGGTACTGCCCCAAAAACTCCCGCGGGTCGTTGGATGAAGAGGAGCAAATGGCCCCCTTGCGAAAGTACACGCTCTTTTCCACATGCCCACGGCGCACGCGCAGCACTCCATTGCCACCCATACGGGCCACCAACTGGATGACCTCGGGGAAGGGGATGGTTCGTAAATCGCCGGTCAGTGCCATGGTTCGTTCATGGGGCCTTCAGGGAAGGGCGGCCATTTTTGCGCTCCCTACCGAGGGTACGCCATCAGTAGCTGGTTTTCTGGGGAATACGAGCGGCCTGTTGGGAATTCCCCTGCACCCGCTGATAGAGACGTGCCGCTTCCTCCAAGGCCCCGAGAGCCTCCAGGACCTGTTCGTCGTCCCGCACCAAAACCTTGTAGCCCTCACTTAAGGAAACACCAACGTTTACCACTTCGGAGGTGAGGAGCACTGAAATGTCCTTTTTGTCCCCGGGTTTGGTCATGGCCGCGGACCACTCCTCGGCGGTTACCCACCCTTTTTCCACGGCGGTGCGCCCGAAAGTTTCCAGCTCACGATCGTTGGCTTGAAACGCGCGCGCCACAGCTGCTTTGTCCTGGTGAGGGGCGAGGTAGCTCACGGCGTACTGGAAGAAAGCCGATTGGGCCAAAAGCTTGCTCACGATGGCAGAGTAGTCACCCAAGCGGCGGAAACGGTCGGGGAAAATGCCGCCGCTTCCGTAAACTTTACGGCCGCTGTCCGTAAAGTACACCTCGCCGGGAGGGGGTGTGGGGGTTGGTGGTGGCTCTAAAGTACCGTTGCTTTTTAACTCCTCATGCCTGACGTACGCAAAATACGAGTCCCAATCCCGTTGGATGCAGCGTCCCGATGGGGTGTAGTACTTGGCCGTGGTGAGGGCAACCCCACAGTTTTTGACGGGAAAAATCGTTTGCACCACGCCCTTCCCAAAGGTGGGCTCACCCACCACCAGACCGCGATCGTGGTCCTGAATCGCTCCCGCCACGATCTCAGCTGCCGAGGCGGTGGTTTGGTTAACCACCACCACCACAGGCCCTTCAAAGTGCTGGCCATCTCTCGGCGCGCGGTAGTCCTGGAAGGAGTCTGCCGTACGACCGCGGGTGGAAAAGACCCTCTGGCCGGGTTGCAGGAGCAAGCCCGCAACCTCCACCGCCGAGTCCACCAACCCTCCGGGGTTATCCCGTAAGTCGAGGATGAGGCGGGTGGCCCCCTGGTTGGTGAGGTTTTTGAGGGCAGTAGCTACCTCGTGGCCGGTGGTACGGGTGAACTCGCCAATGCGAATGTACGCCGTGCGCTCGTCCAAGAGAAAAGCGTACCGCACCGAATCAGTGGGCACGCGGGCCCGGGTGACCTGAAATTCCAAGGGCTCGGGCAAACCAGGGCGGATGATGGTGACCCGCACCGTGGTGCCTTCGGGCCCCCGTAGCCGCCGAGCCACCTCGTCCAAATCCATGTCTTGTGTGGGCTGCCCGTCTACCGCCTCAATGATGTCGCCCGCGCGCAAGCCCAGGCGGTACGCGGGCGTACCTTCAATGGGCGTAAGCACCGTGACCTTACCGCCGCGAATGCCAATGAGCACGCCTATTCCGTAAAAGGAACCCTGTTGTCGCTCACGCATGGCGGCAAAGGCTTCGGGTCGCAAAAAGTTGGAGTGAGGGTCCAGGGTCTCCAACATGCCGTCCACGCTACCGTAAACCAGTTCGCTGGCCGGGACCTCCGTAGGGGCGATCTCCTGCGTTTTCTCGAGGATTTGGCTGTAGCGGGCCAGAAAACCGGTAGCAGCGCCGTCACGGGTGCTTTTTTCTCCCACCAAGGCACCGGTAAGTGCGCCACCGCCTACGGTTACGGCCACAAGCAAAGAAAACCCAAATCGCGCCATGCGTGCCTCCGTCCAAACTCTAACATACCCGAAAACCAAAGCCTGGGGCTACCAACCGGCACGGTTACGAGGGGTTGACTATAATCGCAGGGTGCGGCACAGGGAGGGGTTATGTTCGGCTCTATAGGGTTTCCCGAGCTGGTAATGATTTTCATCGTTGCCTTGCTTTTGTTTGGGCCCAAGCAGCTCCCCAACCTGGGCCGAACTTTAGGTCGTGCTTTGGCGGAGTTCAAAAGGGCTTCCAACGATCTCCAGCGGACCCTCGAGGAAGAGGTGAGGGCTGAAGAACTCCGCGCAGTGGGCAAAGAGGTGAGGGAAGCTACTCAGTTACCCACAGTGCTTTCACCGGAAGAACAAGCGCAAGCTACGGCACAAAGCCAAGCACCTGTGGTGGCCAGCGCCGCTTCCAGCGCTGAGGACGAGGGTAAACGGCGAGAGGAAGCGCCATGAGCTGGCCCGAGGCTCGGGAAGAAGAACTCCCGCGCATGACGCTCCTGGAGCACCTGGAAGAGCTGCGGAAGCGGCTTTTGGTCTCCATTGTGGCTTTGTTCGTGGGCTTTCTTCTGTGCTGGAACTGGGCCCGGCACATCTTTGCGTTTCTCGCCAAGCCCCTTACGCAGTTTTTGCCGGAGGGCGAAAAGCTCGCGTTCACAGGCCTCGTGGACCCCTTCATGCTGTACATCAAGGTTGCCGCTTTGGCCGGTGTTTTCTTGGCCTCGCCCGTGGTGCTTTACCAACTTTGGCTTTTTGTAGCGCCTGCTCTTTACCGCCACGAGAGAAAAGTGGCTTCGCTTTTTCTCTTGGTGACCACGGTTTTTTTTGTGCTAGGCGGTTATTTCGGCTATGCGGTAGCCTTCCCCATGGTGTGCAAGTTCCTTCTGGAGATAGGCCGGGATTTTCGGCAAGTGCTCACCATCAACGAGTACTTTTCCATGGCCTCGAAGGTGATCCTGGGCCTGGGGTTGGTTTTTGAATTGCCGGTACTGATTTTGTTTTTGGCGCGGCTGGGTGTCGTCACCCATCGCTTTCTGTTGCGTCATTTTCGCTACGCGGTGCTGGCCATCTTTATCGTGGCAGCCATCATCACTCCCACCCCCGATATTCCCACCCAAAGCGTGTTTGCCTTGCCGATGATTGCCCTTTACCTCCTGGGGGTGCTGGTGGCGTGGATTTTCGGCAAGCGTCCTCCCACCAGCTAGAACCTGGGTGTGCCGTTTTCCAGGAGCAGCTCTCCGTCCAGCCAAAGGCTGGGCCGCAGGAGAATGCCGTCCACGTGAAAGGGAACATCCACCGTTCCGCCCATGGAAACGTTGTTGCCAAAGGCAATGTGCACTGTACCCAAGACTTTTTCGTCCTCCAGGATGGCACCGGTGACCTTGGCTTTGGGGTTGGTGCCCACACCCAGCTCCGCCACGTTACGGGAAAGAGGCCCTACGGCTTCCAACTGCCGCGCAAACTCCCGGGCTTGCTCGCCCCCGTCCACCGCCACCACCTTTCCGTTTACCACTTGAACGCGCACCGGCTCGCGCAGGAGCCCAATTCCCGCCAAGGCCCCATCCACCACGATGACCCCTTGGGCCTTCCCTTCTTCCGGCATGAGGTAGGCTTCGCCTGAAGGGAGGTTGCCCCATTGCCCAGGTTCACGAATCAGCCCCGTAGAGGCAATGGCGCGGATGCCGGCAATGGGCAGGGTAACGTCCGTGCCAGCGGGGGTGACGACCCGTGCTTCCCGAGCTTGGGTGAGAAGCTCGGCCACGTATTGGGTTTTCTCGGCAATGGCCTCGTAATCAGCGGTCATGGTGCGGATGAGCATATCCTCGGTGACACCCGGCATGGTGGCTACCCGCACTCCAGCAGCGGTGGCCTCCCTGCGCGCCTTGGTGTGGGTAATGGAACGGCTGGTGGCAGCCAAAACCACATCCACCTTTTGCATAAGGGTGGGCACGGGCTCGGGGGGTTCATCACCGTTGCGCTGTCGCTGGCCGTACTCTAAAAAAAGCACCTCTTTGGCCAGCTCGCGTCCGCCCCTGGCGAAAGCGTAGCCGATCTCCCGAAGGGGCGGGTCCGCGAGCACCAGCAAGGTTTCGGAGGGCTTGATCCCCAAACAAACCTCAAGAGCCACGTTAACTGCCTGCTCCAGTTCGCTCATGGTGGTAGTGTACCAGTCCCCAGGAGTGTGGTGGAATGGGTGCGTGAGCGAACGGCACCCGTTGTGGGGGGTGGCAGCCCAGGCCCCGGAGCAACCTGGGGTATACCTCTTTTGCGATGGCCGCGGAAAGGTACTCTACGTGGGCAAAGCCAAAGACCTCCGTCGCCGGGTACTGTCCTACTTTGGCCGGGAACAAACGGTAAAAACCGCGCAAATGCTAGCTCGCGCCCGGGAGCTCAGGTTCGTGGTTACCCGCACCGAGGTGGAAGCGCTGATCCTGGAAAACCAGCTCATCAAAAAGCACCGACCTCGCTACAACATCCTCTTGCGGGACGACAAGACGTACCCCTACATTAAACTCACCACTTCCGAGTACTGGCCGCGGGCGCTTTTAGTGAGGAAAGTGCACGCGGACGGGGACGAGTACTTTGGGCCTTTCCTTGGTCATGGCACCGCCGCCCGTCTCATGGACCTCATCCGCATGTACAGCCAAGTGCGAACCTGCCATTGGGATCTCAAACCCGAAGGTACGTTGCAGCGGCCGTGCCTTTACTACGCCATGGGTGCTTGCTTGGGGCCGTGCGTGGCTGGTTTGACCACGCCAGAAGCCTACCAAGAGGCGGTAAAAGAAGTGCGGATGCTGCTTTCCGGCAAAACCGGGGAGTTGGGGAGGATCCTCCAGCAGCGCATGTGGGAAGCTGCGGAGCGGGAAGAGTTTGAGCGTGCAGCGCGCTACCGCGATTTGGAAAGGGCTGCCAGGTCGCTGGCCGAGGGTCAGGTGGCGGAGCTTCCGGGCAGGGGTTCCTTTGATGTTTTTGGTGTGGAAGGGGATGGGCACGATGTTACCGCCGTGGTGCTGGTGTACCGTCAAGGCAAGCTCTGTGACAAACGGGAATACCACTTTGAGGGTGTGGAAGCGGCGGCCAACGGGGGTTTCTTGTCCGAGTTTGTGCCGCAGTTTTACGAGGCGAACCCGGCGGTGCCGGAGCAGGTGATTTTGCCTTTTCCCGTGGATGAGCCCGAGGGCTTACAGGGGTTTTTGCAGGCCAAAGCCAAAAGGGGTGTGCACATTGTGGTCCCTCGCCGGGGAGAAAAACGAAAGCTTCTCGAACTGGCCAAGGAAAACGCCGCGGAGTCTTTCCGTTTGCGTTTTCGGCACCCCACTAGGGAAAGCGAACGGCTGGGGGCGGAGTTGCAAAGCCTCCTTTGTCTGCCAAATCCGGTGTCGCGAATCGAGTGTTTTGATGTGTCCCACACCGGTGGCGAGGCTGCCGTGGTGTCGGTGGTGGTGTGGGAAAAGGGCAAACTGGCTAAGCGGGACTACCGCAGCTTCAACGTGAAAATCGCCACCTGCGGGGACGATCCGGGGGCCATTGCCGAGGCTGTCGGGCGCCGGTACCGGCGGCAAATTGCGGAAAGGAACGTGTTGCCGGATTTGGTGCTCATTGACGGTGGTCCCAGCCAACTGCAGGCGGCGCGCCAAGCCTTGGCTTTGGTGGCTGGCGAAATACCGGTTGTAGCTCTAGCCAAGCGTTTCGAGGACATCTACAAAGATGTGGCAGGACCGCCGCTGCGCCTTCCCAACAATCATCCCGTGCGTCTTTTGCTGCAGAAAATCCGCGATGAGGCCCACCGTTTTGCTGTGACCAAGCATCGGCGGCGCCGCCGGGCGCGTCGCCTTGCCACCCAGCTTTTGGCGGTACCGGGTGTGGGCCCAGCTCGGGCCAAGAAGTTGCTTTTGGCCTTCGGTTCGCTGGACGGCGTTCGGCAAGCCTCGGAGCGGGAACTGGCACAAGTGCTGGGTCCTAACTTGGCAAAAACGATCAAGGCCGCTCTTTCCCGGGACGACAGCGTAAAGGCGGCGGATTCCAGCTGAGGCCTCGCCTTTACCCGGCGCCTCGTGGGGAAAAGGCCCGATGGACAAACACCCTTTGACTTACGGGCGCAAGACAAGGTAGCCTTGCGCTGATGGTGCGCAATTCGGCGTCTTTGCGCCTGTGTTCCTGGGTTGGGAAGTTGGGACGTGGCTCGGCGGTGCTGCGCTTCGGTGAGCAGCGGGTGGTCCTGCACATTGACGCTGGCGTCATCACCTCGGTGGAAGGCAACGACGGGGAGATTTTGACGGCGGCTTTTGGGTTGCCGCCGGAAGGCGATTGGTTCGCCGAGGCCCGGGCTGCCGTGGGCCAGAAACTGGTCACCCCGGAAGAAGCAGCAGCGGTGCTAAAGCGAGCTTTGACCAGTCAGCTCAAGGCCTTCTTTTCGCATCCCGAAGCGTCGCTGGAGCTTTTCCCCGGCGAACCGCGACCAGCCAGTGGCTTTTTGATTTCCTACCCGCACGTGGTTTACGAGCTGGTACTCAAGGAAGGTGGGGAAACGCTGGTGCCGGTGTTCTTACCGGATCCCGCGGCAGTTTTGCGGCGGCTTCCGGGTTTTGCCCGCTGGGTAGGGGAGTTGCGTCTACCGGAAGAGGCGCTAGCGATTTTGGCTAAGGTCAACGATGCGCGCAGTGCCGCGGCCATTGCCGAGCCCTCTCCTTACGGCAAGGATGTGGTGTGCCGCTTATTGGCGGCCACTGTGGGTGCAGGCCTGGTGGAAGCGGAGGAGCCCGCTGGGCAGGAAACGGAGCTGGAAGTTACCAAACCCGAGCCCCCGCCGCGGCGAAAACGGCCATGGTGGTGGCTTTTCCCGGCGGTTTTGGCCGTGGCACTGGCGTTGTTTTTCGCACGGTTTCTGGTCCGTTCAGGACCGAACCCAAGCCCAGGGCCTTGGAGCATTGCCGTGGGTGGGGCTTGCCAGCCAGCGGAGTTGGAGCAGCTTTACCGGTTGCAGGCCAAGGACAAGGAAAAGCTGCGGGTAGTTCCCTTTGGTGACGGCGCACAACCGTGCTACCGTTTGGTTTGGGGGTCTTTTGCCAGCCGTGAGCAAGCAGAAGCCGCTTCTGCTTCCGTGCCTGAGGGTTTCCTCCAGAGGGGTTTCCAGCCGCACGCTGTGCTTGTGGATGACAACTCCCGTTGATTGCGGGGGGGTGCTGGTTTAAACTTGAAGCAAATGGAGCGGCTGACTGTTTCCACGGGCGAACTAGGTGCCGGCGAGGCGGCGGGGCTTTTGCGCCGTCTTTACCAGGGGCTGGCCAGCGGGCGGCTGGAGTTGAAAAACCAGCAGGGAGCTCGCTGCTTCTGGCTGGAAGCAGGGCAAGTGCGGGCCGTGGAATCTCAAGTGGAGGAAGAAAAGCTGGGCCAGTGGCTGGTGGACCGTGGCATTCTCGAACGCGAGCAATTGGCTCTCACCCTGCTCCGCCAGGAAAACGGCGTGCCTTTGGGGGACTTACTGGTTGGCCAAGGGATTTTGGAGGCCGAGCAACTTCACGAGGAACTGGTGGAACGGGCGGCTGTAATTTTGAGCAAGCTCCTACCAGCTCCGGCGGTCTACGAGTTCCAGGCGGGGAAAAGCGGTGATCCGAAAATCTGCGTTATGGACGTGAGCATGGGCGACCTCTTGCTGCGGGCCATGCGGCGCCTTTCGGATCTGGGGGTGTTGCGGAATCTTTTGACCCCCAAGGCCTTTGTGTGCGCACCAAGCGACGTGCTGCTGCGTGAACAAAAAGTCCACCTCTCCGCCAATGAAGCTTTCTTGCTTTCGCGGGTGAATGGGAGTGTCACAGTGGAGCAGCTTCGGCATCTGGTGCCTTTCCCCGAACAGGAGTTTGTGAGGGCATTAGCAGGTTTGCTTGTTGCCGGTATCCTGGAGCTTTCCGAGGCACCACCCCAAGCACCCGTGCGCTTGACGTTAGGCGAGGAGCGGGAAATTCTGAGCGAGGAAGCTGCCGCTTTCGAGCCCCACCAAGCGGCGGAGCACCAGCGGGTATTGAAATTGGCGGGAGAGATCGAGCGGCAGCACTATTACCGGCGCTTGGGTCTGTCGCCAGGGGCCACCCAGGACCAAATCCACGAACGCTATCGCGAGTTGAGCCGCATGTTTCACCCGGACAGGGCATTGGAGCCACACCTACGGACGCTTCGTTCGGAACTGGCACGGATTTTTAACGCCATAAAAGACGCCTACGAGACCCTTAGCAACCCCGAAAGGCGTGCCCGTTACGACCATTTTCTTAAACAAGCGGAGGCCAGGCAGGAGGACTTTCAAGAGGAAGAGAGGCGGCGGAAGGCACAGCTGGAGCTGGCACGAGCGGCCAAGCGACAAGGGGAGCTTCTCTTAAAAGCTGGAGACTACGGCGGAGCGTTGCCGCTTCTGGAACAAGCGGTTCGCTTTGCCCCTGAGGCTGAAACCTTGCTGCTGTTGGCACGCGTGGAGCTGCAAAACCCCATGTGGGGACAGAGAGCGCTCTCTCACCTGCGCATGGCTGTGGCCTTGGACCCTCAGCTCACCCCGGCTTGGCTGGAGCTAGCGCGTTTTTGGCGCAAGAGGAGGCTTGGGGAGAGGGCGCTGGCGTGTGTGGAAAAAGTCCTCGAGTACGACCCCAAGAACGCTGAGGCGCTTGAGCTTCGGCGGCAACTCCAGTAAGCCATGCCGTGGGTGGTGGACGGGAACAACCTGGCCGGAGGCAGCTCCCGCGAAAAAGCCCGGCAGGCGGTCTTGGCCTTAGCCCACCGTGAAAAGGTAAAGGTGGTACTTTTCTTTGACGGTGCACCTCCCCCGGGCAGCCCTCCAGTGGAGAGGCTGGGGAGCGTGGAGGTACGGTACGTGCCGCACGCGGATACGGCAATCCTCGCCTTGTTACGAAAGGACGGGCGGGGGTGGCGGCTGGTAAGTTCGGACCAGGCGCTGGCGGCGCAAGCGCGCCACGTGGGGGCGGAGGTGATGCCGGTGCGAACGTTTTGGCGCAAACTGGAGGCCCTGGAGGCCTCCTCGCGGGCCGCCTGCAAGCCAGTTCCTGCGGCAGAGGACGACTATAGGGCTGGGGTTACGCCTCTGCCTGCCAAGCCGCTTCCTGTGCGCCGCAAGCGGCCCAGAAAGCTGTGACCAACGCTACCTGGGGGCTTCGTTACCAGGGATGGCAAAGCTGGGCATGACACCAGCCAGCACGCGGACCGTATCCCGAGCTATGACGCGCTCCTCGTTAGTGGGGATGACGGCCACAGCCACCCGGCTTTCCTTTTGTGAGATAAGGCTAGGTGTTTGCGGTTGTACCGCAATGTTTGCCGAAGGGTCCAGCTTGATACCTAAAAACTCCAAGCCTTGCAGAGCCTGAGCGCGGATGGCAGGGGCGTTTTCGCCAATACCGCCGGTAAACGTAACCGCATCTAAGCCTCCGAGGGCAGCGGCGTAGGCACCGATGTACTTGCGGATGCGGTAGCAAAAGATCTCCACCGCCAGCTGTGCCCGACGGTTTCCGCCTTCAGCTGCAGCGAGGACTTCCCGCATATCGGAGGAAACCCCAGAAATCCCGTAAAGCCCCGAGTGCTTGTTGAGCATGGCATTGAGCTGCGAAAGGGAAAGCTCCTCCATGGCCTGAATCCAAGGCAGGATGGCGGGATCGAGGTCACCACAACGGGTTCCCATGAGCAAACCCTCGAGAGGTGTGAAACCCATGCTTGTGTCGATGGAGCGGCCGCGGTCAATGGCTGCCATGGAGCAGCCGTTGCCCAGGTGGCAGGTGACGATCTTGAGGTTTTCCAAAGGCTTCCCCAAGAGAGCCGCGGTGCGGATGGCTACGTAGCGGTGGGAAGTGCCGTGAAATCCGTAGCGGCGAATGCCGTGGCGAGTGTAAAGCTCGTAGGGAAGACCGTAAATGAAGGCCCGTGGGGGCATGGACTGATGGTAGGCAGTGTCGAAGACCGCCACGTGGGGAACTTTGGGTAAAAGCGCGCGAGCTGCCCGCAGCCCCCGGAGGTTGTGGGGGTTGTGCAGCGGAGCCAAAACCACGCACTCCTCGATCATGGCTTCCACTTCATCAGTGACCAGCACCGAGGACGCAAACGTCTCACCCCCGTGTACGACGCGGTGGCCTACAGCTTCGATTTGCGAGATATCGTTGAACACCCCGTGCTCGGGGTGCACCAGGATTTTCAGCACCTTTTCCACGGCCGCACGGTGTTCCAAGATCTCGCAAATTTCTTGGTAGGGCTTGCGCTCGCCAACTTGTAGCAAAAGCCGCGAGTCGGGCAGTCCTATTTTTTCCACCGAGCCCCGGGCCAAGGTTTGGTCGGCGTTTTGCTCAATGGCCTCCAGGGAGGTTTCAATGACCTGAAACTTCACAGATGATGACCCGCAATTGAGGACCAGTACCTTCATGGGTTCACCTCGTTGAACTGAAGGTTTCGCCAGCACGCGAACGCTCGGCCGATCACGTCAGCTGCGGGACGTCATCGGGCAAGCGGTCGGTACGGTTCCGGTTTTCGTCGTAAGAAAAGAAACCCTTACCCGCCCGCGCCCCAGTGTGCCCTGCGCGCACCAGCTTGCGCAGGAGTGGGCAGGGCCTAAACTTGGGATCGCCGGTTTCGTCGAACAGGTGCTGGAGCCAGTTGAGGATTTTGTGCAGACCCACGCGGTCCGCCCACTCCAACGGCCCCATGCGAAAGTCATAACCCAGTTTCATCGCCAGGTCCACTTCCGCGGCCGAGGCCACCCCTTCCATGACCACGTACATCGCTTCATTGACCAACGCCAACACCACGCGCGTAGTGACAAACCCTGGGGACTCGAAAACCTCAATGGGCACCTTCCCTAGCACCCGCGCGAAGTGCTTGGCCACCTCAAAGGCTTCGTTGGACGTGACTTGGCCGCGCACCACCTCCACCACCCGCGTGGTGGGCACCGGGTACAGGAAATGCATGCCCAGCACGCGTTCCGGAAACTTCAGGCCCGAGGCCAGCTCGGTGATGGACAGCGTGGAGGTGTTGACCACGATGGGGACTTGTGGGGCAAGCAGTTGATCGAGCTCGGCGAGGAGCTTTTTCTTGTCCTGAAAATCCTCGTGGATGGTCTCGATGGCCAGCTGGCAGGCGTCAATGCCGTCGTAGCTTGCGGTAAAAGTGATGCGGCTGAGGATGGCACGCTTTTCGGCACCGGTCAGAGTCCAACGCTCCACTTGATGCTGGAGGGCTTCGTCTAGCATTTGCTGCACTTGCTGGGCCCGTTCTTCGTGTATCTCCTTAAGCAGGACCCCAAGGCCCGCTTGCGAAACTTTGGTGGCGATGGATCGTCCCATGATCCCGCCACCGATAACCGCCACTTGGTGAAGTTCTATTGTCGCCATACTTGTGAAATGTAGAACAAGTTCGGAGAAAAAGCAAGGGGCGGACCTCAGTTGAGGTACGAGGCCAGGGCTCGAGCTTTGCTGGAACGACGCAGTTTGGCTAAGGCGAGGTTTTCGATTTGCCGCACCCGTTCCCGGGAGATACCCAGCATCTCGCCAATTTCCCTGAGGGTACGGGGCTCGTCGTCCTCCAACCCAAACCGCAAGGAGAGAATTTGCCGTTCCTTATCACTGAGCTCCTCCAGTGCTTCTTTTAAGGTTTCTTGAAAGGATTGCCGCAGAAGCTCCTCGTCGACGTCGGGTATCACGTACTGCTCTAAAAGGTCTCCAAATTCGGCTTCCTCCTCTTCGCCCACGGGCTCATTGAGGGATAGGAAGTTTTGGTTGGAAGCCAGGAGGGTACGGACTTCCTCCACCGGCAAGCTCATTTCTTCCGCCAGCTCCTCCTCAGTGGGGGCTCGCTCCAGTTCGCGACCTAAGGCCTGGCGGGAGCGTTCCAAACGGTACAGCACGTTGGCCTGTTTTTGGGGGAGGCGGAAACTTACCCCATGCTCGGAAAGGGCGTGGAGGATGGCTTGCCGGATCCACCACACGGCATAGGTGATGAACTTGACGTTTTTTTTAGGGTCAAACTTCTTGGCAGCTTGGATCAGCCCAATGTTGCCCTCGTTAATGAGGTCCAAAAGGCTAATGCGCGAGTGGCGGAAGCGCTTGGCGTAGGCCACCACGAAACGCAAATTTGCTTCCACCAGTTGGCGTAAGGCTTCAGCGTCGCCCTTCTGGATACGCTCGGCAAGCTCCCGCTCCTCCTCCGGGGTCAGCTGCCGGAAGCGGCCAATTTCCTGCAAGTAGCGCCGCAACAGCGCCGCCTCAGGGTCGTAGCGGTGCTCGTCGTGGGTCATTCGTCCTCGCTGCGAACCAGGCCGTGGTAAGGGCGGGGCACGAGGGCGTGTTCCCGCGCCACACCACCTTTTTTGGCCAGCTCCCGCTCCAGCGCTTCCGCTAAACGGGCCACCTCCGCCTGCAGGGCGTCAATTTGGTCCTTCATCCTCAGGATAACCTCGACTCCCGCCAAGTTTACTCCCATGTCGCGGGTGAGGGTGAGGATGAACTCGAGACGTTCGCACGTGGCCTCGTCGTAAAGACGGGTATTGCCCTCGCTGCGGGCTGGGCGGATCAAGCCCTCCCTTTCGTAAAGGCGGAGGGTCTGCGGGTGAATGTTGTAGCGCTTGGCCACCCACGAGATCATGTGGTAGCGACGGGGCGCCTTGGCGTTCATGCGCCCTCCCGAGCCACCGGGATGTTCCTTGCGGAGCCCCGGGCTTTGGGAAGACGAACCACCAAAAGCCCCCGGGAGAGGGTGGCTTCGAAGGGCGGCGTCACTGGCGAAGGAAGGGGAATAAGGCGGCGAAAACGCCCGCGAGGGCGTTCCATGCGCAAAAGCGTTTCTTCACCTTTGCTCGTTTCAGAACCTAAGGCGCCAGCAATCAGGAGCTTTTCGTTTTCCAGCGCCACTTGCAGGTCTTGGACGGCGATACCCGGCAACTCGGCTTCCACGAATACCGCCTCCTCAGACTCGTACACATCCACGGGCGGATACGCCGAGGTGGACGAGGCGAGGCTCGAGGGAGCTAGAAGGGCGGATTCCAGCAACGCTTGCATCCTTTGGGATAAGCTCTCCAGCTCGCGGAACACCTGCCAGTCCAGCTCCCTCATGACCTCCCCCCCATTTTAGTTGGGACCTTTCGTGTCCACGTCCACATACTCGGCGTCCACCACTTCACCCTCGGTGGGTGGTGGGGTGGTGGTTTGCGTGGTTTGCGACGCGGCGGCTCCCGCGTGACGGTAAATTTCCTCGGCCAAGCGGTGAGAGGCGCGGGTGAGTCTTTCGTGGGCCTTTTCCATGGTTTCTTTGCGACCCTCTTCCAAAGCGCGCTTGGCTTCTTTGAGGGCCTCTTCGGTTTCGGTCACCTGGGATTCGGGAAGCTTTTCCCGATTTTCGGAGAGCAGCTTTTCGGTGGAGTACACCAGGCTATCCAAGCGGTTGCGGAGCTCGGCTTCTTCCCGCCGCCGGCGGTCCTCCTCGGCGTGTTGCTCCGCCTCCCGCACCATCCTTTGGATTTCCTCCTCGGAGAGGCCAGAGGACGCGGTGATTTGGATCGTCTGCTCTTTGCCCGTCCCCAGGTCCTTGGCCGATACGTGGAGAATACCGTTGGCGTCAATATCGAAGGTGACCTCGATTTGTGGGATACCCCGCGGTGCCGGAGGAATACCTACCAGGTGGAACCGACCCAAGGTGCGGTTATCCCGGGCCATGGGCCGCTCCCCCTGAAGCACGTGAATTTCCACCTGGGTTTGGTTGTCCTCGGCGGTGGAGTAAATCTTGGACTTGCGGGTGGGGATGGTGGTGTTGCGGGGGATGACCACGTCCACCACGCCGCCCAAGGTCTCCACGCCCAAGGAAAGCGGGGTGACGTCCAAAAGCAGCAGGTCGCGCACTTCACCCTGGAGCACACCCGCTTGTACCGCTGCTCCCACCGCCACCACTTCATCGGGGTTCACGCCCTTGTGCGGTTCCTTGCCGAAGAACTCGGCCACCAGCTGCTGGACCCTGGGGATGCGGGTAGAGCCCCCTACCAGCACCACCTCGTCCACGTCCTTGGGCTCAAGGCCGGCGTCTTTAAGAGCCTGGCGGCACGGCCCAATGGTGCGCATGATGATGTCTTCCACCAACTGCTCGAACTTAGAGCGGGTGAGGCGAATGTTTAGGTGCTTGGGACCGGAGGCGTCGGCGGTGATGAACGGTAGGTTAATTTCGGTTTCCTGTACCGAGGAAAGCTCGCACTTGGCTTTTTCGGCGGCTTCTTTGAGGCGCTGTAGCGCCATGCGGTCTTTGGAAAGATCGATCCCCTGGTCCTTCTTAAACTCCTCGATAAGCCACTCGATCAAGCGTTGGTCAATATCATCGCCCCCTAGGTGGGTGTCGCCGTTGGTGGACTTCACCTCCACCACCCCTTCACCCACCTCCAAGATGGAGATGTCGAAGGTGCCCCCACCGAAGTCGTAAACCGCAATGATCTCGTTTTTCTTCTTGTCCAAGCCGTAGGCCAAGGCCGCAGCCGTAGGCTCGTTAACCAGGCGCACCACCTCCAAGCCTGCGATTTGCCCCGCATCCTTGGTGGCTTGGCGCTGGGCGTCGTTAAAGTACGCGGGGACTGTAATGACAGCCTTTTCCACCTTTTCACCGAGGTAATCCTCGGCGGCAGCCTTGAGCTTTTGCAAAATCATGGCCGAAATTTCGGGAGGCGAGAAGATTTTGCCGTCCACCTCCACGCGGGCAGTGTCGTTTTCCCCGCGTACCACCTTGTAGGGCACCATTTTGATTTCGCCGAGCACCTCGTCGTAGCGACGGCCCATGAAGCGCTTGATGGAGTAAATGGTGCGCTCAGGGTTGGTAATGGCTTGGCGCTTGGCCACCTGGCCTACCAGGCGTTCGCCGTTTTTGGCAAACGCCACCACCGAAGGTGTGGTGCGACTGCCCTCTTGGTTTGGGATAACCACGGGCTTGCCGCCCTCCATAACTGCCACCACCGAGTTTGTGGTTCCCAAATCAATTCCAATGATCTTCGACATTGACTAAACCCTCCTCAGGTCATACGACCACTTGTAATTTAAGACCTGAGCAAGGCATTGTCAAGGACTTGCCAGTTCCACGCCCCGGATCCCCGATGCCGCTTCGGGCCCGGAGGGCAAGCTCTGCACGATCACCAAGTTGGGACTGGGGCGGCGTTGCGGCCCGTCCCCAGCCAACATGAGGGACCGCTCGCGCAGCACGTAACGGTAAGGTTGGCGCCAGGGATCGTGGAGCTGGTCGGCGGTGAGGTAGTTCTGCTGTGTGAGCTCGGAAAGGGAGCTTGGGTATGAGCCGGTAAGTTGGGAGACCCCGTGAAGCACTTCCGCAAGTCCCCAAAGACGAACGAAGGAAGCGGCTTCCTGAAGGCGGGACCAAGGGGTGGAGGTGGGACCCAAAAGGCAGTTGGCGGGGTTCTTGGCGGCCAAGAAAAGGGAGGCAAAAAGCAAAGGGGCTAACACCGCCAGAAGCCAGGGGATGCCTACCCGCTCCACCGTTACCGGGTGCTCTTTCTCGGTGAGGGTGGCTTGTGCCTGGACACGTTCGGCTCGCGAAGCCTTTCGCACCAAGCCGCGGTTGAGGAGGGTGTACAGGGCTTTGCACGTGTCAAACTCTCCGTACATGGAAAGCCGCACAACATCGTCCACGGTATTTACGCCGTTGAGCAAATGCAACACGTGGTGCTCCACTGGTGTTACACGAATGCTGGCAGGTGTTTGGCTTTCCTCCTGCGGGAAGGGGGCTTGCTCGAACTCGAACTCAATGAGCTCCTCCAGGTCCTCCTCGGGGGCTACTTCCACCTTTTCCGCGGCCGTTGTGGGAAGGTAAACAGCAGTGCGGTCGGAGATCTTCTTTTCGATGATGGGCCACTCGTCCAGCATCCTCGCCCCTTCCATGAGGATGCTTTCAATGGGCATGGGGCTGACCAGCTCCTGGTCGTAATCCACCGAGGTTTCTTGGGCAAAGTGGTAATCCCCATCTTGCCAGCGGAAAGTGCGATAGATGATTTGCAGGATCTGCTGCTGCAAGGCTTGTGACAGCTCCTGCTTCGTTAACAGGCCGTGGGTCAGCAAGATGTGACCCAAGCGCTCCAAGGTCTCACGTTGTACGGCCAGCGCCCGCTCGAGAGCTTCCCGTGAAATGGCCTTGCTTTTGAGCAGAACCTGCCCTAGACGGTCCTCGAGGCGCTTGTTAAGAGAGTCGGCACCCACGATCTTGCCGTCGAGGAAAGAAATGGTCACCACGTCTTCTGGAGAACGGAGGGTAAGGACCCCGGTCTTCCTTTGCAAGCCAATGAGCTGGAAGATGTCGGCAAGAGAAAAATCGCGGAGCGTTCCTTCCAAGGCCATGGTGTCTACCTCTCCGGATGTTTGTGCAGCTGGACGAAGGTCAAAAGCGCGAGCCAAAGCATGGCCAGGGGAACCCTAATGGGAACCAGATCGGCTTGGAGCAGGAGGGGCTGCACAAAGTGAGGAAGCCAAACCACGGTGGTGGCCGCCAGCAGGGCAGCGGGAAGCATCACCGCGGTACCAACCACTGGTCGCCCATAAAAGGCCTGGCCAAACCCCGGTAAAACCAAATCCAACAGCCTGCGGAGGGCGCCGTGGAGAGCTTGGCGACGTTCAAGCTGCCTGTGCTTGGCAATTTGCAGCTCTGGCGCCACCATATCCCTTTTCAAAAAGATATTCACGCACTGGGTGCAGTAGGTTTGGCTTTCCCGAGACAGCTTGCAGCGGGTGCAAAACGTGCGGCCGCACTTGGCGCAGGCACGGGCAAAGCCGGTGGTCCGGGAGCGCACGAGGAAGTGCAAAAGGGCCAGCACGAGGGCGGCAGCGGGGGCCAGCGTTAAGGGGGAAAAAAGCGTTCGCTCCCGGCTCAAGGGCGGTGGGGCAAAGCCACGGTTAAGCAGCAAAACCGAGTCCTTGCGAGCGAGAATCCCCTTGGCTTCTTCTAAAGACACACTTTGCACGATCACCTGGTTGTCGCGGCCGCGGGTGAGCTGGCGCAGACGGGCTTCCGAAGCCTTGCGGGCGGCGGCAATGGCTTCGTCGCTATCGCGGAAGTTGTAAAGGTGAGCGAAGGCTAAAGACAAGTTGAAATTCACCACCACCGGGTCGAAGCCTCGGTTGCGCGCCGCAGTGAAGAGTTGGACTGCGGCCCCGTAGTTGCCTTGAAGGTAATGAACGGTGCCGGCAGCGGCCAAAAGCGCCGGTTGCTGCGGGCTGTGGCGAAGCCCTTCTTGGTAGGAAAGGAGGCTGGCTTCATAAAGGCCAAACTGCCTCTCCAGATCGCCCTTGAGGCGATAAAAGTCCGGATCATCCGCAAAAAGGTCATAAGCCTCGGCAAGCTCCACGAGGGCCAAGGGGTCGTAACGGTGTTCCTGCAAGGCCCAAGCGGCCCGGGTAATAGGGTCGGGTGGGTGGGTGAGGCTTCTGGTGGAAAGCTCCACAGCCGTGGGAGCAACGGCAAAAAAAACCAAAAGGGTGCCGCCTAGGAGCTTGGCACCTGCCTCCAGGTACGCCCAGACGAGAGCAAAAAGCCAAAAAACGGCCCACACCGGATCTAAGGCCAGAAACAGCGGGAGGCTGACAACAAAAAACGAAAATACCCAGGCGTTGGCTCCCAGCTTCCAGGCTGCGCCCAGCTCCATGAGGTCGTGCCACAACCGGGGAAAGGTGCGCAAAAGAGAGGCCAACCACCAGATGCCTCCGACGAAACCCAGCACCAAAACACCCAACAGCACCAGGGCACCGCGGCGGAAACTCACAAACCTACCGTCGGCAAGGTACGCGGCAAAGGCTTTGACCGTCGTCCAAACACCGGCTATGGAAAAGCGCCTCAGCTGCAGGGAAGCCAGGGCGAAAAGCGCTTCGGGGGAGGTTGGGTCGAGGCGCAAGGCTTCCCGTAAGACAACCTCCCGCCACTGCGGGGGCAGGGTGCGAGCGCGGAGCACGAAAGCCTGAGCGTAGGGACTCAAGCGCTTAAGCTCAAGGCGCGCGGCCACCTGCAACAGCTCGTCGACGCGATCACGAAGGGCGGATGCGTTGAGAGGATCCAACGTGCCCGTGAGGCGAAACCAAGCTTGCTCGATTTCTGCCGGTACCAAGCTCCCAGGGGCCGCCACGCTCGCCTGACAGGCGAGGAAAAAAAGCCCGATGCAAGAAAGCTTAACGGTTAGCTTGGACATAGAGGGCCCGGAGCTGGAAGAGCACGTCATCCAGGTACCTGGCTTCCTCGGGAGTGAGCTGGGCCGCGGTTTTTTCTTGAACCACTCCCAGGAGGTCAATGAAGTACCTGGCAGTTTCAGGGTCACGGCCGCGACCGGGGATTTGTCCCGACAAAAGCGCCAGGGCTTGCTGCGCGAAAAAATCTACCAGGTCAAAAAACGAAAGGCGGTTGGGCAAATGCACCCCTCCTCGCCCTTTTTGTGGTTCCTCCCTCGCGGGCTGTTCCATCTGTGGTGGGCCCTGCCGAAGGGGTTGCGCCGGAGGTTCTGGGTTTGTGGGAGGGGGTGTGGGCAAATCTTCCCGAAGCTCGCCGTCGGGGGTAAACCATCGCCGATCAATGACTTTGACCTGTTTTCTCGCCTTTTCTTCTTCGCTCACTGCGCCCTCCTGCAAGCCATCTCATCTTAGCGCTAAATATGCAGCAAGCCAACGTTACGGCGCGAGGTTGGCCCTTTGTCGGTTAGTGCGAGCCGGCGGCCAACTTTGGCGCCTGCTTCATGCTAGCCTGCGCAGCGATGCAGGTGCTGGTGGTAGGACCATCGTGGCCATTTCGCGGGGGCATCGCCCGTACCACCACGAGCTTAGCGGAGGCGCTGGCGAAACAAGATGCCTTGGCTGGCTTTTGTGTTCCGTACAGGCAGTACCCGCGGTGGCTTTACCCCGGGGAAGAGGACCGAGATGAGGCTGCTTGCCCGCGGCTGCCGCAAGCCAAGGCGTGCTTTTCTTTGTTCAACCCTTTTTCTTGGCGTTTCCTGCGGCGGGCTTTTGAGGAGCTGACGGCCGAGGCGGTAGTGGTGCCTCACTGGACCGCGGCCTGGGCACCCTTGGAACTCTTCTTGGTCCGGCAGGCGGTGCCGGTTTTTGCGGTGGTGCACAACCCCTTTGACCACTCAGGTACGTCTTTGAGTCGGTGGGTTAGTCGGAAGGCGCTGTGCGGTGTTCGGGGGTTTTTAACCCACGCCAAGAGTGTGGCGTGGCAGCTTTCCCGGTGGTTTCCACAAAAGCCCCTGCGTGTGCACCCCTTACCTCCACCACCTGTGACTCCCGTGGCT
Organism: uncultured Thermoanaerobaculum sp.; assembly: GCA_937934115.1. GTDB lineage: Bacteria > Acidobacteriota > Thermoanaerobaculia > Thermoanaerobaculales > Thermoanaerobaculaceae > Thermoanaerobaculum. Next base: position 52,118 of record CALHAH010000014.1, read on the forward strand.
AAGCACCACGCGCGGGAACAGCTGGGGATTGCCCAGGATGCGGTGGTTTTTCTGTTTTTTGGCCTGGTTCGACCGTACAAGGGGTTGGATGTGCTTTTGGACGCGGCGCGCCTTCTCCCCTCGGACCGTAAATGGCTTTTGGTGGTGGCAGGTGAGGTTTGGGGTGAGACCGCTGAGCTGGCAGCGCGCGTGGGCGATCCTTTCTGGCGTTCGCGCCTTATGTGGCACCCCCAGTGGGTGCCGGAAGAGGAAAGTCGAATTTGGTTTTCGGCGGCAGACGTCATGGTTTTGCCTTACAGGAAAGCTACTGGTTCGGCTGTGGCTGCCCAAGCGTTGGCCTACGGCTTGCCGTTGGTGGCCACCCGTACGGGTGGGTTAGAAGAGGTAGTGGAAGAGGGTGTGAACGGACTGTTGGCGGAACCTGCGGATGTGGTGAGTCTGGCACAGGCTTTGGAACAGCTTTTGGACCCAGGGAAGCGGGAACAGCTGGCGGTGGGTGCGAGGCGTGTGGGCAGTCGCTGGAGCTGGAGTTCTTACGCTTCGTGTTTGCTTGACCTGGTGCGGGAGGGACTTAGTGTTTCCAGTTAAAGGCTCGGTCTTGCAGGCACCCACCACACCACCCGCCCCAAAACCACCTCCGACAGAGGCTGGCCCGGGCGGAGACGAAGGGCGCGGGGCAAATGCGCGGGGTTATCGGAAAGCAGAATCAAGACCCGCGAGGAAGGGTCTAACACCAGGCGTTTGATGGTACAGCCCAAGCTGTCGCCTGCTTCTTCACGCACCGCGTAAATGTGTCTGGGGATGATGTGCTCCACGGGGGTGAGGTCAAGGAGCACCGTGGCGCCTGGGGGGATGGTGTCGGCCATGGAGTCCTGATCTTTTCCCAGCCGCACCAAAACCGCGTGGGAGGGCTCCACTCCCAGTGCGTGCAGAAGGCTGGTGGGGAGCGGTTCGTAGCCCTCCACATGGTCGCTGACGAACGCTGGTGGGCCGGCGGCAATGCGGTCGGCCACCAAGGGAACCGGTACGGTTTCTCCAGAGTGCGGGGTTGAGGGTTCTTCTCCCAAGAGATTGCCGGCGGTGGTGCCCAGGGCGGATGCCAGGCGACGAAGCACGGAAACCGTGGGGACTGACTCACCCCTCTCGATTTGCGCCAAGAAATTCCGCGAAACACCGGCGCGGCGGGCCAGAGCTTCTTGCGACAACCCTGCCAGCTTCCGCAAACGTCGGAGGCGCCAGGAGAGCTCTTCAGTGGTCATATGACCTCCACAGTGGTCAATATGGGTGATTGGTTTTGTTGTGTCAACTATAGTGGTTGACATCTATAGAAGTCAGAATTACATTAGAAGTGACCACGATGGTATTCCATCGGGGGTGGTTATGAGCGCTCATCCCGTCCTCCTGCCGCTTGGGGATGATCCCTCTTGGCGCCAGCGTACCCAGCGCTGGCGTTTCCAGGAGGAACACCGTCCCCGCCTTACCACCGGCGAAGAAGCTGTGGATGCTTTGCTGGGTGGGGGGTGGCCGGTGGGCAAAGTGGCGGAGTTGGTGGGGGCGGCAAGCTCGGGGAAAACCAGTGTGGCGGTAGCTACGGTGGCAGCTGCCACTGCTCGTGGGGAGTTGGCCCTGTGGGTGGATACCTCCGGACAGTTCGATGCCGCTTCCGTGGCGGCCGCGGGGGTGTGTCTGGAGCAGCTCCTGGTGGTACAGGCAAAAGAGCCAGGGCAAGCGGTGCGGGCGGTGGAGCTGGTACTGGAGGCTTCCGGGTTCACGGTGGTGGTGGTGGACGTGGGAGGGGAACAACTGCAAGAAGGTAGGGGCTTTCGCCGAGAAGAGCGGGCCCGCTTGCCCCTCCGTTTGGCGCGGGCGGTGGAGCGAGCTGGGGTGGTGGGGGTTGTGCTCACCTCTAGGCCGTGGGTGGGGACCTGGGCAGGGGTGCAGCTGGTGTTTTCCCCGGGTAAGCCCCGCTTTGTCAAGGAGGAAGGGGCTGGTTGGTGGTTTGCCGGTTTTACGGTGCACGCGCAGGTAGAGCGTGGAAGGGGAGGGCAGGTGGGACGCAGGGTGGCGTGGGTGGCGGGAGGCTAAATGCGGATAGCAAGTCTTTGGGTACCCGATTTTCCGCTGGCGGCGCTTCTCCGCAGCTTTCCCGAGCTGCGGGAGCATCCTTTGGCGGTGATGGTCGGCCCCTCTTCCCGCGATGTGGTGGCAGCCAGTCCGGAAGCGCAAGCCTTGGGGGTTATTCCTGGGATGACCGCTGCCCAAGCCCGACAGGTGGACGGGAAGGTGGAGGTGAAGGTGGTGCCCCAAGAGGTGCTGGCAGCCGCCAGCGCTGCCCTGGTGGAGGTGGCGGGGGGCTTTTCCCCTCAGGTGCGGCAGGTGCAACCGGGTTTGGTGTGGCTGAAGGTGGACGGTCTTGAAGGCCACTTTGGAGGGGAACGGGCGTTGGCTTTGGAGCTTTGGCGGCGGTGTTTTCGGGTAGGGCTTGTGGCGCGCGTGGGGATTGGCAACAGCGGCCAGCTGGCCACGGTGGCCGCTCGCAGCGGTGACGTGGTGGTTGTGCCAGGAGGTGGCGAGGCTGGGTTTTTGGCACCGTTGTCGGTGGAGCTGGCGGCGCCTTCGCCTGGGTGTTGGCGCACGTTGCAGCTTTGGGGGGTACGGAGCTTTGGGACTTTGGCCAAGCTGCCCAGAGAAGAGGTGGTGGCAAGGCTCGGAGAGGAAGGCTTAGAGCTTCACCGGTTGGCTTGCGGTGAAGGGGGGGACTTCGTCCCTGACCTCCCCCAGGAAGAGTTCCGGGAGGGGGTGTGGCTGGAGGAAGCAGTGCCTTCCTTGGAGGGATGCTTGTTTGTGCTCCATGGGGTTTTATCCCGCCTTGCCGAGCGGCTGCGGTTGCGGGGGGAGGGGTTTGCCCAGGTGAGGGTGGAGCTGGCGCTGGAGGGTGGTGGGAAACGGGAGTATCGTCTGCCCCTTGTGGCACCCACCCACGAGGTTCCGGCTTTGTTGGCTTTGGCCCGCCTGATGCTGCAAGCTGCACCGCCAGGGGAAGCGGTGGAGGGGGTAGTGGTGGAGGCGAAGGGGGGTGTGGTGCGCTCGGTGCAGGGCTCGCTTTTCGGGCCACCACAGCCCCATCCGGGCTCTCTGGCTGCGGCTTTGGTGCGGCTTTCGGCCATCGTAGGACCGGAACGTGTAGGGCAACCGCAACTTACAAACTCCCACCGTCCCAGTGCCTGGAAGCTGGTTCCCTTTGCCCTCACTTGGGAAAGGGGCAAAGAAGGCCGGTTACCAAAGGAAAAACCGCCGGCACTGCGCCTTTGGCAACCACCAAAGCCAGCGCAGGTGACGGTCGTGGGAGGCAAACCGTTGGCGGTGCGGGTCAACGGGAATGGTGGCGTGGTGGTGGCGTGGGCAGGACCTTACCGATGGCAAGGGGAGTGGTGGGGGGAAAACGCGTTTGACCGGGACGATTACGACGTAGCTACCGCTGATGGGGTGGTTTGGCGCGTGTTTTACCACCGCAGGGAAAAGCGTTGGTACGTGGACGGGGTTTATGACTAAGGTGTTGCCTTACTGCGAGCTCCATGCTCACTCGGCTTTTTCCTTTTTGGAAGGGGCCTCTGAGCCCGAAACCGTGGCCGAGCACGCGCACCAACTGGGCTTGCCGGCGGTGGCCTTGGTGGACCGGGGCGGGGTGTACGGTTTGCCTCGTTTTACCAAGGCTTGCCAGGAGGTGGGCGTGGAAGCTCTTGCCGGTGCTGAGGTGCTGCTGGAGGACGGTTCCCGCTTGCCCCTTTTGGTGAGGGATCCCAGAGGTTGGTCTAACCTTTGCCGTTTACTCACCACTGCTGCCCTGGGCCGCCCCAAAGGACAAGCCGTGGCCAGCTGGGAACAGGTAAAACAGCACGCATCAGGTCTTTTTGCCCTTACCGGTTGGGAGGAAGGACCCCTGGTGCGAGTTTGGCGCCGGGGTGGGGAGGATGCAGCCACTGCCTTGCTTACCCAGATGGTGGCGTGTTTTGGCAGGGAAAACGTGGCAGTGGAGGTGTGTCGGCATCTCGTGCGCGGCGAAGAAAAAATCGTTGCTGCCATGGTGCGGCTGGCCCGCCGCTTTGGGCTGCCCGTCGTAGCTACCACCAATGCTTTGCTGGCTCGCGAGGAGGACGGGGTGGTGGCGGACTGCTTTACGTGCCTGCGGGAAAAAACCACCTTGGATCAGGCGGGAAAACTTTTAGCCCCCAACCGGGCCAGGGTTTTACGCAGCGCCCAAGCCATGAACGCGCTCTTTTCCGAGCTTCCGGAAGCGGTGGCCAATACCATGAAGGTGGCCGAGCGTTGCACCTTTCGCCTTTCACAGTTACCCTATCGTTTTCCTCAAGCGCAGGTGAACTTAGGCAAGAGCGAAGCGGAAGAGCTGCGGGCACGGGTGTGGGAGGGGGCAAGAACCCGCTACCGGCAACTCACGGACCGGATTCAGGCCCAGTTGGAGCGCGAGCTGACGCTCATCGAAAAGCTCTCCTTGAGCGGTTACTTCTTGGTGGTCCACGACATCGTGCGGTTTTGCCAAAAAGAGGGGATCATGGTTCAAGGTCGGGGCTCGGCGGCTAACTCCGCCGTTTGTTACGCGCTTTCCATCACCAACGTGGATCCCATCGCCTACGACTTGCTCTTTGAGCGCTTCCTTTCGGAAGAAAGGGGCGAATGGCCAGACATTGACCTGGATTTGCCCTCGGGTGAAGAACGGGAAAGGGTCATCCACCATGTGTACCGCACCTATGGGGAGCGGGGGGCGGGGATGACGGCCGTGGTGGTTTGCTACCGGGCGCGGGCAGCGGTACGGGAAGCGGGAAAGGTCTTGGGCTTTGACCCCGAGCGCTTGGAAAAGCTCTCAGCCATGCTTTCGGGGTGGGGCTTCGCGCGGGATCCCCGGGAAGAGCTGCCGCAGCACATGCGGGCGGTGGGGTTGGATCCTGAGGAACGGCGGGGCCAGCACTTTGTGGATTTGGTGACACGCCTTTCTGGACTACCCCGCCATTTGGGACAGCACACCGGCGGCATGGTGCTGGCCGCTGGGCGGCTAGACGACGTGGTACCGCTGGAACCGGCCACCATGCCGGGGCGGGTGGTGATCCAGTGGGACAAGGACGACTGTGCGGATTTGGGGATCATCAAAGTGGACCTTTTGGGTTTGGGCATGATGCAGGTCCTGGAGATGGCGGTTCCCCTCATTCGCCAGCACGAGGGGGTGGATGTGGACTATGCGCACTTGCCGGCCGATGACCCGGCGGTTTATGACATGCTGTGCCGCGCCGATACGGTAGGGGTGTTCCAAGTGGAAAGCCGGGCGCAAATGGCCACCCTTCCCCGCATGCAGCCCCGGCGCTTTTACGACTTGGTGGTGGAGGTGGCCATCATTCGCCCAGGCCCCATTGTGGGCAAAATGGTGCACCCGTACCTCAACCGCCGTTTGGGCCGGGAACCGGTTACTTACCCCCACCCTGACCTGAAGCCTATCCTGGAGCGTACCTTGGGTGTGCCGCTTTTTCAGGAGCAGCTCATGAGGGTGGCAATGGTGGCGGCGGGTTTTAGCGGGGGACAAGCGGAGGAGCTGCGCCGGGCTATGGGGGCCAAGCGCTCCTGGGAACGCATGAAAAAGCTGGAGCAGCAACTACGGGAAGGGATGGCAGCTCGCGGCATTACCGGCAAGGCCGCTGACGATATCGTGCAAGGCATTACCTCTTTTGCCCTTTACGGTTTTCCCGAATCCCACGCGGCCTCCTTTGCCCTTATTGCTTACGCTTCGGCGTACCTCAAAGCCCACCATCCGGCAGTGTTTTACTGCGCTTTGCTGTCAGCGTGGCCTATGGGCTTTTATCACCCCGCCACCATCGTGCAAGACGCGCGGCGGCACGGGGTGGGCGTGCTGCCGGTGGATGTCAACCGTTCCCAATGGCTGTGCAGCTTGGAGCGAGATCCCCGCGGAAAGCTCGCGGTGCGTTTGGGCTTCAAGTTCGTGAAAGGGCTGCGTCGGGAGGTGGCGGAAAACCTGGCACGGGAAGCCAAAAGACAACCGTTTGTCAGCCTTGAGGACCTCTTGCGGCGGGGCGGGCTCAACCGCCGGGAGGTGGAGGTTTTGGCGAGCATCGGGGCTTGTGGGAGCCTGGGGGAGACCAGGCGGCAAGCCCTCTGGCAGGTGGGTGCCTTTGATGGCCGCAGTCGCCCACTGCAGCGGGCCATGGGGTGGGAAAAGAGCAAAAGCCCCCTACCGGAGATGTCTTTGCACGAAAGGTACGTGGCCGATTTTGCAGGTACGGGCCTGACGGTGGGGCGTCACCCCTTGCACATGTTCCGCTCCCATTTGCAAGAACGAGGTGTTTTGTCGGCCACGGAGGTAGCCGGCTGTCGCCATGGGCAGCGGGTGAGGGTTGGAGGCGTGGTCATCGTGCGGCAGCGCCCCAGCACCGCCAAGGGAATGTGCTTTGCCACCCTGGAGGACGAAAGCGGTTTCGTGAACGTGGTCTTTACCCCCGATCTTTTTGTCCGGGAGCGGGTTACCATTACCACTTCGGCGCTTCTGGAGGTGGAGGGGATCGTACAGAGCCGGGACGGGGTGCTCACGGTACGGGCTTTGGCCGTAAATCCTTTGGCACTGCCCGCTCCAGTGTGCGAATCCAGGGATTTCCACTGAGGTCTTTGTCCACGGAGCCGAGGGAAAGCTTTTAAGCCACCTTTTGCTTAAGCAGCTCCACCTCCTGCTCCAAGCGGGCCAGGCGTTGGCTCAAAGCGTCGTGTTGCTCGCGCCGAACAATGGCCTCAGATATGCTGTCAAAACGCCCGAAAAGCCAATCCAAACGCTGAACAAACCCATCCATGCGGGCGGTAAGCTCAGTGCGAACCTCCTCCACACGGGTGCTGAGCTCTTCGCGCAAGTGATCGATGCGCTTGTTGGTTTCGTCAATGCGCCGGCTCTGGTCAACCAGGTGGGCGTTCATGTCGTCGAGCCGCTTTTGGGTAAGCTCGATGGCCATTTGCACCGTGGCTACCTGCTGACTCAAGCTATCCAGCTGCGGAAGGATGAGCTGTTGCAATGCTGCCCGTACGGCGTCACCAATTTCCATGGCTTTATCTTAAGGCGGAAAATCTGCGATGTCCACACAGCGCGTTGCCTCATCAAAAATCTGCCCGAAAAGGGGTGGTTGCCTCACTTAAGAATCTGCCCGAAAGGGGGAGAGGGACGAGACTGCTTCTCGAGGGGGGAAGCGGAAATGGAGCTGACCATGGCTGAAAGGAGAGTGTTGGTGAAGGCGTTTGCCGGGCGGTATCAGCAAGCCACAAAGAAGGAGCGGGGTGTGATTTTGAACGAGTTTGTGCTCGCCAGTGGGTACAACCGTCGGTACGCCGCGTGGCTTTTACGCTCCCACGGCAAGAAAGTACCTTTGGGCCGGGGCTGGATTGTGGTTGGGGATGCGAGCAAGAAGGTGCAACGGCGGCGTCCCCGCGTCTTTGGTCCGGAGGTGGTGAAGGTACTCCTCCGGCTGTGGGTGATGCTGGACTATCCGGCAAGCCGGCGGTTGGTGGCGGCACTGCCCAACGTCGTAGAGGCGTTGGAGCGGCATGGGGAGCTGGCGCTGGAGGCTGAGCTGAAAGCAAAGCTTCTGACCATCTCCCCGGCCACGGTGGATCGGCTGCTTCGGGAAGAGAAAAAGCGCTATCTCCTTCAAAGCCGAGCCAAGACCAAACCCGCAAGGCTTTGGCGCCAAAAGATTCCGGTGCAAACCTCGGCGGAGGCTGAGCGCAGGCAACCGGGGCACCTCCAAGTGGACTTAGTGGGGCATGATGGGGGGCAAGCTCGGGGCGATTTTTTGTGGACCCTGACCCTCACTGACCCCGCTACGGGCTGGACAGAGCTGGCCACGGCTCGCAATAAATCCCGTTTTCATGTCCTGGCCGCCTTTGCAGCCGCCTGCGCTCGCTTGCCCTTTCCGGTGGTGGCTGTCCATACCGACAACGGCGCCGAGTTCATGAACGGGCACTTTGTCCACTACTGTGGAAGCCGTGGCATTACCTTCAGCCGTAGCCGAGAGTTTAAGAAAAACGACAACTGCTTTGTGGAGCAAAAAAACGGCTCGGTGGCCCGTCGCTTTAAGGGATATGCCCGCTTCGACACCGACCGAGCCTGGAAGGTCATGCAGGAATTGGATGCCACCGTGAGCTTGTTCGTGAACTTTTTTCTCCCCTCGCAAAAGCTTGTGGCCAAACATCGCCAGGGCGCCAAGGTACGCAAGCACTACGACGCGCCACAAACACCGCTCGCGAGACTGTTGGCTTGCCCGCAGATAGACGAAGACACCAAGCGCACCCTTCGCCAGAAGGCCTTCTTTCTCAACCCTGCACGCTTGGCGCGCAGGATTGCCCGCCTTCGCCGCGAACTCACCGCGCTGGCCACACCCCTACCATCCCAGCCTGCCCCCAAAAGGGCTGTGGACGGTGCCGGGCTGCGGCAAGCTGGCCACGCATCCCCCAACCCCACCTTGCCGCAGCCCTTGGACAAAGCCACAGGCTTTGCCCACACCGCCCACAGCCCCGACGAAACACAAAGGAGCCTATCATGATTTCGGGCAGATTTCTCATGAGGCTACCAACCTCACTTCGGGCAGATTTTTACGTGAGGCAACATGCACAGAGCCGTGACGGGGTAGAACGGGTTAAGGCTGAAGCTCCCCACGTTCCTCGAGAGCCTTCAACGTGAGGGCAGCGTGCCGCAGGTGAGGGATGACAATGGAGCCACCTACCACCAACGCCACGTTCATGGCATCCACCAGCTCGTCCTTGCGCCACCCCGCTTTCGCGCATTGGATCAAGTGGTAGTCCACGCAATCGTTGCAACGCAGGACCAAAGAGCTCACCAGGCCCAAAAGCTCTTTTACCTTGGCCGGCAAGGCACCGTCGCGGTAGGTGTTGGTGTCGAGGTTGTAGAAGCGCTTGATACCTAAATGATCCAGGTCCAAAACCGCTTTGTTGCCCTCTTCACGTCGAGTTTGAAAGTCCTTAACGCGATCCATAGCTCCCCTCCTCAAAAGCCGCAACGCAGCAAGGGTAGAATACGGCCCCATGAGACGTCGGGTTTTGGTTTTTCTTTTACTTATCCTTTCTTGGGCATCGCTGGCGGAAGCGTCCTCCGGGCGACGAAAAGCTCCCCCTCGGCCACCGTTGCAGCTGGTGTGGCATGTGGAGAACCACGAAGGGGTCGTGATCACCAGCCAGAAGGGCGAAGAACCCATCAACCCGGCCTCTGTGGTGAAGGTGGCCACGAGTCTGTGGGCTTTGGAAAAGCTCGGGCCTGAGCTTTCGCTGGAAACCCGCTTTTTTGCCCGCGGTGGGGTGGACTGGCAGGAGGGGAGGGTGCGTGGCGATCTGGTGGTTCAGGGCGCAGGGGACCCGGACTTCCAAGTGGAAAATGCGCTTTTGGTGGCTCGCGCGCTCAACGAAATGGGCATTAAGGAAATCCACGGCGCGGTGGTGGTGAACGACCGGTTCTGGATGGGCTGGGAAAACGGCTCGGCGGGTGCGGAGCCTGATCCCATCAAGCGTGGGATTTTGATGGCTACCCGCTTGCGCCAGGCCCTGGATCACCATAGGTGGAATGGGGTCATCGCCCGGGTTTGGCGGGAGCTAGCCCAGCGCCGAGGATGGGACGCCCACACCGCCCCCAGCGTTCGCGTTTTAGGCGGCGTTGGGGCCGACGGCCGCTCCAACTTGGGAGATTTGCTCCTGGTGCACCGCTCGAAGCCTTTGACCTTTGTACTACACCGGTTCAATGCATTTTCCAACAACGATATCGAAAGGCTAGGGGTGCTGTTGGGGCCTCCTTCCGAATTGGCCGGCATGCTTAAGGCGCGGCTGGAGCTAAACGGGCAGGAGCCCAGTCTCGAAACGCTTTCCGGTCTTGGGGAAAACCGCCTTTCGCCGCGGGCGGTGGTGCACCTTATGCGGGAGCTGGTGAAAAGCTGCTCGGCCCGGAACCTGGACCCCGGACATATCTTGCCGGTGGCGGGGTGTCACCCGGGGACGCTGGAGAAGTTTTTCGAGGTGCTTTCGGCACCCCCCTATGCCGGATCAATGGTGGGCAAGACCGGCACGCTCACCAACACCGATGGGGGAATAGCCGTGTTGGCGGGGATCGTCAGAAGCGCCCAAGGGGATTTTTACTTCTGCTTGGCGGTTCCCGGAGCTCGAGGGCGCTTACGGGAAGCGCGTAGGTTGCAAGAGGCCTGGCTTGTGCGTTTTATTGACGAGCATGAGGGGCCGAGGCCGGAGCCCTGTGGCGTACCGTTGGTGGAGGCTGAGGAGGGTTCGGTCATCATCAAGGTGGCCAAAGCCCCTGGGGGAGACCGGATTTTAGGAGGGAACGGTGATCGGCTTTAAAGTGTGGGGAGTGGTCATGGTGCTCGCAGCAACGCATGTACGTGCACAGGAGTCCCTGATTGCGCAGGAAACCAAACAGAGCGTTATTCAGGTGTTGGTGTCCCGGTTTGGCGCAGGGGAAGAGGCGCGCATCCGTCGGGGGGTGGAGCAGGTGGCTGCCCGCTGGTGGGTGGAAGACGGGGACAGGGATGCCTTTGTGGCTTTTTGCCGGGATAACTTCCTGCCTAGGGAGGAACTGGGGCCTGCCTTGGGGCGTTTGGAGGCGGCATTGGAGCAAGTGGAAGGGCACCTCCACGAAATTCGTCGGGAGCTCACCACCCCCTTGGATTTGGATACGGGCCCGGTGATGCGGGTGGATGAGCTGCTGGCGCAATTGGACTTGGCAAGCCACCTTACGGAGGGCTTGTTCCGCACCAAGGTAGCCCACTGGGCGCTTTTGAACTTTCCGGTGCATTCGCTGGCCGAGCGTCTTGAGGAAGGCGCCAGTTGGGACCGGGAAACCTGGGCACGATCGCGGCTCATGGACCGCTTTGCCCTTCGTGTGCCGGCGCCGGTGACGCAAAGGGTAACGCAAGCGCTGTTGGCAGCTGACCAGTACATCGCTTCCTACAACATCCCCATGGACTTACTCCGCGACGGCTCGGGAGCGCCGCTTTTCCCCAAGGGCTTGCGGCTTATTAGCCACTGGGGCCTTCGGGATGAGCTGAAATCCTGGTACGGACAGCCAGGGGCTCTGCAAAGGCAGCGGCTGATCCAGCAACTCATGCTGCGCATCGTGCGGCAGGAAGTACCTCAGGGCTTCATTAACTCGGACCGCCTTCTCTACAACCCGTTCACCGGGGAAGTGCAAGCAGCCAACGGTTTTTCGCCTAACCCCGAAGAGCGGGCGTTGGAGCCCAATACCCGCTATGGGCTCTGGCTTGAAAATTTCCGCGCGTTGCGAGGGGTTGACCCTTATAGCCCCACCGCCCCTACGGCCATAGCCCGAGCCTTTGAGCTGGAGCGCCAAATCCCTGAGGAGGAGGTGGAAAGGGTGCTCCTTGAAGTGCTGGCGGCACCGGAAGTGCGAAAGCTTGGCAAGGTTATAGCGGAACGCTTGCGACGCCCTCTGGAGCCCTTTGACCTGTGGTACGCGGGCTTCAGTTCCCGTGCTGGGGTTGCAGAAGAAGAGCTGAACCGACGGGTTCGGCAGTTGTACCCCACGGTGGCCAGCTTCCAGAAGGATTTGCCCCACATCTTGCAAAAGCTGGGATTTGCTCCGGAAACCGCGGCTTTTCTCGCCGAACGCATCGTGGTGGACCCTGCCCGTGGTGCTGGTCACGCGTTAGGTGCTGTGCGTCGCCAAGACAAGGCGCATTTGCGTACCCGCGTGGGGCGCGATGGTATGGATTACAAGGGCTTCAACATTGCCATCCACGAGCTTGGGCACAACGTGGAGCAGGTGTTTTCCCTCCACCGCATGGACCGGTGGGCCTTGGCTGGGGTTCCTAACAACGCCTTCACGGAGGCGTTTGCCTTTTCGTTCCAAGGCCGGGACTTGGAGCTCTTGGGCCTGGGGGCAAGCCGCAGTCGTGAGGAAGAAGCGTTGGGTACGTTGTGGGCCACCTACGAAATCGCCGGGGTTTCGTTGGTGGACATGAAGGTTTGGCGCTGGCTTTACCAGCACCCCGAGGCCACACCTCAGCAACTCAAAGAAGCCGTGCTTGCGGCGGCGCGGGAGGTTTGGAACGCCTACTTTTTGGATGTTCTTGGGAGCCGCGACTGCGAGCTTTTGGCCATTTACTCCCACATGGTCGCCTACCCTTTGTACCTGCCGGACTACGCCTTGGGGCACCTCATCGCCTTCCAAATTGGGGAAAAGCTGCGCGGACCAAACTTTGGCAAGGAGTTTGAGCGCATGGCCCGCATCGGCAGGGTCACCCCCAACTTGTGGCTAAAACAAGCGGTGGGGGCCCCGCTTTCGGCGGAGGCGCTTTTGCGGGCGGCGCGGGAAGCGCTTAAGCGGTAAGAGCTGAGGATCCCTGGTACAATCTACCAAGTTTGTGACCCAATCGCAGGAGCGCGGCATGGGGGGAAAAACAGAGCAAACACGTGTGCCGGAACAGGAAGGCTCTTGGCTGGAGGTGGCGCGGCTTGTCTTGCGTTCGCGCTTGTTGGACGAGCTGGAGGAGCGGGAGCTGGTGCCCAAGGGCCTTGTGAAATACCAGTTTTCCGCCAAAGGCCACGAGCTGGCACAGGTTTTATTGGCAAAACACCTTGTGCACGCCCACGATGCAGCAGCTGTGTACTACCGCTCTCGCCCTTTTGCACTGGCGTGCGGTTTGAGCCTGGAGGAGGCCTTGCGTTCCTCCCTGGCGCGGCAAGGCTCCATGAGCGAAGGGCGGGACGTGGGGGTAATGTTCAACCTTCCCTCCCGCGGCGGCGTGACCATACTTCCCACCGCGGGCGATGTGGGTTCACAGTACGCGCCAGCAGCGGGATGGGCCCACGCGATCCTGTACCGCGCTGAGGTGCTGAGGGAAAGTAGTTGGCATGGGGCCGTTGCCGTTGCTTGTGGCGGCGATGGTTCGGTGGCGGCTAACGGCTTTTGGGCAGCTTTGGTCATGGCCACCACCCTGGAGCTCCCCATGCTTTTTGTTATCGAGGACAATGGGCGTGCCATCTCGGCACCCTCGCGCTTGCAAACCCCTGGTGGGAACGTAGCTACCAACCTGCGCGGGTTTGGCAACCTTAAGGTTTTGGACGGTCGGGGTTTTGAACCAGAGGAAACCGCCAGGCTGGTGGCGCAGGCGGTAGGTTGGGTGCGGGGGCGCCGTGGCCCGTGCTTGCTGCGGTTGGAAGTGCCTCGCCTTGCGGGTCATACGTTCATTGATACCCAAGCTTACCGGGAGCTGGAAGAGCTCCGCCGGGAGCAGGAAAAAGACCCCGTTGTGCGGCTGCAGCGTGTGCTGGGTGAAAAGAGCTGGCAGCAACTGCACGCGGAGGTTCAAGAAGAGCTGGAGCAGGCCCTGCAGAAAGCTTTGGCGGCGCCGAAACCGCATCCGGAGAAAGCCGCCACTGGCGTTTTTGCCCCCGTAGCTCCAGGTTGCGGTTTGCAATGGCCCGAAGTTGCCCAGAGGCCAGCAGAGGGGCCACGCATTAACTTGGTGGAGGGAGTGCGGCGTGTTTTAGCCTCAGAGCTAGCGGCCAATCCCAGGCTTTTGGTTTTTGGGGAGGATGTGGGGGTCAAGGGTGGGGTCCATGGGGCCACTCTCGATCTCCAACGGCAATTCGGCCCCGAACGGGTTTTCGACACCTCCCTTTCGGAGGTGGGGATTTTGGGTCGGGCTGAAGGCATGGCCATGGCTGGTCTCCGCCCGGTTCCTGAAATTCAGTTCCGCAAGTACGCCGATCCTGCCTACGACACTCTCGTGGATATTGGTTTGGTGCGCTGGCGCACCGCGGGGAGGTTTACGGCGCCGGTGGTGGTGCGCATGCCCCTGGGTTTTGGCCGAAAAACCGGAGATCCATGGCACTCCTTTTCCGCGGAAGCGGTTTATGCCCACACCTTGGGTTGGCGCATTGCCTTCCCCTCCAACGCCGCGGATGCGGTGGGGCTTTTGCGCGCCGCCGTGCGCGGGCAAGATCCTGTGATCTTTCTTGAGCATCGGGCGCTGTTGGATGCTCCCGAAGCGCGCCGCCCGTACCCCGGTGACGACTACGTGCTTCCCTTTGGGGTGGCGGAAAGGCTTTTGGTGGGTGACCGTGTTACGGTGGTCACCTGGGGAGCCATGGTGTATCGCTGCCTGGCGGCGGCGGGGGGATTCCCGGGGCAGGTGGAGCTTTGGGATTTGCGCACCTTGTCCCCCTGGGATCGGGAAGCGGTGGTGGCTTCGGTTAAAAAAACAGGCCGTCTGTTGGTGGTTCACGAGGACACGGTAACCGCTGGCTTTGGGGGCGAGATCGTGGCTTGTGTGGTCAAGGAGGCGTTTGCCTTTTTGGATGCACCGCCCGTGCGTGTGGCGAGCCAGGATTGCCCTGTTCCCTACGACGCTGGCCTCGCCGATGCCGTGGTTCCCACCGTTGGCAAGATACGCGATGAGTTGAGCCGCCTTCTGCGTTTTTGAGGCGATGCAAAACCTGGGGAGTCGGGTACAATCCCTTGCCCGTTGGGGCAGCGAGGTGCCCATGGCAACCGTTCGTGTTGCGCACTCACCCGATGCGGATGATGCCTTTATGCACTATGCAGCCGTGCACGGCTTGGTGCACACCCGCGGTTTGCACTTCGAAGAGGTTTTGGCGGATATCGAAACCCTAAACCAAGCCGCCCGTGAGGGTCGTTACGAGGTGACTGCCATTTCCATCCACGCCTACGCTTACGTTGCCGACCGCTACGCCTTGCTTTCCTCCGGGGCTTCCATGGGGGACGGGTACGGGCCAGTGGTGATTGCGGCAAAACCCCTTACGCCGGCCGATCTTCGCGGCCAAACTGTTGCCACCCCCGGGCGGTGGACCTCGGCGCGCTTGGCTTTGCAGCTTTGGCAACCGGAAGCGTGCTGCGTGGATATGCCCTTCGACCAAGTGGCTGCCGCCGTGCGCAGCGGCCAGGTGACGGCCGGGGTGCTTATCCATGAGGGCCAGCTCACGTACGGGGACGAGGGTTTTCATTTGGTGGCGGATCTGGGCGCTTGGTGGCAGGCAAGGACAGGGCTACCGTTGCCTCTGGGCGGCAACGCCATCAGGAGGGACTTGCCTGTGGGCCTGGCCAGAAGGGTGGCGGCCGTGCTCTGGGATTCGGTGCGTTGGGCTTTGGAGAACCGCGCGCACGCCCTTGCTCACGCTCTGCCCTTTGCGCGCGGCTTGCGGCAGGAGCAGGCTGACCGTTTTGTGGGGATGTACGTGAACCGCTGGACCTTGGACTACGGCGCGGAGGGGCGGGAGGCGGTGCGCCGATTTTTGGAGGAAGGGGCGCAGGCGGGACGCGTTCCCTTTGTACCAGAGCTGGAGTTTGTGTACCCAGAAGAGGCGTAAAGCGCGTGCCCTTTCGCTGGCTTCAAGCCGGGGGCGGAAGCTTAAGGACGGCGCCCAATGCGGCGCTCGATTTCGCTGTGCGGCAAAGTCAAAACCACCGGCCGGCCGTGGGGGCAGCGGTAAGGGTCTTGGCAACGGGCAAGGTCGGCTAACAGCTGTTCCGCTTGCAGCGCTGCCAGGGGCGTGTTTTTCTTGATGGCAGCGCGACACGCCAGAAAAGCGGCGGTTTTTTCTTTCCAAGAGCGACCCGGAAAGGCATCCTGGGCCAGGTCCTCCAACAGACCCAAAACCAGGTCTCGGGCCTGGGCCGCTGGTACCGCTTGCGGCAACGCGCAAACGCGCAAGGTGTTGCCCGATAAAAGCTCCAGCTGTACCCCTAGCTCGCCCAGCTCGTGAATGTGTTCCGCGGCTAGGGCGTACACGGCGGGGCTCACGGTGAGAATTTCAGGAAGCAGCAAGGATTGGGCAGGGGAAGGGCCTAAGTTTCCCAAGAGCCTCTCGTAAAGTACCCGCTCGTGCGCCACGTGCTGATCCACCAGTTGCAACCCCTCTTCGTTTTCCACCAGTAGGTACGTTTGCCGGTACTGGCCGAGATAGCGACCCCAAGGGGTGGCGAGTTGGGGGACGGGGAGGCTTTCGTTCGTAGGCGAAAGCTCTGCTGCCAGCGGGTGTTCGGCTACGGCAAACCGAAAACTGGACTGGTGGCTGAAGTGGGAAGGGGGTGAGCTCAAGCGCACGGGCTCGGCGCCGTGCTGCTTGGCGAGGGCTGCCGTCAAGGTTGCGGCGAGAAAGCCTGTAATTGCACCGGGGTTGACAAAGCGCAGCTCTGCCTTGGCGGGGTGCACGTTGAAGTCCACTTCCTGGGGTGGCACCTCAAGGTGGAGGAAAAGGTCCGCCTGCCAGTCCCCCTTTACCGAGCGCAAAAGACGGGAGAGCGTGGCGGAAAGCAGACGGTCCTTCACCAAGCGTTGGTTTACCGCCACCACCACATGCCTGGCTGGCGTCGGGGGGAGGAGAAACGCTTCCAGGCGTATACCTCCCCGCTGGGCGATGATAGGGGGCTTGGGGTCAGCACCCAGGATCTGGGAAAGCCTATGGCTTCGGTGGGGCACGGGCGAAAAATGGAAAAGCTTGCGACTGCCGTGCCAGAGGGTAAACGCCACCTGCGGATACGCGAAGGCAAAGCCTTGGAAAAGGTCCACGATGTACCTAAGTTCCGTGGCCTCGGAGCGTAAGAACTTGCGGCGGGCAGGGGTGCGGGCGAAGAGCTGCTCTACCGTCACTTTGGTTCCTTGGGGCCGGGCGCAGGGCTCTTGCCCCAGCATTTTTCCGAACCGCACCCGCACTCGGCTGCCCTCTCCTGGAGCAGGCGCCGTTTCCAAGGTGAAATCGGACACGGCCGCAATGGAGGGCAGTGCTTCCCCCCGAAACCCTAGGGTCGTAAGGTGGCTCAAATCCTCGGCGCGCGCGATCTTGGAGGTGGCGTGGCGCTCCAGGGCAAGCATGGCGTCTTGGGCGTCCATCCCCACGCCATCGTCCTCCACGCTCACCAGCTCGCGGCCGCCGGCCAAAAGCTTCACTGTGATGCTGCGCGCTTGGGCGTCCAAAGCGTTTTCCACCAGTTCCTTGACCACCGAGGCTGGTCGCTCCACCACCTCGCCAGCGGCTATCTGGTTGATGACCGACTCAGGTAGCAGGCGGATTCGCCCCATGGGTAGAAGACTAGCGCACAAAACCTTAAACTTGGCGCCGGGAGGGTTGGCATGGATTTTTCCTTTTCCGACCAACAGCTGATGATCCGCCGCATGGTGCGGGAGTTTGCGCGGGAGAGGGTGGCGCCGGGGGCCCGGGAGCGAGACGAGACCGGGCAGTTCCCCTGGGACATTTTCAAGGAAATGGCGGATCTTGGGCTTTTGGGCATGGTGACCCCCGAGGCGTACGGGGGTTCGGGTTTGGACGTGCTTTCCTACCTTATCGCTATCGAGGAGCTGGCGTGGGCGGATGCTTCCGTGGCGGTGGGTGTTTCCGTGCACAACTCCGTGTGTCAATGGCCCATCGTGCACTTTGCCAGCGAAGAGCTCAAGCGAAAGGTGTTGCCACCGTTGGCTGGAGGGGAGGTGCTGGGGGGTATCATGCTCACCGAGCCCGATGCGGGTTCTGACTTGGCGTCTTTGTCCACCACCTATCGGCAGGTGGGGGATGAGTTCGTGCTCTCCGGCTCCAAGATGTGGATCACCAACGCTGGCGTTGCCAAGTACTTCGTGATTTTGGCCACGAAAGACAAAAGTTTGGGCCATAGGGGCATTTCCGCTTTTGTCTTGGACGCCGAACAACCCGGCGTGCTCGTGGAGCCACCTGAAAAAAAGATGGGGCTGCGTGCCTCGGTCACGGCGGGAGTTACCTTGGAGGAGGCGCGAATTCCAGCGGAAAACCTCCTGGGGAAGGAGGGAGAAGGGTTCAAAATCGCCCTGGCAACGCTAGACCACTCGCGGTTGGGCATTGCCGCGCAAGCTCTGGGCATTGGCCAAAGGGCGCTGGACGCATCTTTGCAGTACGCGAAGGAACGTGTACAGTTTGGAAAACCCATCATCCAGCATCAGGCCATAGGCTTTCGCTTGGCGGATATGGACACGGAGCTGGAAGCGGCTCGCTGGCTTACCTACCGTGCGGCGTGGCTTGCGGATCAGGGGGGAAATATTTCCCGTACGTCAGCGCAGGCGAAGCTTTTGGCCACGGAAACCGCGAACCGCATTTGCAACTTTGCCGTGCAGGTTTTTGGGGGTTACGGGTACTCCCGCGAGTACGTTGTGGAAAGGCTTTACCGCGATGTGCGGGTTACCACCGTGTACGAGGGCACCAGCGAAGTGCAACGCATGGTGATTGCGCGTGCTTTGGAACGCCTGGGTTCCACGGCTCCGGAATGTTGAGGCTTTGGGTTCTAGTCTTTGCGGTGTGGCAGCTTACGGCGGGGCGATGTGGGGCGCAAACCCCGCCCTTGATTTGGGGGGCAGACGCCGAGGGCGGTGCTCCCTACGTCTTTTATCACCAGGAAAGCGGGGAGCTGGTAGGGTTCGAGGTGGACCTGGCTCGGGCTCTGGAGCGGCAGCTGGGCCGGTCCATTGTTTTCCGGCAGTACGACTTCAAAAGACTCGTGGAAGGTCTGGAGCGGCGGGATTTGGACTTCGTCATGAACGGGCTCGAGGTTACCCCCGATCGCGCAAAGCGGGTGCGGTTTACTCGGCCTTACTACGTCTTTCGCTTACAGCTGGTGGTAAAAAAAGGCGGGCCGCAATATGAAACTTTGGCTTTGTGCCTGCAGGCCTCTGCCCGCATAGGAACTTTGGAAAACAGCGCAGCTTCTCGGCTTTTGGCGGACGCGGGGGCGAAAGTTTCTTTGTACGATAGTCAAGTCACGCCTTTTGAGGACTTGCACTTGGGAAGACTCGATGCCCTGCTGTTGGATGTGCCCATCGTTAGGGCATTTGTGCGGAACTGGCCACAGCTGCTGGCGGTGGAACCGCCAATTCCCGGGCGGGGTTTTTACGCCATTGCCGTGAGGAAGGGGGACGAAACCTTGGCCGCGCAGTTGGACGCGGCCCTGGAAGTGCTGGCAAAAAGGGGCGAGCTGCGTACCATCCTGGAGCGATGGGGGCTTTGGGATCAAGGACAGGAGGAGCTTTTGCCTCCTGGCTTTTCTGAAGCGCTCACGGCCTCGCGGGCAGGTACGCCAGTGGCCGCGGGGCCTCCGCGGCGCCTTTTGACTTTGTCCCTTTTGGTAAGGGCGGCGGTGGTCACCCTTGCTCTTTCGGTGGCCAGCATGACGTTGGCGGTGTTGGTGGGGTTGGGGGTGGCGGTGGCGCGGCTGTACGGCCCCTCTTGGTTACGGGCGCTTGCTTTGGCGTACGTGGAGTTTTTCCGCGGCGTGCCCGTGCTGCTTTTGCTTTACCTCTTGTACTTTGGTTTGCCGGCGGCGTGGGCGGCGCTCACCGGGGCACCGGGGCTTTACGTCTCGCCGTTTTGGACATCGGTGGTGGGCTTGGGCCTGGCGTACGCAGCGTATGAGGCGGAAATTTACCGCGGTGCGCTGCAAGCCATTCCTCGCTCCCAGTGGGAAGCCGCGGCGAGCTTGGGGTTGTCACCGAAGCAGACGTTTATCCACGTGGTTGTGCCGCAGGCCCTGAGGCTGGTGCTGCCGCCCTCTACTTCCGACTTCGTGGCACTTTTCAAGGACACGAGCCTGGCTGGCACCATCACCGTGGTGGAGCTGGCGAAACAATACCAGATCATCTCCACAGCGGGCGCGGACTTCCGGGTCCTGGTAGAGGCAGGCTTCATCACCGCCTGCCTTTACCTTTTCATGTCGGTGCCGTTTGGGCACCTGGCGCGCAGGTGGGAACGTCGCGTGGTTTCTGTGAGGTAGCCATGGTGCGAATCCTGGTGCGGGGGCTAAGTAAAGTCTTTGCCGCTGGCGCCGCCCTAGAGGGTGTATCGCTGACTGTGGAGCCCGGGGAGACGGTGGTGGTGCTGGGTCCCTCGGGTGCCGGCAAGTCCACCCTGTTGCGCTGTGTCGCTGGCCTTGTGCCTTTTGAGGCGGGTGAGGTGCAGGTGAACTCCTGGGTGTTGCGCCCCGGCTTGGAAGGGCTTGCGGCTGGGCGCGCGTTGCGAAAGCAGGTGGGGTTTGTTTTTCAAGATTTTGGGCTCTTCCCTCACAAACGGGCGTGGGAAAACGTGGCGTTGGCGCCACGCTTGGTGCGCAAGCTGGATGCGGCCACGGCCCGGGATCAGGCTTTCCAGCTTTTGGCAAAGGTTGGCCTGGCGGGGCGGGCGGAGGCTTACCCCCAGCAGCTTTCCGGTGGAGAAAAGCAAAGGGTGGCCATTGCGCGGGCACTGGCCATGGCGCCGGCGGCACTTTTGGGTGACGAGATAACCAGCTCCTTGGACCCGGAACTTAAGTGGGAGGTGGTGGAAACGTTGCTCCGCCTTAAGGCCGAAGGGATCACTCTGCTTTTGGTAACCCACGAAGTGGGGCTGGCAAGACAGGTGGCGGACCGCGTGGTGCTCCTGGTGGACGGGCGTGTGGTGGAGGAGGGTCCCACCGCCGTTCTTTCTGCGCCGAAGACGGTGCGCGCCCAGCAGTTTTTGTCGCGTTTGTTGGTGTAGCCAGAACCAAGTGAGTTACTGTTTTTTTCTTTCCTCCTGACTCCGGTTGCGTGAAACCTACCGGAAAGAGGCACAAACAAAAAAAAGCGCCGGAAAGCCGGCGCTAGCGACCGCGCGGCGCGGAGGCTATTTCTCTTCCACCTTGACGGGGATGGCCTTGGGTTTGGCCTCCTCGCGCTTGGGCAGCGTCAAGTGGAGCACCCCCAACTTGTAGGAAGCGCTGATCTTGTCGGGGTTGACGTTAGAAGGCAAGGTGAAGGTGCGCTCAAAGGAACCGTAAGAGCGCTCCACCCGATGGTAGGTTTCGCCCTCTTCGGCCTTCTCGAACTTGCGAGAACCACGGATGGAAAGCACCCCACCTTCCACCGTCACCTCTACGTCCTTCGGGTCAACGCCGGGAAGCTCCACAGAAATCTCCAACGCCTCCTTGCTCTCCTTGACATCCACCGCCGGCAACCAGCTGCCGGTAATGTAGTCCTCCTCCGCGCGGCGAGGACGGCCCCAAATCTCGTCGAAGAGCCGGTTCATCCGCTCCTGCATGGCGGCCATTTCCTTGAAAGGATCCCAACGAACCAAGCTGGTCATTTTTGTTTCCTCCTTTCTGGAGATCGATTTCCGACCTCCACGCCACAATATAAGACCTCAGCCAGTAGTTGTCAAGTCTTGATAGCACTCCATCGCATTATATGCGTGCCATACGCTAAACCTTTCGTTGCTGACTTTTGCTACCCTACCAGCATGATCTGGTGGTGCCTTTTGTGGGCGGCAACAAACCCCTTGGCTTTGCGGGTGGAGGTGGAGTCCCTGGGGCGGGGGACCGCCGGCACGGTGGTAGCGGTGGCGGTGCAGGTGGCGCCCGAAGACCGTCCTTTTCTGGGCGAGCGCGTTCGCTTCCAGGTGACTTTTTGGCGGGCAAACCAAAAGCTGGATGACGGCAGCGGGGTGGCAGAGCTGGCCGCCGATGGCAGCTTCTTGGTGTACCGGGAGTGGCCACCTGGGGAGGGCGCGGTGCAAGTGGAGGTGCGGTCCTTGGATGGCACAAGGGTGGGGGCCGTGGAGAGGAAGGTGGTTGTGCCGGTACTGGAAAAGCCCTTTCTCCTGCCGGAAGGGGTACCACCCGATGCCGCGGTGCTTGCGCCTTCCCCGCCATGGGAAGAAGGGGTGCGTTTTTCCCCGCCAAGGCTGGGAACGGTGGTGGGGACCGTGGAGCTTACCTTGCACGCGCCGGCAAACACGGGGGAGGTGCGTTTTTTCCAGGACGAAGAGCTGGTTTTGGTAAAAAACCGGCCCCCCTGGCAACTTTCCCTGTCCTTGGGGGCTCATCCCCATCGAACCTCGGTGCGCGCCGAGGCGTGGAGCGCCGAGGGACGCTTCTTGGGCGAGGACGTAGTGGTGTTGTCCGGTAGCGAAAGTAGGCTGGATGTGCAGATTCTGTTGCGGGAAGCCAAGGGAGAGGATCAGCCGGTTCGCATCACGGTGGCGGTTTCACCCCCCGGCCTGGAGGAGGAGGTGCTGTTGTACCTGGATGAGCGGCCGGTGGCTCGTTGGCTTTCTTGTCCTTGTGTGACTGAGTTGGCGCCCCAAGCCTTGCGTTCTGCCCGGGTTTTGGTGGCGGAAGCCAGGGGTGGGGGTAGGCAAGGGGAAGCGGTTCTGGTGGCCGGCACGGGCACACTGGTGGAAACGGCCAGGGTGGAGGTGGTGGAGTTGCCGGTGGCGGTGCTGGACGCCACGGGAAAGCCAGTGCCGGATTTGAGCCCTGCTGACTTTCAGGTCTGGGAAGACGGGCGCCCCGTGGTTGTGGAAAAGGTGGCGCGCAGTGTGGATCTCCCGGTTTCCTTAGGACTGGCCGTAGACACCTCAGGCTCCATGGAAAAGGACTTTCCCCTGGTCAGGCAAGCGGTGGATGGTTTTTTGAACGATTTCCTGCGGCCCGGGGACCGGTTTTTCTTGGGCAGTTTTGCTTGGGAGTTTGCGCTGCTTCTTCCTTGGGGTTCCGAGCCGCGATTCGTGGGGGACCGCTTGTCTGGCGTGAGAGTGGAGGGCGGTACCTCGCTTCACGATGCGGTGATCAAAGCCCTGGAGCTGTTTCGGGGGAGAAAAAGTCCCCGGGCTTTGGTGGTGATTACCGATGGCGAGGACACCACCTCCCGTACCGGCTGGGAGGCGGCTTTGCGCTACGCCCGTACCATGCGCACCCCGATCTTTCCGGTAGGTATTCGCGTTTCGGTACTGGATTTTGTTTTGCGCAGCAAACTTTCGGAGTTGGCGGCGGCCACGGGTGGGGAGGCTTTTTTTGTGGGCAACGCCCAGGAGTTGCCGGCGGTGTACCGCCGCATTGGGGAGCAGCTGCGCCACCAGTACGTGGTGGTCTACCGCTCGCCGGCCACCACAGCGGGGGACGCCTTTCGGCCAGTGACCGTCAAGGTGCAAAAGCAAAACGTCAGGGTGCGAACGATTCCCGGTTATTTTCCAGCACCTTGAAGGGCTGGAAGCTCCTGGCATGGTTTACGCGTTATAGTAGCTGCGATGACCACAGGCTTTTACGTTACCCCGGAAGTTGCGGGCCGTTCGGGTCTTTCGGAAACCGTGATCCGGCCCGGGTGGGTGGCTGAGGGCTCTGTGGTGCTTACCACTGTTGCTACGCTTCAGGCCTGGTCACCGCCGTTACCGGCAGGGGTTTTGTGGTTGGTGATGGGAGATATGGGGGATGCGCAGCTGCCGGCAGAGCCTTTCCTCGTGCTTCCTAGCAATGCCCCAAGCCATACGGTGCAAAGGGCGGTGCAGGCAGCACTGGAAATCGCAAGCCTCCGGGCCAAGCTGCAGCAGATGCAAGGCGAGGTGCGGCTGGGGCAGGAGCGGCAGCTGGAGCTGGCGCGAATTGGCATTGCCCTGGTAGCTGAGCGGGATTTGGAAAGGCTTTTGGAGCGCATCTTGTCCAGCGCCCGGGAGCTGGTGTGCGCTGATGCAGGCTCTCTGTATTTGCTGGAAGAGCGAGACGGCGGCAAGGTTTTGCATTTTATGTTGGCGCAAAACGACTCGGTACCGGTGGCTTTTTCCGCGTGGTCGGTACCGGCGGACGAGACCTCCTTAGCTGGCTACGTGGCAGCGTCAGGGGAATGCGTGGCGGTGGAGGACGTGCGTTCCTTAGCAAAGGATGCCCCCTATCGCTTCAACCCCACCTTTGACCAGGCCTCAGGGTACCACACCCGTTCCCTGCTCACGGTGCCCATGGCCACCCGCACCGGCGACATTGTTGGTGTGCTCCAGCTCATTAACCGCAAGCGGCAGCGGCAGGCAAAGCTTACGTCAAGCCTCGCTGCGGATCAGTGGGTGGTGCCTTTTTCGCAAGCAGATGTGGCGGTAATTCGGGCGCTGGCGGCGCAAGCAGCGGTGGCTATTGAAAACAGCAGGCTGGTGGCGGAAATCGAAAGGCTTTTTGAGTCCTTTGTGCGGGCGTCGGTCATGGCCATCGAGCAACGGGACCCTTCTACCCGCGGGCATTCCGTGCGCGTTGCTCACTACACCTTAGCTTTGGCGCGGGCGGTGGAGCAAACCCCCCCGGCGCCGTATCGGGGGTTGCGCTTTTCGCGGGATGATCTGCGGCAGCTTCGTTACGCCGCCCTTCTCCACGACTTTGGCAAGGTGGGGGTACGGGAGGCGGTGCTCACCAAGCCCAAAAAGCTGTACCCCGAACGGTTGCAGCTCATCCTTGAGCGCTTCCGTCACGCTCGCCGTGCGCAGGAGGTGGTCCTCCTTCGTAAGCTCCTTGAGCGCTTGGTGGCACTGGGTTTGCCGCCCACGGTGGAAGACCTACGATCGCTGGACGCGGCCATAAGCTTTATGCGGGCCGAGTTTGACCACAAGTTGGCCAAGGTCTTGGAAGCCAACGAACCCACGGTGTTGGCGGCGAGCACCGCTGGGGTTTTGCAACAGCTTGTAGGAGCGCAGTTTTTGGGGGAAGATGGTCAGCTTCTTCCGCTGTTAACCCCCGAGGAGCTGCGTTGGCTTTCTGTCCCCCGGGGCAGTTTGGACGAGGAGGAGCGACGGGAAGTGGAGTCGCACGTGGTGCACTCCTATCAGTTCTTGCTCACCATCCCTTGGCCGAAGCGCTTGCGCCGAGTCCCGGAAATTGCCTACGGCCACCACGAAAAGCTCGATGGCCGCGGCTACCCGCGGCGCTTGCGGGGCGAGGAAATTCCACCGGAAGTGCGGATGATGACCATTTGCGACATCTACGACGCTTTAACCGCTGCTGACCGCCCTTACAAGAAGGCCGTAAACCCTGAACGCGCGCTGGCGATCCTTGAGGAGGAGGTGCAACAAGGGGCGCTGGACAGAGACCTTTTCCGGGTGTTTCTGGAGGCAAAGGTTTACGCCAGCGCCCCGCCGCAAGACGCCTGGTCTTAGCCAGGCAAACCCCAGCGTAGCCCCAGCCGGTACCCGCCCAAACCCACGAGAGCCAAACCCAAAGCCACGAGCACTACGGCCAACACCTTTACCACCAAAACCTCAGCTCGGGGTGTCAGGAGGGTTTTCCCGTGGTGCAGGGCGTAGAGGAGGGGTGCGTACCAACACACCACGCCGCCAATGAGGGCGCCCAACATCCACAGGAGGCCCGGCTCGCCATAGGTACGCGCCGCTTCCACAAAAGCCAGGCCAGCGGTTACCCACCACAGCCAGTAGTGGGGGTTGGCCAACGAAACCCCCATCCCCAAAAGCAGGTAGCGGAGGCGTGGCCTGCCGTTATTTAGCAAATGAAGTCGTGAATGGGCGCTGGGCCGGTGGCGCGCCGAGGTAAGGCCACCCCATAGTAGTACGAACCCTCCGAAAATCTCCACCGCCGGCAACGCCCCCAAGCGGGCGAGGGAAGGGCCGGCACCGGCAGCCAAAGCTGCAAAAAGAAGCGCATCCAAAAGGGTGGCACCCAGCAAGAACCAAAACGCTGCCGCCAAGCGATGGGCGAGGCCCAAGTGCGTGGCTACCAGGGTAATGGGGCCGGGGATCACCACCGTGGCAAAGGACACCAGAAAGCCAGTGATTACCAGGGCTTCCAGGGACAAGGGCAGCGTGAGGTTCGTCAAGTCTTACCCCAGCTTGTACCCGATGCTACGGAGGAAGCGCAACCTTGCTAGCACGTCCTCGTCTTTTTCTACGCCTTTGGGGGAAACTCCATCCACCACGCCGAGAATGGCCCTTCCCTGTTCGGTTTCCGCCACCACCACCTCCACCGGGTTGGCGCTGGCGCAATAAATGCGGCAAACTTCCGGCACCATCTTGATGGCGTTGAGAACGTTGATGGGGTAGCCTTGCTCCAAAAACACGAAAAAGGAGTGACCGGCACCCACAGCCAAAGCATTGCGCGTGGCCAGCTCAACGAGAGCTTCATCGTTGCCCGAACGGCGAATCAGCGCTGGTCCTGAGGACTCGCAAAAGGCTACGCCAAACTTCATCTGCGGCGCGGTGGTGACGATGGCTTCATGGATGTCCTCCACGGTTTTGATGAAATGGGCTTGCCCAAGGATGAAGTTCGTGCTTTCCGGTTTTTCCACTTTAACGGTGAGAATGGTCATAAAAACCTCCTTTTCCTCCGTCTTTTACCGCCCGCCCAGGGTGGCCACAAGGTCGGCAATCCCCTGGGCAAGGAGCAAAACGTAGTCGGGGGTGACGCTGGCAAGCTCGGCCTCGGGAGGCCACAAATCCCCTGCGGTGGGCTCGCCGGTGGGTCCGGAAATCGTAATCGTCACGGCCCCTTGCCGTGACGCCAAGGCCGCTCCGCAGTGCGGGGGGACGGCGTCGGTGCCCACTTCCGTGGCAAAACCCCACCGTCGAAAGATCACGGGCAGGCGAGGTGTGAACATGGTTTTGGTTTCTCCTAACCGCAGCACCAGCTTGCTCGGATCGTCAGCTTTTTTGGACCAAAGCTCTTCCAGCTCCACCCAAACCGCAATCCGCCCCTCGTGGCTGGCGAGGTACGCTTGCGCTCCGGCAGCGTCGTGACACCCGCCGGCAAGAAAAACTACCTCCACCGGCATGCTATGGGGGCGGGCGGCCAAAAGCGCCGCGGTTTCTAAAAGCGTCACCACGCCTAGGGCGTTGTCGAGCACGCCACGGGCGCTGCGGAAGGCCCGCCACGGGTCGGGGCCGCAGGCGTCCCAATGGGCAGCCAACACCAGGGGCAAGCGGTGGGGTGAAGCACCCGGGAGGTGAACAACCACGTTTTCCCATATAGCCTTGGTGCCCCAAGGGGTGCTGCGCAGGAAAGGTTGGCGCTCCGTGCGCAAGCCCCGTTTTTGGGCTTCGGCCGTAAGCGCGGCCACCACTGCTGGTGCTTGCGGGTGCCAGGCGTAACGGCTGGCAAGGGGCGGCGTACCCGGCGTGGGGGCTTGGAGACCGGCAAGGACCTTGAGGCTCTCCGCAACCCGCGTACGCCACGGAGAAGCGACGTCGCCCAAGCGCTTGGCCGCCAGGTCCGAAAGACGCTGGCGAACGCGGTTTGGCGCTATCCGCGGTGACCAGGCCAACCCCCACTGCAGGGGCAAAAAGCGCTCCTCTGCCCATCCCGATGGGTGGGGGAGCACGCCGAGAAAAACCAAGAGCCTTTCTTCCGGTCTTAAGGGGGAAGCCTCCAAACGCGCGAAAGCGCGAGCATCGAAGCTTAAGGCTTGAGGAGGCGAAAGTTCCCAGGGACTTGCCTTTTGCACGATGCCTACCCATCGGCCCGAGGGGTCTCCCTGCAACGAAAGGGGGAGGGTAGGAAAACCGTCACCCTGCAGGATTATGAGCCCACCACCGCCCACTCCTACCGTGGCTTGCCCTGAGGCGGGACGGGAGGCCACCATCCAAGCGAGGAGCTGAGGGCGGGGGCAGGAGGCCAGCGGGTTGGGGACCGCCGGAGGGCCAAACCATGGGGCTAGCCAAAGGTTGGCGAAGAAGCTCGCGAAGAGGTCCTCCTCGCGTTTTTCGGGCGCGCGGGTGGCGAGAAGGGAGGCAAGAGGGCCGGTGGCAGCCGCCTGCTTTGCCACCAGCTGGGGTACCGCCTCAGGACCCAACGTTTGAGCAACGAACTCCACAAACAGTGGTCCCCACCCTTGGGCGCTCTGCGGCGACCACGAGGAAGGGCCGGGCTGGTGTGGCTGGTCGTCCCCCCAAAGGTAGCGGGGCGGCGCCACCCCCATGCGATACGCGAACCAGCGAGCGGCGCTACGGCTCATATCTGTGGGGAACGCATCGGCAGGGGGAAGGGTCACCAGCAGGAACAGCGATTCCATTAGGGCGGCGGTGTTGCGCCAGGATTGGGTGGTGGTGTACGGGAAGCTAGCCACAATCACGGGCCGGGGATTGGCGTGAAAGCCGTAAGCTAAAGCCTTTTCTTCCCCCATGAGATCAAACGGTGAAAAACCAGCGGCTTCCGGCCAGCCGCTTTCCAAAAGCAGGATATCCACCTTACCCGCGAGTTCGAGCCCCCGCCATTGGCGCAAGCGTGCCAGCCCTTCCTCCAGCTGTCCTAGAAGAGCCGGCAAGCCACCGGTGGGCAGGCGGCTTTCCGCAGGCAGAGACTGCCCTTCGGCCAAAAACACCGTAAAGCTTCGGCTTTCGAAAAGCGACCGGGCGGCTACTTGCTCCTGGATGGGGTGACGCTTCGGGGGCACGCGCAAAACCCAAAAGTGGGCCGTGCCTTGCTCAGCGCTGGCCAAGTCAGCCAAAAGCCAAAGAGCCAACGTGGCAGAAAGCCTCGCGCGCACAGTGGGCCTAGTGTAGGAATCCTGAAGGGTAGACGCAAGCCCAAAACCCATCCCTCGCTATACTCCCTATTGGTGGCGGCAGGAAGAGGCACGCGCGCGGGGATTTTTCGCTGGTGGGCAAAGCTTTTGGATGACACCAACCAGGGGAAATTCCTGCGCTGGGAGAAAAGCGGCTGGCTCCTGCTCGCAGTGCTCACGGTGGGTTTGCGGTTTTTCCACCTGGACGCCAAGCCGCCCCATCACGATGAGGCCATCCATGGGCACTTTGCCTGGGAGCTCCTGCACCGCCAAAGCTACCGTTACGACCCCACCTACCATGGACCGGTGCAATACTTCATCCTTGCAGGTTTATTTGCAGTTTTTGGGGAAAACGACTTTGTGCTGCGCAGTTACTCTGCCGCGTGCGGCGCCGTCCTGTCTTTTGCCCCGTTGCTCCTGCGCCCGGTGGTGGGCCGCGGTGCGGCCCTGGCCATGGGGTGGCTTTTGGCCCTTTCCCCCAGCTTCTTGTACTTTTCTCGCTTTGCCCGCAACGATGTTCCTGTAAGCCTGTTTACGGCTTTGACCTTGGGTCTTGTGTGGCTTCAAAGGAAAAGCCAGCGGCGACTTTGGCCTTGGGCCGGGTTTTTCTTGGCTTTGCATGCGGCCTCCAAGGAAACCATTTACGTGACGGGGGTGCTGTGGCTGGCGGCGGGCTTAGGCTTGGTGTTTTGGTTTGGCCCCGCGAAGGTCTTGGCTTGGTGGCGCGGCTTTTGGCCACGCCATCGCCGGCAGCTCCTGGTGGCCGTGGGTGTTTTTGCCTTGGTTTGCATCCTGTTTTACACGGTCTTCTTCTCATGGCCGCAAGATGTGCTTTTCCCATTGAAGGCTTTACGCTACTGGTACGAGCAACATAAAATGCAGCGGGTGGGTGGGCCGTGGACGTACCATTTCCCCCGCCTACTACTCTACGAGTTCTTCACCCTGGGCTTGGCATTGGCAGCTGTGGTGCGGCGCCGCAACCGACTCGCGGGCCCCGAACGCTTCGCGATCCTTTGGGGTGCGGGTGCCATCGCCATGTACGCTTACTTGGGGGAAAAGGTGCCGTGGCTTTTGGTGCACCAGGTCCTCCCATGGGTACCGCTGGCCGGTGTGGAGTTAGCCTATATCTTGGCGGGCTCTCGCAGGTGGTTGGCTAAAAGCTTGGTGGCCTTGGGACTGGTGGCCACCGCGTGGTCGGCGGTGGCCGTGACCTTTATCTATCCCACCATTGAGCCGCAGGACCCGCACGCCGAGCTTTTGGTTTTCGTACAAACGACCAAAAGCGAACAGGCTTTGGCGCGGGAAGGCGTAAAGCTTCATCGGCACGCCCCGGAAAAAGTTTTTGCGGCGGTAGAAGGGGAGGCCGCCTGGCCCCTTTCTTGGCAGTGGAAGGGTCTTCCCGTGCTGTGGTCTTTGCCGGCGGCAGAAGGGGCCCCGCCTTTGGTGGTGGCGGATCCCGGTAAGCTGGAGTTCCACAAACGCGTTTGGGGTGACACTTACGTGTGCGAGGTCATCCCCCTGCGCGCTTGGTGGGTGGAGAGGTGGCGGGGGGTGAAAGGTGCGGACGTGGGGCGCTGGTTTTTGACACGCCGGGCGTGGTCAGAGCGAGGTTCTACGGATGTGGAGGTTTGCCGGCTGCGGGAAAGGAGTACAAGCGGTGGCACCTGAGCTTTCTGTTGTGATTCCGGTTTTTAACGAAGAGGAAAACCTCCCCGAACTTTATGGGCGCTTGACGAAGGTGCTGTCGGGCACTGTCTCTTCCTGGGAAATCCTGTTTGTGGACGATGGTTCCCGGGATGGGAGTTGGGAGATTATCAGGGGATTGGCGGAAGCCGACGCTCGGGTGAGGGGGCTCCGTTTTTCCCGCAATTTTGGCCACCAAATGGCGTTTGCTTGCGGTCTCGATCACGCCCAGGGCGAGGCAGTGGTGATCATGGATGCCGACCTTCAAGACCCGCCGGAGCTTATTCCGCAGCTTCTGGCCAAACATCGGGAGGGGTTTGAGGTGGTGTACGCGGTGCGGGCTGCGCGCCACGGGGAAACGTTTTGCAAAAAGCTCACAGCCAAGCTTTTTTACCGGCTTTTCGCGCGCATTACTTCGGTAGAAATCCCTTTGGATACCGGGGATTTTCGCCTTATGGGTAAGCGCGCCGTGGAAGCTTTCCGGCGCCTCCCGGAGCGCCACCGCTTTACCCGCGGTTTGGTGGCTTGGCTGGGGTTTGCGCAAAGCGGTGTTCTTTACGAGCGCGCACCTCGCCACGCCGGCACCACCAAGTACCCGTGGCGCAAGATGCTGCGCTTTGCCGTGGATGCCATCACGTCCTTTTCCCATGTGCCTTTGCAGCTGGCCACCTGGCTGGGCTTTATGGTCTCCGGTTTTGCCTTCCTGTACATCCTGGTGGTCATTGCCCTCAAGTTTGCAGGAATTTCCTGGCCGGGCTACACCTCGCTCATGGCGGCAATTTTGTTTTTGGGTGGTGTGCAGTTGGTGATGGTGGGACTGCTGGGGGAGTACGTGGGGCGCATTTACGATGAAGTAAAACGCCGGCCCCTTTACCTTGTGGCAGAGGAAGTAGGTCCTGGGTGTAAAGAGCGGGCACGAGAACTGCCAGGGTACGTGGCGCCTAGCCCTGGGCTTTGAGGTTTCCCTTAAGACTCGATATCGGCAATGGCGGCGGCGGGATCGGCGGATCCCTGCACGACCCGTTGCAGGCCGGGGAAGTAGCGATCCATGATGCCCACGCTGATGTACAGCATGTTGCGGTACTGCTCGTAGGAAAGGTCACTACCCTCAGTGCTGGCAGAACACCGAAATCGCACCTCGCCGTCGGAGAGGTCCATTTCAAAGTTGCCCAGGAGCAAACCGTAGTTGGCGCGGGTGAGGAACTCCATGATGTCCCGGCGTCGGGGCTCGGGTATCTTGCCTTCCAAAAACACCAAAAAGCGCACGATGGACCGCTCCTCATCGGCTAAGGCTACCAGCCGGTAGGTGCTGTTTTCCCCGGCCACCCCCATTTCGATAGCTTGGTAATGGGGGATGGTGCGGAACTCCCAGTTGTCCCGCTCAAAGAACGCCACGAGTTTTTCGTAAAGCCCCATGCCCTGCTCCACGTTCTTACTCTCGCCCACACCGCAGCTGGTGTCAAGAGAACGCGTTGCCTCATCAAAAATCTGCCCGAAAAGGGGTGGTTGCCTCACATAAGAATCTGCCCGAAAGGGGGAGAAGGACGAGACTGCTTCTCGAGGGGGGAAGCGGAAATGGAGCTGACCATGGTTGAAAGGAGAGTGTTGGTGAAGGCGTTTGCCGGGCGGTATCAGCAAGCCACAAAGAAGGAGCGGGGTGTGATTTTGAACGAGTTTGTGCTCGCCAGTAGTTACAAACGTCGGAGCGCGCATCCGGCTTCGCCGGTGTAAGGGTACGCGAGGCCCGGCTTTGCCAGGCCGAACGTTGCGCGGTCGGGGGGCGGAGCGCGCAGGTGGGTGGGGGCGTGCGGCCGTGCCCCCCGCGCCAGGTCCTCGCAAGCACTACGACGCGCCACAAACACCGCTTGCGAGACTGTTGGCTTGCCCGCAGATAGACGAAGACACGAAGCGCACCCTTCGCCACAAGGCCTTCTTTCTCAACCCTGCACCCTTGGCGCGCAGGATTGCCCGCCTTCGCCGCGAACGCACCGCGCTGGCCACACCCCTCCCATCCCAGCCTGCCCCCAAACAGGCTCAAGGACGGTGCCGGGCTGCGGCCCGCGGGCCACATATCCCCCAAGCCAGCCTTGCTGCAGCGCGTTGCGTCACCACAAAACGGCGCGGGTCTTGCAAAAAACACGAATAGCCGCCGCGGAGCGGCGGCCCCACATTTCTCCGCGGCGGCCCCACATTTCTCCGCGGCGGCCCCACATTTTTCTGCGACGGTCCCACATTCTTGCGCGGCGGCCCGACGTTTTTTCCGCGGCGGGCCCACAAAGAAAGTGAAGGCTTTGAGGATACGCCAAGCAGGCCACACCTTTGCCAAAACCAACTTGCGGCAGCCCTTGGGTAAAGCGTCCGCCTGAGCTCAAAGCGTGGAAAGGCCGTAGGCGGCGCAGGGGAGCGTTTCGGGATTTTGGGCAGATGTTTTATGAGGTTACCAACCTCATTGCGGGCAGATTTCGTGCGGCAGCCGGGTCAGGTGTCCCGTTGGAGGGGCGAAAAAAACGAAAGAGACGGGGCTGAGCTACGGGGTGGGTTGGCGTTGCACCACCTGGGTGCCGGCCAGGACATCGTGGAGGGCGCGGCGATCCGGGCGGATAAAAACCAAGAGAAAACCCAAGCCCAGGGTGAAGACCGTAGCCAAACAACCAAGAGCCCGAAGCCAAGCGCGCGCGTAGCCCACCGGCTGGCGAAAAAGGTCGTCCACCAGGCGGAGGCGCAACAGTCGCATTCCTGGGGTGCCTCCCCGGCGCGCCCAGCCGTGAATCCAGTAATACCAGGCGTAGAAAACCCAAAGGGCCCCGCAGCCGCCGGCCACAAAGGATTTGGTGGCCAAGCTTGGGGGAAGGGTTTCCGGACGCAGGAGGAAGCTTTCCGCCGCCCACATGGTGATCATGGGGAGAAAGGGGACGAGAGAGCCCAAAGCAAAAAGGGCGAGGTCCAACCCCAGGGCAGCCAGGCGTACGAAGGGGGGAGCGGGGGGCAAGGTTTGCAAGCCCACGGTGTAATCCCAGGTGGCCTCAGGGGCGCGCGTGAAGCGCGCTCCGGAGCCGGCAGCTACCCCCGTGGGTCCTTCTACCGTGGCCTTGACGGCTCCAAATCGTACCTGGTCCCCGGCTTTCACGCGTTGGCGCTCCACCACGCGCTGGCCGTTCAAGAAGGTGCCGTTGGATGAGCCCAGGTCCTCAAGGACCCAGCCTTCTTCTTCCCATACAAAAGCGGCGTGGAGGCGGGATACGGTGTCTTCCCGCAAACGAACGTCGCAGGAGCGGCTGCGCCCGACGATCAGCCGAGGGGGCTGCAGTGCGAACGCCGCTTCGCCTACCCGTAACTTCCACCCCATGGAGTTAGAAGGGGGAGACGCCGCCGCGATCATTGTGGATGAGCCAAAGGCCGGAGTACGCCCGTAGGAGGCGGAAACGGGAACGGTATAGGCGCTCCAGGTGCTCGGTTTCCCCGCGGTAAAGGGCGTCTTCAATGAGCCACGCGAATCGCCGGTCCATTTCTGAAGCCCGTTGCAATGTTTGGGTGGCCTGCTCCAGAAGCTCAGCCAGACGTTCTGAGCTGCGTTTGGAGAGCCGGTCTATTTCCCGGGCCTCTTCGTCGGCTTTGATGCGTAGGGCGGCGGCCAGAGCAAAGAGTTTTTTGCGTTCGCTGGCAATGTCTCCATCCCTCACCCGGCCGCTGGCCAAGGCCAAGCAAGCCTCCACTTCCCAAGGTTCCAAACGCAAGGCCACCACTTCCCGGGCTTGGGCCAGCTCCCCGGGGGCGCGGTCCTTGCCTGCCAGCTCCAGGGCAAAGAGGATCTTGCTCAAGAACTCGTGGAGCAAGGGGTCAGCCGCGGGTGGACCGGAGGCGGCAACGGCGGTGAGGTGTGGCGGTGGGGTGGGTTCTTCCAACGCCTCCGCCTCGACTGCTGGCGGAAAGGTGGCAGCATCAGCAACCGGATGCTGGCTGTCGAACTGCTCGATGATGCTGTTGAGGCTTTGGCGAAGGGCTTGGATGTCCTCGGTTCGCAGGTTATCTTCCTCTCGTGCTTTCTCGAAGCGCTGGCGAGTTTGGCCAAAGATTTCGATGGCTTCCCGCAGCTCCGGTGTTGCCATCTCCGGGTTGCGCTCCAGTTGCCGTGCCAGCTCCATGACACGGTTGGTGTCTTCCAGAATGAGGACTTCCTCCTCCTCCCACAAGAGGCGAAAGCGGTTTTTAATGGCTACGGTGCTTTCCATGAGCGCCGGCAAGAGCCGTGGGTGGAGCAATGAGGCACCCAGCCGCCGTTTGAGGTTGCGGAAGCGATCGAGGCTGCCGCTGGTCATGAGCTCGGTAAAGGTTCTCTTCGCCAAGATTTCCGAACGGAGCTCCAGCACGGCTTCCAGCAGGATCTCCACCTCGCGGTCGGGGATCTCGGGGATTTGTCGCCCAAAGAGAAGCGGCTTCACAAGCCTTTCCAGCTCGTGCCGTTCTCGCGACAAGAACCCCCCCTCGGCCCGAGGGATTTCCGCAAGCCTGGTGAACAACACATCCAGTTTGTCCAGGACGTCCTCGTCCAGGTTGGGGGCGTCCATGTAAAACTTGATGACTGCCAAGAGCACTTTCTCGTCGCGGGTGCTCAAGCGGTCAAAAAAGCGGCGTAAAAGCGAAGGGGAAACGGCTCGGTCAGCTTCCCGCAGCTTAGTGTCGGTGAGGTGGGCGTGCAGCTCCACTTTTTCGATAAGCCGAAGCACCGCGGTGGTGTCTGGGTTGCTCAGGTTGTCCGCCACTTCCTTTAAGCGGTCGAAGGTGTCGCGAAACTCGAGTAAAGGCGGCGATAGGTCGTGCTTGAGGTGTTTGTGCAGGCCTTGCAAAAGCTGATAAAAAGTCCATTGCGCGCGGCAACGATCCGCAAGCTTGATGTATCGCTGGTTCAGCTCGGCAACGCTCGCCACGCTCACAGTAGCCTACCTTACGGGAAGATTATAGGGTTTCGCCGACCAGTGCAAGATGCCTAGAGGGGAAGCGGCGAGGGCTGCGGCAGCTGCCATTGTGGCCAAGACGCCAAAAACGGCAGAAAATCCGGCATAATGCGCCCTTGGTGGGACGGAAGCTATGCTGAAACGGCGCGTGGTGGCAAAAGCGGAGTTGGACAACATTATTGAGCGTTTGGCTGAGGAGCTCAACCGCGATTTAGTTGCCAAGGACCCGGTGTTTGTGGGCATCCTCAAGGGGGCGGTTTACTTTTTCACTGCCCTTACGCAGCGGCTTACTCACTCAGTGGTGGTGGATTTCATCCAGGTGTCTTCCTACGGGTCGTCCACCAACTCCTCAGGGACGGTAACGCTGGTGAAAGACCTCACCGTGGACATTGCGGGTAAGGACGTGTACGTGGTTGAGGATATCGTGGACACCGGCATTACCCTGGTGGACGTGCTGGCCCTCATTGCGGCACGGCACCCGCGTTCCATGAAGGTGGTGGCTCTCCTCTCCAAGCCCTCCCGCCGCCAGCGAGAAGTGCCGGTAGACTTTGTGGGTTTGGAAATTCCCGACGTGTTTGTGGTGGGTTTTGGCCTTGACTTTGCTGAGCAGTACCGTAACCTTCCGGAGATTTGGGAATTTTCGGAAGAAGGAGGCTAGCTTTGGCTATGATGCTCGCGCCCATTGCAACCACCGACGCCCCTCAAGCCATAGGTCCCTACAGCCAAGCGGTACGCGCCGGCAACTTGCTGTTTGTTTCCGGGCAAATTCCGCTTCCGCCCGATGGTGGCGCCATACCCGAAAGCTTTGCTGACCAGGCCCGCCAGGCTCTCGCTAACCTGGCGGCCATTGTACGAGCCGCTGGCGGTGATCTGAGCTCGGTAGCCAAGGTGAACGTGTACCTGGTGGACCTTGGCCAGTTCCAAGTTTTCAACGAGATTTACGCGGCCTTTTTTGGCGAGCACCGACCGGCGCGCGCGGTGGTTCAGGTGGCGGCACTGCCGCGCGGGGCGCAGGTGGAAGTGGAGGCGGTGGCGGTCCTATGAACCGAGATTTGGCATCGCTTTCTGTCCTGATCCGTGGGGCGGGGGAGCTAGGCAGCGGGGTAGCGGCCCATTTGGCACGCCATGGGTTTGATCGTATCTTGTTGGTGGAGCTCCCCTTTCCCAAGGCGGTGCGGCGCAACGTTTGCTTTTCCGAGGCGGTGTTTACGCATTCCAAAACCGTAGACGGGGTAACCGCCCGCCTGGTCATGGACCTCCGCGAGGTGCCGGCGGTGCATGCCCGCGGGGACTTGGCTATCACCACCTTTCCACTGGAAACCGTATTGCGCGCGTGGCCTCCGGACGTTTACGTGGAAGCTGCCATGCTCCGGCACAACTGGGGGCTCACGCCGGACCTGGCGCCGTTGGTCATTGCCCTTGGTCCTGGCTACCGGGCGGGCAGGGATTGCCATGTGGTGGTGGAGACCGTGCGGGGCCCCCACCTGGGGAGAATTTTGCAAGATGGGGAGGAGCTGGCCCCCGAACCGCCGGCGGCCATCATGGGCTACAGCCAAGAGCGGGTGATCAGGGCCCAGTACCGGGGGATCTTCCACACTTCCAAGCAAATCGGCGACCGGGTGCAGCAGGGGGAAAAGATCGGTTTCATCTCGCTTTTGGTCTTGCGCGAAGACCTCTACCGCGGGGTGCCGGTGGATGATGACTTCCCCATCGTTGCACGCATTTCTGGCGTTATCCGCGGCCTTTTACGGGACAGCGTGCCGGTGGAAGTGGGCGACAAGATCGGGGATATTGATCCCCGCGGTGTGACCGACGATCTGGAGCACATTTCGGACAAGGCCAGGCGGGTGGCCGAGGGGGTGTTGGAAGCCATTGTGCTTCACCGCTCAGCCCCAGCGCTGGCGGGAAAACCAGGGCCGCGGTGAAGGTGCGCAGCATGCCGCAAAAAGTTGTGGTGGCCTTGGGAGGCGGTGGTATGCGCGGCGTGGCCCACCTTGGTGTGCTGGAGGTTTTGGCCGCGAAGGGTGTAGAAGTGGTGGGCATGGCCGGCACTTCCTCCGGGGCGCTTTTGGGGGCCTTGTGGCTGACGTTGGGGCCAGGGGCGGTGGAAAGGGTGCGAGCTTTCGTCACTTCGGGGCGGGCGCGGAGCATGCCCGATTTTCACGAATTGGGGCAGGGGAGCCTGTGGCAGCGGGCAAAAATAACCTTGCGCGTGGTGCACGTTTTGTTGCGGAGATCGTTGCTTTCTGAGGCCCAGATGCTGGATTACGTTCGTTTTTTCCTGCCCGATGAGCCCATCGAGGCGCTGGCAGTACCGTTTGTGGCGGTAGCCACCGATACGCTTACCGGTGAAGAGGTTTGGCTTTCCCGCGGTTCCCTGGTGCGCGCGGTGGCGGCCAGCTCCGCCATGCCGGGTCTCGTGAACCCCATTGCCGTGGATGGTCGTTTTTTGCAGGACGGCGGCGCGGTGGCGGAAATTCCGGTGCGCGCTGCCCGGAGCTTGGGCGCGCCGGTATTGGCGGTGGAGGTGAGCGAGGGTCTACCTGTGGGGCACCCGGGCAAGGATGGGGTGGCCCGCGCCATGCTGAGGGCCGCGGCCATGGGGTGGCAAGCGTTGCGTGGGAGGCTCTTGGCAGAAGCGGATTTTGTCATTGCCCCGAAAGTCAACCACCTCCATTGGGCCGATTACCACGCGGTGGATGAGGCCGTACGCGCGGGGCGAGAAGCGGCGGAAGCTTTCTTTTCGCGACTAGGTTCGGGGACCGAAGCAGCGTGAAAGCAACCATTTGCAAACCTTGGTTGCTGGCAACCCTGGGTGGGGTTTCCACAGCCTTAGCCCTTCCTCGTTGGCACTGGGTATGGGCGCTGCCAGTGGCAGCCCTGGCGCTGGCCGCTCTCCTCCGGCAGGCTACCCCGAAGCGCGCGTTCGTGTTGGGATTTTGGGCCGGGTTTTGCCATTGGCTTTTGGCGGTGAGCTGGGTGATGGAGGTCATGACCCGCTATGGCCACCTTTCGGGCGGGACCGCATTTTTGGCTTTGGCAGTTATGAGCGCAATCCTTGGGGCTTTTTGGGGCGTGGCGTTTTGGGTGGCGGCGCGGGTGGGAAGCCGTTGGGGTTGGGCGGTGCTGGCTCTGGGCTTGGCCGCGGGGGAGATGGCGCAAGGTCTCCCACCCTTTAACTTCCCTTGGAATCCATTGGTGGCGGCTTTTGTCCCCTGGCCGTCGCTTTTGGCGCCGGTGGCGATTTTGGGGACGACAGCCTATGGGCTCTTGCTACGAGGGGTGTTGTTTTCGGCAGCTTGGGGGGTTTGGGCGAGAAACGTTCGTGACTTTGGTTTTACAGCTTTAGGCTTGAGCTTGGCGGTGATTCTGGGGTTGGCCACCCCCCGGTTTCAGGGAAGCAGTGAGGGTGCGCGGGTGGCTGCGGTTCAGCCCAACGTGCCTCTGGAGGTAAGGTGGGACGGGGAAAACCTCAAGACCATTGAGAGCTGGGTTTGGGGACTTTCCCAAGAAGCGGTGGCGTTAGGTGCCACGTGGGTGGTTTGGCCAGAAAGCGCGGTCCCGCGTCTGGTGGAGCGGGATCCCGATTTTCGTGCTGCCCTTGGGAACTTCGCCAAAAGCCACGGAGTTTGGCTGACCCTCAACTCCATTGGCTTCGATGAAACCGGCAACTACTACAACTCCATGTACTCGGTGGCTCCTGAGGGCGTCTTGTCCCGCTACGACAAAGTCCATCTGGTGCCCTTTGGAGAGTACGTGCCGCTTTTGGGACGCATTGCTTTTTTCCGGCCTCTGGTGCGGGAGGTGGGGGGGTTTACTCCGGGTGAAGAAGCGCGCCTGCTCCCAGGGCCGGTGGGCTCTTTTGGGGGGGCCGTGTGCTACGAGGTGGCTTTCCCCTTACACGCCGCCGAGCAAGTGCGAAAAGGTGCAGGTGTTTTGGTGACGGTGACCAACGACGGGTGGTACGGGGATTCGGCGGCGCCGTACCAGCACCTGGCGCTGGCCATCTTGCGGGCAATAGAAAACCGCCGTTACCTGGTGCGCGCCGCCAACACCGGCATTTCGGCTATCGTCGACCCTTACGGACGGGTGCTCCAGCAACTCCCTTTGCGTGAGCGGGGTGTGATCGTGACCGAAGTTAAGGCAGGGACAGGCCTTACACCTGCGGCTCGCTTTGCTCTATGGCTCCACCTTTTGCCGGTTTGCGGGTTTGCTGTTGTTATACTGGCCACGGTGTGGGGTTCATGGTCCCGCCGAAAGCGGCGCGCCCACCCTTGAGGTGTTTATGCTGGAAGAAAAACGTGCCAAGGTTGCAGAGCTTAGGGAGGAAATCCAAAAGCTGCGGGGGTACCTTTGACGCTCCTCGGCTTTCCGGTCAATTGGCAGAGTTAAGCCAGAAAACGCAAAGGGCTGATTTTTGGCAGGACCGCGAAAAGGCCCGGGAGGTCATGCAGCAGGTGCGCGCTCTGGAAGCTAAGCTAGCCAACGACCGCTTTTTAGCAGAAGCGGCGGAGGAGCTGGAGGTCTTGGGAGAGCTGGCGGAAGAGGATCCGGCGGTGGAGGAGGAGCTCTCTAAGGCCATGGCGCGCATCGAGCCCCGTTTGGCGCAGTTGGCCTTGGAAATCAAGATGACCGGCGAGTACGACGCCAACAACGCTTACTTGGAAATCCACCCTGGGGCCGGAGGCACGGAGTCCGCAGACTGGGCCAACATGCTGCTTCGCATGTACCTCCGGTGGTGTGAGCGGCGGGGCTTTGAAGCGCAGATCCTGGACCTCCAAGATGCTGAGGAGGCCGGGATCAAGTCGGCCACTGTGCTGGTGCGCGGTGAATACGCGTACGGGTACCTGAAAGCGGAAAACGGCATTCACCGCTTGGTACGTATTTCTCCCTTTGATGCGCAGGGACGCCGTCACACCTCCTTTGCCTCAGTGCACGTGTACCCTGAGGTGGACGAGGAAGTGGAGGTGACCATTGATGAGAAGGACCTGCGCATTGATCGTTTTTGTGCTTCGGGTCCCGGAGGGCAGGGGGTCAACACCACGTACTCGGCAGTACGGATCACCCACCTTCCCACAGGCATTGTGGTGAGTTGCCAAAACGAGCGGTCACAAATCAAGAACCTCGCCACGGCCATGAAGGTACTGAAGGCCCGTCTATTTGAGCTGGAGCGGCAAAAGAAGGAACAGGAACTGGAGAAGATAAAGGGTCCAAAGAAAGACATTGCTTGGGGGAACCAAATCCGTTCCTACGTGCTGCAACCCTACCGCTTGGTGAAAGACGTGCGCACGGGCTTTGAGGTCGGTGACGCCGACAGCGTGTTGGATGGCGATTTGGACGGTTTCATTGAAGCCTACCTCAAGCAGCAGGTTTTGGAAACCCAGCAAGCGTGAGGACGTTGCACCTGACTTGGAGCTCACCGTTGCCGCCTACCCGCTCAGGGGTAGCGGATTACGCCGATGAGTTGCTGCCACACCTGGCAGAGCTTGTGAAAATTACCGTGGTTGCGCCTCCGGGTAGCGAGCCTCAGGTGGGATGGCGGGAAAAGGTTACGTGGCTTCCGAGCCACGCACCACCGCCAGGGCTGGAGCTGTTACACCTGGGCAATAACCCGTACCACCTGTGGGTGGCGGCCAGGTTACGGCAATTCGGGGGGGTGGTGGTCGTCCACGATGCGGTGCTCCATCACTTGCTGGTGGAGGAGGCCGCCAGCACTGGAGACTGGGGGCGGTTTGCCGAGGAGCTTTCCGCGGCAGCGGGCAAGGCAGGCAAAGCGCTGGCGTGGGCTCGTCGCTGGGGCTTTACTGGCCCTCTCGACCCTTTCCTCTTTCCTGCCCGTCCCGCCTATTTGCGCTTTGCCCGCGCTGTCTTGGTGCACAACCGCAATGCCGAACAGGTGCTACGCACCGAGCTTCCAGGCGTACCCGTGCGAACCGTGCCCCTGGCGGTGGCTGCTTTTGACGGCGGGGACGGGGCAAGCTTTCGAAAGCAGCTTGCGTTGGCGGAGAACGAACTTTTGGCGGTGCATTTGGGTTTCCTCACACCGGCGAAGGGGCTCGACGTGATCTTGCGTGCCTTGGCCATGTTACGGGAGCTTTCAGTACCCGTGCGGCTTTTGGTGGTGGGCGAGGGTGCGGAAGGGGAAAACTTGGCCGCGGCGGTGCGGGCAATGGGGCTTGATGCACACGTGGTGCTTTTCGGTTACGCCCGCCGCGCGCAGCTGGCCCACATCTTGGCCGCCGCCGATGTGGGCCTGGTGCCCCGTTTTCCTACCGCGGGGGAAACCTCGGCAGCAGTGTTGCGCTTTTTGGCCTGTGGCAAACCTGTGGTGGTGTGCGGTTACCAGCAGTTCCTGGAGTTCCCGCCGGAGGTGGCTTTGCGTATTCGTCCCGGGGGTGAGGGAGCGGTGGAGCTGGCGAGATGGCTCGCATATTTGGCCCAAAACCCAGAAGTGCTGGCGGAAAAAAAGCGTCAGGCGCGTACGTGTTGGGAGAACGGCGGCCATCCACCCGAGATTGCCGCGCATACGTTGGTAGCTGCCGTGGCGGAGCTTTCGGCTGCCTTGGATGAGGCTTCCACGGGAAAGCTTGAGAAAAGCCGTGTGGTTTGAGGAAGTAGCTCGTCTGCTCCAGGCTCAACCGGTGCGTCGCGTAGAGATGCCAGAAGCCACGGCTGCGGCAGTGCTGGTGCCACTTTACGTGGCTGGCGGCGAGCTTTGGGTCTTGCTTACCCGCCGGGCTGATCACCTGTTCCATCACCCTGGCCAGTACGCGTTTCCTGGAGGGGCGAGGGACGATGGGGACGCTGACGAGATAGCCACCGCCCTGCGGGAAACCCGGGAAGAGCTGGGTATCCCCGAAGAGCAGGTGATGATCCTAGGCCACTTGGACGACCTTCTCACGGTCACGGGCTTTGTCATTTCGCCGGT
Organism: uncultured Thermoanaerobaculum sp.; assembly: GCA_937934115.1. GTDB lineage: Bacteria > Acidobacteriota > Thermoanaerobaculia > Thermoanaerobaculales > Thermoanaerobaculaceae > Thermoanaerobaculum. The sequence goes on from CALHAH010000014.1 coordinate 94,027, forward strand.
GGTGGGTGCCATTCCTTACCCCCACCAGCTGACGCCTGATCCCCAAGAAGTGGCGGCCGTGGTACCGGTGCCCTTTTCGGTTATTGCCAACCCGCTGTTGGTGGAGGAGCAAGAGTTTACGTGGCAAGGGATTACCTTGCGCGCGCCGGTTCTGCACTACGGTCCCCATCGCATTTGGGGTGCTACCGCCCGTATCCTCCAAGATTTGCTTTCTCGTCTTACCGGCGGGACGGCGCCGGTGGTGGTGTGAAAGCGGTGTCCATGAGCTCTTGGGCTTTGCTGGCTTTTTGCGCCAGGACTACGGCTTCCCCCACAAAGGGGGGAGCACCGGCAAGCTCCTGGGCAGTCTTCAAGGTTTCCACCGCCCCTTGCCATTCCCCCAGCTGCACCTGGGTGTAGCCCAAAAGGTAACGAATGCCCCCGTGGGTGGGGTAAAGCTTTGCCAGGCGTTGCAAGAGCTCTTTGGCTTCTTGCGTTTTCCCCGAGACCACGAAGGCCCTCGCCCGCAGCAGCTGGGCTTGGGGATCGGGGTGATCGGGGTTAAGCAGCTTAAGGGCTTCTTGGCCTTGGCCTTGACGGACCAAAGCTTCCGCCAGAAAAAGCGTGAACTCCTCACTTCCGGCTTTGCTTGCCTCTTTAAGGCGGGTTTCTGCGGCGCTCACGTCCCCCACTGCCAAATAGGCCACCCCCAGCCACCCCGTAGCCCAGGGATCCTGGGGGCGCACCTGGAGTGCCCGCAACAGATGGGTCACTGCTTCCTGGGGTTGGCCCTGCATGAGGGCAAGCTGCGCCCGCACTACCCGCGCTTGGTACAAGGTGCCATTGGCTTTTAGGGCTTGGTCCAAGAAATCTCTGGCTGAAGCGTAGTCCTCAAGGGTAGCGGCCAAAAGGCCAGCAGCGGCCAAGGCTCGATCGTTGCTGGGATCCAGCGTGACGGCTCGGCGGAAAGCATCTCTGGCTGCCGTAGGACGTTGCCGGGCCAGCTCCAGCTCGCCCAAGGCCAAAAGCAGCTCGGGCTTTTCGTTACCCATAAGAGCGGTTTGCAACGCGCTGTAGGCCTCGTCGAAAAGGCCGGCGTCCACGTAGGCTTGCGCCAGCACCTCGAAGGCCGGAATGCAGGAGGGCAGCGCATCCAGGACCCCTTGCAGGAGCGCAATGGCATCCTGGGGCTGGCCAGCCACCAAGAACTGTCGAGCCTGGCGGATCATTTCCAAGGGCACCACCACGGTGCCGGGTGCCGCTTGGGCTACAGTCCGCAGCGCTTGCGCCCTTCCCCGTAGGCGCAGGGCTTCCTGGGGGCGGGCAAGGCGGTCGAGGATATCGGCTTCCAGTTCCAGGAGGTCGGGCAGGGTGGCGGCTGTTTGTGCAGGTTCCAAGGCTTTGGCTTCCGCAAGCAGTGCCTCCAAGGCAAAAGCATCCACGGCACTGGCTAGCTTGGCGCGAAGGGCGGGAAGACCCCCGGAAACGGGGCCGGGGCGACTGGGTATGGGGGCAGGTCCTGGGGCGGCGAGTTGGCTTTTTACTCGGGCAAAAAGCGCCACAAAGTCGTCGGTGTAAAGGTCCGGGATAATCTCCAAATCGGGAGCATCGTTTACGGCTTGGCGCAGCGTTTGCTCGGCCTTGGCTCGGTTTTTCAAGGCAAAAAAGTACGTCCACGCGAGCTTCACGCGGATTTCTGCCCGGTTTCTGGCGTCTTGCGCTTCCTCGGCGGCTTGCGTGAAGAGCTGCGCCGCCTTTTGCCACTGTCCTTGACGAAAGGCTTCATGAGCGCGGTCCAAAGTAGTTTGGGCAGCAAGCGAAACGGCAAGCAACAGACAGGGCAGGCAAGCCGCAAGCACTCGTTTCATGCGCTAGAGTTTAACGTTTTCATTGGCAAATGAAAAGCGCCGGTGGCAGAGCGGCCCAAGGGCCTACGACGACCCCCCGCCCGGTCGCACCACTAAATGGGTGGGAACGGTGTCTTTAACCACCACCAGCGCTTCAAACTTGCTTCCGTCCGGCCAGCTCACCTCCACCCGATGTTCACCCACGGCCACCTTTCTCCCGCTTACAGGCAAACTGCCCAACGGTTTGCCATCAAGGAAAACCTCGGCCCCGCGAATGGGGACGTCCATGTCCGGGAGCACGTTGAGGAGGCCGAACCGCGGTAAGTCAAAGACCAACCGTGGTTGATCTGGCCGCACCTCCACCTCTTCGCTGCGGTCCAAAAAACCAGGGATGCGAAAACGAAACCGGTGGGCTCCCGGAGTCAAGGAAAGCGTACTGCTGGCAACGCGACCTAAGGGTCTCCCGTCCACCTCCACCTCCGCAGGCGGCGTGATCACCAACTCCACCTGCACGGTTTGCACAACGGGGGGTGGAGTGGGGGTGGAGGGTGTGGGGGTGGGCTTGGGCACCGGGGTAGCGGCAACGTAAGCTCCTGTCTGCCGCTCTTTTTCCCCAAAAAACAGGACATAGCCGCCCCCTGCTAGGACTAAAGCTGTCCCCACCAGAACGTACGGCCAGGGCCAGCGGCGCCGAAGCGGCTGTACGGGCTCGGTGGGGTAATGTTCCAGCGGTGCAGCCGAAAGCTGCGTGGCGCTGGTAATCTCCAAGGGGCTGTGGCCCGCAAGGCGAGCCAACTCCGAGCGCACGATGGCGGTGGTGGTTTCGGCGCGGGGCCCGAGCGTGGGAAGTTCCTGAACGACCATTTTTAGTTCCCGGGCAAAGTCCCGCACGTTAGCAAAGCGTTTTGCGGGGTCCTTGGCTAGGCACTTGAGGATGGCTTTTTCCAAACGCTCCGGGCAGTTCTTGTTTCGCTGCCTGGGGGGCACGGGCTCCTGGTTGAGGATCTGGTAAATGATGTTGGAGAGGTTGGGGCCGGCAAAGGGACGCACACCGGTGACCATTTCGTAAGCCATAACCCCCAGTGCGAAGATGTCACTGCGGTGGTCAATGGGCTTTCCCGAAAGCTGCTCGGGAGAAAGGTAACCCGCGGTTCCCAAAGCCACACCGGTTTGGGTCAGGCGGCTTTCGCTTTGCAACGACTTGGCAATGCCAAAATCCATGATCTTGACGGTGCCATCCTCTAAGACCCGGACGTTGGCGGGCTTGATGTCGCGGTGAACCACCCCGCGAGAGTGAGCGTATTCAAGCCCCGCGCACACTTGCAGGAGGATGGCCAGTGTAGCCTGAAGGGAGAGGGGCTGCTTACCCATGAGCTCGTCCAGGTCCACACCGGAGAGAAACTCCTGCACAAAGTAAGGGGTGTCGTTTTCCACCCCGAAGTCGTAAATCATCGTGATGTTGGGGTGCTGGAGGTTACCCGCCAGCTGGGCTTCGCGGAAAAACCGCTGCGTGGTTTCGGGATCCGTGGCGTTGCAGGTCTTAAGCGCTACCCACCGCTGAATATAGGGATCCCAGGCTTTGTAAACCACGCCAAAGCCACCCATACCAATTTGCTCGGCAATCTCGTACTTTCCGATCCTGGTCAACGTACCCATCCTGGTCTTTAACTTTACCGCTTTTGTTGCACAAGGGGAAGGCAAGGCGTGGCATGCCCAGCGCACGCTTTGGGAACTTACGGAAGTTTAGGGAACAGCGCACCACGGCGAGCTCCAAGCTCGTGTTACGCTTGGGGCGTGGTTTGGGTGGTTTCGCTGGTACTGCTTTTGGTCGCATGCAAACCAGGGGTTGTGGGGAAACCCACACCTGCGCCGACTCCCACCGCCGGCCAGGGCGCCGAGAGCTTGGTTCTCACTCCTGAAGACATGGGTCTTTATTTGGCGGTGAAGCGCAAGGCCTTGTCCCGACTGGAAGAAGCGTTGGATCGCCTGCAAGCGGTGGGTGGGGATCCCCTTCGCGAACTGGGGGAGCTTACCGTTGCCGAGCGCGAGGCGGCGCGGGCGCTGGGCGTGGACCCGCAAAAGTTTGCGCGCATGCAACAGGCTGTGACGCACCTGCTGACCCTTAAGGCGCGCGATGAGGAAACCTTGCGACTGGAGCAGGAGCTGCAGCGAAACCTGGAGGAGCTGGAGAAGCTTTCGGAACACACCAGGGATCCTGCCGCCCGCCAGTTTCTGGAGGCGCAAAAGAAAGCTTTGCGCGGGGAGCTCGCCAAGCTGGCAGTGGAGCGACGGCAAATTGGCGGCGAAGGGGAGCAGTTACAGCTTTTGGCTCGTTTCCGGGTGGAAATGGCGCAACTGCAGGCGCGCCAGGATCGGCTTGCGCGACGCCTCCGCGAGGCGTTGGCGGCCAGCGGCAAGGCCACAACCGAACACTAGCTTGAGGGCACCAGCTTCCCCGCTTGGGTGAGGAAGAAAGACAAGAGCTCAAGGTTAATCTTGAGGTCCACGTTTTTCAGCTTTACCTCAGGGTGGCCCTTAAGCTGGGTGGGAGCGAAGTTCAACACCGCTTGTACACCTGCCTCCACAAGAGCATCGAACACCTTTTGCGCAGCGGCAGCTGGAACCGTGATGATGCCAATGTGCACATTCCGCTCTTTCACAATGTCTGGCAAAAACTTTACGTCTTCTACCACCAAACCGCCGGGGATTTGGGCGCCAATGCGCTTGGGATCGTTATCCAAAATGCCCACGATGCGAAAGCCGCCGGTGTTGAAACCGGAGTAGTGGGCGAGGGCAGTTCCCAAGTTTCCGGCGCCCACAATGGCCGCGTGGCGCTCCTCGTTAAGGCCGAGGATGTTAACAAGGTGTTCCTTGAGCTGCGCCACGTTATAGCCCACGCCGCGAATACCAAACTCACCGAAGTACGCCAGGTCCTTGCGAATTTGGGCTGAGTTAAGATGGAAACGGTCTGCCAGCTCCTGGGAGGAAACGGTAAGAACCCCTTCTTGTTCCAGTTGGTCGAGGCACCGAAGGTACACGGAAAGCCGGTTAATGGTGAGCTCAGAGATGCTTTCCACCGGGATGTAGCGCTTAAACGCCATGCCTCACCTCCCCAAAAACTCCGCTGCTTGCTGAGAAAGCCGCACCAGCGCCTGTGGAAAAACTCCCAAAAGCAGCATGGCCAGCACGCAAACCACCGACAGTGCCTTCACAGCCCAGGGCTCGGAAAAAGCCGGCTTGCGCTTGGGTAAAGGCTTCATGTAGAGATAGTACACCACCCGCACGTAGTAAAAAACCGACACCAGGCTGGCGAGCACCCCAACCACCGCCAGCCATACCATTTCCGCGTTAACCGCAGCGCGAAACACCAGGAACTTGCCCACAAAACCGACAGTTGGGGGTATTCCCGCTAATGCAAACATGGAGAGACTTAGGGCAAAAGAAACCACCGGTCTTTCCCACCCTTGTCCTGCAAGGTCATTTATGAGATGTGGCTCTTCTTCGCTTTCGGAAAAAGCCGAAACTGCGCCAAAGGCGGCAATGTTCATAAAGGTGTACGCTGCTATGTACACCAGCACGCCGGTAACGCCATCGGCGCCAAAGGCCACCAAGCCCACCAGCGCGTACCCCATGTGCGCGATGCCCGAGTACGCAAGCATGCGCTTGAGGTCCCTTTGGGCTATGGCCGCAAGGTTACCCAAAACCATGGAACCCACCGCCAGGGCTGCAAGAGCAGCAGTCCAGCGTGGGGTGAGCTGCTGTGGGTTAAGGTACGCCACTACCCGTGCCAAAACCACAAGGGCGGCTCCCTTGGGAACCACGGAAAGGAAAGCCGTGACCGGTGTGGGCGAACCCTGGTACACGTCGGGCGCCCAAGCGTGGAAGGGGAAAAGCGCCAGTTTGAACGCCAAAGCCGAGGCTAAGAGGGCGGCGGCAAGGGCGGCCACGGTGCCGTTGGCCGAAGGTGAGCTCGCGAGGTGAGGGAGGGAGAGCGTGCCCGTGGCACCGTACAACAGGGCGGCGCCAAAGAGGAAAACCGCTGAGGAAAAGGCCCCCACCACCAGGTATTTCCAGCCGGCTTCCAGCGAAAGGATGCTTTCACGGTGGAAGGCGTTGAGCACGTAAAGGGCAATGGACAAAAGTTCAAGCCCCACGAACACCACCAGCAAATGGTTGGCCTTGGCCATGGTCATGGCTCCCACGGCCGCCCATAGCAAAAGCCCGTAATACTCTCCGTAGCGGGCCTTGGTACGCGAGAGGTAGGGGTCAGCCATGAGCAGGGCCAAGGTGCACGCTACCAGGACGTAGGTGTCCAGGAAGCGGCCCAGGTCATCTACGGCTAACACCCCTTCCCACACGGGGCCAGGGGCGGCGGTGGACCACCGGATGACCAGTGCCATCAAGACCCCAGCGGACGTGATCCAGGCAAAAGCTGGGCGTAGCCGGGGGGCAAAGGCATCCAAAAGCACCAAAACGCCGCCCAAGAGAACCAGGGCGATTTCCGGAACGATGGTTTCAAGCCAAAGGGAAATCAAGGCTAACCTCCAATGAGCTTTTGCACTGCCTTCTCAGAAAGGGAAAGGAAGGTGGTGGGGTAAACCCCAATCCACACCATGAGCACTGCCAGGGGCGCAAAGCTCGCCAACTCTCGCCACGTGATTTCGGCAAGGGAACGATTTTCCTCGTGAGTGAGGGCGTTCCAAAAGACCCGCTGCACCAGGCTGAGCATGTACACGGCACCGAGGATCACGCCAGTAGCGCCTAACGCAGCGGCAAGAGGCCTCGTCTGGTAGGTGCCAAGGAGGATGAGAAATTCGCCCACAAAGCCGTTAAGACCCGGCAAACCAATGGAAGCCAGGGTGGCCAGGAGGAACGTACCCGTGTACACCGGCATAACTGCCGCAAGACCGCCGTAATCTTCAATCATCCGCGTATGGCGACGGTCGTATATGACCCCCACCAGCAAAAACAATGCGCCGGTGGAAAGCCCGTGGTTAATCATTTGCAAAAGGGCTCCTTGCGTGGCCGTCACCCCGCCGGCAAACATCCCCAAGATGATGAAGCCCATGTGGGAAACGGAGGAAAAAGCCACGAGGCGCTTCATGTCCTTCTGCGCCCAGGAAACCAACGCCCCATAAACGATGGCAATGACCGCCAGGGTAATAAACAAGCCTTGCGCCTTTGCCCAGGCCTCAGGAAACAAGGCGCGGTTAAAGCGCAGGAGGCCGTAAGTTCCGAGCTTTAACAACACCCCGGCAAGAATAATTGAGCCACCGGTGGGCGCTTCCGTATGGGCATCAGGAAGCCAGGTGTGCAAGGGCCAAACCGGAACCTTGATGGCAAAGGCCAGGGCAAAAGCGGCAAAAGCCAGCATCTGGGGCGAATGCCAAAAGCCCTCGGCCATGGGCAGGCGCAGAGCTAGCCAATCGCTGTAGGCAAAGGAAAGCACACCAAATTGCGCCTTGTACTGGAAGGCCATGTACAGAATGGCCACCAGCATGAGCAGGCTCCCAGCGAGGGTGAAAAGCACGAACTTGACGGCCGCGTAAATGCGCCGCTCGCCCCCCCATACCCCAATGATGAAGTACATGGGGATGAGCATGAGCTCCCAAAACACGTAAAAGAGGAACAGGTCGGTGGCAAGAAAAGCGCCAAGAACGCCAGTTTCCAAAAGGAGCATAGCCACCACGTAACCCTTGACCTTGTCCTGGATTGAGCCCCAGGAGGAAAGGAAAACCACTGGCTGAAGGAGGGCGGTGAGCAAAACCAAGAGGATGGAGATCCCGTCCACCTCCACTCGGTAGCTAATGCCCAAGCTGGGAAGCCACGAGGCGGTCTCGGTAAGCTGAAAGCCATCAAGGTTGGGATTGAAACGGTGCAGAACCACGGCGGCCAAGGCCAAAGTGGCGAGGGAAGCCAAAAGCGAAGCCCACCTATGGAGCGAAACCGCCCGGGAGGGCACCAACAACAGGAGGAGGCCCACAACCCCCGGGAGGAAGATCATGGTGGAAAGCGGATGGGTGAGGAAGTCCACGGATGCACCTCCCTACAGCACGAGCCAAGCGGCCATAGCCGCCGCTCCCGCCAAAATCCAAAGGGCGTAATTGCGAACGTTACCGGTTTGCAAAAAGCGCAGGAAATCACCGGCAATTTCCGTAAAGAAAGCCAGGGCGTGCAACGTCCCGTCAATGGCCACGGTATCAATGCCCTTCCAAGCGAAGTACGACGTGCGCTCCATGGGCTTGACAATCGTGGCCCCGTAGAGTTCATCCACGTAGTACTTGTTGGCTACCAGTTGGTAAAGGCGGGGAAAACGTTGGGCAAAGCTTTGCGGTACGGTAAAGGCCTTTTCGCCGGTGTAAAAGCGGGTGGCGAGGTAGATTCCCAAGCCCGCCACCCCCACCGAAAGCAAGATCAGCGCCCATTCCAAGCCCAAACTCACGTGCCCCACCTCCATCACCGGCGCGGCCTCGTGCAGGAAGTGCTCGAAAAGGTTCACATCCGCCCCAAAACTTAACGCCTTCCCCA
>CALHAH010000015.1 GCA_937934115.1 uncultured Thermoanaerobaculum sp.
GCCCACAGCGGTGCCCACACCTACACCCACGCCAACCCCCGTGCCCACCCCGACTCCTACACCTACCCCGACACCTACGCCCACGCCTACTCCAACACCCACACCCACACCGTTGCCTACACCTACACCCACGCCAACCCCCACGCCCACCCCGACTCCTACACCTACCCCGACACCTACGCCCACGCCCACGCCTACGCCCACACCCACGCCCACACCAACCCCCACACCCACCCCGACTCCAACCCCTACTCCCACCCCGACTCCTACGCCTACCCCTACGCCCACACCCGGCGGAGGTACGTACTCGCTACGTTTCTTTGGCACTGGCTCGGGTGATATTGACAGGGTCAAGATTCCGGTAATTTCAGGTTCCACTTCGCTTCCGGTGAATGTGGGTGGAACGGACTTTACGTTGGAGTTTTGGTTGCGTTTCGAAGCAGGTGCCAACAATTCAAACCCGTGCACGGAAGGCGAAGACAGCTGGATTTCCGGCAACATCATTTTCGATCGCGATATCTTTGGCGCGCCAGAATATGGTGACTTTGGCGTTTCTTTGGCCGGAGGGCGAATTGCTTTTGGTGTCCACAACGGTACCACCGGATGGACCATTTGCAGCGCCTCTGTTCTCGCGCCCAATACGTGGTATCACGTGGCAGTAGTCCGCAGATTAAACGGTGACATGAGGATCTTTATTAACGGTAACTTGGAGCGCAGCTTCACGGGGCCTGCAGGAAACGTGGCGTACAGACCGGATCGCGTACCCACATACCCCAACGATCCGTTCCTCGTTATTGGCGCCGAAAAACACGACTACAACCCAACGATGTATCCGTCATTTAGCGGCTGGGTTGATGAAGTTCGTATTTCTAACACAGCTCGGTACATCACCAGTTTCAGTCCACCCACCACTCCCTTTACGCCAGACTCGGCCACGGTAGCGCTTTACCACTTGGACGAGGGGTCGGGCACGGTGGTTGTCGACAGTTCTGGTGCCCCGGGCGGACCCAGTAACGGGCAGAGGATGGTGGGGGGCCCAAACGGTGGCCCAGTTTACGATGGCTCCATAAAGCGCTTTTAACCGTGGAAGGCTTTTAAGGACTGGGGGATAAGCCCCATAGGTTGAGGCGGAGTGGCCGCACGAGGCGGGTTCTTTGTTCGGTGTGAACAAGCTCATGGCCGCGGCGGCCTTGCACCACCAAACTAAAGACCAGTTTCCTGGCGTATGACTTCCTGAAACCCCTTGCCCTGCTTTACACTTGGGAAGAAGTCTTGTGTTGTCGTTTCAGTCTCGAATCGGGTGGGGCAAGGGCACCCAGCGCCTGGCGCCGAAGTGAGGGCAAACCGGCCACGGATGGGTTTAGCGTGCACCCGGCTTTGCCGGTGGGCGCGTTGGGGCTGCGGGGTGCGCGGGTGGGCGTGGCGGGTGCCCCCGTGCCAGATCAACCGGCGGCCCCATGTTTCTTCGCGGCAGCCCGGCAGAAAACGAAGTGTGCAACTTGCGCTGCGCGCGGGTTAAAAAAGAAAAGACATAATCATCTGGCGCTCGTTTTTTGCTGCCGCCACAGGGGCTGCGTGGCCGTGGCCGCCGCGAAGAAGGACCGGCGCTCACGCTGGGCGCGGGCTTCCACCTTGGTTTCCCTTTTCTCGAAAGAGGGCGGGCCGCCTTCCTGCTGTAGAAAACGCCGCCGGTCACTGCGGTCACGAATTCCAAAGGCTTACTTTTTGGAAAGGCTCTCCTTGGGCGCCCCGCAGTGGGGGCAAGCGGCAGGGCGACAGCGTCCTTCAACTTCTTTCTTGCACTTGGCACAAACCCACACTGGCATAGGTACCTCCGTCAGGGGTATTCTGCCGCTGCTCGCCGGCGTTGTCGAGTCTCCCGTCGGCGGCAGGAGGGACCATGAGCAAGGCTTGGGAAACACCCATAAACGTGAGCATGCTCCCTGAGCGAAAGCGCATAGGGCTTTTGGCCCACGACAACAAAAAGCAAGACTTGGTGGCGTGGGCCCGCTTCAACAGGGAAACCTTAGCCCAACACGAGCTTTACGCCACGGGGACCACCGGCGCCCTACTTTCGCGAGAACTGGACCTCCCTGTAAGGCGCCTCAAGTCAGGACCCCTGGGCGGCGACCAACAGCTGGGCGCCATGATTGCAGATGGTCTCATTGACATCCTGGTGTTCTTTTGGGATCCCCTGGAACCTTTGCCCCACGACCCGGACGTGAAGGCGCTCTTGCGTATTTCCGTGGTGTGGAATATCCCGGTCGCTTGCAACCGCGCCACCGCGGACTTTTTGATTTCCTCGCCCCTGCTTTCGCAGGCTTACCCGCGCATCGTTCCCGACTACTCCTCTCACGAGTCCAGGTTTTTACCGCCGGCGCAGCCGGAAAACTAAGCCTTGGGCAAATCCTTAGCTGCCCGCCCCACGCAGTCGTAGAGGAACCCCGCTTCTCTCATCTTGTCGGGCTCGTAAACGTTGCGCAGGTCCACCACCAACGGCTGGGCCAAAAGCCCCTTGAGCCGCTGGAGGTCTAAAGAGCGGAACTGGTTCCACTCGGTGACAATGACCAGGCAGTGGGCACCGGTGGCAGCGTCGTAGGCGTCGTGGCAGTATTGCACCTCGGGGGGCAGGAGCTCTTTGGCGTTTTCCATGGCCGCGGGGTCAAAGGCGCGTACCTTGGCTCCTTCGTGCACCAGGGCGGTGACGATGGGGATGGCCGGCGATTCGCGCATGTCATCGGTTTCGGGTTTAAAGGCTAACCCCAAAACACCAATGGTGAGGCCGGAAACGCTCCCCCCGCAAGCCGCGCGTATTTTGTCCACCATGCGTGCTTTGATTTTCTCGTTAACCTCAACCACGGTTTCCACAATACCGAAGCGGTACCCCGCTTGACGGGCAATGTCGGTGAGGGCGCGGGTGTCTTTGGGAAAGCAAGAACCGCCATAACCCGGCCCAGGGTGCAAAAACTTAGGTCCAATGCGGCGATCCAGCCCCATGCCCTTGGCCACGTGGTGGACGTCAGCTCCAAGCTTTTCGCACAGTACCGCCACCTCGTTGATAAAGGTGATTTTGGTGGCCAAAAAAGCGTTGGAGGCGTACTTGATGAGCTCGGCAGACTCCACGTTGGTAATGACAAAGGGGGTTTCGATGAGGTAAAGGGGAGCGTAAATGTCCTTCATGATGGCAATTGCCTGGGGATCGCGGGCGCCGATGACCACCCTGTCCGGGCGCATGAAGTCCTCAATGGCGGAGCCTTCCCGCAAAAACTCGGGGTTGGAAACCACGGAAAACGGGAATTTCCCCCCGCTTTTTTCCGTGATGATTTGCTCGATAAGCTGGCCAGTGCCAATGGGCACCGTGGACTTGGTCACAACTACTTTGTAGCCATTCAGGTGGGCGGCAATGGTTTCCGCCACTTCGACGACATAGGAGAGATCAGCCGAACCATCCTCCCGGGGCGGGGTTCCCACGGCAATGAAGATAGCCAAGGCACGCTCCACTGCCTCTGCCACCTTTGTGGTAAACCGCAAGCGGCCCGCTTTGGCATTTTTGGCAATGAGAGTATCGAGACCCGGCTCGTAAATGGGGACCTCTCCCCGTTGCAGCATGGCGATCTTTTTTTCGTCTTTGTCCACGCAGGTCACGTCCATGCCAAAATCGGAAAGGCAAGCGCCGGTGACCAACCCTACGTACCCACTACCCACGACTGCAATGTGCATGGTGCCTCCTGGCCGTAAGGCCCCAGAAATTGTAGCGTGTCTCGCCCGTGAACTACGGGCTTAGGGCGCCAAGGACCTGCGGAAGTGATTGTAAATGGCGGAGAAAAGGTGCAGGCGCTCATTTTTGCCAGCAATCCCGTGATCTTTGTTGGGGTATAGGTACAGCGTGTAGTGTTTGCCAGCTTTGATGAGTTCTTGGATGAAATTCAAGGTGTTTTGCCAGTGTACGTTGTCGTCACCGGTGCCGTGGGCCACAAGCAGGGGAGTTTGCAGCTGCGCAGCAGAGAAAAGCGGTGAAGAATCCCTATACCCTTCGGGGTTTTCGTCGGGCAGCTTGAGGTAGCGTTCGGTGTAAATGGTGTCGTAAAGCCGCCAGTCGGTCACCGGCGCCACCGCCACGCCGGCGCGGAAGGCTTGGCTGTGGGTGAGGGCGTAAAGGGTCATGAAGCCACCGTAGGACCAGCCCCAAATCCCTATGCGCTTACTATCCACAAAAGGCTTTCTTGCAAGCCACCGCACGCCCACCAGCTGATCCTCCAGTTCGGTTTTGCCCAAGCGCCCCAAAAGGGCCCGCTCAAAGTTTCGGCCGCGGGCAGTAGAGCCGCGGTTGTCCAGGGAAAAGACCAAAAAGCCCTCCTGGGCGAGGAAGTGGTGGAACAGTGCTGTGCGTCCGCCCCATCCGTTGCGTACCACCTGAGCGTGAGGGCCGCCGTAAACGTACACCACCACCGGGTAACGTTTTTTGGGGTTGAAGTTGGCCGGTTTCAAAAGGGATGCATGGAGTTGTGTGCCGTCGTCACCGGTGAGCGTCACAAACTGGACGGTGCCGAGCTGGTAACGGCCAATTTGCGGCGGGCGATCGTAGGAGAGCTGGCGCAGGACTGCTCCGTGGGCATCCAAAAGCCGAAACTGGGGCGGGGACACCACTGTGGAGTACGTGTCCAAAAAGCCTTGACACCCCGGTGCCGCCCGCAAACTGTGAGTTCCCGGCTCACGGGTGAGCTTTTCCACTCTGTCACCGCGCACCGGCACCCGGTAAAGGTGGCGCTCCAAGGGGGATGCTTCCGTGGAGGCGAAATAAACGAACTGCTGGTCCTGGGACAGCCCGAAAACCTCCGTCACCTCCCAGGGCCCTGAGGTGAGCGCTTTCGGCTGGGAAGTGTCCGCGTCCAAGCGGTAGAGGTGCCGAAAACCGGAGCGCTCGGAACCGAAAATTAAGGCACCATCGTGCGTCCAGAGGATGTCGTCTTTCACGTTGATCCATGCGTCGTCGTGCTCGGTAAGCACCACCCGCGCGCCCCCCCACGGCCAATGGAAGCGCACGAGCTCGGCGTTTTTCTGAGCTCGGTCCAAGAACAGCAGCCAAAATCCGTCGCTTTTGGGTAAAAACCCAAACCGTGCCACGTATTCCCGCTGCGGCCCGTGGCAACTGAGGCTTAAGCTTTCAGTTTGTTGGTTTTCTTCGGTGGGAACCGTGGTTACCGTGACCGTAACCCGACTATTGGGGTCCCCGGCTTTAGGGTACCGGAGCCAGCTTACCTGCGGGTGGGCGAGGCTTAGGTCCACCAAAGGGTAGGTGGGTACTGGCGAAAGGTCGAAGGAAAGGTAGAGAAGCTTTTGCGAGTCCGGGGACCAGACGTAGCCTTGGCTTTCACGGTTGTAAAGCTCCTCAGTGTAGACCCAGTCCAGTTTGCCGTGGCGCTTGGTGTCACTGCCGTCAAAGGTGAGGCGTCGCTCGCGGCCGGAAGCCAGCTCCAAGACGTAGAGGTCGTTGGCTCGCACAAAGCTCACCCATTGGCCGTTGGGGGCAAACCGGGCAAGCTCTTCCTCCTCGGGGGTGCGGGTGAGGCGGCGGACGGTGCTGTCCCCCAAACGCACGGTGAAAAGATCGCCCTCATGGGCGAGGAGGAGCGTTTGCCCATCGGGGGAGACTTGGAAGGAAACGAGGGCCAGCTTGCGGTCTTCCTCACCCTGTACCACCAGCTTGCTTTCCCGCGTAAGTTCCAGGCGGCGGCCTTCCCAGTCTTCGCGCACCAGAACCTTGTCATCCCCTGCGCTGACCACTTGCAGCAACCCCGTGCCGTCGGGGAGGAAGCTTACCCGCGGAGGTACTCCCTCCAACGGTTCCCCGGCAAAAATGGTCGCCAGCGTGAGTTTTTCTGCGCCCCACGTGGGGCGCCCCAGGAAAGCAAAGCACAACGCTAACCCCACCCATGCCTTTCTGGACATTCCCACCTCCGGCGTGATTGTAGCGGCAGGCGGCTGGTTCCGTACAATGGGCCGTGCGCTTCCGCTGGCCCTGGTGGGTCTTCCCGGCTCTTGGATCCTTGGCACTGCGGGCTGCCGGAGCTGTCACCCTGCGTCCTTGGCACGACGAGTACTTTACGGTGTGGGTCGCGCAGCTTTCATGGCAGAAGCTGTTTTCAGCCTTGCGTTGGGACTCAGGGCCGCCGCTCTTTTACGTTCTGACAAAGCTTGCGTCGTGGCTAGGTTGCCCGCCGCTGGTGGCCGCCCGTGCCCTTTCCGTGCTCGCCGGTGTTGCCGCCACGGTACTGCTGGGTTTGGCGGCCCAGCGCTTGGTTTCGGGTGCGGCCGGTTTTTGGGCTGCCTTTCTCTTCGCTGTGCATCCCCTGGCCGTGATGTGGAGCTCTGAAGCTCGCGCTTATGGGCTTATGAGTTTGGCCGTGGCTGCGAGCTTGTGGGCGCTGGGTGAGCTCCAGGTAGGCACAGGGCGTTGGGTTTGGTTGGCGGTAAGCTTAGTACTCGGGCTGTATACCCATGGCTTGGGTTTGGTGTGGCTGGTGGCGGTATGGGGTTTTGGGCTCGTAACTCGACAAAAGCCCGTGCTTTGGGCGGCGGGGGCCGCGACGGGATGCTTTTTGCCGTGGTTACCTGTGATGCTGCAGCAGCCACCGGAAGCTCTGGCGTGGATGGTCTCCTCCCATGCAGACGTTCCCCTCTGGGCACGGTGGTTAGGTCCTTTGCGGCTCCTGCCACCCTTGGCAGGATGGGCGTATACCCTTGAGGCGCCATTTCCTTTCTGGCCTTGGCAGCTACTTTCGGGATTGCTGCTGCTTTCGGTGGTGATGGCGGCACGTGGGTGGTATGGGGTCCTGTGGGCCATCCCCGCCGGCCTCTTGGCTGTGGGGTGGTGGCTGGGGCTTCCCGTTTACTACCCAGGTCGGGGAGAAGCGGTGGTGCTTGCTCCTTTTCTGGTGTTTGTGGCTTCCGGTCTAAAGCGCTGGGGGCGGGTTTTGGGAATCCTGCTCGTGGCGCTGGGGTTCGGGGGCAGCCAAGCTTTGGTGGTTCATTACCAACGGACGCCGCCCCGCCCGGAAGAGCTCATGGCTCAGACCCTCCTGCAGCATAGCCGTTCTGGCGTCGTGGTGACCACGGGTTGGTGGTGGCTTTCCATGCGTTACCACCTGCCGGCTTCCTGGCAGGTGCTGCACCTCCCCAGGGCGGCGCTCCAGCACCCGGGATGGTTCGTGCCGGGGCGCGAAAAGGTCACCGAGGAGGAAAAGGCTGAGGCTTGGCAGAAACTGGTGGTGGCCGCCGAAAAGGGGGAAGGGGCGGGCTTACTGTTGACGCCTGGTCTTCCAGAAACGGCGGAGCTACGATCTTGGGGGCAACACTTCCGGTGGCGCGTCATACGTGTCCCCGTGGCTGAACTGTGGATTCCGGAGCAGGCGCCTTGACCCGCCAGCGTCAGTACCTCGTGCTTTCGGGCATGGTTGTGGCCGCGTGCGTGGCAGCGGCCGCCGCTGGCTGGTGGAATTCCGCGACCACGGACGAGCCTTACCACGTCTTAGGCGCATACGCGGCCGTGAGTGGGAAGGGCTTGTGGGTGGTGGAGCACCCGCCGCTTTTTAAGTTGGCGGCAGGTATCCCCTTGCACTTTGTCCCCTTGCACCCGCCTGCCGACACCCATGGGCAGGCCCTATCGCCGGTGCCCGCCGTCATTCACGCTTTTCTCCACCAAAACCGGCTGCCGGCGCTGACCATACTGCGGCTGGCGCGTTTGGGAATGCTGGTGTTCCTGGTGCTCCTCCTGTGGGGTGTTTTTCGCCTTGGGGAGCTGGTGGGGGGTGCGGAGGTGGGTTTAGGGGCAGCTTTTGCCTTGGCGTGCCAACCCCTGGTTTTGGGCCACGCCTTTGTGGTGCACACCGATGTGCCGGCGGCAGCAACGTGGGTGTGGGCAACGGTATTTTTGGAGCGTTTTTTGGCTGGCCACAGGCAGGCTTGGGTCGGTTTGGGGTTGTGGCTGGGTGGTGCGCTGGCGGCCAAGCACTCTGGGGTGTTGTTGCTCGTTCTTTTCACTCTTCGCGTGCTGGTGGCTCGGCTGCAGCAAGGGCCCTGGGCGTGGAAGCCGTTGTTTGGAGCTTTCGCTTTGGCCTGGGTATTTGTCTTTAGCCTGACCGCGTGGACACTGCGCCACATCACTTTGGCCCAGGAGAGGGACCTGGTGACGGTGATGGCGGAGAAGCTCTCATCGTGGCCATTTGGTGTTGGTTTTTTTACGGAGCTGGCGGGGTGGTGCAAGGGGTGTTGTCACTGGTTGCTAGGGTTCGCCGACCGTTGGTGGCGAGCAACCTACAGCCAAGGGATTAACTACTTTTGGGGTGAATCTTCACGCTACGGCTTTTTCTTCTACTTCCCCGTGGCCCTTTTGGCGAAGACCAGCCTGCCGTTCACCGCGCTTTGGGTGGCCAGCGTGGCGTACTGGCGGTCATTGCCTGCACGGGCGCGATGGCTGGTTCTCTACGTGGTGCTTTACCTTTTGGTGAGCATGGGTTCCTCCTTCAACATCGGTGCGCGTCACTTGCTGCCGGTGGTGGCGTGGCTTGCGGTGCTGGCCGGGTGGATGGTAGCGAAGTTGCGTGGCCACTTCCGGGCTGTCACCCTGGCGGCGCTGGTGGCTGCGCCAGTGGTGTCGTTTCCGCATTACATCTCGCACTTTTCGTTGTTGGTAGGAGGCCCGCGCGGGGGCGAGAAGATCCTAAACGATTCCAATTTGGACTGGGGTCAAGACTGGCTGCGCGTCTTGCAAGTGGCCAGGCAGAGGAACTGGCAGCCACTTTACGTGGTGTCCGTTTTTCAGCCTGAAATCGATAGGGAAGGTCCGACGGCTTTCAAGATGCCCATGGAGAACCTTCTTTTCACGGGAAAGCTTCCCGCTTGCGGATACGTGGCGGTTTCATCGTGGACGGCCACGGTTGGTCCGCATTACTTTCGTTATTCTGGTCTGCCAAATAACGCCCGTTTTCTCACTGAGCTGCTCACCGTTCTTCAGCGATGCCCGCTGGTGGGAAAAGTGGGGGATACCATCAGGGTTTACCGCTGCGGTGAGAGAGCAGAACCAAACCCGGCACCAGCAGAAAGAACGCTCACCCCCAGAAAGTAGCCGGGTTGCCTGCCCGTGTGAGGCCCCCTGAGCTGCGCTTTGCAACCGCGAGTGTCCAAGCTCTTGTGGACCCACGCGTAACGGAAGCCACAGCGCCACTTACCTTAAGCGGTGGGTCTTGAACCAGCGTATAAAGCGACTGATTCCTTCCTCAATGGGCACCTGGGGTTCCCAGCCCCAAAGGCGCTTGGCCTTGGAAACGTCCGCAAAGGTAATGGGCACATCTCCGGGCTGGAGGGGGAGTTCCTCCACCAAAGGCGGCACTCCCAACTCCCGGGCGATCAGCGCGATGAGCTGTTGCAGTGTGGTGGTACGAGAGCCGCCCAAGTTGACGATTTCAAAATCCGCTTCGTGATCAAACGCTGCCATCACGCCGCGGACGATGTCGTCAATGTAGGTGTAATCGCGTGCCGTGCTGCCGTCCCCAAAGCGAGGTACCGGTTTGCCTTTGGCCAAAAGCTCGGTGAACTTGTAAATGGCCATGTCTGGCCGCTGCCTGGGCCCATAAACGGTAAAAAAACGCAACACGGTAACTTTGAGCCCGTAGAGGTGATGAAACGTGTAACACATGAGCTCAGCACCACGCTTGGAGGCGGCGTAAGGGGAAATGGGGCACGTGATCGGGTCTTCCTCAGAAAAAG
Source organism: uncultured Thermoanaerobaculum sp. (assembly GCA_937934115.1). Classification (GTDB taxonomy): domain Bacteria; phylum Acidobacteriota; class Thermoanaerobaculia; order Thermoanaerobaculales; family Thermoanaerobaculaceae; genus Thermoanaerobaculum. Next base: position 9,766 of record CALHAH010000015.1, read on the forward strand.
GAACCTTGGAGTTGATGCCGTACACCGAGGAGGTGGAACCAAAGATGAAGGTGTAGGCGCCAAACCTGTGGGCGGCCTCCAGGAGGTTTACGGTGCCGACACCGTTCACTTCTTCGTACAGCCTGGGGTTAGCGATGGAGGGGCGTACGCCAGCCCGGGCCGCCAAGTGCAGGGTGGCAGAAACCCCAAACTGGCGGTACGTGGCAAACACCAAATCCCGGTCGCGGATGTCCCCTTCCACGAGGTGAAACCTTGGGTTTTTAAGAAGCGGTGCGATGTTTTCCCGCTTGAAGCTGGGGTTGTAGTAATCGTTAAAGTCGTCAAGGCAAATCACGTCCAAACCGCGCTCCAAAAGCGCTTGGCTAACGTGCGAGCCGATAAAACCGGCGCCGCCGGTGACCAACACCGTGCGCATTTAGCCTCCCCCAGGGGTGGGAATTGCCTGCACCCTTTCCCCCGCCTCGCGCCGGTTACGAATGAACCAGCGGAGGATCCGAGATTGTTGCACACCGCGTACCACGTTCTGAAGGGCGTCGTAAAGCGTGGGGTCGTTGACCAGGCGACCGGCGCTACCCTGCCCCTGATCGAGCTTGTCCGCCACCGAGGCCAGGGCATGGGTGAGCTGCGCCAGGTCGTCCAGAAAAGAGTCAGCAAACTCCTTGTCCCGCAAAAGACGGGGCAGGGTGCCTTGGCCCGTGGTGAGTTCTTGGGAGGCGCCAGCAAGGGCGGTGGCGGCTTGCGCGAGACTCGATAACGCCTCGGTGAGCTTTTCTCTCCCTTTGGGGTCGCGGAGAAGCCCTGCAAGAGCCGTGTCCTCGCGGGTTATGTCTTGTTCCAAACTGCGAGCCACGGCGCGGGTGCTAGCAGCTGCTGCGGACAAATCGGCGAATACCTTTTCCCCTTCGGGGGCCATCGCTAGCTTGCCCAAGAGTCCTTGACCCTGCCGAATTTGCTGCACAACCACGCTTGTGTCGTCTAGAAGCCTGTGGAGCTTCTGGCTGAAGCCAGCGGCATCAAAGGGTTCGTTAACCAGAGCGCCCAACGCCCCTTCCCCACGCTCCATCTTTTCCAAGATGCGCCGCAAGGAGCCGGTGATGGCTACCACGTTGCCGATGGCTTCCCCTCCTTGGCTCAAAGCCTCAGCGATGTCCGTAGGTTCTACGCTGGCAACGGTGCCTCCTTCGGGGATCAAAGGCTGCAAGGGGCTCCCTGAGGAAAGCTCCAAGTAGCGATCGCCCAAAAGCCCCAAAGTGCGGATGCGTACTCGTGAGTCAGCACGGATGCGCGCGGCCAGTGGCCGGCGCACGCGAAAGGTCACGGTGATCCTCCGTCGCGCTGGGTCCTCCGGCAAGTCCACAGCTTCCACCACGCCCACCACCACGCCGTTGAGCCATACCTGCGCCCCGGGAACGAGGCCGGCTACATCCTGAAACTGCGCCTGAAAGGCCACGTGCCGGGTGAACATGCCCTGTTTTTTGCCTATCACCAAGATGACCACTGCCAACAAAGCCAAAAGCGCAGCGGTGAAAAGCCCAACTTTTAAGCGCCGGCGGGGATCAAGCTCCAACATGAAGACCTCCTGCCCGTAAAAAGCGGGCAAGCTCTCCCTGCTCCCTCATGGCTTCCTGGATGGTGCCAATAAAAGTAAAAACACCGTTCGACAGGTATGCTAGGGTACCCCTGAGGCTTTGGGCTACCAGCAAATCGTGGGTTACGACCACGGAAGTGGCACAGGTTTCTTTGCCCACATCGCGGATGAGCTCGGTGATGGCTTCGCCGGTGAGGGGGTCAAGGCCGGCGGTGGGCTCGTCGTAAAGGATGACCTGAGGCTCCAGAGCCAGCCCCCGGGCCAGGGCCACGCGCTTGCGCATCCCGCCGGAAAGCTCGGAAGGCATAAGATCCTCGGTACCGCTGAGCCCCACCCGTGCCAGCAGGCGGGCCACCTTGTGGCGAACTTCCTTCGCTGTGAGGTTGGTGTGCTCGCTAAGGGGAAAGGCTACGTTCTCGCCCACGGTGAGCGAATCAAAAAGAGCCCCCTGCTGGAAGATGTAGGAAACCTTTCGCCGCAAGGGGATAAGCTCGGCTTCGGGGCGACCGGAAACCTTTTCCCCCAGGACCTCCACCTCGCCCTCGTCCGGCGGGAGCAAACCGTTAAGGTGCTTTAAAAACACGCTTTTGCCACTACCGGAGCCGCCCAGGACCACCAGCAGTTCGCCGCAGGGCAGTTCCAAATTGATTCCGCAGAGAACCTTTTTGCGGCCGAAAGCCTTGTGCACGTTGGCAACGCGAATGGCCACTTGCGAAGTGTGGGTGTTCATAGGGCCAGAAAAAGCTTGGTGAGGAAAAAGTCCAAGGCCAACACGGAAATGGCAATGGCCACCACGGTTTCGGTAGTCACTTGCCCTACCCCGTTGGCTCCCCCTTCGGCGCGGAAACCGTTGAAGCAGGCTATCAGGCCGATGTCAAAAGCAAAGAAAAAGCTTTTCCCAAGGCCCGAGAAAAAGTCGCCATAGTCTAAGAGCCTAAGGGCATGCCGGAAGTAAAAAGCAGGACCCAGCCCCACTTCCCACACGGAAATAAACATGCCGCCAATGATGCCCACCACATCGGCCAACACCGTGAGGAGGGGGAGCCCAATCAAAAGCGCCCACAGGCGAGGCACCACCAGCTTGCGGATGGGGTCAGCACCTAAAGACCGCATGGCCTCCACTTGCTCAGTGACGGTCATGCTTCCCAACTCCGCGGCAATACCCGCCCCCACCCGCCCACCCACCATGAGCGCCGTGAGCACAGGCCCCAGCTCCCGTACCAGCGAAATGGCTACCACCTCACCCATGTACAGCTTGGCTCCAAACTCCTCCAGAGCGAAGGTGGATTGCAGGGCTAAAACCATGCCGGTAAAAAGCGCAATCACGGCGGTCAAGGTGGTGGAGTGAACCGCCAAAAGCTCCACTTGGCGAATGGTCTCGGCCAGCGGGAAGGGTGGAGTGACCATCCGTACCAGGGTGTCCCGCGCCAAAATGGTCGCTGCCCCAAGGTACCTAACCCGTCGCCAGGTGAGGTCGTAAAAGCGACCTGGGAGTGCGGCGAGGAGCCGCACAGCAACCTTCATGGAGGGCATGATACGGTTCGGCGGTTAGCCCTGCAACCACGTAAGCGGAGGCTTTTGGGCCTATACTTGGCGTATGGGCATACCCGAGTACCTGATTTGCCTTGAGTGCGAAACCCCGGTCTATGACTTTGAGTGGGCCAACGGGAAAGTGGTGGAAGCCCTTTGCCCTCAGTGCGGCAACGACGACCCCGCGGCCTTTGCCACCGAGGAGGAGTTTGAAGAGTTGTCGGGGGCAGGAGAAGAGGAAGAGGATGAGGAGTAACACCGACCTATAATGGGTGGGGGAGTTGTTGCATGGTTCAAGTGCTCACTGGACCTCGCTTGGTTCGTGCCATTAGAGCCGGATCTTTAGCCGTGGTAAAGCAGCAAGAAGCCATTAACCGTATCAACGTGTTCCCGGTACCGGACGCGGATACCGGCACGAACTTAGCCGCAACACTGCGCCAAGCCGCTGTGGCGGTGAGTCTGCCCCCTTTGCCGGTAGGTGTGGCTGCCAGGAAAGTGGCCGATGCCGCCTTGGAAGGTGCACGTGGCAACTCCGGAGCCATCATGGCGCAGTTTTTCCATGGGCTGGCGGAGTCCCTTCAGAACCACGTGCGCTGTACCTCGGCGGAGTTTGCGCATGCGGTGCGAAGGGCGGTGGAGGCAGCCCAGCAGGCCATGGCCCACCCGGTGGAGGGCACCATCCTTTCCGTGCTCAAAGCTTGGGGTGAAGAGGTAGAAAAGGGCGTTCAGGATGGGGTACGAGATTTTGGAGAGCTTTTGGCTCGCTCCCTTACGCGGGCACGCCAAGCCCTCATGCGTACCCAGGAACAGCTGGAGGTTTTAAAGAAGAACAAGGTGGTGGACGCCGGAGCCCAGGGGTTTGTGTGTTTTCTGGAGGGTGTAGTGGGGTTTTTCCGCGATCGGCGCGCTGCTCATTTGCGACAGGTGGGTCTGTCCGAAAGCGTTGCCACACCGTTTGCTGCCGCCCACGCCGAAATGGAAACTGCTTTCCGTTTTTGTTCCGAAGCTTTGCTTTCCGGTGAAAGGTTGGACCGCAAGGCCGTGGCGCGGCTTATCGAGCCCCTGGGCGATTCGCTGGTGGTAGCGGGGGGTGGTTCCCGTTTGCGGGTACACCTTCATACCAACGAGCCTCAGAGGCTCTTTGCCCTCCTCGCCACCGTGGCCAACGTGGAAAAGACCAAAATCGAGGACATGATTCTCCAACAACTGGCCCACCGTTCCCCGTATCGGGTGGGCTTGGTCACTGACTCCTCCTGTGATTTGCCCGAATCCACCTTGGCGAGCACCCACGTGGTCCGTGTGCCACTCCACATCCTTTTTGGCGAGGAAAGTTTTGCCGATGGTGTGGAGATTACCCCAGCGCAGTTCTACCAGCGCTTAGCATCGTCTCCCGTTGCCCCCAAAACCTCCCAGCCGGCGGTGGGTGAGTACCGGAAGGTCTTCCAGCGCCTTTTAGAGAGGCACGAGGGCGTGGTTTGCGTGACCCTCTCGGCCGGCCTTTCCGGAACCTACCAGGCAGCCCTGGCTGCCGCCAGAGAAGTGGACCCCGAGCGCATTCGGGTGGTGGACAGCAAAGGGCTTTCGGTAACCCTGGGCTTGGTGATGGAAGAGGTGGTGGCCAAAGCTGCAGCTGGCGGCCTTTTGGATGACGTGGCGCGCGCGGCGCAAGAGGCGGCTGCCCAAACCAAGCTGTTTGCCGCGATTCCGTCGCTGGAAACTGCGGCTAAAAGCGGCAGGGTATCCCCAAGGTTGGCTCGTGTTTCTAAGCTCTTCCACTTGCGGCCAATTCTGACCTTGGACGACGCGGGCAAGGCCACCAAAGCGGGGGTGCGGTTGGGGTTTGCCTCTTGTCTGCGGGGTCTCGTACGTAAAGCCCAGGTCTTTGCAGGCACCTCCCCGGTCAAGCTCATGGTTGCCCACGCCAACGCCATTGGTGCTGCCGAGTACGTGGCCGAGCGGCTGTGTGCGGCCTTTGGGGTGGACGACATTCCGGTGGTCAACCTTTCGCCGGTGCTTGCTGCCCACACCGGTCCGGGGAGTGTGGGTATTGCCGTACGGCGTTTACAGCCCCTTGCAGGACAAAAAAAGGGAGATTAAATTTCGCTCAAACCCGGTTTTCCGGGGGTGGAGGAATGCATGCCGAGACCGGACTACATTATTTGCTTGGAATGCGAATCGGAAGTGGAGGACTTTACCTGGCGGGACGGGGAGATCCGTAGGGCCAACTGCGAAGTGTGTGGTAACTCTGATCCCGACGCCTTTGCCTTGCCGGAGGAGTTCGAGGAGCTAGACGAGGAGGAAGAGGAAGAAGAGGATTGGGGAGAGGAGGAAGAGGAGGACGAGGATTACCTCGACGAAGATTTCGAGGATGAAGAAGAGTGAATGCGCTCTCCCTTTTCCTGGCATACCTTTTAGGTTCTATTCCGACCGCGGTTTGGGTGAGCAAGCTTTTTTTTGGAGTTGACGTTCGCACCTTGGGCTCAGGAAATGCGGGCGCCACGAACGTTGCTCGCACGCTGGGGTGGAAGGCGGCGTTGCCGGTGGTGTTGGTGGACGTGGGCAAGGGAGCGTTGGCGGCCGCTTTGCCAAAACTTCTGGCGCAGAGCTTTCCCGTTTGGCTGCCCTTGGCGTGCGTGGTGGCGGCGGTGGTGGGGCATGCATTCCCGGTTTTTGCTGGCTTTCGGGGCGGCAAGGGCGTAGCCACCGCCGGGGGCGGGCTTGCGGTGCTGGCCCCGGCTTTGGTGGGCATAGCGGCTGGGGTTTGGCTACTGGTGGTGTTGGTCACCCGCATCGTGTCCTTAGCCTCGCTGTTGGCGGCGTTAGCATTGACGGTGGCTTCGTTTGCTTTACCTTCTCTGGCTGCCTGGGGGATGGAGCCACTTTCTTTGATGCTTTGCTTTTTTGTGTTTTGGACGCATCGGCAGAACATTCGCCGTTTGCTTTCCGGACAAGAGCCCCGTTTTTCCTTTGGTAAACCAAGGCCATAAAAAACTGGCGGGTTTTGCCCGCCAGGAAAAGAAGGAGGAGGTTGGATGCGTGCGGCGAGGTCGTGGCCGTTGCCCCTGGCCGCATCAATCCGGAAAGCAAACTCCGTGCCACTCCAGGGAAGGGCTTGGTTTTGCTAAAAGTCCCATGCCCATCAACAACCGATGAACATCGCTGCCCGGCTGCGCGGCAACCTTGGTCGCCTCCTGTGGGACATGCTGTCCCATGGCGAGGACACATCGTGGGCACATGAGCCGGGAGCGCTGGGGTTGACCCTAAGCAATGGTGTCACGGCGTGGGTAACAGACTTGCGCAGGGCCAAGGTGGTATGCTAAAAAAAGCACGCGGTTTGTGAACGACGCTGGATGAGGGAGAGGACAGACATGAACATTGAGCAAAAGGTCAAGGACATCATCGTGCAGCAGTTGGGTGTGGATCCGGAGAAAGTAAAGCCGGAAGCAACCTTTACCGACGATTTGGGCGCTGATTCTCTGGATACCGTGGAGTTGATCATGGCCTTTGAAGAAGAGTTTGGTGTAGAGATTCCTGACGAGGCCGCCGAAAAGATCCGCACGGTGGGCGACGCCATCGCGTACCTCAAGGAGCACGTCAAGGAGTCTTGATGCCCCGCCGGGTTGTGGTCACCGGGGTGGGGCTCATTTCCCCGCTGGGGGTTGGGACTGAACCCACGTGGGAAGCCCTCATTGCTGGGCGCTCAGGTGTGGGCACCATTACCAAGTTTGATGCCTCAGCCTTCCCGGTGAGGATCGCCGCCGAAGTGAAAGGCTTTGACCCCCAGGTGTGGCTTGACGCTAAGGAAGCGCGCAAGTTCGACCTTTTTGTGCAGTACGCCTTGGCGGCAAGCCTCATGGCGGTGGAAAACTCGGGGCTCACGATCACCCCGGAGGTTGCCGATCGCGTAGCCGTGGTTTTGGGCTCGGGGATTGGTGGTCTGCCCCTCATCGAGGAAAACCATCAAACTCTCCGGGAAAAGGGGCCCCGTCGGGTGTCGCCGTTTTTTATACCCGGTGCCATCATCAACATGTGTGCGGGGCTGGTTTCCATCCGCTTGGGTGCCAAGGGCCCCAACATGGCCACGTGCACCGCCTGCTCCACTTCCGCCCACGCTATCACCGACGCCTACCTGTACATCCGTCACGGCTACGCGGACGCCGCCATTGCTGGGGGGGCGGAGGCGGTGATTGACCCCTTGGCGGTGGCGGGGTTTGCCTCCATGCGTGCTCTTTCCACTCGCAACGAGGAGCCGGAAAAGGCCTCCCGACCCTGGGACCGGGATCGGGACGGGTTTGTGATGGGCGAAGGCGCGGGGGTGTTGGTCCTGGAGGAGCTGGAGTTTGCCCTCCGGCGTGGGGCGCCGATCCTCTGCGAGGTTTTGGGAATTGGCATGACTGGCGACGCCTACCACATTACCGCCCCCTGCGAGGATGGGGATGGAGCGGCGAGGGTCATGAATGCGGCGCTACGGGACGCTGGCATTGCGCCCGAACAGGTAGACTACATTAACGCTCACGGTACGTCCACGCCCCACGGCGACCGCATTGAAACCGTGGCCATCAAGCGGGTTTTTGGCGACCACGCGTACAAGCTGGCGGTGTCCTCCACCAAATCGGCCACAGGCCATCTGTTGGGAGCCGCCGGTGGGCTGGAAACTGGCATTACCGCGCTGGTGGTAGCTCGGGATGTGATCCCACCAACCCTGAACCTGGATAACCCGGACGAGGGCTGCGACCTGGACTACGTGCCGCATCAAGCACGCCAGCAAACGGTGCGGGTGGCCATTTCCAACTCCTTCGGGTTTGGTGGCACCAACGCGTGCATCGTGCTGGGTAAGTGGGAGGCGTAAAGCTGCGCGGCGGTTTTACGTCGCGGTGTGCGGCAGCAAGCACTAGAATTCACAAGGGCGCGCCAGCGCCACGAAAGGGGGGGCTATGAGGATTGCCGTTCTGGTCACCTACGTCCCCGACACCGCCTCGACAATCAAGGTGGGGCCGTCGGGAAAAGCCATTGACGAGGCGGGGATCAAGTGGATCATCTCGCCCTACGATGAGTTTGCAGTGGAAGAGGCCATCAAGCTCAAGGAGAGCAAGGGAGCTGAGGTTACCTACATCACGTACGGTCCAGAAAGGGATCAGCAGGTGTTGCGGGAGTGTTTTGCCCGCGGTGGGGATAAGGGCGTGCACGTGGTGGGCACCGGGGCGGCCTTTGGTGATGCCTTTGCCATTGCGCAAATTCTCACTGCCGCGGTGAAGAAAGCCGGACCCTTCGATCTCATCTTTGCCGGGGTCAAGGGCGTGGGCAGCGACCAGGGGCTGGTGGGGGCTATGGTGGCGGAGCTTTTGGATATCCCCCACGTGGCTTCGGTGACCAAGATCGAATACGGAGAAGCAGGCATCACTGCCTGGCGGGAAATCGAGGGCGGCCAAGAAGTGGTGGAAGTTTCGCTACCCTGCGTGATCACGGCGCAGAAGGGTCTGAACGAGCCCCGCTACCCATCGCTCAAGGGCATCATGGCAGCCAAGAAAATGCCCGTGGAAAGCGTGAAGGTGGCGGATTTGGGATTGGACGAAGCAGCCTTGGGTGGGGCCACGTGCCGTTGGGTCTCCCTGGCACTGCCACCCGCCAAGTCAGCTGGCAAGATCATCCATGGCGAACAGGACCCGCAAGCGGCGGCCCGGGAACTGGCGCGGTTATTGCGGGAAGAAGCAAAGGTCATTTGAGGAGACAACCATGGCGGGAATCCTGGTATTTGTGGAACAGCGTGACGGCCACGTGCGGAAGGCTTCCTTCGAGGCTCTCTCCGAAGCTAAGAGGTTGGCGCAAGGCAAGGGAATTCCAGTGGTCGCAGTGGTGGTGGGCTCGGGTGTACGTGGGCTGGCGTCCACCTTGGGGGACTGGGGGGCAGAAAAGGTGTTCGTGGCAGACCAGCCAGAGCTAGCCCACTACTCCCCGCAAGCGTATGCGCAAGCGCTGGCCTCCGCTGTGGGAGAGGCCCAACCGCAAGCGGTCTTCCTTGCCGCTACGGCCATGGGCCGGGACCTCGCGGGCAGGCTGGCAGCGAAGCTCAAGGTGGGGTGTTTGCCGGATGTCACGGCTGTGCGTTGGGACGGCGACACCCTGCAAGCGGTGCGTCCGGTGTACTCGGGGAAGGCCCTGGCTACTGTGGACGGCGGCAAGAGCGTGCCGGTGGTGGTTACCCTGAGGCCCAACGTGTTTCCCGCCCAAAAGTCCCCTCATACTGCCGAGGTGATGGCGCTCCCGCCGGTGGCGGTGCGTGGTGGCTACAAAGTTAAAGAGGTGGTGAGCTTGCAGGCCGGCGAGCTGGATGTGGCGGAAGCGGACATCATCGTGTCCGGCGGCCGGGGCCTGCGGGGGCCGGAAAACTTTGCGCTTATCCGGGAGCTCGCCAAGGTGCTGGGGGCGGCGGTGGGTGCTTCCCGCGCGGCGGTGGATGCCGGCTGGATTGACCACGCGCACCAAGTGGGCCAAACGGGGAAAGTGGTATCGCCCACTTTGTACATTGCCTGTGGCATTTCCGGCGCCATTCAGCACCTGGCGGGGATGTCCTCTTCCAAGGTGATCGTTGCCATCAACAAGGACCCAGAAGCGCCCATTTTCAAGGTGGCGGATTACGGTGTGGTGGGCGACTTGTTCCAGGTGATCCCGGCGCTTACGGAGGAAGTTCGCAAGTTGAAGACGTAAGGCCCTGATGGCTGGGCGCCACGGGTTCAAGCCCGGCGAGCGGGTGTTTTGTTTGCTTTGTCCCTCGTCTCGCGCCAGGTTGCCGCGCGCCGATAAAAGGCGTACAATGCTTTTGCGGAACAGGAGGTGGCTATGAGCGACGAGGAAAGGGGCAGGGTGGCAAAAAAAATTCAGGAAAAATTGGACGAAACAGGAGAAGCTGTGCAAGAAGTTTTGGAAGCTGCCAAGGAGTCGGTAAGCCAGGCCGAAGAGGCCATGGAGAAGGCCAAGGAGGTGCTTGGGGAAGGCTACGGCAAGCTCAAGACCACTTCCGCCGAGGCGTACGCCAAGGCCAAAGAGTATTTGGCTGAAGCTCGGGCAGCCTTGGAGGTGGCTCGCGAGCGCGCCGGCCAACTTTACGGCCGTTCCCGAGAAATAGCTGAGGAGGCTTACCAAAAGGCCAAGCAGCAGTACGAAAAGCTGGCTAGTGAGGTGAAGAAGGGCTACGCCAAGGTCAAAGCAAAAGTGGAGGAGATTGACGTCAAGGAAATGCGGGACGACGTGGTGGACTACATCCGTCGCAACCCCGGCAAGTCGGTGTTGATTGCCTTGGCAGTGGGCTTTGTGGTGGGTTATTTGGTTCGCAAGCGGGAGCCGTAAAGCAATGGACGAAAAGATCCGCCCAGAAGAAGAAGAGCGCCCCGAGGTTTACGAGCTGGAAGACCTGGAGCCCCAGGAGGACGAGGGGGAGACGGCCCGTAGGCAGAGGCTGGATGCCGATTTCCTATTGGACAAGGTCATCCCCAGCGAGATTGACTGGCGGGATTTGGTGCGCCGTCACCCCTTGCTTTCGGTGGGGGTAGCTGCCGCCCTGGGGTTTCTCATTGGGCGCAGTAAGGGGTCTGCTATCGTTGCGGGGGCCTCGGCCGCGGTGACCTCAGCGGTGATGCGGCAGCTCTCTGGGGTCTTGGACACCGACGTTTTCGAGTTTTAGGCTCAAAAAAAGCCACAGCCCGATGGTGAGAGCATGAAGAAGCAGAGGGGAGCGTTATTTGGACGCTCCCCTTAAGTTTTCCATGGCGGCCAAAACCGGTGGCGGGACCAAGCCGCGAATGTTACCCCCCAAGGCCCAAATTTCCTTGATAAGGCGGGAAGAAAGGTAGGAAAACTCTTCCTGTGGGGTGAGAAAAACGGTTTCCACTTCCGGACAGAGGCGACGGTTCATGAGCGCCATTTGAAACTCGTACTCGAAGTCCGAGACCACCCGCATCCCCCGAAGCACCACCCGAGCGCCGGTAGTACGCATGAAGTCCACAAGAAGCCCGGAAAAGGAGGTTACCGCCACCTGCGGTAACTGGCTGAAGGTTTGACGGATGAGCTCTACCCGTTCCCCTGGGGGAAAGAGCGGCTTTTTTTCGGTGTTTTCCAAAACCGCTACCAGGATTTGAGGGAAAAGCCTCACTGCCCGGCGCACGATGTCCACGTGTCCCATGTGCAGGGGGTCGAAGCTCCCCGGGTACACTGCCAAAAGCTTTGGCTCGCGGGTCACGGCTGCTCCTCTACCGCCACCACGCGGCGGTTGTGATGATCATCCACCACACGGATGGAAAGCACATGCTTGCCTTTAATCACTGGTAAACGGAAAACCTCCCGCGGAGAGTCTAAAAGCCCATCCTCAGGTGCCAGGGGAAGCCATCTTTGGGCGTCCCGGTTGTACTCGGCAAAGGCGATGGGGGAAAGCTCGTCGCTCGCGACGATGACCCAAAAATCCCCTTCTCGCCGCACGGACAAAGAAGGGGGGGTATTGTCCACCACAAACCAGGAGGAAACCGCAGTGCTCACCTCTGGGGCTTCCGGGTTGCCTGGGGCATCGCTGGCGGTGATCCGGAAACGGTAAAGGCCGTCGGCCAAAGCCTGGGTGTCCACTGCCAGCTGAACGCTTTCCAGCTTTTGGCGCACCGGCCACCAGTCCCCGCCTTGGCGTTGGATTTCCACGTCAAAAAGGAGGGGATCCCCGTTTGCATCCTCCGCCTTCCAAGCCACGGTTTGGTACCCCACGCGGTAGTACTTCTTCCCCAGCTGCGTTTGCGTTTCCTTTTCGTCTTCCAGGGTGGTAAAGATACCCGCAAGATCGGGGTGGGAAACCTCCACGATGCGTTCCGAAGGCGGCGGGCTTTTCAGGTACACCTCGCCCGGGGGGAAGACCTTCACTTCTTTGATTTGCGGTGGTACGTTCAGCTGCCGATACGCCACCTGCACACGGGATACACTGGCCAGTCCAGGCCCCAATTCCAGCTTGAACTGGAGGAAGCGGCCCAGGGGCACCTTTGCCAAGGTATCACTGCAGGGTTCCGGTGACGACCAAGCGCTCCAGGTTTCGTTTACCTCTTGGCTGTTACCCGAGCGAAAGCTTGCCCGACAAGGGCCGGAAACCGTGGCTAAAAAGCGCCCCCACCGCGCCGGTTGGCCAGCATCGAGAACGGCGGAAGTGAACGTCCCTTGGGGTGCGCCCCCGCGCCTGAGGACCTTCACGGGCTCCTGGGTCAGGACCAAATTGCCGCTGGTGCTGAGCTTGACGATTTGGCCAGCGTCCACCGTGTCCAGCTGTACCGTGACGCCTTCCACTATTTGCAAGAGGCGCCCCTCCAGGCCCGTACCCACCAGGACCTGGGCACCACCCCAGGCAACCGTAAAGGCCAGCTCCTTTTCAAAGCGAGCCAAGGTGGTTACCGCCCCCTGTGGTGTAACCAGCAAAACCTCACTGGTGAACCGGCCCGTGTCGGGGCTGGGGGCGGAGGTGGTGACCGTGACCGAAGGTTGCCCTTCACCCGGTTTTTGGCCCATGGTGGGATCGCCGGTAAGGGCGGTGGCAGCCACGGCACCGTTGGGTAAAGCGGTCACGCTGGAAATTTCCGTAAAAGCCGAGTCGTGCAACACCCCGAGACGCGTGCCATCGTACGAAAGGATAAGCCCTTTTCCGGAGGTACCCACGATGAGCTTTTTCCCCGTGCTCACCAAGCAGCGGGCGTGACGGTCGGGGATCTCGGCGAGGAGCTCCAGCCCTTTTTCCGTGAGCACAAGGAGCCTGCCCGGGTTTCCAGCAGCCACCACCAGCTTGCCAGCAAAAAAAGCACTGTCCCACAGGTTGCCCTGGGCAAGGGTGGCCACCGTCTCTAGCTTGCCCTGCCGAAAGCGCACGACGCTGGCGGGAAGAGCAGTGGTGGCATAAACGGCGCCATCGGGAGCTACAAGGAGCGACGTGATTTGATCCGCGGACAGCTCTCCCAGGAGGGAAGTGCCCTTCTCGCTTATAAGGTAAATCCTGGCGGGGTGGCCGGTTCCCACGTAAATGTTGCCCTTCCCGTCTTCGGCCATAGCTTGGGCCAAAGGCTCATTGAAGACGGCCAAGGGCGTCAAGGGTGGCAAAGCCTCCAACCCGCCATCGGGACGCACAACCACACCGGTGGCGCGGGAACCCGCCAACGTATTCGGGGTGTCGAGGGTGAAAAAGCGGGTGGGTGCGGCCAGGGCTGGTACGGCCACGCCCAGTGCAAGGAAAATACGCGCGGTCATGGAACCTCCGGAGAAACCACATCCAGGCTCACTCGAATCCCCCCGGCGAGGGGCCAAGGGAAAGGCCATCGTCGGCTGGTCACCAGATGGGTCGTTAGCCGCTCCACGTTGCCCTGCGTGACCGCCGAGGCCAAGGAGGCTGCCAGCGATGGGGGGAGAGCGGGGAGCGGACCTTGAGGCAACGAAAGCCCAGCTTCTCTTGTTTCCAAAGCCACCACCAAATGGGAGCTGGGTTCCAGCCGTGAAAGCTGGGCGCAAAGCTGGGCGAAGTTTTGGGCTTGGGACTTTTCGCTGCGCAAGGCGTAGTCTGCAAAGCTGGCCCCATCGGCCACGATGAGATCCAGCTTGCCCAACGGCAAGCCTTTCGGGATTTCCACGGTATAAAAATGAGTTTCCGGCTGGCTGTGGTAGGGTTGCAGGCGAACCCCCACGGCAAGCGTTTCTCCCGGCCGCACCTTCCGACGCTGAGGGATCGCTTCTAGGATGGCGGCGCTGGTGTGGGGTGAGCGGGAAAGCTGCAAATCCAAAGCTGCGAGAGGGGGGGCAGGGAAGGGCGGGTTGGTGAGCACACCTACCAGCGCGCCCGCAAAGGTGGCAACCCTGGCAACGGCGTCGGGACCGGCGGTGTTCTGCCGCAAGCTCACCGAGCTGCCGTCCGCAAAGCGTGCCTTGAAGGTCAGATCTACCGTTAAATCGGCGTTGGGTCCCTGGTTGTAGCTGAGGCTAGTAGCAGCGAGAAAGGCAACCAGTAGCGGCTTGAGGATAGGGACATCGGCAAGGTAAAAGGAAAACCGCTTGCTCTCCTGCAGGCTCACCACCGTCACGGTGATCGGCAAACCGGCCGGCGGCGCTCCACCTACCGCTACCATCCCTGCCGGTTGGTCCGCCAGGAAGGTGCCAAAGGGCGGGCCAACGTTGAAGATCTTGAAGGGCAAGGCGTAGGAAGTTTGTATGGCCAACACCGTGGCGCGGGCTGCGGGCATCCGTACCGTGCCGGCGGCAAAAAGCGGATGCCCAAAAGCGTAATAGGTATTCCCATCTTTGGCGGTGAGGGTGCCGCCCGCGGCCAGCACCGCATCACCCCAAACCAAGACCGCCGCCACCATGTCCCCAGCTTGCGGCGCCACGTGCTCTTCCCGCGCTGCAGCACCCCCGGGGACCGGGGACAGCCCCAATGGCCGCCAAAGCTTTTCTGCCCACGGCGAGTGGGGGAACCCGGCCAGGGCTAGCGGCGTGGGTTGCAGTAAAGGTGGTGGCGAGGGGGCAAGGGCGGAAAGCTCCAACTCCCCCCGTAAAGCGGAAAGCAGCACGGCCACGGGATTGGCTTTTGCTGATGTTTGCTGGGTGCGGTTCTCTGTGGCTAAAGCATTGCCAAGGGTGGCGGTACGTGCCGAGGCAAAAAGTGGTGGCGCATCTGCGCTCTCCCCGTCTACGGGGATGGCTTGCATGTCTTCAAAAGGCGTGACCCCGGCAAGGGGTTCGCGGGCAAAGTTCCAGCCGAAAGCTATGGCCCCCAGGAGCTTACCGTCAACGTACACCGGCGAGCCGCTCATCCCCGCCACCACCCCGGCGTCGGCAAACCTGGGGTCTTTTAGCTTGACGAGGATGGCGCGTTGCCCTGGCTGGCCCACGGGGAGAGTGCCCACCACCTCCACGGGGATGGTGATCCTTTCCCCTCCACTCCACTCGGTGACGCACACGCCCCGCTGGCCAGTTTGCACTTCCGCAAAAGGCATCACCGCAAGACCGGTTGCCAAAAGGATGGGGAGCACAGCCACCCTAACCTCAAGAAGCCGCGGCGGCGCTTTGGGCTTGTGCCAAGTGGCGACCGGTAAGCGGTAAGATGGAAGGTAACTGGTTCATGAGCTGGGCGAGCTCATCAGGCACGATAGCTTGGGCACGGTCGGAAAGCGCCTGGAGGGGGTTGTGGTGCACCTCGATCATAAGCCCATCGGCCCCCACGGCCGCGGCCGCCCGCGCCAGCGGTACGACTTTGTGCCGTTTGCCGGTCCCGTGGGATGGATCCACGATGATAGGCAAGTGCGAAAGCCTCTGCACGGCCACGACCGCTGCCAAGTCTAAGGTGTTGCGGGTGTGATCGGTAAAGGTGCGGATCCCGCGCTCGCAAAGCACCACCTGGTAGTTGCCTTCGGCCAGCAGGTACTCGGCGGCCATCAAGAGCTCCTCCACGGTGGCTGCCATTCCCCGCTTCAAAAGCACGGGTTTTCGGGCTTTCCCCGCCAGGCGGAGCAACGAAAAGTTTTGCATGTTTCGCGCTCCGATTTGGATCATGTCGCAGTACTCCACCACCAGTTCCAAAGACCTCTCGTCCAAGGCCTCAGACACGGTAGGCAAACCCACTTCCCGGCTCACGTCTCGCAGGATGCGCAAACCGGGCTCCCCCAGCCCCTGAAACGTGTACGGCGAGGTGCGGGGTTTGAACGCTCCTCCGCGCAAAATATGGGCACCCGCTTTTTTCACCGCTTGGGCCGTGGTGAGGGTTTGCTCCGGTCCCTCCACCGAGCAAGGGCCGGCCATGACCGCAAAGTGCCCTCCTCCTATGGGTACCCCGCCCACCCACACCACGGTGTCTTCCGGCTTTACCTCCCGGCTCACCAACTTGTACGGATGGGAAACCGGAATCACCTCCAAGACCCCCGGCAGGTTTTCAAACAGCGAGGGGTCGAGAACATCCCGGTTCCCAGTGATGCCAATGGCCACCCTTTGCGCGCCCGGAATGGCGTGGGGCGTGAGGCCCAAGGCCTCAATGTGCCTTTTGACCTGCTCCACCTCTTCCTGGGTGGCGTTGACGGTCATAACGATCAGCATGCCAATCCCCCCGACTGCGGGCTATACTAGCGAAGACGAGGAGGTTGTCAACGTGAAAAGGCTCCTGGTGGCTTTGGTTGTACTCATCACAAGCGTAAGTGTGGCGCATGCCGTTTACGTGGTGTACCTGAAGAACGGCAAGCGAGTGGTGGCTCGGGAAAAATATCAGGTCAAGGGCAAACTGGCCATCATCACGTTGAAAAACGGCTCGGTGGTGTCGCTACCTCTGGCGCAAATCAACGTGGAAAAGACCGAGAGGATCAACTCTTTGGGCCTCGGAGATGCGGAACTTTTGGCGCTGGGCGAAGAAGGCCCACCACCTCCTACGCCGACCCCCACCCCGGCCATAACGACCATAGGCAAACTCCGCGCTGACCTGGCCAAACCCACCGGCGAGGCTGCCAAACCCACGCCCACTCCAGGTATCACGTTGAGTGACCGTCCGTATCGGGACAAGGGCGTGGACCGTGCATTTCAGGAAGGACTGGAACGCTACCACCTTTACCTGTACCGTACCAGCCAAGGCACTCGCCCAGAGTACTTTTACGTGGAGGTGCAGGTCAACGAGAAGGAAGTCTCCAAAGCCCTGGAAGCGGTGTGCATGACCTACCACCTTTTGCTGCAGTCGGCACCGGAAAGAGCCCCGGAAAGGGTTGAGCTGCGGCTTCTCAACGAAGCGGGCCGTGAGGCTGGTCTCTTCCGCATTGCCCCGGAGCACGCCGCTGAGCTTGCAGGGGGAAAGATCACCCCTGATGAGTTTTTCTTGAAGTACGTGCTTTTCTAATGGCTATCCACCGCCGGGTTTGCTTGCTTTTCCTGGGAACCGCCCTGGTTTCCTGTGCAGCCCCCCTGCCAGAAGCTGAACGGCGATGGCGGGAGGGGAGGCAGGCAGCGGTGCGCGAGGCTATGAGCCCGGAACAAGCCCGGACATTTCCGGGGATTCAGTTCTTTCCCTACGATCCCGCCTTCAAGGTGCGGGCTATGCTCAAGCCCATCCTGCCGCCGGAGGGCGTCACCATTGCTGCCTCCGATGGCTCAACGCGCCCCGCCCATCGCGTGGGGCGGGTGGAGGTGAGCCTCCCCACTGGCAAGGCGACTCTTACCGTGTACCAACTGGATGACATCCGCGACCGCTACCCCGATCACCTGTTCTTGCCTTTCCGCGATGCTTTGGCGGGAAAGGAAACCTATGGCTCGGGTCGGTACCTGGAGCTGGTGCGGCTGGCGTCGGGCGTGGTGGAGCTGGATTTCAACCGTGCCTATAATCCCGACTGCGCCTTTGGCCTTACGGGCCGGTGCCCCATCACGCCAGAAGAAAATTGGCTTTCCATTCCGGTGCCGGCCGGCGAGAAGATGCCAACGGGGGCAGGTCATTAGTGCTGAACCTGGTCCTGGCGCTCGCTACCGCCCTTCCTCCCATCATCCCCGATCCGCGTTTTGGCCCCTCCCCGTGGGTGGTTGTGCACCAGCACCCAGGGGGGGAACCCCCTGCTGCCGCCGGGTACTTGGTGGCCATACCCGAAAGGGTGGAGCAGGAGTGGCTTGACAGGTTGGTGGCGCTGGCAGCCCTGGGCGTGCCCGTGGTGGGGCTTGGCCTTCCCCGCGACGCAACGGTGGTGCAACACCTCGACGGTGTGGTGGTGGCCTCACGGGAGGAAGCGGCAGCGGTGCGGGCCTGCTGTCCTAACGTCACCTTAGTGGGGGAAGCCGCAACCCCAGCTCAGGCTTTGACCATGCTCCCCTGGGGGGTGAGCGTTTTTCTCGTGCCCGGCGAACCACGGTGGGCACAAGCGGTGGCTGGGAGCTTTGTCGAGCCGCAAGCCGCGCGGTGGCAAGGACAAGACTTGCCTACCGCAGGCCGAGCTTTAGACCTAAGCGTTCTAGTGGCCCTCCCCCCTGGTTTTGCTGGGGGTGCGGTGGAGCTGGCCACCGCTTGGGTGGACACGGAAGCCTTTCTCCTGCGAGATGACCAGGAGGAAACGGTGCCCGTAGAGACCCACGGGGAAACCACCAAAATTCTGCTCCCGGCTTTGCCCGGGGGTGGCCTTTTGCGTGTGCCGCGGCCCTTGCCATCGGGGGGCTGGCAGCAGGTGGAAGTGACCGCCCGCCGGGAGCTCACTTTGGGGGAAATCTTGGCCCGCCACCACCGCCAAGCTTTTATGCAAAACCGGCTTGTTTCGAGCTTTACCGGTTGGCAGCGGTTACGGCTTTTGGTGCGGGTGGGCGAGCTGGACCGTAGCTTTGAGCTGGAGCTGGCCGGTCCCGTGTTTTTTACACCTAATCTGGGGCGGGATTGGGAGCTGCGGGAGGCTCACCTGAACGGTGCCCTTTGGCCGGTGGAAGACCTTCCCGAGCTGCCCCTCATCCAGCCTAAAGCCCCGCCGGTGCCACCTTTGGCGTTAGAGCTCACACCCTCGTACCGTTACGAACTTTTGGGCCTCGGGGAACGGGAAGGGCGCCCGGTGTACGTGTTGGCTTTTGAAGGGGAGGAAAAGGAAGAGCGGCGGTGGGGTCGAGCGTACGTAGATGCGGCCACCTTTGGTTTGGTAGCACTGGAGGCTTGGCAGCAAAGCCCCAAGCACGAAGTTCGTCGCAGTCGCACCCTCACCCGCAACCGGTTTTTTGAGCTGGACGGTACGCCCCTTTGGCTTCCGTGGAAAGTGGAGGGGGATGACGTGGTGGCCAGTTTCGGTGGCGTGGCCACGGTGCATCGCGAGCTCAGCTTGGAACACCTGCAAATCAACGACCCCCAGGTGGTGCGGCGGCGGGAGGGGGCGTGGCAAGGGTCCCAGCCGATGCTTCGCGAACGTCGGGGTGAGGTGGTTTTCCTGGAGCCTGACGGCACTGGCAGCCGACGGGAAGCTACCTCCAGGCGCAAGCGGCAGTCCTTCCTCGTGGGCGGGGCGTTTTGGGATGCCAGCCTATCTTTCCCACTGCCGCTTTTGGGCTACCAGCTTTTGGATTTTTCGTGGCGAGGCGACCAACAACTGCGGCTTTTCTTGGCCGGCGCGGTAAACGATTTAGCCTGGAGCAAGCCCGGAGCTTGGGAACCTAAGGTGCAAGCTTTCGTGCAGCTGGTCCCATTCAGCCAAAGCGTATGGCGCGGGGATGCCGAGGCCAAAAGGGAGGAGGTTTACCTTTGGAGGCAAAAGTTGCGCATGGGTTTGAGTCGGCAGCTAGGGGCGTGGCGTCTGGGGGGGGAGGTGGGAGCGGACTTTCTGCATTTTTCCCGCACATCGCACACCGATCCCGCGTTTCGCTTGCCCCCAACCACAGCCGAGCCTATAGCGGGCTTCCAGGTGCTGTGGCAAAAGGGTACGCTTGCCGCCGGGGCCCAGTGGGAGAGGGGGGAAAGGCTTTCCTGGCGCCACTGGGGGTTTGCAGAGCGCGTCGAACCGAGGTTTTCACGCAGTGAGTTTTTCTTGCGTTACGAAGACACCCCTTGGCCGTGGCTAAAGGTTTCCTTCGCTGTTGATGGCGGCAGGTCGCAAAAGGCTGACCGCTTTTCCCGCTTCGCCTTGGGTGGGCTTTGGGGAGGTACGAGTTTTGTGGGGCTTCCCAGCGGCCGGGTGCGCGCCGACGATTTTGCTGCTGTCAAAGGGAGCGTTGGCGTGCCTTTGCCCGGCGGCCAGCGGCTCGAGGTGGTTGCCGGCGCCGGGTGGGTTCGCGTGCACGCAACGGAAAAAAAGGCAACGCCCATTTCAGCCTTGGGCATCACCCTCAATCGCCGCGGCCCTTGGGGTACGGTGCTGCAAGCAACCCTCGGAGTTCCGCTGGTGGCCCCCGGGCCCAACCGGCCGGTGGTGCAGGTGCTGCTGCTCCGTCCCTGGCGGTAACTGCAGGTGGGACGCTGTCCTAGGGAGTACCTCACCTCGGAAGCCATTCTCGCGTCCAAGAAAACCGCTGGAAGTAACCGTTGGTTTCCAAAGCGTGAGCCACCTTGGTGGCTAAGGTTTTATCGGTGATGGCCTTGAGCACCGCCGGGTTGAGCTCCACGGCTCGCCCGAGGTGCGAAAGCGCCTCCTCTTCTTGACCCAAGGCAAAAAGCGCCACGCCCAAGTTAAAGCGGGTTTCCGGGCGTTCGGCGAGGACCAAGGCTCGGCGAAAGTGCGCCACCGCCCTTTCCCAGTCGCCCGCTTCTTGGGCCAGGTTGCCGGCCGACGTTTGCGCCCGGTAATCGAAGGGCAAAAAATACAGCTTGGCGCTCAAGCCCTGGTACGCGGTAAAAGCCAAAGTTTGCCTTTGCGGGTCGCGGGGGCGCTGGCGGAGCAGGCTCACCAGCACGTCCGCCGATTGCACTGCGCGCAAGGCTCGCCACTGCTGCCAGCTGGCAAACCCCACCACCAGAACCAAACCCAAGCCGATCCCGGCTCCCACCCTACGCCAGCGGGGCGGGCCCGGAAGCGGCGGCAGCAAAAGCGCGGCCACAACCGCCCACTGCCCAGCAATGGCAGCAAGGTGCAGGGGAAATTGCAACAAAGCCACCACCGCTGCGCAGGCTAAAAGCGGTGCTTTGGGCCCTGGAACAGGGGAAAAACTCTTGGCGCCTACAGGTGCCTTTTCGCGGCTGGCCCCTTGCTTTTTGGCGTTCGCGGCAAACCACAGGCTTGCCAAAAGCAGCGCCAAGCCCAGAAGGCCGGTCTCCGCCACGTACTGCAAGAGCTCGTTGTGAGCCTCACCGAAGCCGGTTTCCAGACCTAAAAAGCGACCACGTTGGGCGAGCTCCTCGGCGGTGAGGTAGCGGAAGGAATGCGCTTCGAACTGGCCGAAACCCACGCCCAAAAAAGGGTTGGCGGCAAACATGCGCAAGGCCGAACTCCACGCCGCGCCCCGGGCACTGGCCAGCCACAGCCACTGTCCGCTTTGCACCTCACGCCAGCTGGAAAGCAAACGTTGCCGGAGAGGGGGCGCCGCCGCCACGAGAACCACCGTTCCCAATGCCAAGACCCCCAAAAGCCGGAGGCGGCGAGGAGGGGGGGTGTGCGTAAGCACTAACACCAAAAGCCCAGAAAGGAGGGCAGCCAAGGCAGAAAGGGTTTGCGTGGCCACAATGACCGCCGCTTGTATTAATGCTAAAACCAGCCACAAAACCCGGCGTTTCTGCGTCCAAAACCAAGCAAAGGAAAGCATCGTGGGTAGCACCAAGAACGACGCCACGTCTGCAGGGTTTCCCATGGTTCCCAACCACAGGTAGCGTCCCTCCCCGGGCTCCAGCAGGCGGAAGGATGCCGGCCTTAAATTGGGATCGAAAAAAGCAACGGCGACGAGGGCTTGCAACAGCCCAGCCCAAACCACAGCGCGCGCCAAGGACCGCCGGGAGTCCAAAGAAAGCTGGCGTAAAGCCCCAAGGCCGAGACTGGCCAGAACCCAGGGGATTGCGGCCCAGGCCGAAGCCGGCGTCGAGGCCAGGGCGGAGGCGAAAGCCGCCAGCGCCACCGCCACTTTTGGCCACATCCAAGGGTCCCAGGATGGGCGAGCCAAGAAGAAGGCGGCCAAAGCCGCCCAGAGCACCTTTGCCAGCAGGCTCTTCGGGGAGCGAAAGGCACCAGCGGTGGCGATGTCTACCACCAGGGGGAGGATCAGCACCATGGCGAGCCCGATCCCCCACACCACCCGTTCCCAGAGACTCGTTTGCCCCTTCATGCTTCCTCCAACCGCACGGAAACCACCCGTGACACCCCCGGTTCCTCCATGGTGACCCCGTAAAGCACATCGGCGTGGGCCATGGTGCGGCGGTTGTGGGTGATGAGCAGGAACTGGGTTTGATGCGCCTGAGCCTTCAGGTGCTGGCACAGGCGTTCCACGTTAAGGTCGTCCAGGGGGGCATCCACCTCGTCCAACACGCAAAAGGGGGCGGGGCGAATGCGGAAGAGGGCCAAAAGCAAAGCCACTGCCGCCAATGCCTTTTCTCCTCCGGAAAGCAAAAGCACCGATTGCGTATGCTTGCCCGGCGGTCGCACCTTGACCTCAATGCCGGAATCCAAAGGGCTTTCGGGGTCCGAGAGCAGCACGTGCGCCTCCCCGCCCCCAAACAACTCGCGAAAAACGTGCCCAAAGAGCTCGTTGGCCGCCGACAGCGTGGCCAAAAACCGTTCCCTGCACGTGGCGTCTAGCTCGTTGATGGATTGCCGCAGGCTTTCCAGAGAGGTTTCCAAATCCTTTTTTTGCGCAAAAAGAAACCGAAAGCGCCCTTCCAGCTCCTTTTGCTGCTCCACCGCCAGCTCATTCACCGGCCCCAGCTGTGCCAGCTCTCGCTCCAGTTGTGCTTGGCGTTCCGCTAACGCTGCGCGATCCACCTCCTGGGGGAGCTCTTCCGGTGGGGGACCGCCCAAGGCTTCCTGCAGGTGAGAAAGCTGTGCGGCCAGTTCCGCAGCTCGTAGTTGCGCATCCAAAAGCTGCTTTTGGGCCTGTTGTTCCTCTTCGCGGGCGCTTTTAGCCCCCTGCTGTTGGCGTTCCACCTGCTCCTTGAGCTGGGCCACCAACGCTTCCCCTTGAGCGGTCTTCTGTTGGACCGACGACAACAGCTTGATGGCGTCTTCCAACTGGGTGCGGGTTTGGGCCAGGAGGTCCTGGAACTGACTTTGCCGCTGGGTAATTTCCGCAAGCTCCTGCCGCAACCGTTCCGCCTGCTGGGAAAGCTGCACCGACAGGTGCTGGTGCTGGGCCAGTTCCCGCTGGGCAAAGCGGCGTCGCTCTTGAGCCAGGGCCAGTTGCCCTCGCCACTTTTCCGCTTCCGTGTGGGCTTGGACGGCTTGGGCGCGAGCGTTGCCGGCGGCCGCGCTGGCCTCGTCCACCCGCGCCGACGCCTCCTGGGCGCGCTCCTCCAAGACCTTGGTTTGGGCTTCAGCGTGGGCCAGGTTTTCCTGCGCCTTCTCCAATTCCGTTTGCAGTCGGGAAGCTTCCACCGCCAAGGCCTCCAGCTCCCGCTGCAAGCGTGCGCGCTCCCTATGGCGGGCTTCTCTGCGGGATGAGGCCGCGGCGAGGGCCTCGGTTTTTTGGCGCACCACCTTGGAAAGCTCTGCCAAGGCGTGCTCGTGCTCCCGGAAGGCGCAGGTCTTAGCGTCGATGCGAGCCAAAAGCTGCTGCTTTTCCTGGGAACGTTGCGCTTCCAGCGCCGCTAGCTCCTGCTCGCGGCTTTTGAGGTGCAAAGCTCCTGTGGGACCGCGTTTGCCGTCGCCTAAGCGCAAGCGCTGCCCTTGCCTCCTGCCGCCACCAGGAAGCAAAACCAAAACACTGGGGTCAGCTGCCAAGCGGTGAGCTTCCTCAAGGTTGGAAGCCACCGCCACGGGCGGAAGAGTGGACGTCAGCCACCCCAGCTCCTGGGACGCAACGCCGGCCCTGGCCAAAATCGAGTCCTGGGGTGGCTGGCGCTGGGGGTCGCGGATGGCAACCTCCATGGCCTCGCCGGAAAAGGAGGCTCCCAGCAAGCGCCTCGCCGCTTCTTCCCCTTCTACCACGGGCAGGGTCAAGAGTTCCCCGTACGCCTGATCCAGGATTTCCCCCAACTCCGGTGGCGGGTTGAGGTAGTCAGCGACGGTACCAGCCAACTGTTCGTCGCTCAGCACTTTGGCGAGGTTTTGCGGCAAGGCCCGTAGTTGGGCGCGGGCACGCTGCACGGCTTCCCGCTCGTGGCGGACCTGCCAAAGCTCGTGTTCCAACTCATCCCGCAGGTTGCCCAGCTCCATCAGCTCCCTACGTTCCTGATCCACCAGGCCCTGCAGCGTTTGCTGTTGGGCTTGCACACCCTCCAGCTCGGCTTGACACTCCTTTTCCTGCCTTCCTGCCTCTTGCTCCTCGCGAGCGGCCTGTTGGAGGTGCTGGGCGAGCCTTTCTTTTTCGGCGGTGAGGCGCGTTTGCTGGTAGCGGATTTGCTCCACCTCCAGTTGCAAGCGGTGCACGCGGTTACGGGCCTCGCTGGCAGCGGCTACGGCCCGAAGGAGCTTTTGGCGTGCCTCTTCCGCTGCGGATTCGGCTTGTCGGGCGTTCATCTCGGCGATGGCTGCCGCCTCTTCGCGAGCTGCGGTTTCCTTTTGCACTCTCGTGGCCTCTTGTTCGGCTAAATGCAGCTTGGTGGCCAGCTCCTGCTCGCGGAGCTTTTCGTCCTCCAGTTGCGCTTCAGTTTTGGCTAGCAAGGCGGTTACCTGCTCCTGGCGGCTGCGCAAGCTCGCCAGTTCCCGGCGGCAGGCTACCTCTTCCGCTTCCAAGCGCTGGCACTGCCCCGAAAGCCGCGCCTGCTCCTCCCGCAGGTGGGCTAGTTCCGTGGCCTTTTCCTCCCACTGCCTTTGCACGCTGGCCAGCTTGCTTTCCATCTGCGCCAGGAAAGTAGCCTTTTGCGTATGCTGCTCCTCCGCCGTCTTTACCGCGAGCTTGAGGGCTTCCAGCTTTTCTTTGGTTTCCGCCCACCGTAGGATGGCCAAAAGCTTTGTAACCCGCTCCAGTTCGCCTTTGAGCTGGCTGTGGCGTTGTGCTTGCCGTGCCTGCCGGCGGATGGCCCCGTACTCTCGTTTCACCTCTGCCACGATGTCGGAAACCCGCTCCAAGTTGGCCTTCGTTTCCGCCAACTTGAGCTCGGCTTCGTGGCGGCGCAAGCGGTAATGGCTAATGCCCGCTGCTTCCTCAAAGAGAGCCCGGCGGTCGGTGGGCTTGGCGGAAAGCACTTGGGAGATGCGGCCCTGCTCAATGATGGCGTAGGCCCTGGTGGCGAGGCCGGCTTCTGCCAGCCTGTCTTGGATGTCCTTCAAGCGCACCCGCCGCCCCCCCAGGCGGTACTCGGAGGTGCCGTCTCGCAAGATACGGCGGGAAATCTCGAGCCGGTGGTCGGAGTTGCCGTGGTGGGAGTCCAGGATTAAGGTGACCTGAGCTGCAGCTGCAGGTGGTCTCTGCGCGGAGCCGGCAAAGATCACGTCACCCATGGTTTGGGAGCGCAAAAGTCGAGCTGACTGTTCGCCCAGCACCCAAGCGATGGCGTCGCAAATGTTGGACTTACCGGCACCGTTGGGCCCAACGATGGCAATGATGTCCCCGGGGAAAGCGAGCTCTACTTTCCCCGCAAACGACTTAAACCCCTCCAAGGTCAGCGACGAAAGGCGCACGCTCATCCGGGCCGAAAATGGTAGCACCTCGCCCGGGTTTAGGCTTTTACGCGGGAACCGGCGCGGCCTGCCAGCGGCCGGGGATAGGGTTGTGGCAAGAGGGGCAGGTGCCTTGAGGGGTGATGTGGTTTTCCAAAACCTGGAAACCCCAGCGGGCAACCAGGGTGGTGGCGCAGGTGGGGCAGCGGGTGTTTTCCCAATCACCCACACGGCCGGGCAGGTTGCCAGCGTAAACGTAACGGAGCCCGGCGCGCCGGCCAATTTCGCAGGCGCGCAAAAGGGTTGCCACCGGGGTTGCCGGCGGATCGGTCATCTTGTAGTCGGGGTGGAAGGCGGTGACGTGCCAGGGGATATCTGGCGAAACTGAGGCTAAAAACTCGGCCATGGCGAAAAGTTCCGGCTCCGAGTCGTTGAAGGTGGGCACCACCAGCGTCACCACCTCGCACCAGATGCCCCTTTCCCACAAGAGCTTGATGGTTTCCTTCACCGCTTCCAGCTTGCCCCCGAGCTTACGGTAGTTTTCCGCGTTGAAGCTTTTAAGGTCCACCTTGTAGCCCACCAGAACGTCGGCAAGGTAGTCCAAGACTTCTGGCGTGGCATGTCCGTTGGAAACGAAAGTTCCGGCGATGCCTTGCTCGCCAGCGAGGGCGAACACGTCGCGGGCCCACTCGGCGGAAATCAGCGGCTCGTTGTAGGTGGAGGTTATGACCGGGCAGCGGTAGCGCTTGGCGGCAGCGACCAACGCCTCAGGGCTCGTGGGAATGGCTTCTGTGGTGGAGCGCTCATCCCGCAGGGCCTGGGATGTGAACCAGTTTTGGCAGTACGGGCATTTCATATCGCAGCCCAGCATGCCAAAGGACAGGGCACGAGCCCCAGGAAGCAGGTGAAAAAAAGGTTTTTTTTCGATAGGGTCCACGGCGACACCGCCGGTGTAGCCCCAGGGAACTCGTAAGCCGTCCGCCTCCCGGAAACGCACAAGACAAACCCCGCGTGCTCCTTCCGCCAACTTGCAGCGGTGGGCGCAGGCCACGCACTCCAACTTGCCGGAAGGCAGGGGCCTTGCAAGCTCCCGGCGCACTTGGGTGAGGGCATCGAGGACGTACCGCATGCCCCCAATGTGAGGCCGCAGCTTGACTCTGGCAAGCGAGCTTGGGGACAATCCGGGCGCATGGACGCCGGCCAGGTGGTGGAGCTTCCTTTCGCCAGGGAAGGCCTTTTTGGCAGCGTGCAGGTGCCGCCTTCCAAGAGCTTGGCGCAGCGTTACCTTCTAGCAGCGTGCTTGGCTGGGCCTCCTTCGCGAGTGGAAGGCTACCCCCAGGCGGAGGACCCGCAGCTTTTGCTTGCCGCTTTACAAAAGGTGGGTTTCCAGCTTCGCGTTGCGGGGCAAAGCGTAGCGGTGGAAGGCTTTTCCCCGGTGCGCGCGGCGCAGCTTTTCTTGGGCAACAACGGCACGGGCTTGCGGCTTTTAGTGGCGCTTTTAACCTCAATGCCCGGGCGCTATTGGCTAGATGGGGTGCCCCGTCTGCGGGAACGTCCCTTGGGTCGGTTGTTGTCGGCTTTGCGGAGCTTGGGGGCGCGAATAGAGGGGGAAGGTTTGCCACTGGTGATTGAAGGTGGCGAGCTTTCCGGGGAGGTGGTGGCAGTGGATGCCCGGGAGTCCTCGCAGTTCGTGTCGGCACTTTTGTTTGTGGGCGCGAGGCTTCCTCGGGGCTTGCGGGTGGAACTTTCCGGTGATGTGCCTTCCTTCCCTTACGTGGCCATGACGGCGGCGGTGCTCAGGCAGTTTGGGGCCGAAGTCCGCTTTCAGCCGCAGGCGGTGCTGGTCCGGGGCCCTTTGCAACCCCGGCAAGTGACGGTGGAGGGCGACTGGTCAGCAGCGGCTTTCCCTTTGGTGGGTGTGGCTGTGGCCGGAGGAGACGTGCTGGTGCGGGGTGTGCGGCAGGGGAGCGTGCAAGGGGATGCGGCGGTGGCGGACATCCTGCACAGGGCCGGTTGCGAGGTGATGGAAAAGGGGGATGGGGTGCGGGTGCGGGGAGCGGCCACTTCCGGTGTGCGGGCGCGCTTAAGCGAGGTCCCGGACCTTTTTCCCGCCTTGGCGGTGCTGGTGGCCCTGCGCGGTGGTGAACTCACGGGCTTGGGTCATTTGGCTTACAAGGAGTCCAACCGTGTGTTGGTCATGGCCGAGCGCCTGCGGCAGTTGGGCCTGGAGGTGGAAACCAACGGCGTGAGTTTTCGGGCCCAAGGCCGGGGAAACCCGCAAGCACCAATGTTCCCGCTTTCTCCGCACGCCGACCACCGCATTGCCATGGCGTTGGCGGTGGCTGGGCTCGTAACCCCGGGCTTGCGCGTGACCGATCCCCAATGCGTGGCCAAGTCTTGGCCCCACTTTTTCCAAGCCTGGACGGCCTTGGTTCGCTAAAGTGCTGAGGCAGGATGTACACCCGCTGGTGCTTTGGGACGCGCCGTTTCTGCCCACATCGGCGCAAGGTGGCCTCCCCTGGCGTGCGGCGGCCAAACTTGCCTTGCCCCTACGCCGGCAACTGGTGGCGCAACTGGTGGCGGGGGTGGTGTTTCTTCTGGAGCAGGGGTTTTACCCGGACCGTGCTTTGCTCCGCGGCTCGCAGTTTACTCGCAGCCCAAACGGGGTGTGGTGGCGGCTTTCGGGTTTTCCCCAACGGACGCTGGCTGACCCGCGCCTTTCCCGAGCTTTGGCGCGAGGCCGTCGGGCGGAGCGGCTGCCGTGGCTTTTGCTTTTGCCTTTTCTTGCGGAGCTGCTTCCGGAGCTTAGGGGATTTTGGGGAGAGTTGGAGGATGATGCTGATCCTTGGGCCTTCCCCAAGTTGCTGCTCGAGGAGCTAGTGAGGAAGGACAAAACCGGCAAGACCTTGGATCACCCTTTGGGCTGGGGGCGTTTCCTATGGGCCCGCCGCTTTGCTCTGCCGGAGGAGGGTGCGGCCTTTTATCTCGATGAACCCTATCTTGCGGCAAGACTGGCGCAGTGGGCAGGGGTCACCGCTGGGGACCTCAGCGAGGAAACCTTGGCCAAGCACCAAGCCCGGGCCCTGGTGGACGGGGAGTGGGGCCTGGTGATCACCACCTCCGCCCTGCCGGGGGTCAACGCTTTGCCCTTGGCAGAGGCAGAGCCGGTGTGGTGTTTGCTACCCCTGGGTGGTGAGGAGCGCGCGGCCAGTTTCCTTGCTGGGGCCAGTGGTGGCGACAGCATTGCTGCCGCTCTGGCCCTACGCCGCGCCGTGAGTGCGGGTTGGGGTTGGGGAGAGGCTCCCCACACCGCTCGTCACCGTTATCTTTCGTACCCGGCCCAAAAGCTCCTTGCGGTTTTGGAGCGCTCGGGGTTGGGCTTGACTTCGCAAGAGGCAGCAGTGGTGGCTGGAGGCAGCGAAGCCCTGGAAGAGCTCAGGCGCTTCCAGCTGGTCTTGCAACGGTTTGCACGGTGGTTTGCTGGCCAAAGCGAGCAGGTGGCACCCGACATCCTCGCGCCTTGGCGGGAGCGTCTGCCGGAGGGGCCTTTGAGTTGGGCTTTAGCGGCGGCGGTAGGAGGGCCGGCGGCAAAGCTTCGCGCGTGGTGTGAGGAGGTTCTTGACCAGGGCAGAGGTGAGCTCATCCTCGGGCTTTCGCCGCTGGTTGCACTGGTGGCGGAACTGCGGGTGCCTTTCGTGGAGGCGGCCCTTGCCACCGGGTGGTTGTCGTACGCTTTGCCGTGGCTTCAAGCCTGTCCCCCCCCGCGGGCCAGCCTTTTCCGGGTGTGGTGGGCAGTGGCTTCCGGCAACAAGAAAACGCTCCAACATGCCCTGGACGTTCTTCTTGCCTTGCCAGAGGACGAATTACCCCTTAGGTTGCGAGCCAAAAGACGCCTTTTGGCGGCCACCTTGGCCCAGTGGCATGGGGATCACCAGCGTGCCCGCGAGCTGGGACGTACCGTCTTTGAGCTTCCAGGACTTGATACTGACCTTTTGGTGGAAGCGGCCTACTGGGTGGGTGACGACGCATTGGAAAAGCTTCTCCGTTCGCACCCATTAGGACCACACCAACGTCAGCGCCTGTACCACTTGCTGGGCGTGCAGGCCATGCAACGAGGGGACGCCGTAGTTGCCGAGAAGCGTTTTCGCCAAGCCCTGCAGAGGGGCTCCGCACGAAACCCCTTGCGCTTTGGCGAGCTCCTAGCGGACGCTGGGGCGGTGGCCATGCTCTTGGACCAAGCCCTGCAAGCGGAGAAGTTCTTTGCGGCGGCGGAGTTTTGGCTTTCCTTGGCGGGTTCCCGGCGGGCCACCAGGCTCGTGAGCTTTAACCGCGCGGTGTTGGCCAACGATCGCCTCCAGTGGCAAAAAGCCCAAAAGCTTCTTGCCGCGGCAGCGGGCGATGAGGCGGAAACCACCGCTTTGGACGAGGCTTTTTTCCTGGTGGAATCGGCCCGCAGCTTTCTCGCCCAGGGCCACTGGCAAAAGGCCAAAGAGATAGCCGAAAAGCTTGAGAAGCTAGTGAAAAACTTCCCTGAAAACCATAACATCCGGCAGGGCGTGGCCGTGGTACAAGCGCATTTGGCCTTAGCTCGGTGCGATTTTCCAGAAGCCCAGAAGGCAACCCAAGAAGCCGAGGCCTCGGAGCGTCGTCTTTTGCTGGCGTTGTTAGAAAGCCGTGAGGGTTTAAGCCCTAGCGATGATCTTCCCAACCGTTGGGGTTTGGCGCTAACGGCTCGGCTTTTGGCCTTGGCTCGAACGGCTCCACTACGGGCGGTGGCGCTGGCGCGCGAGGCGTTGCTGACGGGTGGCGCCCAAAACGCCTTGGGAGTCGCGCGCGCCTTGCTCCTCGCTCCGGCGTGGGGCGTGGAGCTGGTGTCGCACGCGAAAGGCCTTTGCCCCAAAGTAAAGCAGCAATTACGGGATGCCGGTCTTGATGGTTGGGTTTTGCAGCTGGAGGCGCAGTTTGGGAGGGACTGGGTGGAGATTCTCGAGCGTGTCGCCACGCTCGGGGAACGGGGAGCGGCAACTTGGCAAGCCCCGGAATGGGACCATCTCGCTCGCGTGCTCGGGCTTTTAGGGCTTTCCATTTCCTGCCAAGGCCAGGAGCTGCTGCGTTGGGGCTTTCTGCGCGAGGCTCAAAGGCTGAAGTTAGGACCCTTTGCGGTGGAAGTGGCGGGGCCGGTGGATAACGAGGTCTTGGCGGTGTTGCGCTTGGTGTTGCAGAAGGTGGCGATTCCGGTGGGAGCACCCGCCGCCAGCGATGATCTTGGCTTGACCGGTACAAGCCCGCAGGTGGTGGCGTTGCGTGCAGACATTATGCGCTACGGGCCTCATCCCCTGACGGTGCTCATCCTTGGGGAGCCAGGTACGGGCAAGGAGCGGGTAGCGCGCGCTTTGCATCGCGTTTCCGGGCGTGGCGGGGAATTTGTTGCCGTCAACTGCGCGGGGTTGCCGGAAAGCCTCTTGGAGGCTGAGCTTTTCGGCGTGGTGCGCGGAGCTTTTACCGGCGCCGACCGTGATCGGCCGGGTTTGGTGGAGCAAGCGGAGGGGGGCACGTTGTTTTTGGACGAAGTGGGGGAGCTGCCGGCCTCTGTGCAGGCCAAGCTGTTGCGGGTGCTGCAAGAAAAAGAGGTCCGCAGGGTAGGGGGGACACGAACGCGAAAGGTAGACGTTCGCTTCGTGGCAGCTACCAACCGCGATTTGAAGCAGGCGGTGGCGTCCGGCCAGTTCCGCCGTGACCTTTTTGATCGGCTGGCAATGGCGACCTTGCGCGTCCCACCGCTACGGGAGCGGCCTTCGGACATCCCCGCTTTACTAAGTGAACTGGTGACCCAGTACGCTTCCCTCTTTGGCTTGGGTCCCGCAAGCTGGGAGCCCGAGTTTGTGGCCCGCCTGCAGGCGTATAGCTGGCCCGGCAACGTCCGCGAGCTGGAATCGGTGGTGGTGCAAGCGCTTTTGCGCTGCCCGCGGGGGGCAGCCCTGGCACCCGAACACCTACCCCAGGAGCTGGGGCCAACGGTGGGGAGCGAGGGGGAAGGGCCCATGGTGCCGCTGGCGGTGGCGGAACGAGCCTTTTATCGCGACTACTTCCTTCGCTTGTTGCGCAAGACCCACGGAAACCGCAGTCGCGCGGCCAAGCTTGCCGGTCTTTCCCGCCAAGCCCTCATATACCGCCTGCGGCAGCTGGGGCTTTCACGGGGGGAGGACGACGACTAAAGACCGGATACGCGGCAGGCTAAGCGCGACAACCGCCCCAGAAGCTCCAGCTCCCGGGTACTGGGTCTGGCTTTGCCCACCACCAAAAGCAAGCTCCGCTCTTGCCCCAGAGGACAAAGGAAAGCGGGGGGCGAACAAGCTGGAATCTCCAGGACCTCCCAGGTCTTTTGCCCGTGGGTGCGAAGCACTGAAAGAAGCCCAGGATTGGCTACCAGGTCAGGAGGCAATGGCCCTTGGGCAGTGAGCACGATGACTTCGTCGCCATGGGTTTGTAAAAGCGCTGCCGCTGCCAGCCGACGTCGTCCCACCAACCATGCCAAAAGCGCATCACACGCTTGCTCGGGGGCGGTGTCCCAGGCGAGCAGAAGCTCAGCTAGGTCGCTGTCCACTGCTGCCACTGGAAACTCGCCGGTCTGGGAGCTTTCCTTCTCCACAAAAGCGCGTGGTGGTTGCGAACTTGCCGCAGTGCCTGTGTGCAAAAGCTGCACCTTGACGGAAGAAAAGGTCACGGTCTCTCCGCTGCTCACCTCAGCGACGGCAATTCGCTTCCCCTTGTGGAAAGTGCCGTTTTTGCTTCCCAGGTCCACCACCCGAACGAAGGCAGGGTACACCGTGATCAGCGCATGGGAACCAGACACATCGCGCGCCGAAAGCTTGACTTGAACGCTGGAACCAGAGCCTACCACGTACTCCTTGCCCACTTCCAGGGGAACCCGGGCGCCGGAGTCCAAGATCACAAGCTCCCAGGCCATGACCCTCACCTCCCCTGGGGACCTGCCTCGGCTTCAGCGCCGTGGGCCTCCCCGAAGCCAAAAACCACAGGAAAGGGCTGGGGCTTTTCCAAGCTCAGCACCCCATGGGGAAGGCGCCTGAGCTGTGCTTGTACAAAGCGCCGGATTTCCGCAAGCTCTGGGAAAGGGGAGATCACGCGTCCCCCGCGCATCACAGGCAGCAACAGCGGTTTAAAAAACCCTTGAGGTGGCTTCGCTTCGGCAGGGAGCACCCAATCGCGGAGAAATGATCCGGAAGGATCGCTTTCCCGGTAAACCTGCTTGGCACCGGGAAGGGTTTTCTTCCCAGCGGAAGACTTGGCCACCGCTCGCCTTTGGCCGTGGGGCTCTTGCACCGCCACCAACTTGTAAACGGCTTGCAGTGCGGGGGCGTCCTCCGAGGTGACCATGCGCGTCCCTACCCCGAAAGCGTCAATGGGGGCGCCGGCCCGGCGCAATTGCCAAATCCTGTACTCGTCTAGGTCCCCGGAGGCCACAATTTTGACTTCGTGGCGTCCGTGGTGGTCGAGGATGGAGCGCACTTTATGGGAGAGCTCCAGAAGATCACCGGAGTCCAGGCGCACCCCCAAAAAGCGCAACTGCGGGTCGGCCGCCGCCTGTTCCACAGCCTTGAGGGTGTCGAAGGTGTCTATCAAGAGAAACGTGCGGTCGGGAAAGGTTTCGGAAAAAGCATGAAACGCCCGCAGTTCGTCAGCGAAGGAGAGCACGAAAGAGTGGGCCATGGTGCCAGATTCGGGGATCCCCAAGCGGAGTGCTGCCCACACGTTGGAGGTGCCGTCCAGGCCGGCGAGGTACGCGGAGCGTGCCGCCCAGCAGGCAGCAAGGGGTCCGTGGGCACGGCGCGAGCCAAAGTCCACCACCCGCGCTTCGCCGGCAGCCAAACGCACGCGGGCAGCTTTGGAGGCCACCAGCGTCGAAAAGGAAACAGCTGCCAAGAGGTACGTTTCCACCAGTTGTGCTTGCTCAATGGGGCCTTCCACGCGCAGCACCGGCTCTCCCGCAAACACCGGTGTCCCTTCCGGCATGGCCCAAACGTCGCAGGAAAAGCGGAACTCCTCCAAGGAGTGAAAGAAACCCTCCTCCATCCCCGCAAAGGCCGGGAGTTTTCGCAACGCTGCCACTTGTTCGGGTGTGAACCGCAAATCTTGGAGGTAGCCGAGAGCTGGGGCCAAACCTGCGAAGATTAAAAAGCCGCGGTTTGGTGGCAAGTCCCGAAACCAAAGCTCAAAAACACCGCGCACACCGGGTCGGTGGCGGCGGTACGCTGCCCACATGGTGAGCTGGTAAAGGTCGGTGACCAGCCCACGTTCTTCCGGGGTGATGAGCAAGGGGTCCAGCGGGTTCCCCTTCATACCGGCCTTAGGCTCCTCCCAGACCCAGCATCTCTTCCCACTCCTTCCGCTTTACTCTGGCCTTAAGCGCACGACCCTCAAGGTACAACCTTAGGTTTTCGGCCACTCGTTGGGCATGACGTTGCGAAAACTTTTGCGTCCGGTACGCCCCGTGGGGAGAGGGAAGGAGGTTGCGAACTGCCCGCCAGGGGCTATCAGGCGGCAATGGTTCTTGCCACCACACGTCCAGCGCTGCCCAAAGTCGGCCTGAGGCCACCTCTTGAAAAAGCGCTGGCTCCTCGATGACACTTGCCCGACCAATGTTGACCACCAAGGCGCCGTGAGGAAGCGCCCGCAATACCTGGGCGTTCACCATGCCGTGGGTAGATGGTGTTCCGGGCAGCACTAACACCAACGCTTGCGCTTGGGCGCAAACCTCAGTGAGTTTGGCCAACGGCACAACCTCCGCACACCCCGCCACCTTTCTTGGGGTGCGGGCTACGCCCACCACCTGGGCGCCACAAGCAGTAAGAAGCTTGGCCACCTGCTTGCCTACCGCTCCTAAGCCCACGATCACCACCCTAGCCTCGCGCAGTTCTCCCAGCTCCAAGGTTTCCCATCGCCCTTGGCGGAAAAGAGCGTCCTGTTCCGCCACGCGCTTGGCATGCCAGAGTAGGGCCAAGAGGACCCATTCGGCCAGGGGGATGGCGCCGGTGCCTTTGCCGGTGGTGAAAACGTTCACGGCTCGCTGCAATGCCACCACGGGCAAGTGCTCCAGGCCCGTCCAGAGGGAGTGCATCCACTCCCACCGGGGCTTGTGCTGCAGAAGGTGGTGACAAAGACGCGCCGGGTCGCGGTGCCAAAGTACGGCAGCGGAGGCAGCCGCTATACGCTCAGGGTCGGGTAGGTCTCCAGACCAAGGCACCAGAACTGGAGCTGCAATGCCGTAGGTTTCCACCAGGGTATGCGCCAACTTTTTGGGCACCAAAACCCGCCGCCCATGGAAAAATGCGTTGCCACCGCTCATCGCACCAGCTTAGGCCAGTGGGCCAAAACCGATGCCTTGCGCACCCTGGCCCAAAAGGTTTCTGTCCGCGCCAGGGCGCGAAATCCCCGAAGCTTTATGCGCCCGTGGGCATAAAGGGCGAAAAGCGCAGCTTTAAGGAACTCGCGCATGTCCTGGTCGTAAGGGTAGTACCAAGGGGATGCCCCCTTGCTGTAGCTTTCCGCCACGTACTTGATGTTCACCAGCTCCAAAAGCCCAAAAAAACCGTGGGAGCGGCCCATTCCCGATTCTTTGATGCCACCCCAGCTGGCCGTGGGTTCGGCAAAGCTGACCACGTGCTCGTTAATGGTGACCACGCCGGCGGCCAACTCCGCCATGAGGCGTGCGGCCTTTTTTCGGGACCGCGTCCAGCCGGAGGCCGTAAGACCGAAGCGGGAAGCGTTGGCGCGGGCAATCCCTTCATCCAAGGAGTCCACCGGCATGATGGGGAGCACCGGACCGAACGTTTCCTCCTTCATCACCGTCATGTCATCGCTGACCTCCACCAACACTGTGGGCGGGTAAAAGTAGCCCTTCCCTGGTGGTACAAAGCCGCCGGTGAGAGCGTGCGCACCTCGTTGTAAAGCCTCTTGCACTTGCGAGGCCACCACCTGCCGTTGCTCCGGCGTGGTCATGGGGCCCATGTCGGTATCGGGCCAAAGGGGGTCGCCCACTTTCAGAGTGCTGACCAACTCCACCACCCGCGCCACCAAGGGCTCGTAGAGCGGTTTTTCCACGTAAACGCGCTCGATGGAAGCGCAGGTTTGCCCGGTGTTTTGCATGGCACCCCACACCAAGCCGTGGGCGGTGTGTTCCAGATCGGCGTCCGCGGCCACCAGCGCCGCGTCTTTTCCCCCCAGTTCCAACTGCACAGGACACAGGCGACTGGCCGCTTGCTTTGCCACCTCTTTTCCCACGTCCACCGAACCTGTGAACAGCACCTTGGCCACCCGGGAATCCTCCAGGATGGCCGCGGTGTCAGAACCTCGAAGCACCACGGTGTTCACCACGCCGGGAGGAAAACCGGCTTTGCGGATGGTTTCGGCCAGTGCCAAACCCACCAACACGGTGGCGCTGGCAGGTTTGAAAACCACGGTGTTGCCGCAGGCCACGGCTTGGGCAATTTCCACCACCGGAATAGCCACGGGGTAGTTCCAAGGCGTAATTACCGTCACCACCCCCAGGGGTTCAAAGCGGTAGGCGGCTCGCCAATGGGCGAAGAGGATTTGCTCGGGGGGTGTGGGTCGCGGCTGTAAGAGCGCTGGCAAATGGCGGGCGAGGTAGGAAAGCGCTTCGCAGGCCGGGAAGATATCCACCAAGAGCGCTTCGGTCAAAGGTTTGCCAGCTTCCAAGGCCACCAGGCGAGAAAGTTCTTCGCTTTGGGCCAGAATCACCTGCAGCCAGGAGGCCAAAAGTTTTTGGCGCTGGGCAAGGGGTGTGCGGGACCAACTGGGGAAGGCGCGGTGGGCTGCGTCCACGGCTTCCCGGGCGCCGTGGGCATCTAAGGCGCTCACCTCCGCAAGCACCTCTTCGCGGGCGGGGTTTATGGCAACGAGGGTGGAAGGCCCCCTAACCTCTTCATTGGCGATGAGCGAGGCGCGCGGAAAGGCAAATTCCATGCGTGCCGATGCTAGCACAACGTGACGCATGGGCGTTACAATCGCTTTGTGAAATCTTTCGCCGTTAGCTTGCGCGTTCGTTACGCTGAAACCGACCAAATGGGTGTGGCACACCACGCCGTGTACCCGGTATGGTTCGAGCAAGCCCGCTCAGAGTTGGCCAGGGCACGGGGCGTGCCGTACGCTTCTTGGGAGCAAAGGGGGTATTTTCTGGTAGTTACGGAAGTGCGTTGCCGCTACCTCAAACCGGCACGTTACGATCAGCTCGTAACCGTGGAAGTGGCGGTGGCGAGCTTGAAAAGTCGTGCTGTGGTTTTCTCGTACCACGTTAGGGACGAAAGGGGCGAGCTTTTGGCCGAGGGTGAAACCCACCATGTGTTAGTAAGCCGTCAAGGCGGCCGGCCGCAAACCTTCCCACCGGATCTGGCAGAAGCCCTTCGGCCATGAACTGTGCCTCCACCCTTCTGCTCTTTTTCTTCTCCCTTGCCACTGTAAAAGGCGTGGCGCACGTGCAGCCGCCCTGCGGCTCCGTGGGGAGTTTGCCGGATTCTGGGGTAGGAAACGATCTTCTCGCGGTGGCGTCTATCCCGGAAGGATGGGTGGCGGTAGGCCAAGGCGGCGTGATTCTTTTTAGCCCCAACGGAGAGCGGTGGGAGCTTGCCTCTGTCCCCACCACTGCGCCTTTGCGAGGCGTGGCCTGGGGAGAAGACACGCTGGTGGTGGTGGGGGACGAGGGCCTCGTTTTGGTTGGGTCCAGTCCTTTTTCTCTCAGCCAGCTGCCCCAGGCCGTGGGGCGGCGCCTGAACGCGGTGGCGTGGGGTGGTGGTTTTTTTGTGGCGGGAGGCGCAGCGGGTGAAAACCTTTTAGCGGGGGTTTTAGTCAGGAGCCCCGACGGTTTTCGTTGGGAAGCGGAAAACCTCGCCGGGCTCATGCACCAGTGCACCTTTATGCTCCGCCCTTCGTTTCTTTTTGCGGTAGCTGTTTGTCCTGAGCGCACGGTGAGCGCGGGTTTGGTGGTGGGCGATCAGTATCCGGGAGTCGGGGTGGTGCTGTCACGCGAAGGAGAAGCGCCGTGGCAGTGCACGATAACGGAAATGCCACCGCACCCGTTCCGCTTTTACGCGGTTGCCCGAAACGAGCGGGGGTTTGTGGCTGCTGGCTTAGGGGGTGTGGCCAGCAGTGAGGATGGCCGGCATTGGCACCCGGAGCTGGAGCTTCCAGGGGTGTTCTTGTACGGTCTGGCCAGTAAGGGCGATACTTGGGTGGCGGTAGGCGAGGGCGGTCGTGTTGCCGTGCGCAGCTGCCAAGAGTTCAGGCACCCCCGTCGCAGCTTACGGCCAGTCCGTGAGTAGCCTGGGTAGCTGTGGGGACAGGCGGGCGAGAATTTCGTAGTTAATGGTGCCGGCAAGCTCCGCCAGTTCTTCGGCGGTGATTTTCTCGTCGCTGTCGGCACCAATGAGGGTAGCCACATCGCCTTCATCCGCTCCCGGGATGTCAGTGATGTCCACCATGGTGATGTTCATGCAAACCCGACCTAGGACCGGCGCTCGGCGGCCCTTGACCAGTACCGAGGCGCGGTTGGAAAGGGCGCGGGGGTAGCCTTCGGCGTAGCCCACGGGGAGCACGGCCAGCTTTGTGACTCGGGTGGTTCGGTAGGAGAGGCCGTAACCAATGGGCTCGCGCGCTCCCACCGTTTTGACTTGGCCAATTCGGGCACGCCAGGAAAGCACAGGTTTCAAGGCAATCCCGTCGCGCCCGTGGGCCAAGAGCCAAGAGAGGTAAGTTTCCCGAGAAGGCCAATGGCCGTAAAGGGAGATCCCTAACCGTACCATGGAAAAATCGGTTTCCCGAAACAAAAGTGCGGCGGCCGAGCACGCGGCGTGTACGAAGGGCATGGGCCCTACCACCTGCTCCACGAGGTGAAGGGCTTCCCGAAAGCGGCGAAGTTGCGCAAAAGCGTAGCTGTGGTCGGTGGTATCTTCGATGTTGGCAAAGTGCGTGGCCACCCCCACCACCGAAAGGCCAGCGTTTTTAGCCTTTTTGGCCAGCTCCGCAGCTTCCTCTGGGGGAACGCCTTGGCGATGGGTTCCGGTGTCCACCTTGATGTGCACGGGCCAGGAAACCCCCAGCTCAGCGCTGCGGGCAGCGAGATTTTCCAACACGTGCCGGGAAGAGAGGAGCACGTGCATGGTGGGGTCGGTCATGTGGGCGATTTGCCCGGGGGTAAGGTAGCCCATGATGAGGATGGGTTTTGCGGCCCCGCAGCTGCGCACCTCCATGGCCTCAGGCAGGGAGTGCACCGCGTACATGTCCACACCCACGTCTTCCAGTACCGGTACCACGTGCGCCACCCCGTGCCCGTAGGCGTTGGCTTTCACCACGGCGGCTAAGCCGGTTCCCGGCGGCAGCAGTTGGCGAAAGAGGCTGACGTTGTGGGCCAAATGTGCGCCCGACACCTCACACCAGGTGGTACGCGACTCCCCCCGCACCGCGCGAGTCTACCGCACCTTCTGCCGGTGTGCGGGAAGAAATGCTCAAAGGCAAGAGCACGTGCAACCCAAATGGGGAATGTGGCCGCCGCTTCTTTGACGTTTTCAGCACCACCGGCGAAGTGGGGAAAGTCTTCGCGGTGGCAAGCCAATGAAAGTTGCGGCCAAAGCAGCAAGCGTGGTGGACGGTGGAAAGCTCAAAGTTACAATAGGCTTTCGTGACGCGGTGGGAATCGCTCAAGGACACGTGGTGGACGCGGGTTTCGCTACTCCACGCCCGTTATGCGCGGGTTTTCTGGACGCTCCACTCCGTTTGGGCGCTGTTCACCGGCGTGGTGGTGCTGGTGCTGGCGCACAACCGTTACGGGTACATACGCTGGGTGGTACTGTTTTTGGCCTTGACTTGGGCTTCCACGCTTTTCTTTTCCCGCTTTTCTCGGGCGAGTTCGGCTCCTGGTTTTCGCTTTGCCCAGGGTTTTGTTTCGTACTTGACCCGCGTCATGTACCAAGAGACGCTTTTTTTCCTTTTGCCGTTTTACTTTTACTCCACGAGCTTCCCCTCGTGGAACACGCTGTACGTTTTGCTTTTGGCCGGGCTAGCAGTCTTTTCCTGCTTTGATATCCCCTTTGATCGAGCGCTCCGTGGGTCGCGAGCCTTTGCCTTGGGTTTTTTTGTGATCGTCACGTTTTCGGCTTTAATTTTCTTTTTCCCGCTCTTAGCACGCGTACGAACGCACCACGGCCTCTTTCTGGCAGCGTTGCTCTCCTTCTTGGCGGCTTTGCCGCTTGCCCTGCGTTTTTCTGAGCTTCGCGAACCCCGGAAGTTGGGTGCGGTGGTATTGGTTTTGGCGCTGATGCTGGGTCTGGTGCGTTTGGCGCGACCTTTGATCCCGCCGGTTCCCTTGCGCTTGGCCAAGCTT
The DNA here is from genome assembly GCA_937934115.1 of uncultured Thermoanaerobaculum sp. GTDB lineage: Bacteria > Acidobacteriota > Thermoanaerobaculia > Thermoanaerobaculales > Thermoanaerobaculaceae > Thermoanaerobaculum. Next base: position 49,451 of record CALHAH010000015.1, read on the forward strand.
CGCTTTACCACGCAGCTGGACCCGCGAACCTTGCGGCCAGGCAAAGAGTTTGAACGGGAAATACCGGCGGCTGAGTTACAAACCGGTCGGCTTTACGTGGTGGCTACTGTTTTTTCGCCGGTCCCCCTGCCCACCAGCTTGGTGATCCGCTGGCAACAGGGCGGGTACACCTTGCGTAGCTCGCGGGCGGTGGAAGTCATGGCCCATGCCCGGGGTTTTCGCGTATGGGACGGACTTAACCTTCAACGCCTTAATCTTAGCCCTGGCCGTTACCGTGTGGAAGTTTGGACCGCCGAGGGGCAGCTGGTGGGTAAAGTGCCGTTCCATGTCCTTCCGTGAAGCTTGCCCCGCGTGTTGCCCAGGTTCTCACGCGGCTAGCTTTTTGGAGTGGCCACCTTGGCTCGGGGGTCGAACGTGGCCACGAGCGCTTCCGGCAAAAAGGCTTCTTCCTGCGCCACCGTCGCCAAGGCCAGAAGCGCGGCGTTTTTAGCGCCAAAGGGGGTGCGGAAGTCCCTCCTCTCCACCGGCACCGGGCTTTCCAGCTGGGGGAGCGAGGCATCTACGAAAACCCGACCGCTGCGCATGGTCGCCAGCTTGGGCTTGGCCCAGTGGAGGCCGTCTTCTGAGGTGATGACCAAGAAATCCGGCTCGGTAATTCCGTGGTAACGGATGGGGTGGGGTGAAAGCAGGATTTCGGCGGCGGAAAAGCCCACGCCTACGGTTACCGGGTAGCTACCTTTCTTGGTGGCGTGCAAACCCCCGGAAACGGCCGCCCGCGCTAGGCTTTCCGCGGCGTACTGCACGCCCTCCCCGGCCGAGCCCGCCAACACGATCGCCAACCGTCGCATAAGCCCCACGTTTTCTTGCCGGGCGACGAGCTTGAGCTGCGACAAAAGCGAGGGTTTTCCCCCACGGAACTGTAGGCGGAAGGGTGGACGCGGCGGGTTGGTCCAGGATCCAACCGCGTAGCCGGCGGCCTCTGCCACCTGTCGAAGCTTGAAATCGGGGTTGAACTTCGGCGTGTAGGAGGTGCACATCTCAAGCACCTCCACCAGGGCAAACCCGTCCTGGGCAAAAGCGTCCGCCAAAGTGGAAGAAAAGTCCCCAAGCCCCACCACTCTGGCAGCAAAAGCAGCTCCCGCTTCATGCACCAACTCGCAGAGGTTGTGGTGGGGGAGATGGGTGCCCTCCGGCGCCACCATGGTTTTGAACTCCGGAGGCGTGAGCCCCGAGGGTTGGCCGCCGGTCATCCCGTAAAGGAAGTTGTTGTGCACCACCACGGTGAGGGGGACGTTCATGCGCGCGGCTTCCAGGATGTGCTGGAGGCCAATGGTGGCACCGCCATCACCGATGAACACCACCACCTTTTTCCCAGCGGGTAAAGCCATAGCAATGCCAGCGGCAATGGCGGTGGAACGCCCGTGCAAGCCGTGCACGGTGTGGGTAGCAAAAACCGCATCGGCAATCCCGTGGCAACCGATGTCGGTGACCAAAACCACGTCCAGCGGAGAAACTCCCAGCTTTTCCAGTGCCTTGGCGGTTTGTCTGGTGACGTGATGATGGGTGCACCCAGGGCAGTAGGGGAGCTTGTCGGTGAGCAGTACCGTGCTCATATTGGTACCTCCTGGGCAATGGCTTGCGGGGAGATCATGGCTCCCACTGACGTCACGGTGCGCACTTTCGGCGGCAAACGGTGGCCAAACAACAGGCGGGCCCACTGCCCTTGCAGGTTTTCCTCGGCAAAAACCAAGTGCCGGTAGCGTTCAAAGATGGCGTGGTACTGGGAGGGGATGGGCCAAAGAGTTTTAGGGACGAAAAGCGACACCGAAAGCCCTTGTTGACGCAAGGCCGCCACCGCATCGCGCGCCGCTTCCGCAGTAACGTCGTAAGCCACTACCAGAGTTTCCGCGTTTTCCTGCTCGTCCAACTCGAACAGCGCTGGGGTGAGGGTTTCCACTTTCGTTTGCAGGCGGCGAGTGTTGGCCATGGCTTCCGGTGAGGTGTGCTGGATGAGGCCTCGGCAGTCGTGTGTGGAGGCGGTAAGTCGCACTTGATGTCCTTGGCCCACAGGTAGAAAAGGGGGCACCGGTACGTCGGGGGAAGTAGCGTACGGTTGGTACGCTTCGGCTTTGTCGTAAAAGCGGCGCTCCACCGGTGGCACCGGGGGCAACGTCGCGAGGTCGAAATCCCGTTGGGTCATGACCATTTCTTTGGAGGTGAGGAGAATCACCGGCGTGCGGGCATCCACCGCGGTTTGCAAGGCGCGGGGCGGCAAGCGCCAGCAGTCCGCAAAGTCAGAAATGCAAAAGACCGGCAAGGGGTAGCCACCGGAAATGAGGGAGGCCACCAGTTGCACATCCCCCTGGGCGCCGGCCGTGGCTGTGCCGGTAGCAGGTCCCAAGCGCTGTACCAGCACGATGACCATGGGAAGTTCCATCATGTAAGCCATGTTGATGGATTCCACCATGAGCGCCAATCCCGGAAAAGAGGTAGAGGTAACCGGCAAGTGCCCGGCAGCGGCAAGACCACTCATCCACTGCAGGGTGGTGATTTCATCGGGGGCAGCCAAGGCCACCGGGAAGCGGCGAGAGGCGTACTGGTAAATCCAGCTGGCGGGAGTGATAGGGTAACCCACAAAGGCATCAGCGCCTGCCTGCGCCAAGCTTTCGGTAATGAGCCGTGAGCCATCCACCAATGTCCAACGCCCGTTGGTCATGATTCCCCCAGGAAATCCGCGCGGCCACCTCGGCCAGCGCCGGTACTTTAAAGGCTTGCCTTGCCTGGGTCAAACCTTTGGGTGGGGAAGGCGGGGGGACCTGCGGGCGAGTATCATCCCCGGCGAGAGGAGATGAGCCGTGCGTTGGAGCTTTGAGACCAGCCAAGGCCAGGTGGAGCTGATCGTGCAGGAAGGTGCCCTGGGCGACGTGGCGTGTTGGCTTTCAAAGGTGCTGGAGAGGGGTCGCGCTTTTGTGGTGAGCGACGAAAACGTTGCCCCGCTTTACGGTGAGGATGTGGCGCGGCAACTGGATGCCCCGATTTTGGCGCTGGTGGCCGGTGAGCAAGCCAAAAACTGGAACAGCGTGGAGGCGGTGGTGCGGTTTTTGCTCGGGCACGGAGCTGAGCGAGGGGATTTTCTCATGGCGGTTGGGGGTGGAGTCGTTACCGATGTGGCGGGGTTTGCCGCCTCGATCTATATGCGGGGCATCCGTTGGGTGGCGGTTCCCACCACTCTGGTGGGGATGGTAGACGCCGCCATCGGTGGCAAAACGGGGATTGACCTACCTGAGGGGAAAAACTTGGTGGGAACGTTTTGGCAGCCGCGCATGGTGCTTGCCGATCCTTTGGTGTTGGCGAGCCTCCCGCCACGCCAGTTGCGGGCAGGGCTCGGGGAGGTGATTAAGGCGGCCATGATTGCCCCTTCTTCCTTAGAGCACCTATGGGAAGAACAGGGGGCTCGTCTCGCTACCGGAGATTTTTGGGCAGTGACGCCTCTTCTTGCTGCTGCCATGAAGATGAAAACGGAGGTGGTGGCGCTGGACGAACGGGAGCAGGGGGCGCGGGCGGCGCTGAACCTTGGCCACACCCTAGCCCATGCGTTGGAGGCCGCCACTGATTACGGTTATTTCCTCCACGGCGAGGCGGTGGCTTGGGGTTTGCTTTTGGCGCTGCTGCTTTCCCAGCGGCGCGGGCTTCTGGCTTCGGTAGAAGCTGGGCGCTGGGCGGCGCGGCTGCAAGTCATGGCCCCTCTTCCACCAATCCCGGTGAGTTGGGAGCGGCTGGTTCCGTTTTTAGGCCGCGACAAGAAGCGCGCTTCTGGAACGGTGCGCTGGGTGCTGCCGCGGTTAGGGGGGGTGGTGTTGGGGGTGGACGTTCCCCTCGAGGAAGTTCACGCTTGCTTTCAAAAGCTTTTAGAGCTTTCGGAGGACGGCCCGTTGGCGTCGCTTTTCTTTTAGCTTCCCCGTTGCTGGTGTTAGACTTTCTTTTCACCTGGCGAGGAGGTGCCAGTTGCGAGAAACACTCCCCACCCGCTTTGAACCGTCGGCATTCGAAAGCCAGTGGTACGCCCGCTGGGAGGCTAGCGGTGCTTTTACGCCGGAGCTGCCCTCGAAAAAACCGCCCTTTGTGATTCTGATTCCGCCTCCTAACGTCACCGGCAAGCTGCACATTGGTCATGCCCTGCAGTTCACACTGCAGGACATCATGATCCGCTACAAACGCATGGATGGCTACAACGCCCTTTGGCTTCCCGGTACCGATCATGCGGGGATTGCCACACAAGTCATGGTGGAAAGGGAGCTGGCCAAGGAGGGGCTCACCCGCCACCTGCTGGGGAGGGAACAGTTCCTCCAGCGCATGTGGGCGTGGAAGGAGCAGTACGCTACCAACATTTCCAGCCAAGCCAAGGCCTTGGGTGCATCCTGCGACTGGACGCGGGAGCGCTTCACCCTCGACCCCATGCTTTCCCGGGCAGTTATTCACGCTTTCGTGCGCCTTTACGAGGAAGGCCTCATTTACCGTGCCCACCGCCTCATCAACTGGTGCCCTCGCTGCCTCACCGCCCTTTCCGATTTGGAAGTGGTGCATAAGGACATCAACGGCGGGTTGTGGGATTTCGCGTATCCGGTGGAAGGGGGCGGCGAAATCGTGGTTTCCACCACACGCCCCGAGACCATGCTGGGCGACACGGCCGTGGCCGTGCACCCTGAAGATGAGCGGTACAAGCACCTCATTGGGCGTTTCCTTCAGCACCCCTTCGTGGACCGACGGATCCCCATCATTGCCGATGCCCAGCTGGTGGACCCCAGCTTTGGCACCGGTGCGGTAAAGGTCACCCCTGCCCACGATCCCAACGACTTTGCCACCGCCGAACGACACAACCTGCCGAAGATCAACATCCTCACCGAGGACGGCAGGATCAACGAAAACGGCGGGCGCTTTGCCGGTATGGATCGTTTTGCTGCCCGCAAAGCGGTGCTGCAAGCCCTGGCCGAGCTCGGCTTGCGCCGAGGGGAAAAAACTCACCGTCATGCGGTGGGGCATTGCCAGCGGTGCGACACCATCCTGGAGCCTTACCTCTCCGAGCAGTGGTTTGTAAAAACCAAGCCGCTGGCCGAGGTGGCCTTAGAGGCGGTACGCAAAGGTGAGGTGCGCATCCACCCTGAATTTTGGGTGGCCACCTACGAAAACTGGCTTACAAACATCTTGGACTGGTGCATTTCCCGCCAGCTTTGGTGGGGGCACCGCATCCCCGCGTACTACTGCCCGCAAGGTCACACCACGGTGGCGGATAAAGCTCCAGAAGCTTGCCCCCAGTGTGGGGGGCCAGTGGAGCAGGACCCCGATGTGTTGGATACTTGGTTTTCTTCGGCTCTGTGGCCGCTTTCTACTTTAGGATGGCCGGAGGAAACCGAGGATCTCAGGGCCTTTTACCCAACCCAGCTGCTGATTACCGGCTTTGACATCCTGTTCTTTTGGGTAGCGCGCATGATCATGATGGGCTACCACTTCCGCGGTCAGCCCCCGTTCCTGCAAGTACATCTCACGGGTTTGGTGCGGGACGCCCAAGGGCAAAAGATGTCCAAGACCAAGGGCAACGTCATGGACCCGCTGGATCTGGTACATACCTACGGGGCTGATGCCGTGCGCTTCACGCTGGCAGCCTTGGCCTCTCCAGGCCGCGATTTACCCTTAGACGCGCGGCGCATGGAAGGCTACCGCGCTTTTGCCACCAAGCTGTGGAATGCCGCGCGTTTTGTGCAAATGAACCTCACCGGCGACGAACCCGAAGTGGATGAACTTAGTGACCAAGCTTGGGGCTTACCCGAGCGCTGGATTCTTGCGGAGCTCACTGAGACTGTGATTTCAGTGCGAGAAGCCTTAGAGAGCTTCCGCTTCGACGAGGCATGCCGGGCTCTCTACCAATTTGTGTGGAACGACTTTTGCGATTGGTACGTGGAGCTTGCCAAGCCCGTTCTTACAGGCACTTCCCAGGTCCGTGCCCCGCAGGTGGTGCGTACGGTGGCCCGGGGCGTCCTGTTAGAGTGCTTAAAACTGCTGCACCCCATCATGCCCTTTATCACCGAGGAAATCGCCGCGCACCTTGGGTTTTCCGGCATGCTCATTACCGCTTCTTATCCTCGGCCAAAAGAGGGTTGGCTGTTCGCCAGGGAGCGGGAGGTTTTCCGCACGGTGCAAGGCGTGGTGCAGGCGGTGCGCTCCTACCGCCACCTGGTGGGGTTACCCCCCAACTCGCCGTTGTCGGTGATTTTGGAAAGCGCCGATTCCCAGGTAGCACGCGCCTTTTCCCAGTTGCAAGAGGAGGTCGTGCGGCTAGCTTGCCTTGGCTTGCTGGAAACCGGTGGTTCTGTGCCTCGTGGGGCGGTACGGGATGCGGTGGGACTGGTGCGCTTTGCCATTGTTTTGCCAGAGGGTGCTCTAGGCCCAGAGGAGAGGGAGCGGCTGGCCAAAGAGTTTCTTCTCACCCAGGAGGAAGTGGCCCGGGTGAAGGCAAGGCTTGCGGATCCTGGGTTCGTGAGCCGGGCCCCGGCCGAAGTGGTAGAGCAAACTCGAGCCCGGGAACGGGAGCTGGCGCACCGCCTGGAGCTTTTGGCGGAAACCCTCGGGGAAGGGGTGTGAGGGACTGGCCCGGGGTGAACTGGGTTTGGCTGCCGGCGGTGGATTCCACCAACGCTTTGGCTGAGCGCCTCATGGAGGCGTGGCTTGCCGATACCGAAGCGGTACTGCCTCCAACCCTCATTTGCGCTGACACCCAGTGGGCGGGGAGAGGGCGAGAAGGGCGCCGTTGGCAGTCGCCTCCTGGCGGTGTTTACGCTTCCTTTCTCAGCTGGGTGTCGCTGGAGGCTCTCCCGTGGCTGCCTTTAGCCGCCGGGGTGGCGGTTTTGGCCGGGGTGCGCAAGCTGGTCCCGGGTGTGGATAAGGCCCTGAAATGGCCCAACGACTTGGAGGTGGCAAGCCGCAAGCTGGGGGGAATTTTGTGCACGAGCCGTGTGCACCAAAACAAAGCCTGGACGGTAACCGGATTCGGTATCAACGTCACCACGGCGCCGCTGTTGCCGGGGGAGCCCAGAAAGGCGGTGAGCCTTGCCGAGTTGGGCTTTGCAGGCAGCCTTGAGCAGGCACGCCGGGAGCTTTTTGATGCCTTCGTAACCACGTTTCCCAACCTCCTGTGCCACCCGGAGGAGGTGCGGCGCTCGTGGCTTTCCGGCAGCATCCACCTGCCAGGGGACGTGCTGCGGGTGCGTACCCCTGCCGGTGTGGTTCAGGGGCAGTTTTTGGACCTTTCCCCCCAGGGTCTTTTGCTCTTGCAAAGTGGTTCCCAGGTGCTTACGGTGGCCTCTGGGGAAATTGCCTAAAGGAGGGTGCGCATGGTTCTTCTCGCCATGGACGTGGGTAACACCAACACCACCATCGGGGTTTTTCGGGACGGGGAGCTCACCTCCAGCTTTCGCCTGACCACCTCGGCCAACCGCACGGTGGACGAGCTGGGCTTGTGGTTGCGCCAGCTTTTGGCTTGGGCTCACATCAGCCTGGACGAGGTGGAGGGGGTCATCGTGGGCTCGGTGGTGCCACCTTTGGACCCGGCGCTTTCTCAAGCCATCGCCCGCTATTTGCACGTAAAGCCTCTGTTCGTGGAACCGGGGATCAAATCGGGCATGCCGCTGCGGGTGGCAACCCCCCAGGAGCTGGGGGCTGACCGCCTGTGCAACGCGGTGGCAGCCTACGCTGAGCACGGCGGGCCTGTAATCGTGGTGGACTTCGGTACTGCTACCACCTGGGACGTGGTTTCGGAAAAGGGTGAGTTTTTGGGTGGGATAATTGCGCCTGGCCTGGAAATTTCTGCGGAGGCTTTGTTTTCGCGGGCTGCCAAGCTCCCGCGGGTGGAGTTGGAGGCCCCGGACCACGTCATCGGCAAGGCCACCATAGATTCCATGCAAGCCGGTTTGGTTTTTGGTTACGTGGCCTTGGTGGAGGGGCTCACCCAGCGGGTTTTAGCTGAGCTTCCGGGGGCAAAGGTGGTGGGTACCGGTGGCCTTGCCCCGCTGCTTGCCAAGCACACGAACATTTTTGCAGCGGTGGATGGCAACCTCACGCTCAAGGGCTTGCGTATCCTGTGGGAAAAGAACCGCCCCAGCCGCCAGTGAGTGAGGAACTAGCCTACTTTCGGGCGGTGGAGGACCACTTCTGCCGCCTGCGTGGGACCCCTTTCCTTTTTTCGCCGAAAGACTTTGCGTACCTTCGCCGTTGGTGGCAGGAGGGAATCCCCCTCTCGGCGGTGCTACTGGCCCTAGGTGAGGTTTTTGCCAAGAAAAGGGAAAGGGGTGAAGGCCCGGTTTCCTCCCTCGCCTACTGCCGCCACGCCGTGGCGCGCCACGCCAAGCGTTTGGCCCAAGCACGGGTGGGGGGCGAGGAACCGAGGTCTTGGGATGTGGACAAGGCTTTGGCTGAGCTGTGCACGCAGCTGGAGCATGTACGTTCGCAGCTGGTTTTCCCGTCTTTAAAGCAGGTGGTGACTGGCTTGGTGACCACCATCCGCGCCCTGCCTCGAGATTTGCCGCTGGCAACGCTTTCGGCCATGCTTGCCGAATTGGAAGAGCAGGCGCTGGGGGAGGCCTGGGCGGCATTGCCAGAGGACGAGCGCCAGGGGCTTGTCAGCCGCCTCAAAGCGGAGCTACCCGAAGCTGCCCAGCTCTCCGGGCGGGCGTGGCACGTGGCCATTCTGCGGGCGGTACGTGAGCACCTAGGCTTGCCGCGTTTGGAGCTGGTCCCCAATGGAACTTGAAATCCAAACCTTGGCCTACGGGGGGCGAGGGGTGGCCCGACGCGGGGGTGAGGTGTGGTTTGTGAGCGGGGCCTTGCCGGGAGAACGGGTAGTGGCCGCCGAAGAGCGACGGCGGCGGGGCATTGTGGAGGCGAGAGTCGTAGATGTTTTGTCTTGTTCCTCTTGGCGTGAGCCGGAGCCTTGTCCCAAGGCCCTGGGAGCCTGTGGTGGATGCGATTTTGCCCATGTGGCCATAGGTTTCCGCGAGAAGGCTTATAAGGTCGCGCTTTTCGGGGCCCTGCGGGGGGCACCGGAAAGCTTGGCGCAGGCAGTGGCAAAGGCGGTGTTTGTCCCCTCCCCTTGGTACTACCGTCTGCGGGGGCGCCTGCACTGGGCACCGGAAGCCGGGCAGTTAGGGTTTTTTGCCTCCAGCTCCCACCGGGTGGCAGACCTGGGGGGGTGTCGGGTGCTCTCTCAGGAGTTGTTGGCGTTGCTTCCAGCTTGGGCGCAGTGCTTGCAAAGAGCCGGTGTGCCCGCTGGCGAATTGGAGTTCTTGGAGGACGTAGCGGCCAAGCGACGGCTTTTGCTCTTCCGCGGTGCCTTTTCCGGCCACCTGCCGCGCCTTCCGGGGGTTGACGGGTTCTGGGGGCTTCGAGGGCGAGGGTGGGGAGAACGGGAGCTCATCTTGGAGCTGCCTTTGCCTCTTGCCGTGCCCGTGGGTGCCTTCGTGCAAGGCAACCGCTTTTTGCTTTCTGCAATTTGGAACACCGTAGCAGCGGTGGTGCGGGAAGGGGGCTTTTTGCGGGTGCTGGACCTTTACGGGGGCGTGGGTTTTTTGGCCGCCGCGGCGCAGGCCGGGGGGGCGCAGGAGGTGACGGTGGTGGAGGTTTCCAAGCGGGCGGCCCAAGCTGCCCGCGCCAACCTGCCCCAAGCCCGGGTGTTGCCCATGCCCGCGGAAGTGGCAGTAGGACAGGGGGCTTTAGGCGGTGCAAGCCTTTTGATCCTCGATCCTCCTCGCGGCGGGTTATCCCCTGCTGTGCGGCAGGCGGTGGCTTCCAGCCAGGCTTCGGCGGTGCTTTACATCTCCTGCGACGCGGCCTGCCTTGCCCGCGACGCTTGGCTTTTGCAAAGCGGTGGCTTTGCGGTTCGCTGGGCCAAGCTTTTCGACCTCTTTGCCGGGACCCACCATGTGGAGCTGGCGGTCCTTTTCCAAAGAGCCTGAACTTGGCTGGGAGCTTTCCCTGTGGGGCGCAGGGGTGGTGGGTGCGGCGTTGGCCATGGGAGTCTGTGAAGTTGTTCCCCGTTGGGCGCCGGCGGCTTTAGGTCTTGCCGCTGCCTTCAGCCTGCTTTGGGCCTTGCACCCGCAAAGGCGTCTTGCCCCCTGGTTTTTCTTTGGGGTTTTGCTTTCGGGGGCAGTGACGGCTGCTTCCGGTCCTGCCTTGGCCCGGGAGACGCGGGTGCCGGTGCGGTTTTTGGGGGTGGTGCGGGACGGCTGGCGGCAGGTGGAAACTGGATGGAGCACCCGGCTTCGCGTGCTGGAACTGGAGGCCCCTTCCCGGCCCATAGCGGTGGTGCGGGAAACCTGGCTCACCGTGGGAGGCTCGGCCTCCTTGGAGAGCCTCCCACCCCCCGGGGCACGGGTGGAGGGAGCTGGAGAGCTCGTGCCTCGGCGGAAAGACCCGAGTTTGTGGGTGAAGACCCCTCGTCTTTTGCAGGTGCAGGCAAGCCCTCGCGGTGTGGACGCGTGGCGAGAAAAGGCGCGGCAACGACTGGTGGCAGCTGCTGAGTTTTCCTTACCTCGTCAGCGAGCTGCGGCCCTGGCCGCCGCCCTGGTGTTGGGTCGGAGGGAGGGCCTTTTACCGGCGGAAACCCAAACCTTGCGCCAAGCAGGACTCGGCCACCTTTTGGCGGTTTCCGGTTTGCACGTGGGCCTGGTGGCCGGGCTTTTTTGGGGGATTTTCTTGCTCGCGGGCGTGCATCCATCCACGCGCCGGTGGCTTTTGCTGGCGGTAGTGGTGGGTTTTGCCCTCATGGCGGGGGGCGCCGCGCCGGTGCGACGGGCGGCCAGTGCTACGGTGCTTTTGCTTGTGGCCCGCCAGCTGGGCCGCCCTATGGAGCTTTTGCCGGTTTTCTGGGGGGTGGTGGGGGGGTTAGTTTTGCTGGAGCCGAATGCGGTGTGGGACGTGGGTTTTCAGCTTTCGGCCGGCGTTGCCCTGGCGCTGGTGCGTTGGGTACCTGAACTGCGAACGGGAAGGCCGGAAAGCCGTCTTTTGGCGGCAGTAGCCGTGGCAGCGGTGGCGCAGCTGGCCTCCTTGCCTTTGGTGGGTGTGCACTTTGGGATGCTCCCGCCTTTAGGGATGCTCTGCAACGTGCTGGCGGTACCCGTGGCTACGGTCATGGTGGCTTTGGCTTTGGCGGCTTTGGGCCTTTCTGAGGTGTTGCCGTTTTTGGCCGGCCTTTTTTTGGATGCTCTGGGTTTGGGGGCTTTTCTCTTGCAACTGCTGGCGGGCTGGGGCGCGCAAAAGCTTTGGGCTTTCCCGACGCTTTCCCCTGGCTGGCAAGCCTTTATTGTGTTTCTTTTCGTGGTGGCGGTTTTGCCCTGGCGTGTGGCCCTCATACCGGCTTGTGGGGTGGTGACGCTTACCCTCGGCTTTGCGCTATGGGCGTACGTACCCCACCGGAATTTGCCGGAGGTTGCCATGCTGCCGGTACGGCAAGGCATGGCGCTTTGGCTGGCGGGGAAAAAGGGCAGCGTGCTTGTGGATACCGGGCGCGGTGCCCGGGAAGCGCTTGAAGGCTTGGCCTCGTTTCGTGGCGCCAGCCTGGATGCCTTGGTGCTCACCCACCCAGACCTTGACCATGTGGGCGGAGCGGGAGCGGTGCTTTCCGTGCTTTGCCCCCGTTACCTTATGCTGCCCGCGGTTTTTTGGGAGCGGGGCGAGTTCCTCCCTTTGCGTTGGCAGGCGGCAAGGCGCGGCGTGGCTGTGCTGCCGCTGGCAGTTGGTCAACGCTTTCGGGTGGGAGACCTCATCTGCGATGTGCTTTGGCCCCCTAAGTACGCCCCTTTGGTGGACAACGACGCGTCTTTAGTTTTGCGCTGTGCCGTGGGCGGGGTGCACCTCTTGCTGGTGGGGGACTTGGAAGCGGGCGGCGAGCAGCAGCTTTTAGCCGCGGGCGAGCCGCTGCACGCAGATATCTTGCAAGTGGGGCATCACGGTTCTCGCACTTCCACCAGCTGGCCTTTCCTCCAGCGAGTTTCACCGCGCGTGGCGCTCATCCCTACAGGGGTTTCGCCTCACCTGCGTTTCCCGCAGGCGGCAGTGGTGGCCCGGTTGCGCCAAGCCAAAGCGCTGGTGCTGCCGCAAAACCAGGGTTTCTTCCGCGTGACTGTGGGTAGGGAGGGCGTGCTGCAGCTGGACACCTCACACCCGGTTTACGTAAGAGGCAAGCGTGATTGATCGCCCTCTTCTCATTGTGGCAGGCCCCACCGCTGCGGGGAAAACCTGGCTGGGCGTGCAGCTGGCCGTGCGCTACCACGGCGAGGTGATCTCCGCTGATGCCTTTGCCGTTTACCGCGGCATGGACATCGGCACGGCCAAGCCTGATCCTGAGCTGCGAAAGGTGGTGCCGCACCACCTCGTGGACGTTGCCTCCCCGGCGGACCGGTACTCCGCGGGCCAGTTCGTACGCGAGGCCGATGGAGTGATTGCGGAAATAGTGGCGCGCGGGCGGCAACCGGTGGTGGTTGGTGGCACGCTCTTTTACGTGCGCGCGCTGCTTTACGGGCTTTTCCCTGAACCTCCCAAGGACCTTACGCTGCGAGCCAGGCTGGAAGCGGCGTGGGAGCAAGACCCTGAGCCTTTGCGCCAAGAACTGGCCAAGAGAGACCCTGAGCTTTTCGCCAAGCTCTCGCCCAACGACCGCCAGCGCATCTTACGGGCCTTGGAGGTGAGCATCGTGGCCGGCCGCCCCATGTCTGAGCTGTGGGCGCAAAGCCCGCCCCGTGGCCCGCGCTACCGTTTTTGTTTATTGGCTTTGTGCCCACCGCGACAGGCCCTCCATGCTAGGATTGCCGCCAGGGTGGGGACAATGTTCGCACGGGGTTTGGTGGATGAGACCCGGGGTCTTCTGGAGTCCGGTGTGGCTCCCACGGCCCACGCCCTTAAGGCCATTGGCTACCGCGAGGCGGTGAAGGTTGTATACGGCCAGTGGTCGCAAACCGAGGCCAGGGAGGCCACGGTGGCAGCCACCCGCCAATTGGCGAAAAGGCAGCTGACCTGGTTGCGGGGCGAGGCTGGGGTGCAGTGGCTTTTGGGGTTTGGCGAAGAGGTGTTGGAACGAGCAAGTGCTCTGTGGGAGGCGTGTCGTGGAGAATAACCAGCAGAAGACGGCAAGGGACGTGCAGGATAGCTTCTTAGCCAGCTTGCGACGAGAAGGCAAGCCGGTTTTCGTGTACCTCCTCACCGGCAAGCGGTTGACCGGCTTCATCAAGCGCTTCGACCGCTATTGCCTGGTGGTGGAAAGCCACGGCCAAGAGCATTTGGTGTTCAAGCACGCCGTGGCTTCCCTGTGCTTGGCGCGGGGGGAGGGGGAGGGTGGCTCGTAAGGGTGTGGCCCTGGCTGCATGCCTGGTGGCTGCTTCCTGCGTCACCACCCCTCGGGGGCGGGGGGTTCTCCCGGAGTTGGATTTAGAAAAAGCGCCTTGGGCCCTTTCTGCCGCCCAGAGGAAACTAGCCCAACAAGTGTGGGCGTGGGCCGATGCTGGGGACCTCAAAACGGCGCAGGCGAAGCTTTCCCGATTGCCAGGGGAGCATCCGGTTCGCCTTTTTTTGCAGTTAGAAATTGCCTTTGCCGCCGGTGAGCTGGGACTTTGGCCCAAGGTGTGGGCATTTGCTGCAAGCTTCCCTTCCTACCGCCCGGCTTGGGAACTGGCGGTTTTGGTGGGGGAAAGGGAGGGAGAGCTCCTGGGGGCTTCCGAGGCGGCGCGAAGGGTGGCGCAGCTGGGTGGTCCGGCTCGTTTTCTTTCGCAGAGCGAGGAGCTGCTTTCCCAGTTCTTGGTGGCACGCGAAGAGCAGGTAGCGCGCCTTTTGGCCGGAGGCCAAGCCACGGAAGCCTTGGAGCAAGGGCGTGAGCTTGTGGCGCGCTTCCCCCAGCACCGGCGGCTGCGGGAGCTTACGGTTAGGGCAGCGCTGGCGGCTGCCAAGACCGAGGAGGCCAAGCTTTTGGTGTTGCCTCTGCCGGAGGACGGGCCGGGCCTTGAGCTGAAAGCCGAGGTGGCCGCTGCGCAGGGTAAGTGGGACGTAGCTATGGAGCTTTACCGGCGGTTGCCGCTGGACTTTGCGGGGCGTTGTGCCAAGCTCCGGCACGCTGAAGAGCAGGCACGTTGGCAAAAGGCCCCCGCCAAGGTAAGCAAGGCTTTGGGTTCTCCGCGGCTTTCCCGCGGGGAGCTGGCCACGTTGATTGTTTTTTATTTTCCGCAAGTGAAGGAAAAGGCCAGTGCCCCAGCTCCGCTTTTCGAAGACGTAGTAGGCCACCCAGCGCAAGAAGAAATCCTGGTTTTGGTACGGGCGGGCATCATGAGCGGCGACGCGCTCACCCGCCGGTTTGGGCCGTCCCGGGCTGTGGGGGGGCGGGAACTAGAAGCAGTGCTGCAGCGATTGGCGAAGGTGCTGGGCCTGCCTGGCCTTTCGGTGTGTCCCAACGGCACCGCCGGTAACGGGTGCGTGCCCATACCCTCCGGCGAAAGGGGCATGAGCGGGGAGGATGTGGTTTCCCTGCTGAAAAAAATTTGGGAGAAAGTGCCATGTTAACCGTGGAAGAGCTCTTGGCTTCCTCGCCCCTGTTTTCGGGGCTAGGACAAGGTGAGTTAGCCGCTTTGGCACACACCGCCCAGCGCTTGGAGTACGAACCCGATGAGGTCATCTTCCCCATGAACTCGTTGGGCGATGGCCTTTACCTTTTGGCTTCTGGGCGGGTGAAGGTGGTGGTGCCCTCTCCGCAAGGCAAAGAGGTCATCCTGGCCACTTTGGGCCCTGGGGCTTTCTTCGGCGAAATGTCGCTCATTGACGACGAACCCCGTTCAGCTTCCGTGATCGCGCAGCTGCCTTCGGTGGTCTACCGTGTCCATCGGCAGGATTTTGCGCGTTTCTTGGATAACTCACCTTCCGTCGCCCGTGCGTTACTCCGGGAGCTTTCCCGTCGGTTGCGGCGGGCCAACGCCCACATGGAAAACCTGGTGAGCATGGATGTTTTGGGACGTTTGGCGCGCTACCTTATGGAGCTGGCGCGAGAGCATGGAGAAGCGCTGGGGAACGGCTGGGTGGCGGTCCGCAGACCCACCCACCACGACATTGCCGCAGCTATCGGTACCACTCGCGAAACCGTTACGCGCCTCATGAGCGAGTTGGAATCCCGAGGGCTCATCATGGTGGAGGGAAAAATGGCGTACATTCGCGAGGAAACCTTGAGCCGGGAGGGGGTGTGAGAGAGGGAAGTGGCGCCCGCAAAGCAGTTGGGGGTGTGGCGCAACGGGCCGCGCAAGAGGTGCGCTTGGCTTTGCGCCCATACACGATCCCCAACGGCATCACGTTGCTGCGTTTGGTATTGGTGCCCCTGTTTGCGCTGGCCACGGTGGAGCGGAACTACACCTGGGCGTTGGTGATCTTTTGCCTGGCCGGGCTTTCCGATGCCCTGGACGGGGCTTTAGCCCGCTGGCTTTCGGCGCGCTCGCTTTTGGGCACGTATTTGGACCCCATTGCCGACAAGGCCCTTTTGGTCACCGCGTACATCGTGCTCACCTGGCCGGCTCCAGGGGTGGTGAGCATCCCGCTATGGTTGACGGTGATTGCGCTTTCCCGGGACGTGCTCATCGTGCTCGTAGCGCTGTTGCTGTACCTGGGGGCCGGGATCCGCGAGTTTTCCCCATCGCTTTTGGGGAAGGCCACCACCGTGGCACACATTGTCACCGTAGGTTTGGTGGTGGTGGCTAACCTTTACCCGATTGAGGAGTTTTGGCTTTCGCTTTTGTTTTACACGGCTTTTGCCCTCACGCTCCTTTCCGGCTTGCACTACCTAGCGAGGGCGGCAGCGCACGTGGAGAAACTTCACGATGCCGGTGGATAATAGTCAAAAGCTGCGCTTGTTTTTGGTGGTGGGCGCGACAGCCCTGCTTGCCGGCGTGGTCTTTGCTTGGTCAAAGCCCCTTTTCCCCTTGTTGATAGGTTTTTTTCTGGCTTACCTCGCCCATCCACTGGCTTCGTGGTTTGCCCGCCACCGCTTGCCGCGGATTTTAGGCTTTGCGGTGGTGCTTTTGGGCGTGCTGGGGGTGATGGCCGTGGTGTTTCTGGTTTTTTTACCAGCGGTGGTGCATGAGCTTTCCGCTGCAGCTGCAAAGCTTCCCACGTGGCAAGAGGTGCTCCACGAGCGCCTGGAGCCACTGTTCGCCGATGCGCAAAAGCGTTACCCCGAAGCCTTTGCGGTGGTTTCCGAAAAAGTTACGGCCTATTTCCAGGAAAAGCTTCCGCAGGTAGCGCCGCGCTTGGCGGCCTGGCTGGGGCAAGTCGTCCTTTCCTCGCTGTCGTTGGTTTCTACCCTCTTGGGGTTGGTGGTGGCCTTGGTGATTGGCGCATACCTCACCGCCGATTTCCCCAAATTTTTGACCACTTTGCGCTTGCTCATCCCACGGCCGGTGCTGGCCACAGTGGAGGCGGTGGTGTTGGAGGTGCACCAGGTGCTGGGGGCTTTTTTCCGGGGTCAGCTGTTGGTGGCCTTGGCTTTGGCCCTCATGTACACGGGAGGATTGGCCCTGGTGGGCGCGCCCCTGGCGTTGGTGGTGGGCCCCCTGGCCGGTCTTTTTTCCTTGGTGCCGTACTTGGGCTTGGTGGTGGGTGCCGGCTTGGCTTTGCTTTTGACGCTTGTGGAACACCAGGACCTGCTGCACCCCGGGCTTGCGCTTTTGGTTTTCGTGGTGGCGCAAAACGTGGAGGGGTGGATTCTGACCCCCAAGCTGGTGGGTAGAGGAGTGGGTCTGCATCCGGTTTGGGTACTGGTGGCTTTGCTCGTGGGTGGTGAACTCTTTGGTATTGCCGGTGTGGTGGTGGCGGTGCCGGTGGCAGCTGCCCTGCGAGTGGTGTTGGCGAAAGCCCTAGCGGCGTACCGTGCCAGCAAGCTTTACCGTGGTGAACCGGTGGAAGCGGTGCTTTACGTTCGGCCCCACTGCCGCCTATGCGACGAGCTCAAGGCTTTCTTGCCATCGGTGGCGGACTTTTACGGTCTGGCAGTGCGCGAGGTCAACGTGGAGGAAGACCCGGATTTCCTTTCGCGCTATGGGGAAAAGGTGCCAGTGCTGGTGGTGGCAGGGCGGGAGGTGGTGTGGGGTAAGGTCACCGCCGGCGAGCTGGCCAGCAAGCTGCGGGAAGTGCTCGGAGGGGCCAGTGATTGAGCGGCGAATGCTTTTTGGGGGGCACTACGCTGCCGAGTTGGAAGCCCCCGAGGTGTATAAAGCCAGGCGGCAACGGGTAGTGGAGGCTTTAGGCGAGCGTGGGGTGGCGGTGCTTTTGGGGGCCAGCGACACCCGTTCTTACGGCGATGTGGGCACCTTCCGGCAAAACCCCAGCTTCTTTTACCTCACCGGTGTAGAAATCCCCAACGCGGCGCTCCTTTTTTCCCGCGAGCGCGATGAACTTTACCTTCCCGCCCGCCGTCCCGCATTGGAAGCGTGGTTGGGGCCGAAGTTTGGCCCCGGGGAAGAGGCAGCTGCGGCTTTGGGTTTTGGCGCGGTGAAAGACGTGCAAGCCACCGAGGTGGTGGTGGAGGCGCGAAGGCGACCGGTGCCGGGGTTCGAGGACACTTTGGCTGATCTCGTAGTGGCCGGTTGCGAGCTTTGGCTACCGTTTCCGCCGCCTTTACTTTCCGCGCCGGTGACACCCGAGCAGGATCTTGTCCTGCGCTTGCGGCAGAAACTTCCAAACGTGGTGGTGCACGACCTCACCCCGATCTTGACGCACCTGCGCCTGCGCAAGGAACCCGGGGAGGTGGCGCTTCTGCAAAAGGCGGTGACCGTCACGGCGGAGGCTGTGAAGGCCGCGGCGGGAGTTTTGCGACCTGGGGTGAGTGAGGCGGCACTGGAGGGTGCAGCGTACGCCACCTTGCGACGATTGGGCGCGGAGGGGTGGTCCTTTCCCCCCATCGTGGGCTCAGGGTTCGCGGGGTGTGTGCTGCACTACGACCAAAACATTGGGTTTTGCCAGGCAGGCGAGCTGGTGGTGGTGGACATCGGTGCGAGATACGGGTACTACTGCGGGGACCTCACCAGGACGTTCCCAGTTTCCGGCCGCTTCACGCCTCGTCAAGCACAGCTTTACGACGCGGTACTGGCGGCGTACAACGCAGCGGTCGCCGTGCTGCGGCCGGGAGTAAAAATTGGGGATTTGCGGCACGCTGCCTACGAAAGCCTCAAAGCTTCACGCCTTACGGGGCCCTCAGGGGTTCCCGTTAGCGAGTACTTCATCCACGGTTTGGGGCACTTTTTGGGGCTGGAGGCGCACGATGTGGGCGGGGAGGGCCCGGTTCTGGAACCTGGCATGGTGCTTACGGTGGAGCCTGGGATTTACCTCGCAGAAGAAGGGATTGGCATCCGCATTGAGGATGACTACCTGATAACCGAAGGGGGAGCCCAATGCCTTACGCCCGCCTGGCTTCCCCGGGAACGGGAGGCGGTGGAAGCCCTGGTGGGAAGGGAAAGCGGGCGCTAAACTCTACCAGCGGGGGGAGAATGACCACCTCTTTGGTGCTTGCTGCGCCGCAGGAGCTCGCGGCGGAAATTCGCCGGCTCGCCAAGGAGCGAGGCGCCTTGCTTTTGGCGCATTACTACCAACAGCCGGAAATCCAAGATTTGGCTGATTTCGTGGGGGACTCGCTGGAACTGGCGCGTTTTGCCCAAAAAGCCCAGGCACGCACCATTGTCTTTTGTGGGGTGCGGTTCATGGCGGAAACCGCCAAGATTTTGAACCCTGACGCCGAGGTGCTCATCCCTGACTTGGAGGCCGGTTGCTCCCTGGAAGAGTCCTGCCCACCGCAGCAGTTTGCCGCCTGGCGCGCCCAGCACCCGGATGCCCTGGCGGTCACCTATATCAACTGTTCGGCGGCGGTAAAGGCACTTTCCGATGTGATCGTCACGTCCTCCTCGGCGGAGGTTATCCTCAAGAAGTTGCCCGCGGATCGCCCCATCCTTTTTGCTCCCGACCGACATTTGGGCCGCTACCTCATGCAAAAAACCGGCCGGGAGTTGATCCTGTGGCCGGGCACCTGCATCGTGCACGAGCAGTTTTCTTTGGAAGCCTTGGTGCGCCTCAAGGTGCAGCACCCCAAGGCCTTGGTTGCGGCTCACCCCGAGTGCCCGGAAAATATCCTGGCCCTTGCCGATCATGTGGGCTCCACGTCTTCCATTTTGCGTTTCGTGCAGCAGACCGATGCCGAAGAGTTCATCATTGCCACGGAACCCGGCATCATGCACCAAATGGAAAAGTTGGCGCCGGGCAAGCGTTTTATTTCCCTTCCCGGCCAGGACGGGGAATGCGGTTGCAACACCTGCCCGTACATGAAGCGCAACACCCTGGAAAACCTCTACGCATGCTTGCGTAACGGTTTCCCCCGTATCCAGCTGGATCCCAACCTCATGGTGGCCGCGCGCAAACCTTTAGAGCGAATGCTGGAGCTAGCGGCCCCTTCCCCACCCCCTTCAGGGGACTAACTGCGGCCTCACTTGGCCAGCTGCAGGCTGGTTTGTGGGGCTTGCCGCAATGCCAAAAGCCTCCGACCCACCTCCCAGGCCATGAGGAGTCCCAGGAGGATGAGCACCAGGGCGGTAGTGCCCAGAATCCAGTTCTCCTGCGGCAGGTACTGAAACAGCAATTGATACACCAGGGCCCCTTCCGTGGTGAGCCACATAAAGGCTGCACCCCACAGCGTGTAACGCTTGGGTTTGCCCAGGCTTGCCAAAAACGCGGTGGTGACGAGGAGGGCTAAAGCTCCCACCAGCTGATTTGCCGCCCCAAAGGCGGGCCAAATCTTTTGCCACGCGTTGCCGGAGGCCACCCACGCTCCTAAAACCAGTCCCGCACCTGCCGATATAAAGCGGTTTCGAGCCAAGGCAAAGTGCTGCCCAAGGTTTTCGGTGATGATGTAACGGGCAATGCGGGTGGAGGTGTCCAGCGTGGTCAAGATAAATGCATTCAACATCAGGATGCCAAAGGCAACGCCGTAAGGGAGGGGAATTCCCAGGGTGGCTACCGCCCGCCCAAAGCCCGTACCAAAGGCAATGTTCGCTGAACCTTTGAGCAAGTCTTGAAACACAAATCGGGAAAGCCCCGCTTCGGGGGCCTTCCCCCAAAACAAGGCGCCTGCCATTAACGTCACAACCAGCAAGGCCAGGGCGCCCTCCGCCAACATGCCGCCAAAGGCAATGAGCCGGCCCTCGCTTTCCTTGCGCAGCTGCTTGGCGGTGGTACCGGAAGCCACCAGCGAGTGAAAGCCTGAAAAGGCGCCGCAGGCCACGGTAATGAAAAGCACCGGCCAGAGGGGCCCTTGCGTGGAAACCACCGTGGTCAAAGCGGGGCCGTTGACGGTGGGGTGCAGGAAAAACAAGCCGAGGTACCCAAAAACCATGCCCAACACCAGGATGTACATGGAGAGGTAATCTCGCGGCTGGAGCAGCACCCAAACCGGCAAGGTGGCGGCCACAAAGGAGTAAACGAAGGCGGCGGCCAGCCAAAACCCGTAAGGTGCCTGCACCGGCAGCACGTCACCCACCACCACCAGGCCGGCTAGCACCAAAAGCCCCAACCCCGTGGCCACCCACACGTTGAGGTGCAGGCGGTAAACCAAAAAGCCGAAACCCATGGCCAAAAGCAGCAAGCCCACGGTGGGAATCACGATTTTTGGCTCTTCGGCTAAGGTGCGCGCCGTGAGCACGGCAAAAACCGCTTGCACCAAAACCAGCGCTACCCAACTAAAGGCGGCAAAAAGCCCCTTGGCCAAGGGTGAAACCGCCTTTTCGGCTATTTCCGTAACCGAGACCCCCTTGTTGCGCAACGACGTCATGAGCGCGCCGTAATCGTGGACACCCCCCAAAAACACCGCCCCCAGAAGCACCCATAGCAGAGCCGGAAGCCACCCAAAAAGCGAGTACGCCAGGATGGGCCCAACGATGGGTCCTGCTCCCGCAATGGAGGAAAAGTGATGTCCAAAAAGCATCGCCGGGTGCGTGGGTACGTAGTCCCGGTCATCGCGCAGGGCTACCGCCGGCGTTGGGTTTTGGTCGTTGGGCAAAAATAACTTGCGGTCTAAAAGCCTCCCGTACCAGCGGTACAAGAGTGCAAACCACAGCAAACCGCCCACGGCAATGAGGGCCACGTTCATGGGGCTATTGTAGAACTGTTTTCCCCTAAGGTGGCCCACGGAAATGCGGGCAATGCTATGCTCGCGGGCGGGTGGGATTATGGTGGTCATTGACGGTACGAACCTCACACTGGAGCACGTCCAAGAGGTGGCGCGAGGAGGCGCTCAGGTGCGCTTGGCGGCCGAGGCCCGGGCACGCATGCTGGCCCGCCGGCAGGGGATTGAGGCGAGGCTCGCGGCGGGCGAGGTCATTTACGGCGTCAACACGGGCTTTGGCCGCATGGCCGACGTGGTCATCCCCCCTGAAAGCCTGACCCAGCTGCAGCTGAATCTCCTGCGCTCCCATGCCTGCGGGGTGGGCGCCCCTTTCCCCAGGGAAGTGGTGCGGGCCATGTTGCTTTTACGGGCCAACGTGTTGGCTTCGGGGTATGCGGGTGTGCGGCCGGAGGTGGTGGAAAAGCTCCTGGAGCTTTTGAACGCCGGCGTGCACCCGCTGGTACCGTGCCAGGGCTCGGTGGGGGCTTCCGGCGATTTGGCGCCCCTGGCGCATTTGGCCCTGGTGCTGGTGGGGGAGGGTTTTGCCGAGTTCCGAGGTGAGGTTTTACCCGGCGACGAAGCGCTGCGGAAGGCGGGGATTGAGCCGCTTGTTTTGGCTCCCAAGGAAGGCCTCGCCCTCATCAACGGCACCCAAGCCATGGCGGCGGTGGGAACGTTGGCGCTTTTGGAAGCGGAAAAGTTGTGTGCGGCAGCCGACGTGGTGGCGGCCATGACGGTGGATGCCCTGGAAGGCACGGATGTGGCTTTTATCGAGGAAATCCACAAGGCCCGCCCACACCCCGGGCAAATGGCTTCAGCTGGAAACCTCTTCGCCCTGCTGGCCGGGTCGCAAATTAGGGAATCCCACCGTTCCTGCTCCCGTGTGCAGGATGCGTATAGCTTGCGCTGTACCCCCCAAGTGCACGGGGCCTGTCGCGACGCGTTACGTCATTTGCGGGAAAAATTGGCGGTAGAGATCAACAGCGCCACCGACAACCCCATGGTGTTGGCCGACGGTCGGGTGGTTTCCGGCGGCAACTTCCACGGGGCAGCTTTGGCCGCGGCCTTCGATTACGCTGCCATTGCCCTCACCGACGTGGCGTCCATATCGGAACGGCGGGCGGCGCGCCTTTTGACCCCTGAACAATCGGGTTTACCAGCGTTTCTGGTGGCAAAACCCGGCCTCAACTCTGGTTTCATGATGGCCCAAGTCACGGCAGCGGCTTTGGTTTCCGAGTGTAAGACCTTAGCTCACCCGGCAGCGGTGGACTCCATCCCCACCTCGGCGGGGCGCGAAGACCACGTGTCCATGGGGACCTGGGCGGCACGCAAGCTGGCCATGATCGTAGAAAACCTGCGTTTTGTGTTAGCAGTGGAGTTTTTGGAAGCGGCGCAGGGCATCGAGCTGCGTAGGCCTTTGCGCTCCTCCAAAGCTCTGGAAAAGGCCTTGGCCACGCTGCGAGAGCAGGTGCCCTTTCTAGCAGAGGATCGTTTTTTGCACGCGGATATACTAAAGGCTGCTGCGGTCCTGGGGGAGCTGCATCCCGAAAGGCTTTTGACCGCGTCCGTTTAAGGAGGTTTCGCGTGTCGTGGCTTAAAGAATTTGAGGCCCTCATTGCCGAGGGTAAGGGGCAGCACATCGAGGAATTTTGGCTTTCCAAGCTGGAAGCGGGGCTAGACGACCCCGATCCCTTTTTGGCTGCCAATTTGGCCTTACGGCGGGCGGGCAAGAAGAAGGACGCGCTCTTGCTTTTGGAACTGGCTTGGGAGCAGGCGCGGGAACAAAAGGCGTGGCGAGCGGTTCGTGCTTTTGCCGAAGAGTGCTTGCGCTTGGGGGTGGGGGACGCAACTAAGCTGCGGGCGGATTTGGAAGAGTCCATGCGGAAGCTTTGGGCAGGAAGACCCTCGTTGGAAAGCCTGTTGCGCTTTTTTGACCTTCGCCAGCACAAGAACCCCGTGGATGCTTGCGAGGAACTGGAAACCTGGCTCCGGCATGACGTGGGTGAGGTTTTTGCCATGGCAGGGCGTGGCCCCGGGCGAGTGGTGGAGGCCAACCCCAAGGTGGGGGTGCTGCGTTTGGACTTCGAAAAGGAGAAGAAAGTGCCGGTGCCCATTGGTGCGGCTTCCCGCTATTTGCTCCCTCTTCCGCCAGGTCACTTTTTGCGCCGCCGCTTGGAGGAGCCGCAAAAGCTGCGGCAGGAGCTTTTGGCTGACCCGCCAGCGGGATTGGTGGCGCTTTTGCGCTGCTACCCGCAACCCCTTACGGTGAGCGAAATTCGTGAGGCCGTTGGCCCACTCTTAGCCGACGCCGAGTGGGCTTCCTGGTGGAACAAGGCCAAGCAAGCCAAAGAGGTATTGGCGGAAGGCAAAGGGTCCAGCACCCGCTACCGAGCCGTCAGCCTGGGGAAGGCCGAGGAGGAGCTGGCGCAACGGTTTGCCCAAGCCCCCCTGGCGGAAAAGGTGGATTTAGCCCGGAGAGCCAAGCGGGGTACGCCCCAGGCCCAAGAAATGGTGCGGCTGCTTCTCGCGGAGGTGGCCCAGGCTGCCCCCGCTGATGCCTATGCCGCCATTGCTGCGGCCAAACGGTTGGGAGCTTCCGAAGAGGACCTGCAACAAGCTTGGGCTTCACTGCGCGCCCGGGTAGAACCACTGCAGCTTTTAGCGGCGCTTTCCGACGCCACCGACCGGGAGGCCGTACTGGCGGATTTGGTTAGCGAGGGTGCCTGGGAGAGCCTGGTGGCCTGGTTGGAGCGGGAAACCAACCCCAGGCTTTTGCGCTTTATGGCGGAAAATTTACTGGCGGCAGGACAGGAAGCGGCGCTCCAGAAGTTTCTAGCGCACGTATTCTTGCACCCGGCGCGCTTTGCGGCGGCCTGGGTGTGGGCGCTGGAGCTGGAAGATGGCCCGGTGGCGCCCTTGGTGGCCGGAAAGAGGAGCGCTGCTGCCTTGCTGCGGCTTGTGGATGCCGGCGAGCGCAAGGAGTTTTCCCCTTACCGTGGGCGCATCCGCGCGCTCATAAGCCCTACCAGCTGGGTAGGGCAGGTACTGCGGGAGGAGCTCACCGAGGAGCTGGCCAAGAGGCTGTACCACATTCTTCAAAGCCCAGGTGTCTTGCGGGAGGAGCGAGCGTGGCTCAAGCGGGTTGTTCTCGCCCGTTTCCCGCAGCTGGCGGGCCAGCCAGCAGCTTCGGAAACCGTTCCCGCCTTATCCAAGACTGTTAGCTGGCTGCAGGAGCAGCTGGCCAATCTCTTGTACAAGGAAATCCCCGCCACTTTGAAGGCTATCCAAACGGCTCGGGAGGAAGGGGACTTGCGGGAAAACTTTGAGTACCACGCGCAAAGGGAAAGGCAAGAGCAGCTTTCATCTCGCGCTGCCAAGATCCAAGCCGACCTGGCCAAGGTGCAAATCATTAACCCGGCGCAAATAGATACAAGCCAAGTGCGAGTTGGCTGCCAAGTGGACTTAGAGAGCGAAGCTTCGTCGAAGCGGCGGCGGGTGGTGATCCTGGGGCCCTATGAGGCGAACCCCGAAGCCGGCATCTTTTCGCACGCTTCGGAAGTGGGGCAAAGTCTTTTGGGCAAAAAAGAGGGAGAGCACGTGCAGTTGGACGGTGAAACCTACCGCATCGTGGGTATCGCGCCGGTGGATGAGGCGGCCGTTCCCACCCGGGAGGCGCTATGAGTGCCCCGCTTTTGG
Source organism: uncultured Thermoanaerobaculum sp. (assembly GCA_937934115.1). Taxonomy (GTDB): domain Bacteria; phylum Acidobacteriota; class Thermoanaerobaculia; order Thermoanaerobaculales; family Thermoanaerobaculaceae; genus Thermoanaerobaculum. Next base: position 74,358 of record CALHAH010000015.1, read on the forward strand.
CACCCCACCGCTCGGTTCGGCGCTTCAAACCGGATCCGGTGCCCCAGGAGGTTTTGCTGGCGATTTTGGCTGAAGCGCAGCGGGCACCCACGGATGCAACGGCGCAAATGTACTCGCTGGTGCGCATCACGGATCGGGATTTGCGGTTGGCGATTTCCCAAGCCTGTGGCGGCGTGCCCCCCATGGAGTCCGCCCCCGAGTTCTTCTTGGTATGCGCCGATCTTTACCGTCTACGAGCGCTTTTGCACTTGGAGGGCTTGCCTTTTGGCAATTTCCCCCATATTGGCCTGCACTTTGCTACCGTGGATGCTAGCCTGGTGGCGCAGCGTTTGATGGACGCCGCGGAAGCGGCGGGCTTGGGTGTTTGCCCCATCGGGGCCATCGTCAACGGCATTGCTGCAATTCCGGGGTTGTGCCACCTACCGCCGCTGGTCATGCCGCTTTTTGGTGTGTGCGTGGGCTACCCGGACGAGGATCCACCGTTGAGGCCGCGACTGCCCTTGTCGTTGGTGCTTCACGAAAACACGTACCGCATCCCTGATGCGGAAGAGCTGCGGCCCGCGGCTACCTTTATGAATCCGATTACCAGAAGCGGCTCGTGGCTTTCGGTTTTGGCCCGTTACTTTGCCGCCGGCGGGGTCATGGAAGAGCGGGAGGCGGGCCTTTACGCCACGTTGCAGCAACAGGGGTTTTCTACCCGGTAGGCGGCTATACTTCCCCCGTGGTGCGCATTTTGGTAAGCAACGACGACGGTTACCACTCCGAAGGCATTCACGTGCTTGCCGATGCCCTGGAGGTTTTGGGTGAGGTGTGGGTGGTCGCCCCCGATCGCGAAAACTCTGCCGTGTCCCACGCCCTCACGTTGCAGAGGCCTTTGCGCCTCACCCGCTTGGCCGAACGCCGCTACGCCGTGGACGGCACCCCCACCGATTGCGTGACGTTGGGGATTTGCACGGTGATGAAAGACCGCCCGCCTGACCTGGTGGTTTCGGGGATCAACTTCGGTGCCAACATGGGTGACGACGTGCACTATTCGGGTACGGTTTCCGCTGCCTTTGAGGCCGCGATCATGGGGATCCCGGCCATTGCCGTATCGCAAGTTTTGGGGGAGCACTTTTCCTTTGTGCCCGCCGCCCATATGGCTCGCCATTTGGCTTTGCGGGTGCTCGCACGCGGTTTGCCACCGGGTACCTTGCTCAACGTCAACGTCCCACCGCAACCGCCCAAGGGCCTGCGCTTTACCCGTTTGGGTAAGCGTCGGTACACCGAAGGGGTGGTGGAGGATACCGACCCCCGGGGGCGGGTATGCTACTGGATCGGTGGGGGCGACCCGGTTTGGGAGCGAATTCCCGGTACCGATTTCATGGCCGTGGCGGAAGGCTTTGCCTCCGTTACCCCCCTGCAATTGGATATGACCCACGAGGGCTTGTTACGGGATTTGGAAGCGGAAGCGGCCAGTTGGGATTTGCCGTCGTGAGCCAAGCTCCCTTGCCCGTGCCGCTTTTGCAACTGTTGGCCAAGCTCCGGGCGCAAGGCATAAGCGATGAGCGGGTGCTCCAGGCTTTAGCTTCCACGCCGCGTGAGCTTTTTCTCCCTGAGCCCCTGCGTCCCCGGGCCTGGGAAGATTTTGCCTTTGAAATCGGATACGGGCAAACCATTTCTCAGCCTTCGGTGGTGGCGCGAATGACGGCGTTGGCGCACGTGAGGCCTCAGGACCGGGTTTTGGAAGTGGGGACTGGCTCTGGGTTTCAAGCCGCGGTTTTGGCTCGGCTCGCCCGTTTTGTGTTCACGGTGGAGCGCATCCCGCAACTGGCAGTTCAGGCGCGCCGTCGGTTGGCGGCGCTGGGGTTGGCCAACGTCACGGTACAGGTGATGGATGGCAGCTTGGGCTGGCGGGCCCACGCTCCCTACGACGTGATCTTGCTTACCGCCGCGTGCCCTTCTGTGCCTCGGCCGCTGGTGGAACAGCTGGCCCCCCATGGTCGTTTGGTGGCGCCGGTGGGAGATTTGCGGCGGCAGGAGCTGGTGCGGGTGGTGCGCAACGAACAGGGGTTTATAAGCGAATCCTTTGGCCCTGCGACCTTTGTGCCGTTGGTGGGGAAGGAAGGTTTTGCCCTGCGGTAAGGCGTTTTTTCTGCCGAAGGCTTGCCTTTTGACGTGCTCAATCGCCCCTAAAACAACCCCACGCCCCACAAGTCGTGGAGGTGGAGCACGCCGAGCACCCTTTTTTTGTCGTCGGTCACAATCACCGAGGTAATGCGCCGGGTTTCCAAAAGCCGTAAGGCTTCAGTGGCCAGGTGGCTTGGCGGGATGGTAACCCCACCGGGGTGCATGGCCTCCCCGGCGGTGAGCTGCAACGGGTTGGGGTGGCGTTCCATGAGGCGGCGGAGATCCCCGTCCGTGATGACTCCCAAGAGTTGGCCTTCGCTGTCCTGCACGGTGGTAACGCCCAAGCCCTTGCGGGACATCTCGTAAATCACGTCCTTCATGGGTGTGTCTGGCAAGACCTTGGGAACTTGCTCGCCCTTGTGCATGAGCTCGCCCACCGTGAGCAAGCGCTTACCCAGGCGTCCCCCAGGGTGCAGGCGGGCGAAATCCTCGGGAGAAAAGCCCTTGCGCACCGAAACCGCCATGGCCAAGGCATCGCCCAAGGCCAAAGCAGCGGTGGTGGAGGCGGTGGGCGCTAAGTTGTGGGGACAAGCTTCCCGGTCTACCCACAGGCAAAGGTGCACATCGGCATGACTGGCAAGGGAAGACGCAGGGTTTGAGGAAACGCCAATGAGCTTGATGCCTAAACGCTTTAAAAGCTCCACCAGGCGGATGATTTCTTCAGTTTCCCCGGAGTTTGACACCGCCACCACCACATCCTCGGGCGTGACCATGCCTAAATCCCCGTGAATGGCCTCGGCGGGGTGGAGGAACAGGGCAGGAGTGCCGGTGGAAGCCATGGTGGCCGCCAGCTTGCGGCAGATAATCCCGGACTTCCCCATGCCGGTCCAAACCACGCGCCCAGGACAGGCGCAAATCAGCTCCACTGCTTCCAGAAAAGATGCGTCAAGCTTGTCCCGCAAACGCAGGATGGCTTCTGCTTCGGTGGTAAGCACCTCCTTCGCCAGCTCCAGCGACACCTTGCCTCCCGGTGGCATTGTACTGGAACTTCCCTTGCGAAGGCCTTGACTCTTTGCGGATATGAAGAAAGCCCCGCACGAGGCACCGACCGCTTGTGCAAGCCCTGCGTATGCCGGAGAACGCCCACCCCACCGGCCATTGGGATCGCAAAAGCGCCGAAGAAATCCTGGATTTGCGGCAGGCTTTGCCCCGGCGGTTTGGCAAAACCATGCTCCCGGTCACCCACGACCCCAAAACCGCAGCACCTGCCGCGGTGGTTTTGCCCTTGGGAAAGGGCGTTTTGGTGGAAGCGTACCCATGAGCTGGCGGCGGCTGGTTTGCGCCCACGGGCGTGGCAACAAGCTTTGCACGCTCTTGATGCTGGGGTCCTACGCCGTGGCCTTTTTTCTCTTTTGCGTTCCCGTGGCAGTGCGGCATGCTTTTTACCAAGGGGTGGAGGTGGCGGGGCGGATCCCTTGGAGCCAGCGCCTCCCCAGTCGCCTCACCGTCTTCCCTGGGGTTGGGGAGTTTAACGTGCGCGCCCTGTACCGTGGCGGCGGTGAACGTGAACGGGATGACACCACCGAGTTTTGGTTTCATCAAAAGCACTTGGGAGCGCGGGCAAGGAGCTCCTTTCGGGGCTTGGTGGGTTTTTACCCGGTCAAGGTCAGGAAACCTGAGGACGCTGCGAGGTTGCGCAAGCCATGGATGCTCGCTTGGCCAACTCCCCGTGGAAAAGCCGCACCGAGCCAGAACGGGCCTTTGCCGCTTCGTTCGTGAAACAGCCGGCTAACAGTGAGCTACTCCTTTTGGTCGTTGGCAGCGTGGTGTTTGCGACGTTGCTTTTGGTAGCAACGCCCAGGCCTTGGCGGCTGGGGAACGCATCACCGGGCTTGGGGTGAAAAATTTTTTGCTTTTCGGACGTTAGCTTGGCTTTTTTGATCCTCCTGGAAAGCGTCAGTCCCTTCCCGTGTGGTGGCGGCGCTTGCGCTAGCGGGTTCGGTGGCGGTGTTTGTGGCCATGCTGGGCGTGACCTACGGTTTCCGTGGCGTGCCCACCTCCACCGTGAACTGGCAAACATCTTCCCCAGTAAGCTTTACCTTCCAGGTAACGCCCAAGTTGGCGGCCTTGGGGGTGCTGTTGGCCCAGGCTTTTGGTTTTGCTGGCGGTCTGCCGTCGGTCATCCGCGCTGCCCGCTGGCCCGTGGCCCAAGTCTTGCGGCAGCGTTAAGGCTGGTTCTCGTGCCTTTCCTTTTCTGGTGCTCCGGCTTCCACTTTTTGGGCTACGTCTTCACCATCCATGGTTTCATAAGTGACCGTAACGGCTTCCCCTACCTTCAAATCAGACAGCCGGATGCGCTTGCCTGACTTGGTGATTTCCGCGTTTTCTCCGAGGATGAAAGTTTTCTCGATGGAGCCCCGTTTGACCGTGAAGGTGCGCGTGGCGACCTTGGTAATGGTTCCGGAAAAATGTGCGGCCATGGCGGTGGTGGCCAGCAAAAGCCCCAAAAGCCATGCCCCCACAACCCGTGCGTTCATAGGCACCTCCTTTAGTGGGAAGCATACTGCGACCTACCGGCATTGGACAAGTTCTCGGTAAAGGCCGGGTGGTAGAAAGGCCAGGGAAAGGTCGCCGCCTTGCAGTGCGTGGGCCAAGACCTGGTGCACGGGAAAATCCCTTAAGTTTTGCAAGCGTCGGGAAAGCTCGGCAAGGGAAAGGCCAGAGGGCAGAAAACGGCCGTGACTGCAGATGGCCAGTTCGCTGGCAAGCAACAGGAGCTCCGGCTCCTGGGGGGCAAGGCGCAAGGCGTGTCCTAGGGCTTGGGAAGCCTTGCGCCAAAAATGGGCACGCGTTCGCGAGGTGCCGCTCACAGCAGCTGCCAGCTGAATCCCAGCCCACATCCCGAGGGCTTCACTGTCGCTGGCCAGTTCCTCGGTGCTTTTTACGAGCCCTTGGGCTTGATGCAAAAGGGAGGCTAGGTCTTCTTTGTGCTGAAGCCCGCGTCGAAGTCGTAACCAATACCATCGCAGCGAGTTAGGAAGCAACGTCGGCTCTTCAGGGTTCACGGTCCTCACGGCTTCTAGCAAACTTTGGGCAGCCTTGAGTTCTGGGAGCGAATCCTGGTCTTGCCAAAGTTTGTGAGTGGCGCGGAGCATGGCGCAAAGGGCGAGGTTGGTGAGTGCCACCGCATCCTGGGGGTTGCGGGTACGGGCCTTCAGTAGGGTTTCCTCGGCACGGGCCACCTGCGGGAAAAAGTCTTCCCCCCGCAGGAGCTGCACCCAAGCTAGGACCCAATGGGTAGCGCCGAGGTTATCCAGCACTGCTTGTTGCTCGGGAGCGTGCTGCAGCACCGCTTCAAAGGCTTGAACAGCAGCTTCCAGGTTAGGTTGGGGATTTTTTCCCTCGCCGAGAGCCTCCAGGCCTGTTTCCAAGTGGATCAACCCTAGGTTGTTGGCAACCAGGGTGTTGGTGGGATCGCCCTCAAGGGACTGCGTGAGGTACGAAAGCGCTTCGCTGTTGAAAGCTTTTGCCTGTTCGCGAGTCTTGGCGGCAAAAGCCAGCAACCGCAGGCCAATCCCCTTTAACCCCAGGGCGTACGCGTCCTGGGGTTTGCGAGCCAAAAGCGGCGCAACGGCGCGATTCAGCTTGGCAAAGCCATCTTCCGGGTTTTCCCCCCGACGGGCAGCAAAGTCCATTTGCCGTAAGGCGAGCATGGCCAAAGTTTCGGTAGCGTGTCGGTTTTCCGCGTCGATGGCGGCAGCTTTCCCCGCGGCTTCTTCAGCCTTGGCCCACCACGGCTGGGGTTTTTCCCCTGTTTCTGCGGCAACGTTGGCTTTTTCCAGCCAGGCATTGGCTTGCCCCAAAATGGCCGCGGCCAAAGAGGGAGCCAGACGAGCGGCACGTTGGTAAAACTCCAAGGCCTTGTCCAGTTTTTCCCAGGCCTGGGCGTAATTCCCTTGGTCAGTGAGGCTTCGAGCCTGCGCCAAGTAAGAGTCCGCCAGCAGCTGCTCCACCTCGTAGGGCCACGCAGCCACGGAGCGGGCCGCTTCCCCGTGTTTTATGACCTCGTCGTGGTTTCCTTCCAAAAAGGCAAGCTTGGCGGCTAAAAGATGCGCTGAGGGATCCAGGGACAAGCTGCGCAACAAATCGCGAGCTGGTTCTCGCAGGGTGCGGCGCAGTTCCGCTTCCCTGGCCTGCCGCAGCTCGCGGTTGGGGATGCGCCGGGCAAGCTCGTGCTCCTCTTGCCACTGTTGTAGGAGCGCCAGGCCCAAAGCTTGCCGCAGCTCCGGGGATTCAAGGCCCATGCCGCGGGCTTGCTCCAGCGCTTGGCGGGCTTGTAGGTACTCTCCCAACGCGAGAAAGGCGCGCCCTTGGAGCAGCAGGAGGGAGCTTTCCGAAAGCCCCTTGTGGCGGGCGAGCCGCACGCTGGCCTCCAGCTCCTTAAGCAGCTGGCGGCGCTTTTGGGAGATATCCTCGCCTTCGCGAGTGAGAGCAGCTCGCCATTGGCTTTCAATGCTCATAACCGACGTGAGCAAAGTGCTGCGCAGGGTTTTTTGCACCTTGCCCAGATTCCAATACCAAAAAAGGCTGCCCAGTGACCCCAAAACCGCTACCAAACCCAGGCCCGCCACCAGGTAGGTAGCGCGATGGCGGGTGAGGTGCTTTTTTACTACGTACCAGCGGCTGGGGGGATGGGCTGCCACCGGTTGGCCGGCGAGAAAACGCTCCAAGTCTTCTCCCAACGCTTGGGCGCTGAGGTACCGCTCTTGGGGGTCCCCCTTGAGGGCTTTGGCGATGATTAAGGCCAGGTCTTCCGGCACCGAAGCTGGTAAAGGCGGGGGTTTCCAGTTTGGTTTTTGAAAGGCAGCTAAAACCTCGCTCCAGCTTCCCGTAAGTGGCGGGTGGCCGGCAAGGGCGGCGTAAAGGGTTGCGCCCAAACTAAAAACGTCGGAAGCGGCACTGGGTGGAGAGCCTTTAAGCAGCTCTGGGGCCATATACGCCGGTGTTCCGGCAACCACTTCCGGGGATTCCTGGGAAAGACCAAAGTCTACCAGCGAGGCGCGCACCTCGTCCCCCTTTATCTCTACCAGAACGTTGCCGGGCTTGATGTCTCGGTGCAAAAGCTGGCGCTGGTGGGCAGCGTGGAGAGCCTGGGCTAACTGCACCCCAATTTTTGCAACCTGAGAGGGGGGCAGCTGGCCGCAGAGTTGCACCAAGCTTTTTCCCGGCACGTAGCGCATCACAATGAACGGAGCCTCGCCCGCTTCGCTCACTTCGTAAATGGGGCACACGTGAGGATGGTCCACGTGCGCTTGCGCCCGGGCCTCCTCCAAAACTGCTTGCAGGTTAGCTACCGGCTTGCGAAGCACCTTAATGGCTACCCACCTTTGCAACACGGTGTCAAAGGCCCGAAACACCGTGCCCATGCCCCCGCTCCCCAGCGTTTCCACTTGCGTAAAGCGCTCAGGCAGGGAAAAGCTGGGTTTTTCCACCTCAGCATCGCGCGTGACCCTGACGGTAGCAGCAGCGGTTACGGTCTCCCACTCCGCCACCAGTTCGCGGGGAAGTTTGCCGGAGCTTTGAAGTTCCTCCAGAAGCTGTGGGGGCGATTGGTCGGCACCTCGCGCCCGCAGGCTTGCGCGTGCCTCCTCCACATCCTCAGGGCTTACGATCCCTTGGGATACAAGCGTCGCAAGCAAACGCTCAAGGTCCCGGCTCACGCCAACTCCAATGTACACCAGTGGGGACAAGCGGGCCGCGCACGCTCCTGCCCATTGCTGGCCGCATGGACCGTGAAAACCAGGTGCGCGCGCCCCACGAAATCTGTGGGGCCGCCGCTCCGCGGCGGCTATTCCCCATTTCCTTAAAATCCGCGCGGAGCGCGGGTCCCACAGTTTGCTTTTCGTGGGGCCGCCGGGAAAGATGTGGGGCCGGCGCTGCGCGGCGGCTATTTTCGCTTTGCCTCGAAACCCGCGCGGAGCGCGGGTCCCACAGTTTGTTTTTCACCTGCGACGCAGCGCGGCGTTTCTGCTTTCCTGCACCGCTCCGCTGTGAGCGTAAGCTTTGCCGGTGAACTGCGGGCTTGGGTTTTTTCCGGCAGGGAAGCGGTGTTACCATAACGTGCCCCCGGTGCGGGGCGGTTATGACGGCCCATGAAACGGTCCTAATTCTCGATTTTGGTTCGCAGTACACCCAGCTCATTGCGCGGCGGGTGCGGGAACTGAAAGTTAAAAGCGAGATCGTGCCACCGCAAACGCCGGCCGAGGAAATCAAAAACCGCAACCCCATTGGTCTTGTGCTTTCGGGGGGGCCGGCCTCCGTTTACCAGCATGGGGCGGCGTTGCCCGATGCGGCGATCTTTTCCCTGGGTGTGCCGGTGCTGGGCCTCTGCTACGGGCAACAGGTAATGGCCAAGCTTTTAGGTGGGGAGGTGGCGGCGGCGGAACGGCGAGAGTTTGGCGCGGCGGAGCTGGAGGTGGACACGAACTGTCCATTGTTTGCGGGCTTGCCGCCGGTGCAGCGGGTGTGGATGTCCCATGGGGACAAGGTAACCGCTCTCCCTGCCGGTTTTCGTGTGGTTGCCCACACCGCCAACGCGCCCCACGCCGCCATGGCGTGGGAAGAGCGCAAGCTCTTCGGTCTCCAGTTCCACCCGGAGGTCAAACACACGGATTACGGAATGCAAATTCTGGACAACTTCCTCACGCTTTGCGGTGCCCGTCGAGATTGGACGCCGGCAAGCTTGCGGCAGGAGGCAGTGGCGGCCATACGCCAACAGGTGCAAGGCGGGCAAGTGATCGTGGCACTTTCCGGGGGGGTGGACTCCACGGTCACAGCGCTTTTGTGTCGTGAGGCGGTAGGCGATGCCACGGTGCCAATTTTTGTGGACACGGGGCTTTTGCGCCTGGGCGAGGGCGACAAGGTTATGGAGCGCTTCGCCAACTACGGTCTGCACGTGCACCGGGTCAACGCGGCGGAGCGCTTTTTTGCGGCGCTGAAAGGGGTGGAAGATCCGGAGGAAAAGCGGCGGCGCGTAGGTCACGAGTTTATCGAGGTTTTTCGCCAGGAAGCACGGAAGTTTCTCAACGCTCGTTACTTAGCTCAAGGTACCCTGTACCCGGATGTGATTGAATCCACGTCGGTACGGGGACCATCCGCCACCATTAAAACCCACCACAACGTGGGGGGATTGCCGGCGGAGCTGGGTTTTGAACTGGTGGAACCTTTGCGTTTTCTCTTTAAGGACGAGGTTCGCAAGCTTGGGTTAGAGCTGGGTCTGCCCGAAGAGTTCGTCTACCGCCAGCCTTTCCCCGGGCCGGGACTGGCGGTGCGCATTTTGGGGGAAGTAACACCGGAACGGGTGGCCCTGTTGCAAAAGGCAGACGCCATCTTTATGGAGGAGATCCGGCAAGCTGGGCTTTACCGGGACATTGCCCAAGCCCTGGCGGTGCTTTTGCCGGTGCGGTCGGTGGGGGTTATGGGCGATGCGCGCACCTATGAAAACGTGGTGGCGCTGCGGGCTGTGACCACGGAGGACTTCATGACCGCCGATTGGTACCGCTTCGAGGGCGACTTTTTAGACCGGGTGGCGCGGCGCATCGTGAACGAAGTGCGGGGCATCAACCGGGTGGTGTACGACGTGACCTCGAAGCCGCCCGGGACCATCGAGTGGGAATAACGCAAAACGCGGGAAGGCGAAGAACCCGCGTGGTCAGGAGGGAGGTATGCCGAAACGGAAAGTTATCATCATGGGTGCCGCTGGTCGGGACTTTCACAACTTTAACTGCCTTTTTCGCAACAACCCCGACGTGGAGGTGGTGGCTTTTACCGCCACTCAAATCCCCAACATAGAGGGGCGGCTCTACCCGCCGGTTTTGGCGGGGCCGTTATACCCACAAGGCATTCCCATTTTCCCGGAAGCAGAGCTGGAACGCCTCATCAAACAGCACGATGTGGATGAGGTGTGGTTTTCCTACTCTGACGTGTCCCACCAGTACGTGATGGATAAGGGTTCCCACGTGGTGGCCTGGGGTGCCCACTTCGGTATTTGCTCGGCCCGGGACACCATGCTCCGCTCCCCAAAGCCGGTTATTGCCGTTACCGCGGTGCGCACGGGGGTGGGGAAGTCTCAAACTACGCGGTACGTGTCGCGAATTTTGAAGAAGCTGGGCAAACGTGTGGTGGCGGTGCGTCACCCTATGCCCTACGGCGACTTGGCAAAACAAGTGTGCCAGCGCTTTGAAACTTACGAGGACCTGGATAGGCACGATTGCACCATTGAAGAACGGGAGGAGTACGAACCGCATATTGACAATGGTTTCGTGGTGTACGCCGGTGTGGACTACGAGGTCATCCTGCGGGAGGCGGAAAAAGAAGCGGACGTGATCCTCTGGGATGGAGGCAACAACGACACGCCGTTCTTCAAGCCTGACCTGCATATTACCCTGGTGGACCCCCACCGCCCCGGGCATGAACTCACCTACTACCCGGGCGAGACGAACTTCCTCATGGCAGATTTGCTCATCGTGAACAAAGTGCAAACCGCGGATCCGGTGAAGGTGGAGGAGGTGCTGGAAAACTGCCGCAAGTACAACCCTAAGGCCAAGGTGATCAAATGCGCTTCGGTGATTTCCGTGGACAAGCCCGAGCTCATTGCCGGCAAGCGGGCACTGGTGGTGGAGGATGGGCCGACCCTCACCCACGGAGGCATGAGCTACGGGGCCGGTTGGTTTGCAGCCAAAAACCACGGCGCGGCAGAAATTGTGGATCCCAGGCCTTACGCCGTGGGTACCATTGCCGAGACGTACCGCAAGTACCCCAACGCCGGCGCCATTCTCCCCGCCATGGGTTATTCGGATGAACAAATCGCTGACCTCGAGGCGACCATCAACGCTACGCCGTGCGACGTGGTGGTGGAAGGCACGCCCATTGACCTCACGCGCATCCTCAAGGTCAACAAGCCCATTGCCGAGGTGACCTACGAGTTGGAGGAGTTGGACGGCAACGTCATCGAGGAGATGGTGCGGCGAGTCGTGGGATAGCTTTGAGACTGGCAAAAACTGGGGCGCTGCACCCAAGGGACAAACGGTAGGACAGCGAAACCCCGGTTCGTCCGGGGTTTCGGCTTGGCGGAAGACCGCCCGGGTCTTAGCAGGCTGTGACGCGGTTGCAAGACCCGTTAAACGCCCGCGGCCACTTGGCAGTAATTAATTTGGTGCCGGCACCACCCAATGTCAAGGGGTGCCGATGGCGTCCACGATGGCCCGCGCGGCGGTCAAGGCCGCAAGGCCATCCTCGCCGGTAACCAAAGCCCCCTTTGTACCCTGGATGCGGGCGGCAAAGGCCTGGTGTTCCTGCGCCAAAGGCTCGGCTTTGCTGACCTCCACCGGCAACGGTACGATTTGCGGCTCTGGCCCGCTGCGATCGAGCCGGTACGCGCTTACGGTTTGTTCGGCGTAATCCACGGAGTAATACGTATCCGGTGCAAACAACCTGAGCTTACGAACCCGTTCGGAAGAAACCCTACTGGCGGTGAGAGTCGCTACGCAACCGTTGGCAAAGGCCAGGCGCACGTTGGCCAAGTCCACCTGCGAAGAAAGCACCGGCACCCCCACCGCGCGAATCTCGGCAATGCCGTTGCCTTGGTTCAGGGCTTGGGCAATGTGGAGGTCGTGGATCATGAGGTCCAAAACCACGTCTACGTCCAGGCAGCGTCGGGTAAAAGGCGAAAGGCGTTGGGTTTCCAGGTAACGTGGCCGCGGGCGGCGGGCCAGGAGCGCTTGCACGGCCGGGTTGTAGTACTCCACGTGGCCCACACCCAGCACCACCCGGCGCTTTTGGGCTAAGCGTACCAGCTCTTCGCCCTCGCTGATGGTGGCAGCCAGGGGTTTTTCCACCAAAACGTGTTTGCCTTCTTCAAGGAAAATCCCAGCCACCTCCCGGTGCGTGACCGTGGGCGTGGCGATGATAGCAGCTTCACAAACCGCTGCGGTTTCGGCCAAGGAACGCAGAGGTGTCACACCAAACTCAGCGCAGAGTTTTTCCAGCTTGGCTGTGTCCGTATCAAAAGCGCCCACGCAGCGCCAGAAGGGCAGGGTGGCCGCCAGTCGCAGATGGTGCTTGCCCAAGTGTCCAATTCCCACCACCACCACAGCAATCGGGTCGCGCATGCGCCTATGGTGGCAAAGGTGGGGGCGGTGGGCAAGCGCTATGCTTTTGGCGGAGGCAGGGCATGACCGATTCCCACGTGCACTTGGCCATGTTTTCCCAAGGAGAAAGGCGCACGCTTTTTACGGAAGCCCAAGAAAACGGGGTGCAGCGGGTGCTGGTTCCAGCCACCGGTAAGGACGACCTCGAAACCGTGGCCCATCTTGTGGAAGAGCTGGGGGATGGTGTATTTATTGCCTTAGGCTTTCACCCTCATGCCGCTTCTGAGCTGGATTCCGGGTGGAAGGCGAAACTGGAAAAGCTTTTGGCCTCGCCGGGAGTGGTGGCGGTGGGGGAAATTGGTCTTGATTACCACTACATGAACTCGCCCAAGGAAGACCAGCTCAAGGCCTTCCGCTGGCAGCTTCGCTTGGCCCAGGAGGCGAGCTTGCCCGTGGTGCTGCATCACCGCGAGGCGTGGGAGGATTTTGTGACTTTGCTTAAGGAACAGTCTTCTACCCGCGGGGTGGCCCACTCCTTTACCGAAGGCGCGGAAGGCGTGGAGGTCATGGTTGGGCTTGGGCTTTACGTGGGTATTTCCGGAATGGTGACCTTTCCCAGGGCAGACAACGTGCGGGCGGCGGCGCGAGTCTGCCCGCCCGATCGGCTCCTCTTGGAAACCGACGCGCCTTTCTTAGCCCCGGTACCCCATCGCGGAAAGCCCAACCGGCCCGCCTGGGTTCGTTTGGTGGGCGAGCGTGTGGCGAAGGAGAGGCAGGTCACCCAGGAACAACTGGAAAGACAAACGGATCGCAATTTCTTGCAACTGTTTGCCCCCGCCTTACTTTCCGAAGCTTAAGGCACCCATAGGGGGATGGTGGTGGGGTCGGTGGAGTTGCCATCCACCACCGAAGCAATCCCAACGACCTTGCCGCCAGAGGTGAGTACTCGCACCTCGGCGTAGGCTGCCTGGTGGCCGTGCGGCAGTGCCTTGCTTTGTTGCACCCGTCTTTGCGAAGGTATGTCCATGGTGAGCGTGGTGATAGGCGTGCCGTTGTTGCTAAAAAACCGTACCTCCACTTGCGCCAGCTCTTGGCCCACGTTCACGAACTCCACGTTGGTGCGGAACGGCGGATCCGATCGCAAGTTCACCAGGTACCCCACTTGGTTGGCGGTGAGGGCCTTGCTTACCTCGATCCCTTCAATGAATTGGCCCATGGTACCCAGGGCCAAAGAGCCGTTTTGCTGCTGCACGTTCACCTGCGAGTACGTGCGGGCCAGCACCCGGACCGGCTGCGAGCTCTCCACTAAAATGGCACCTGCCGCTTGGCCGGAGTACCCAAAGGCTTGAACCAGCACATCCCGCCACGCGGCCTGGGCTTTTCCGGCCAAGCTGAACTCCACCGGTTGCAAGGTGGTTGTGGAGGAAAGGAAGGTTAGCCTCACAGTGGCGGAAGAGTTTCCGGGGTTAAAGATGGCCACATCCGAGTACCAGTACGCTGGGGGAAACCCTGGCCAACGGGCAATGCCGGTAAGGTAATACGTGAAGGGAAAACCGCTGCCTCCGCTTTGCAGGGCCTGCAAAGCTTGCAGGGCATCGACACGGTTGCGGGTGATGTTGTTCCGCGTATCCTTGATGGGTTTTCCGGTGTTGCGGATGGCGGCAAAAAGCGCATCGGAGGTGCGGTGGGGCACGGCTTGGGAGAGCAACGCCGCCACCCCCGCCACGTAGGGTGCTGCTGCGGAGGTGCCGTGAAAAGCCGACGTGCCGCCGCTCATCCGTGCGGCCAAGGTTTCGCTGCCTGGAGCCCAGACATCCAGTTTTGCACCGGAATCGGAGTAACAGGCCACATCGTCGGCGGAAACGAGCAGGTCCGTGCAACCCAGAGGCCCAGTGCACTGCCCTTTTCCAAAACTCATGGCGAGGAAAGTATCGTCGTACACGGCCCCCACGGCCAAAGCGTTGGAAAGACAGGCGGGCCAGGCGACCCCGTTGGTGCAGCCACCGTTACCAGCGGCTACGGTGACCAACACGCCGGCGTTGCGCAAATCTTGGAAAGCCGTAAAGGTGGTGGTATCCAAGGAATCGCAAGTGCCGGAACCTGGGGGCCACAGGTCATCGTTGTAACCCCCCAAAGACATGTTTACGACCTTTATGTTGAAAGGGTTGCCGTTGGCAATACTGGCCAAAACCTTGTTAAGCCCGGATAAAATTTGCGTTCCCGAACCCTCCCCTTTGTTGTTGAGCACTTTCACCGCTACCACTCGCCCCGCTCGCGCCACTCCCAGGGTTTTGCCGGCGGCGATGCTGGCGACGGCGGTGCCGTGCCCTTGGTCATCCATGGGATCGTCATCGTTGTTCACCGCGTCCCAAAGCTTCACGGTTTTGGCAGAAGCATCGTTGCCACCGGGGCTAAGCTCGCTGTGGTTGTAGTTAACACCAGTATCCAAGACGGCAATGCCTATGTTGGCACCGGTATACCCCAGCTGTCGCACCTGTGGTACACGCATGAGGGCTTCACCTTCAGCATCAAAAGCTTTCACTTTCCAGTTGTGACCCAAATGGCGCACCTGCGGGTGGGCGGCCAAGTGGGGCACCACTGCCGCCGGAATCACGGCGGCCAAAGCCGGAATGTGGGTGTAACGCTCCAGCACGCGCCCGCCCAGGTGGCTCACCTCCAGTGCCACTTTTTCCCCAACGCTGTCAATGGCCTGCAAACGTTCCCGCGTGAAAGGTTTGGGATCCATTTCCCATTGGCGAGGCAACTGCAACCCCACGATAACCTCCACCTCACCTTGGGGGTTGGCGCTGGCCTCCGCCCAAAGGGCGGGGCTTACCCTGTCGAAGAAAGCCGTGTCTTGGGGCGACGCCGCCAGCGCTAGGTTGGCAACCAGCAGAAAAAGGAAACCGAAGCATCTTTTCTTCAACATAGGCGCTCCCCTCACAATGATACGGCAACTGCTGTGGGTGTGTTCGTGGCCGCTGTCACCCTACTGCCACCGCCTGCGGCTTTTTTTGTTTAAAGTGTCTTGAACGGAGGAAGGCATGGAGTTGGGACTTTCAGGGGTTCCGGTTTTCGTGGGAGGGTCGTCCAGCGGTTTGGGCTTTGCCTGCGCTCGTGGGTTTCTCGCGGAGGGAGCCTACGTCACTTTGGTTTCCCGCGGGGGTGAGAGGCTGGCCTCCGCTTTGGCGGAATTGCAGCGCCACGCACCTGGCAGGGTGCACGCGGTGGCCTGCGACGTAAGCAAGCCCGGGGGTGCTACCCGCGCCTATCAGGAAGCCAGTGACAGGTTTGGTCCCCCATTGGTGGTGGTGGCCAACGGTGGCGGTCCCCCGGCCTTGCCGGCTGCCAACGCTGCGCCCGCGGATTTTGCCCACGCCCATGAGCTGCTTCTGCGACCGGTGGTGGAGCTGGTGCAGGCAGCTCTGCCGGCTATGAGGGCTGCCCGTTGGGGCAGGGTGATCGCCATCACCTCGGTTTCCCTGCGGCAGCCGGAGCGGGGGTTGGTGTTGTCTTCGTCCTTGCGCGCAGCGGTTTGGGGTTACTTGAAGACGTTGGCCCGGGAGGAGGCAAGCTCGGGAGTTACCTTCAACTCGGTGTGTCCGGGGTACACCGCCACCGAACGCTTACAGGCTTTGGCCACCAGTCTGGCCGAACGGGACGGGGTCTCCGTCGATGAAGTTTTCCAGCAGTGGCGGGCGAAGACCCCGGTTGGTCGTTTAGGAAAACCCGAGGAAATCGCTGCGGCGGTGGTTTTCTTGGCCTCAAAGCCAGCTGCCTTCATTAACGGCGTAGCGCTGGCGGTGGATGGCGGAGCTTTTTTGGGTTTGCTTTAGAATCCTTTCCTGGAGGAACTCATGGCCAGGAAGGGGAGCAGCCGGCTGTTTTTAGGTTTGATTCTGCTGGCCGTTGGCGCGGCCCTGCTTTTGGCACGATTGCATGTGGTTTCCCAAGGCCCTGCGCTGTTGCTAGCCATGGGCGGCGCGCTGGCGCTTTACGGTGTTTTTGCCAGAGCTTTTGCTCCACTGGTGCCGGGGTGCATCCTGCTGGGTTTAGCTGCCGGCATGCTTTTGGGCGACCGCGGGGTGGCGGCCCTGGGCATGGCCCGTTGGCAGCTTGTGGGTTTGGGTGGCGGGTTTGTGCTGCTCTTCCTTTTGGCGTTGCTTTTGGAGCTGGGCACGCGGTGGTGGGCGCTGGTGGTGGGGGGCGTTCTTTCGCTGCTGGCGGTTCTTCCTCACCTCAAGGAGGTCTTTGATCCCTCGCTGGTGGTGGCGTTCCGCACGTACTGGCCTGTGCTCTTAATCGTGGCTGGGATGTACCTCGTGGTGCGCGACTTTACACGTTAAGGAAGCGGTGTGTTAGCATAGCGTGATGCGAAAAGTGCTGGTTTTTTGGTTGGTGATGGCGGCGCTGGCGGCTGCCGTAGAAACTCGCGCTGCCGATGCTGCACCACGGGTGGATTTCCCGGACATTGAGCTTTACGACCTGCAAGGCAACCCCTATAAGCTTTCAGATTTCCGCGGCACGGTGGTGGTGCTCAACTTCTGGGCCACGTGGTGCGGTCCTTGTCGCATGGAGCTTCCGGAGCTGCAGAAGCTTTACAACGAGCTAGGGGGGAAAGGTCTCATGGTGCTGGCGGTGAGCGTAGACGAGTACCGGCAGCTGGTGCCGTCTTTTATCCAGAGGATGAAGCTGACAGTCCCCGTTTACTTTGTAGATCCGGCCACCGAAAGGTCCTTGGGGATTGGCACCATTCCTTTCACGCTGGTCCTAGATAAGGAAGGCAAAGCCGTTCGTGCGTATCCGGGGTATTCCCAGGCGGGGATGCGGGATTTGAAGAAGCTCGCCGTTGAGCTTCTTGCGGAAAAGCGTGGCCGAGGAGGGAAATCATGAAAAGGCGAGGCGTTTATTTTGGACTTTTGCTTCTTCCGGCTATTGTGAGCGCCCAGGCAACGGGGAGTGTGGAGCTTACTCCCACCGTGGGTTTCTGGCTTGGAGACACCATTGCCCGCGGGGTGACGCCAACTTTTAACTTCGACGTGACGGTGGATGATGCGCCCGCGTACGGTGTGCGGCTGGGGTACCGCTTTGCCCCCAACTGGGCCCTGGACTTTGCGCTTTTCCGGGAAAAGGCGGATTTGGTCACCGGTCGCGGTGATCTGTTTGGTGGGAGGTCCACCATTGGTGACATCAACCTCACCACCTTCGAGGTGGGGGTGGAGGGGAGCTTGGGCCACCGGCGGGTGGTGCCGTTTCTCGCCGGAGGCATCGGGGCCATGCACATGGACCCCAACTTCCGGGATGCCTCCGCCGACACGCGCTTTGTAGCGAACTTCGGTGGTGGTTTTAAGGTATTTTTTACCCCTGAGTTTGCGTTGCGCTTTGACTGGCGGGGGCACTCGGTGCACGTGGGCGGTGACCGCAACCGCTGTGACTGGTGGGATACATGCGACCGAAGCGACAACTGGATTACCTTCACCGAGGTGGCGTTGGGTCTCTCCTTCGTTTTTTGATGCACTTAGGACTTTGCTTTTCCCTGGGGGCTTTTGCCTCCTGGGGCGAAGCATGGGCGCAAGAAGCGCGGGTTTTTCGCGATCAAGCCGAGGTCACCACCATCCTGGTTCCGGTCACGGTGCGGGACAGCAGGGGACGCTTGGTGGCCCACTTGGAAAAAGAAGCGTTTCGCTTTTTCGTGGATGGCATGGAGTTCCCCATCACCTCCTTTTGGCGAGAGGGAGGGCTTCCCATTGCCTACGTCTTTGTGGTGGACACTTCCGGTTCCATGAACGGGCGGCGTCTGGCGCAGGTGCGAGCGGCCATCGGCGAGTTTTTGGCTGGGCTTAAGCCCGGCGATGAGGTAAGCCTCATCACATTTGGTGCCGGTGAGGTACACCGACGGCTCCGTTTAGGGGCGGATCCGAAAGCCTTGCCCCCGCTTTTGGAGAGACTTTCAGGGTACGGCACCACCGCTCTTTACGATGTGCTTTCGGTAGCGCCTCGATTTTTTGAGGGAGCGAAAGCGCAGCGGCGCGCGGCCTTGCTTTTCACCGATGGGGTGGATACCGCTTCGCAGCTGACGGCGGAGGGGGCCTTGATGGTATTGGAAAACCTCCAAGACCCGCTGTACGTCTTTGGCAT
This sequence comes from uncultured Thermoanaerobaculum sp., assembly GCA_937934115.1. Classification (GTDB taxonomy): domain Bacteria; phylum Acidobacteriota; class Thermoanaerobaculia; order Thermoanaerobaculales; family Thermoanaerobaculaceae; genus Thermoanaerobaculum. The sequence continues at coordinate 92,753 of CALHAH010000015.1, forward strand.
CGAGCCACCCCCCGGAGAAACCGAAGGGGGTTTGACGTATGAGCAGGTGCTTGCGCGTTTCGCGCAAGCCACCGGGGGCCGTTACCTGCGGGTGGAAAAGCTGGAGAGTTTACGCGCGCAGGCTGTCGAGCTTCGCCGGGAGCTTTCCCAGCGCTACATCATCGCCTTTACGCCTTCTGGGGTAGGCGAGGTGAAATGGCGAAAGGTTACCGTGCGGGTCAAAGGCCCTTTCACCGTGGTTACCCGCGAGGGGTACCGTGGGACCTTGCCTTGAGGGGTTGACACTCGAGGAAGAGCTTTGTGCTATACTCCACAAGACTGTGGGAGCAGGCTTGGAGAGGGAACCACAACGTACCTGAAAAGGAGGGGCGAAGATGAAGAAAGCATTGGCGGGTTTGGTTGTGATTACCGGCGTGGCTTTGTTTGCCACCGGCTGCGCCACCAAAGAGTACGTGCAAGAGCAAGTGGCGCAAGCGCAAAAAGTTACCGAGGCCAAGATCGCCGAGGTGCAAAAGCAGGTGGAAGCCACGCAGATGGATGTGGCTAACCTGAAGAAGTCGGACGCTGAGCAGAACGCCAAGATTGCCCAGCTGTCCGATACCGCCAAGGAAGCCTTGGCTCGTGCGGAGGAGGCAGGCAAGTTGGCGAAGGGCAAGTTCTTGTTTGAGGTGACGTTGTCCGACGACGTGGTGCGCTTTGGCTTCAACAAGAGCGAGCTTTCCGCGGAGGCGAAGGCTGCCTTGGACGCTTTTGCCCAGAAGGTGAAGGCCGAGAACAAGAACGTGTACATCGAGGTGCAAGGGCATACCGACTCCATCGGCTCCGAGAAGTACAATCTGGAGTTGGGTCAAGCCCGCGCCGAGGCAGTGGTTCGCTACCTCAACATGCAGCACGGTTTGCCGTTGCACCGCATGAACGCCGTTTCTTACGGCGAGTACAAGCCGGTGGCCGACAATAGAACCGCCGAGGGCCGCGCCAAGAACCGCCGCGTGACGCTGGTGGTGCTGGAGTGATACAAGCTTGAAGGTGACATGACGCCGAAAGCCCCGGGGCCACCCGGGGCTTTTGCTTTTTGGTACCGTTGGCCGCGGGGTTACAATGAATTTGATGTCTCGGAGGTGGATGATGAAGCGATGGCTTTTGGCACTGGTTACCGTAAGCTTTGCGGGGAGCTCTTGGGCGGCCGTGGTGGTGCTTAAAGGCGGAAAAAAACTGGAGGTGGCCTCCTACGAGCAAAAGGGCAATTACGTGCTGGTCACTTTTCCTGACGGGAAACGAGCCAGTTACCCCCTGACGGCGGTGGATCTGCAAGCCACCGCTACGGCCAACGCGCAACCCGTGGCCCCCACCGCGCCACCAAAACCAGAAGCCCCGCGCAGCCCCTTTGCGCCAGCGGTAGCCAAGCCTGGAACCCCGGCAGCTCTGCTCACCGACGCTGATGTGCACAAGGTAGCCCCTGTGGGCGAGGAAGGTGCTTTTCCTGAAGAAAAAACAGCGGCGACACCAACCCGGGAAGAGGGGGTGGTCGTTTTAGGTTGGTCGGGGCGCGAGGCCGGTGAAGGCACGTGGGAAATTACCGCCAATCTTCTTAATCAAGGCAAGGTACCGGTGCAAAACGTGGTGGTGGCGGTTCGGGCTTTGGCCGAGGGGAAGGTGTTGGGCACGGGCTCCGCTAGCTATCCCGGAATCGTGCAACCGGGCCAACAGTTCACGGTGCCGGTGACGATCACCGCCCCGGAGGCGCCAAAGCAAGTCATCTTCTCACTGAACTGGCAACAAGTTTCACCCGCAGCGGTGGAAACGCCAGCGTACGCACCCACACCGGTTGCCCAGGGCACTGAGGGCCCTGGTCGCTAGCTTTACGCTCGCTTGGCGTCCCAGTACATGTAAGCACAAAGGCCAAGGTACGCCAGGATACCCAGCACCTCGGCGCTGTGTTCAGCGGAAGCGCCAAAGAGGGACGCCAGGGCCTGAGGTACAACTGCCAGGGCGCCGATTCCGATGTTTGCCCCGGTCCAAACGTTCATCACCTTGAGAAGGGCGGCTACGACCCCAATAACCGCACCCCCGGCAATGAAACCGGAGGCAATGAGGGTTCCGCGGGTACTCCGGGCGTGGGCCAGGGCCTCGTTTTCTTTGGCTGAAGCCTTTACCCAATGGGCGATAAGCCCGCCCACCACCAGTGGTACGTTCACCTCCAAGGGGATGTACATGCCCAAGGCGAAGGCTAAAGAGGGCACGCCAATCATTTGCACGGTCAGCGCGACCAGCATGCCGATCCCGTACAAAAGCCACGGTACCTCTTCCCGGGACATAAGGGTTTTAATTACCGCCGCCATGGCGTTGGCCTGAGGTGCGGCAAAAACTTTGTCGGCAGGGTGCTCCGGCGAAGGCACGAAACCGTAAGCCTGGTTCAGGAGGAAAATCACTGCTCCCACGGTAGCTGCGGCAAAAATCGTCCCCAAGAACTTGGCTTTTTGCTGCACGGCGGGCGTGGCACCGATCCAGTAGCCAATCTTCAAGTCGGTGATGAGGCCACCGGCCATGGAGAGGGCCGTGCACACCACCCCGCCAATGAGCAATGCGGCTACCATTCCGGCGGGACCCGCAAGCCCCGCTTCCACTAAAAGCACGGAGGAGAGGATGAGGGTCATGAGCGTCATCCCGGAGACTGGGTTAGTGCCCACGGTAGCAATGGCCCGGGCGGCCACCGTCGTAAACAAGAACGAAATCACTACCACGATGCCCAGGGCAATGAGGGAAAGGGTCGTTGGGCGTGGCTCGCCGCTCACCACAAAGAAGCGGAAAAACACCCATAACACCAGCGCCACCACCAACAAACCTGCCAACACGAAACCCATGGGCAAATCCCGGTCGGTGCGCTCCTTGGTCCCGCCGTGTTTTTTGCCGGTAAGCTCGGCAAACCCCATAGAAAAAGCTTTGACCACCACGCGCCAGGAGCGAAGGATGCCCAAAAGGCCGGCCGCGGCAATGGCCCCAATGCCGATGTGACGCACGTAGTTGCGGAAGACCTCTTCCGCTGGCATAAAACCAATGAGCGTGCCATCGGTTACCGGCGGTAGCGTAACCGGGAGGTGTGCACCCACGTACGCCACCAGCGGCACCAACAAAAACCACGAAACAAAGGATCCCGCACAAATGATGAGCGCGTACTTCAGACCGATGATGTACCCCAACCCTAAGATTAAAGCGAGGACATTAAACCGGAACACCAGCTTTGCCTTTTCTGCCAGGCCTGCAAAAAAGGGCAAGGCACGGGAGGTAAAAACCTCCGCCCAGCCTTCCAGGTGGATGATGACGAAGTCAAAAAGCCCACCTACGGCGGCAGCCACCGCGAGGACCTTGGCCTGTTTGCCCCCGGCTTCCCCCGCCACCAGCACTTCGGTGGTGGCTGTAGCCTCGGGAAACGGAAACTCGCCGTGCATTTCCCGCACGAAGTAGCGGCGGAAAGGGATGAGGAAGAGGATGCCCAGAGCGCCACCTAAAAGCGAAACCACAAAGAGCTTCGCCAGGTTTACCGGCAAATCCAAGATGAACAGCGCGGGGAGGGTAAAAATGGCCCCGGCCACCACCAACCCGGAGGCCGCGCCGATGGACTGCACGATGACGTTTTCCAGAATCGTGGACTTGCGGGGAAACAAGAAGCCCAAACCCACCCCAATGATGGCAATGGGAATGGCGGCTTCGAACACCTGTCCGGCTTTCAACCCCACGAATGCGGCTGCCGCGGAGAACACCACCGCCATCAAAATGCCCAGAGTCACCGAACGCGGCGTGAACTCGGGCAGCTGGGCCGCAGCTGGCACCAGCGGCTCGTAGGTTTCTCCTGGTTTGAGAGGACGGTAGGCATTTTCCGGCAAGCTCTTTTTGCTAGGTTCCACGGTTTTTCCTCCTTCCCCGGGAAAAAGCTTAACGGCCGGGAACGGCCAGCACAAGCTCACCCCTGCTGTTGTGGTGTTCACGCAAAGTTTGCATTTTGTGCAGGCGGCTCATTTCACTTTGCCAAAAGCTCCCTTGACTTTGGCTTTCCAAGCCGTACAATCTTGCAGACTGTACACGAAAGGAGGTACGAGTGGACAAAAAAGAAATTTTGGAGCGTTGCCGGGCGGAGGATGTGCATTTCTTGCGCCTGGTGTTCACCGACATTGACGGCATCATCAAAAACGTGGAGGTGCCGGAAAGTCAATTTGCAAAGGCCCTCGACGGGGAGATCATGTTTGATGGCTCGTCCATTGAGGGCTTTACCCGCATTGAAGAGTCAGACATGCTGCTCAAGCCTGATTTGGACACCTTTTGCGTTTATCCGTGGGATGGCCCTCATGGCAAGGTGGCTCGCCTCATGTGTGACATTTACAACCCCGACGAGACCCCTTTTGCGGGCTGCCCCCGCCAGGCTTTGAAGCGCATGACCGCCAAGGCTGCCCAGCGCGGCTTTCGCATGATGGCGGGGGTAGAAGCCGAGTTTTTCCTTTTCCACCGCGATCCCGATGGCCGGCCTAACCACCAGACTCACGATGTGGGCGCCTATTTTGACCTTACCCCCATGGACCTGGGCGAGGAAGCGCGGCGTGACATGGTCACGGTTTTGGAACAAATGGGCTTTGAAATTGAAGCGGCGCACCACGAAGTGGCTCCCGGCCAGCACGAAATTGATTTCCGTTATGCCGAAGCCGTGAAAACCGCTGATAATGTGGTGGACTTTAAGTTCGTGGTGAAGAAGGTCGCCAAAGACCATGGCCTTCACGCTACGTTCATGCCCAAGCCCCTCTTTGGCGTGAACGGCTCGGGAATGCACACGCACCAGAGTTTGTTTGATTTTGACGCCAACAACGTGTTTTACGATCCACAAGCACCTTACCAACTTTCCCCCATTGCCCGAGGCTATATTGCAGGAATCTTGGACCACGTGCGGGCCTTTTGTGCCGTGACCAATCCGCTGGTGAACTCCTACAAGCGCTTGGTTCCTGGTTACGAAGCGCCGGTGAACGTGGCGTGGTCGGAAAAGAACCGCTCGCCTTTGGTGCGGGTGCCAGCACGCCGGGGCTTGGGCACGCGTTGCGAGGTGCGGGTACCGGATCCCTGCTGCAACCCTTACCTGGCGTTGGCGGTCATGTTGGCAGCGGGGCTTGACGGCATCAACAGGGGCTTGGATTGCGGGGAGCCCGTGAACCGTAACATCTTTGAAATGTCCGAAAGGGAAAAGCGCCGGCTTAAAATTAAGCAGCTGCCTGCAAACTTGGCTGAGGCGTTGGATAACCTGGAACGGGACGGCGTCATCCGCGAAGCCTTGGGTGAGCACATCTTTGAGAATTTCCTACGTAACAAGCGGGAGGAGTGGAAGCAGTACATTTCGGTGGTGCACCAGTGGGAACGCGACCAATACCTGGAGCAGTTCTAGTGGTTGCATGCGCAAAGCCTTGGGGCGGGCTCGGCCCGCCCTTTTTGTTGCTTGGCAGTGGTGGCACACTTTAAGCAAGAAAAAGAAGGCTCAAAACCGCTCCCCCAGCCACCACCGCCAGTACAGGTACGCGCACCCGTAAAAGGAGAAGGGCCAGAAGGCTTGCCGGTGCAGCCCAAAGGGGCACTAAGGCGGTTTCTGCCACTCGCGCCAACACGTGAAAAAGCAAGGCCACAAAAGCCGCCAGGGCACCACGCACCGCCCGGTGAAACGCCTGGGATTGGCGTAGTCTCGCAAAGTGCGGTGCCAGCGTTACCACCAGGCAAGCCGGCGGGAAAAAGGTATACGCGGTTGCCATGGTAGCCCCTACAACCCCTGCCACCTTGTAGCCAATGAAGGTGCTGGTAATCACCACCGGTCCCGGCGTGAGCTGCCCCAGGGCCAAGCCGTCCATGAACTCTTGCGGCGAAACCAGCGGTGGATGGGAAACCACAAAGGCGTGGTAGAGAAGGGCCACGGCAGTGTACCCACCGCCAAAGGCCAGAACGCTCACCTTGGTCACCTCCGCTCCCAAACGGGCCAGGTGCGGGTGCCAGGCGGCCAAACTCAAAAGCACAAGCCCCAGGGCCACGGCTGCCCCCAGCCCCCAAGCTAACCCCCGCCGTCGGCTGCCCTTGGGGGGAAGGGAGCTGAAAGGTGCGTGCTGGGGTTTGGGCATCACGAAAATCCCCATGAGGGCCCCTGCCAGGACCAAGAGCACGGGGTTCACCTCGAAGAAAAACAGCGGCGCCAGGGCACTCGCCAAGGCGAGGCCGCGGGTATCTTGGAGGGCAGGCTGGCTTAGGGACAGGAGGGACGAGCCCACGATGGCCACGATTACCGGCCCCAGGCCGCGGAATACCGCGTGCACCGCCGGGATGCCCCCAAAGCGAAAATACGCTGCTGAAAGCGCCAGCATAAGAAGAAAGGCCGGGAGCGCGTACGCAAGGGCAGCCATGAAAACCAGGTGTGGGCCGTAAAGCCTTTGCGCCACATGGGCAGCGGTGGCCGGCACCACAGGGCCGGGAACCAGCTGGGCAAAGGCCAGGGACTCAGCGAACTCTTCTTCCCTCACCCAGCGCTGGCGCACCACCAGCTCCTCCCGCAGCTGGGCCACGATAGCGGGACCACCGTACGAGGTCATCCCCACTTTGAAAAGCGCCCACAAAAACCGCGCCGCTGAAGGCGTTACCCCCATGCTTGCGAGATTGCCTAACGTAACCCTGAATTGCAAGCGCCGCGCAAGACCGAGATTCTAATTTCTTCTTTTGTGGGGCCGCCGGCTATCTGACGCGGGGGGCACGGCCACGCGCCTCCCACCCGCCCGTGGCCGGCTTGGCCCCCCGCACCCCCACCGCTCGGCCCAGCAAAGCCGGGCCTCGCTCCTGTGGGGCCGCCGCTGCGCGGCGGCTATGAACGCTTTTCCTCACAACCCGCGCGGAGCGCGGGTCGCGCATCCTTGGTTCAAAACTGGCTTTGTGGGAACGACCGGCGGAGTTTTGCTGTTTTCACTTCTCGGATGGAAGGAGAGCTTATTATTTCCGCTGCGGTTTCTTGGCAAAGGGCGCCCTGGACCCTGGATGTGGCGCAAGCCCAAGGACCTGACCCCTTGGGGGCGCTGCAGAAGGTTGTGGCAGCGGATCTGCGGGGCCTAGCCCACGGTGAGACGAAGGGAACCTTGCTCTTGCATCCCAAGGGGCAATTCCGGGCGCTGTTGGCGGTGGGTGTTTGGCAGGGTGAGGTTTGGCTTTTGGCACCGCAGGGCCATGGCGGGCTGGCTTGGGACCAGCTCCAGCGCTACCTGCAATTTTCCCGCTGCCATCTTTCCTTCTGGAACGGTCCCTGCACCGTGCTTGTGGGCAGCGGCTGGCGCAGTGCCCTGCAGGCGCGCGACACACTTGCTTCGGAAAAACCCTTGCAGGCACCGGTTTTTTCCGAAACGTTCACAGGCTTACCTGGAGGTGTGGTGCTGGCGGATGTGGGGCGCGAGGGGGGAGAGGCGGATCCGCAGGAGTTGGAGCTGGCGCGGATCCAGGCGGGGTTTCCAGCTTGGGGCAAGGAGCTCACTGCGGACGTGTTGCCGCAAGAAGTTGGTTTACGCGAGCCCTGGGTTTCCCTTAGTAAGGGGTGCTACGTAGGTCAGGAAACCATGGCGCGCCTGGCGACCTACGGCCATGTGAATCGCCTCTTGGTGCGGCTTAAAGCGCAGAAAGTGGGGCAGCCACTGGAGGCTACAGGTCCGTTGACGCTTTTTTTCGCTGGCGAAAACTCGGCAAAACCCGTGGGACGCCTCACGTCCTGGGCTTGCTCGCCGCGCGGAGAGCTTTGGGCCTTGGGCCTGGTGCACCGGACTTTTGCCCAGGAGGGGCAGGAGCTTCACGTGGATACCGTAACTTTTACCGTCCAAGCTGTGCTGGCCTAAGGCCACTCCACGTTTAAAAGATGCACCTGGGGGCCATGTTCCGTGGCCAGGGCTTGGCGGATAGTTTTGCTGGCTGGGCCCAAGCGGTGCCGTCGGGAAAGGTGCGTCAAAACCCAGTGGCGGTTGTGGACGAAGGGAAGCCACGAGCGCAGGTCATCCAGGTGTATGTGCCCAAAACGGCGGGCACGCTCCCGATCCTGCGGCCGCAAAAAGGTACATTCCACCACCAGGACTTCTACCCCCGCAAGCCAGCTTTCTTTTTCCAAGATTTCTGGGCCGGTGTCAGCCAGGTAAGCAAAAAGAGGCACCTCTACGGTTTCGGAAACCTCTATACCCTTTTGTCGCAAATCGCGAATGGCTTCGGGGGCGAGCCCCCAAAACTCTCCCTTGAGCTGCCGCTTGTGCCAGGAAAGCACAACGCCCAGGGTGGGCGTCCAGTGACTGGTGAGAAAAAAACGCAGCACGCAGTCCGGCCGCAGGTGCACGGTTTGCCCGGCGGTAACGCGTACCACATCCACCAGGTACGGCTTGCCGCTTTCCATGGCAGCACCCAGCTGGAGAAGCTGTCGCAGTTGCTGGGACAGAGGCTCGAGGGCGTACACCCGGGCTGGCCCCAAGTTCTGAAGCTGGCGCTGGGCAGCCCAGGCCAAAAGGCCAGCCAGGTGGTCGGTATGACCATGGGAAACCACCACCTGCTCCATGGGCACTAAAGCCCGCAAGGGGAAGCCCGCATCCAGTGCCAAACGGAACTGGGGGAGCAGCAGCAAGGACCCCTCGCCGGCGCGGGAACCACCCACCAGTAACAGGTTGCCCCAAGAGGTTTGCAGTTCCAGTTTTCGCATCGTGCTCCCTTACCACGGGGGAGGGGGGCCTTGTCAACTCTGGGGCCGCTTTGTTCGCTAAAATTGATTGTAGATAGCGGGTTGGCGCCCTATGAGCCACCCACCGTTAGCTATGAGAGCGCGGCGGATCGGAATTTGCCAGTGCCTCCACCGCGCAGGCTTTTCGTGGCAAGCTTTTGAGGCCGGTTTCGCGGCGTGAAAGGAAGTTGCGCCATGAAACAGGACATGGGCATAGGGTTTGGGTACGTGGCAGGAGCTTTCATCCGTGTGAGTTGCCTAGGGGTAGGTGGCGCCGTCTCGCAAGAGCGGCCCTTCCCAGCCTTACCGTACGAGCAGGCCTTTGCGTTGGCGTTGCAAAGCTCTTGCAAAATGCACTAAGAGTGCCGTGACGTCAATCCGTTTAATTACCCTGCCGTGGTGAGTTTGGGAACGAGTCAAAAGCGGGGAGTCATCACTGTACATTACCGCTTTGACCCTGAGGCGGGGAGCGTGTGCTCCGAGCCCCCAGGGGGTGTGTCCTCTTTTTTGAAGCGGGCTTTTGTACCGCACTTTGGCGCTGAGTTTTACATGCACGTGCGGTTTGTGCGCGAGGGGAATCAGGCCCTAGGTGTGCGTGTGGAGGTTACGCAAAGCAAAGGCGTGAAAAAGCAAATCTTCGACGAGGAAAAGGAACGCCTGCGAGAACTTTACGTGCGCTACCTGCGGCGTCACTGGCAATAGGCGCCCTGGGGCCGCCCCTGCGGCCCAAGCCTTGACGTTTCACGGCCCAAGCACGCGTAGCTTTCGCCAGCGAGAAATGGGCGGGGTAGTTACCGTGCGTTTTTTCCGCTTCTCGCACCAAGGGGGTATTGTCAACCTTGGAAGCTTCGACCCGTCTTAAAGGGCATGGCGGAGGTGGCTCGGTGGGAGCAGCCGGTGTCTGAAAACGAACGGGAGCTCATAATCCAGGTGCGGCGCGGGGAACGAGAAGCTGCGGAAAGGCTTCTGCTTCTCCACGAGGCGCTAATGTGGCGCGTTTGCCGGGCGTTGCTCCCCGCGGGGGAAGACGTGGAGGCCGCTGTGCAAGAGGTTATGGTGAAGGTGCTCCAGGGCGTACGGTCCTTTCGCGGCGAGGGCTCACTGGCCCCGTGGGTGGCGCGCATTGCGGTCAACCACTGCCGGGACCTGTTACGGCGGCGCAAGCTTCTGTCGTTCGTTCCCCTCAGCGGGTCTGTGGACCACGACGAAGAAGAACGTGTGCTGCGGTTTCCAGCTTCCGATCCCGATCCCGAGCGGGCGTTGCGAGCCAAGCAAGGGGTGGCTCGCCTGGTGGCGGCGCTTCAGCAGCTGCCCCATCGCCAACGGGAGGTGTTTGTCTTGCGTTTTTTTGCCCACTTGGACCTGCAAGGTGTGGCGGAAGCCTTGGGGGGCGTTGATGTGGGTACGGTCAAAACCCACCTGCACCGGGCTTTGGCGAGGCTGAGGCCTTACGTTTTGGAGGCATGGCCATGAGGGTCAACCACGTCACCGAAGATGAACTGGAAGCCATTTTGGCCGGCGAGGTGAACGCGGCAGTCCGGGACCACGTCCACGCCTGCACGGTTTGCCAAGAGGAGCTTAAGAAATGGGAGGCGTTTTTAGCGGCGGGCAGCCGCTGGTTGCCGGATCCCCAAACCCAGGGTCGGGTTCGGCAGCAGGCGGTCATGCAAGCTTTGCGAAGAAGGCCCCTTCGCTGGTGGGTTCCCTTGGCTGCGGCCGCGGCAGTGGTGCTGGCTGTTGGTCTTGCCACGCGATGGGGCGAAAGGCCCAAAACCAACGTGGACGTGGTGCTGGAACAGGTGGACATGACTTTGGCTAGCGACCCGCTTTTCGCTGTCGCCGACAGCCAGGTGGTGCGAGTGGTGGTTCCGGAGACCCCCTCCGGGGAAAGGAGCGAATCATGAGAAAGATGTGGTTCACCGTTTTAGGCGTTTTGATTACTGGGAGTTTATGGGCCCAGGGGCTTGGGGGGCCACCCTTTGATGTGCCCCCGGGACGCTGGTGGGAGCGGCCGGCGGTGGCGCAGGAGCTGGGCTTGACGCCGGAGCAAAAAGCCAAGCTGGGGCAGCTCACGGCTGAGCGCTTAAAAGTCATGATTGATGCCCGGGCGGCGGTGGAAAAGGCGGAAGTGGAGCTGCGCCTTTTAGCGGAGAAAGAGCCCCTCGATGCCCGCAAAGTTCGAGAAGCGTTTGCGGCCCTCCAGCAAGCCCGGCAAAAGCTGGAGCTGGAGCGCTTTGAGATGCTTTTGGCGGTGCGGCAGACGCTGTCCGCGGAGCAGTGGCAAAGGCTGCGCGCGTTGGCTCGCGAGCGCCTGGAAGAACGTCGGGAGAGGCGAGAAGGACGGCGGCCGGAACCTGGGCCGCGTCATCCTTGAGCGTGCTCACACGAGAAAGGAGGAACAACGATGAAACGGACCCTTGGTTTTACCCTGGCTTTGGTTTTGGTGGCGTTGCCCCTTTGGGCCCAGGAAAGCGAGGAGCTTCCCTTCCCCCATGCCCGCGAAGCGGTAGCGCGCTTTCTGGAACTTACGCCTGAAGAGCTTACCCAGTGGGAAGGCCTACTCACCACGTTGCGGGACACGGTGGCCCCTTTGCGGGAACAGTTGCGGGGTTTGGAAGGGCAGTTGGCGGAGCTTTTGCAGCAAGAAAACCGCGATGCTGCCGCGGTGGGAGCTTTGGTTATTCAAATCCACGGGGTGAGGGAAGCGATAGAGCAAGCCCACCGGGAGTACGTGAACGGCTTTGAGGCCATGCTCAACCGCGAGCAAACGGCCAAGCTACGCTTCATTCGCCAAGCTGAGCGGGTGCAGCCGTTGATTCCAGCGTTTAGGGCTGTGCGGTTGGTGCGCTAAGCGTACCTTAGGGAGAAAAAGGCGGGCGTGAGGCGCCCGCCTTTTTTGTTCTCTGGTCTGCGGTTAAAAGATCAGCTGGTACTGAAGGCGCAGTTCCCAAGCCTTAGTGTGGAGCCTTTCGTCGTGCAGGCGGCGCACATCGGCTTGCAGCTTGTGGGCATGATGATTGAAGAAGTAGTTCACGGCGAGGCCCCGTTCGTAGGCACGGTCGCCGCGGGCAGCATCGGAGGGGTCGAGGACCGCGTAGCGAAGGGCAACTTCCAACGTGGAGGGGACAAAGAAATAACCTCCTTGCACGGTGAGGCCTTCTGCCCATTGCGGCGTCCAGTGCGGCCGCAGCTGCTTTCGCCGAAAGTACTCGGCAAAACCGAAGAAACCACGCGCTGCCAAGGTAACGTCACCCCCCCAAGTTTCGTGGAGGAAGTTATGCGTGGGGGAGCCTCCACGGCGGTCATTGCGCTCGTACTGCCCCGCCAAGGCAAAAAGCGGTTTGTGACTGGCGGCCACATCGCTCTCGCTATACTTGACCTCGCCCCACGGTTGCCACGTGAGCCTGGCGTCGTACTGGAGCTTGGAGTTGTCGTTGACCGTGGCGTTGCGCCCGGCGCCGTTAAAAGCACCCACGCGCCACTCCAGCTTGCCACCCATGGCTAAGCCGGAAAGTTGCACGCCGATGTCCCGGCCTTTGGCAAACTCTGTGGAGACCAGGGAACGGTCCACAAACTGCTGGTTCCCAGAGGAGGTGAGCTCTTGCCGCCCGAAGGGCACTTTGAACTGACCACCTTTGAGCACGAAAAGCCTCTGACCGTGGGAAAAATCGTAACTCACGTTGGCATCTTCCAAGGGTTTGTCGTCCGCCCAGTTGCGCTGCATTTCGAAGGTAAGGTCCTTGCTGTAAACCCACCCTTCCAGTTTGGTTTTAAAACGGCGGATGCGAAAGCTTCCGGTGGTGGGCTTGCCCTCTTGGTCGAGGAGGGAAAACCGGGTTTGCAACCGGTGGGAAAGCTCAAGGTGAGCGTTGCTTAAGTCAAAGGTTGTTTTCCCGTTCTTCCAAGAAACCGAGTTCCCCTCTTGTCTTTGCGGCTGTGGCGTTGTGCTTTGCTGCCCGAAACTGGTTGCTGCCAGGCAAATAAAAATGACGAGGTACCTTACTTTCATCCCATCCCCTCCGCCCCGCAGGGCAAACGGTCGAGATTATAAAAAAACCCGGCCTTGCGGCCGGGTGCGAAGCGGGGAGGATAACGGCTTAACTTTGGGGCAGAATGGTTACGGCGTCGCCGGTGATGTTGTCCACCATGGATGCAAAAACCACAGCCGTGCCGCCGCTCAGACTAAAGCGCACGAAAAAGTCTGTTTGATTTGCGAGGGCCGAGCCAAAGAGGGCCCCGTCCGCAACCCCTTTGATGTCATTGGCCTTGGGAGCTAAGGTCAGGCTTTTGGCGGCCAACAGCTGATTGTCGCTGGAGTACGCGGCCAAATGCAAGGTTACTGCGGTATCGTGAGGGTTGAAGTAGCCCAGGTTGGAGCGGAACCCCTGCCCCGTGGCGGCGGGTTGGTTGGAAAGCCCCACCAGCATGCCAGCGGTGGGCAAATTTTCCAGTGCTACCAGGGTGAAGAACTGGTTGAAGGTACCGGGAAGGGGGAAGGAAGTGTTGCCCCTTTGATCGTTGAAAACCCTCACCTGCCCCACAAAAGCAGCGGGGGCTTCCAGCACCGCGGCACCGCGACCTGAGGTCGAAAATAAGGCGGCCAGGGCATCCGGCACCACCTTTTGCCCCCGTGCGGGAACACGAAGCGTGGCTTGCTGGCTTGCTGCTCCCGTGGAGGGGAAGTAACGGACGGTCACGGCCAGCTCCTCATCGCTGAGGTTGGCCACGGCCAAATCGGATAGGAAGTTGGTACCGGCTTGCCCCGTTACCTTGGCTAAAACCGGAGCAATAAGCAGGGTCTTTCCTGAGAGGGATTCGCCCTGAAGCTGACCCCTGACGGCCCCGGCAGGCTTGCTGGCGGAGGCCACCTGCAGGTAAAAGCCCGCAGGGTTGGCCAGCATGGCCGCTACTTTGGCTTCCGGAAGGCTGGGGAGACTCCCCGTGGCCAGGTTACCCACGAAGCTGGGATTCAGCTCCACCTCTTTTGTTCCCGCCTGACCGGGGTAACCGCTGTAGAGAGCGGCCCCACTGGGTTGGCTTACGCCGTTGAGGAGGATGGTGTAGTTGAGGGTTGTGCCTTGAAACTCGAGGGTGGCGAAGCCGGAGGCGTTAGCTTCACCCCCGCCCACCACCTTTTGCCCCGAAAGGGTGACGGTGAGGGTTTGCGCCTGCAGCGTCGCCGCTAAAAGCCAGGTAAAAGCGAGCACCATCTGTTTTTTCATGTCCTTACCTCCTTGTTAGTTATCGGAAAACGTGGCCCAACCGGTGAGTACCCAGTTGTCGCCAGGGCAAACGCCGCCAATGCAGGTAACGTTGGTATCGAAGAAACCATCGTCCGGTGGGGTTTTTATGAAGTTGCTGTCCAGGGCTGGAGAGTCTGGAAGGGGCTCCACGTTGGGGTAGAGGAGTTTCTTGGCGTTCCAGCTGCCCAGGGCAAGCTTGGGATCCACGTTGCGGTTGAACTTCATGTCCTCAAAGAGGAACTTGCGGGTAAACGCGGGATTGGCACCCGATTTGAAAGCGGCATCGGCGAAGTTCCCGTGAAGGATGGAGTTGTCAAAAATAAGCTCGGTTCCCGCCAAATTTTGGCTTTGGGTGCTTTCTATGGTCACCGGAGCAAATTGGGTGCCGGTGATGATGATGTTGTGGTAGGAACCTGCGGCCCCGCGGCGGATGCGAGCGCCGTAAAGGCCCTTACCTCCAGCACTCACGGGGGGTGCCACCGCGGTGACGTTGTAAACCTGGTACCGGGTCCTGGGTGTGAGGTCAAAGTTCTGGGGGTGTCCGTCCGATTCAAAAGCAACGTTGGAGTCAGGCTCATCGTTGGTCGCGGCGTCCAAAATGACCACCCATTGAATCTTGCCTTGGTACCCCAGGTCGGTATCGATGCCGTCGTCGGCAGCAGCCGTAAGCAGCAAGTGCTTGGCGTTGACGGTGCCACCGAAAAACTCCACGCCGTCATCCTTGTTGTAGTGCACTTGCAGGTAGTCAATGATGGTGCGGTCCCCGCACCCCCCGCAGGTGAGACCGTTAATTTCTTGGTTGGTCTCAATTTCGAAGCCACCAAACTCCAAGCGCACGTAGCGCAGGATTCCGGAGCTGTCGTGAGGATCGTTGCCGCCGAACGCGTAGTCGGGTTGGGAGGGCAGACCCTCCAGGTAGGCTTGACCACCGGGTTCATTCACGGGGGCGTTGCCAAGGAGCACCAAGCTGCCCCAGTCCCGTTGCGCCCTTTTGCCCACGCGGTTGGGGGAGGTGAAGATAATGGGCCGCATGGCCGTGCCATCGGCAATGATTTTGGCACCGCGCGTGATAAAGAGCGTGGCGCGCTGATCACCGCCGTAAATCACCGTACCCGGCTCAATGGTGAGCGTAGCGTTGCGGACGGCTACGAAATCCCGCAAGCGGTACGCCTTCGTGGCTTGCCAGGTGGTGTTGCTGGTTATGGCCCCTGAAACCTCCACCGTTTGGGTGACAAAGCTGTACATGGCGTTGGAGCGAGCAAGGACCCGGCGACCCTCAGCATCGCGCACCTCCAGGACAAACTGAAAAAGTCCCGGCTGGGAGGGTGCGGTAAAGGATGGCCCCAGGGCCCCATCCACGCCAAAACCATCATCTGCGCCATCGGCGGCCGACCCAAAGAGCACGAAGTCCTCCAGTTGCGGCAGGTACACGGCTTGCGGCGCAGTAGCTGTCCCCAAAAGGTCCTGCGGTTGGCTGTGGAAGCTACCCGTGCGTACTGAATAGTACTCTTTGTTGCCGGTTACCCGGTCCTGCCGATAAAGGTACAAAGTCACGGGCCATACCCAACCGTTGGGGTAGATACTCACCCGCAGCTGGAGTTTTTGCCCGGGCTCAAAGGTGTAGTAGTTTGTCTCCAAGAGCACGATGGGGTAAGCGCCTGTTTCTGAGGGGGGCAAGCTGCTGGCGGTTTCGGCGGAAATTTCGGCGGTTTGTACCCAGCTCAGGTCCGGGAACCTCCGGCCCTTTTCCCGCTCTTGGAAAACGTTGTCGGGAGGTAAGGACCAAGAGGTGGTAGTGAAAAGCCCAAGGGTTATGAGGAAAAGACCAAAACGCCTCTTCATACTGTTTCTCCTTTCCGTATTTATTGCAGGGCGTACCCGAAGCTTACGCTGACGGTGCGCCCCATTTTGGTTTGCCTTTGCAAACGTGGTCCTTGCGTAAATTTTTCGCGGTTGTCGGTAAGGTTGGCCGCTGACAGGTTCACCTCCAGTCCTGGCAAAAGCCAGCGCAGCTGTTGACGTAGGAAAAGATCCCAAGTGCCGTTGTCCTCTTCGTAAATATCGGCTAGGCCGTAGGCGCCCACCTCGGAAAGGCGGCGGCCAGTGAAGTTGTAGAGAAGGCGCGCCAAGCTTCCCCAACGCGGGTAGTAGTACTCCACGGTGAAGTTCAAAACGTGCCGCGCTTGTCCTTGCAGCGGACGGTTGCTGCTGGTGACCACGGAGAGGGCCCGAGGGGGAACGGTGACCTCGGAGTCAATGAAAGCGTAGTTGGCGTTGAGCACGAGGTTCTGCAGCGAGGGGTGGAGGTGGCCCAGGGAGCGACGGTACTCCAATTCCACGCCTTGCAGGTTGGCCTCTTTGGCGTTGGTCCAGGAGCTTCGCAGCTCCGTGGTGGGCTGGATTATGCGCTCAATGGGATCCGTTATGCGCTTGGCAAATACGGAAAACGCCACCACCTCGCCGGGCTCGGGGAAGGTTTCCCAGCGTACTTCTACGGAGTCCAGAAGACTGCGGCGCAAGTGGGGGTTGCCCACCACGGAACGGCCACCGGTGATTTCCACGAAAGCGAAAGGCGACAGCTCCCGGAACTCGGGACGGTTGACCGTGCGGCTGGCGGCAAAGCGCAGGTTGGTGCGCGCTGACCACGCGTACGTCACGTTGAGGGCCGGAAGCCAATCCTTGTTCACCAAACGCGCCACATCCGCGTTTCGCGTGTCAAAGGGGTTAACGGTGACCACTTCTTGGTCTGAATCTTCCAACCGCAAGCCCAAAAGCGTGCGCACCTTTCCCCAGGTGACGTCGGCTTGCGCAAAGTAAGCGGTGAGGTTGTGGGTTCCGCTGTAGGCATCGTTGACGCCCGTCACTTCCCGCAACTCGAAACCGTCCGGGCGGATGTTTGCTGGCTGGAACAACTGGTCTGGAGGTAGAGAGAGGTCAAATTGGTTGGGGTTGGTGGTGACAAACTTAAAGCGCCGCGCCAAAAAGGTGCGCTCCCGTTGCGAGCGAGTAGTACCTACCTTGAATGCGCTGTAGACCCCACTGCCCAAATCCAAAAACTGGCTCAGGGCCAAAGAACCATCTTGAGTGTCTTCCTGCAAGCGGTAAAATTCGATGCGCCCCACTTCCGGAAACCCCACCAGCAGGCGAAACACCCCATCGGGGCCCAAACCGTAAATGTTCTCCCGCAGGTCCCCAAGATTTTGGGCTTTGCCGAGGGAAGCGCGCCACTCCAGGGAAAGGCCCTGACCGAGACCTGAAAGGAAGTGTTCCCCCGAGAGCTGGTGCGTCGTCAGGTCTTCACGCCAGTAGCGGGAGCGCAAATCACGGATGAAGTTCCCGGAGTTGGTGTTGTAACCCTCCTGCTGGCGGTCGCTGGCGCGCGCGTTACGAGAAAAGAGCGAGTTCCAACGCACACTGTGGTCCTTGGAAAGCTTCCAGCCCAAGGAACCAAAAAGGCCCCAGCGCACCCCTTCGCCGTAGGTCACCATGCGGTAGTCGTTCACGGGGACCATTTGCCCGCTATCCAAGCCGTAAAAAGTTTGGGTTTCTTCGTTACGGGAAAAGCTTTGGGATTGCGTGCCGGAAAACACCACGCCAAGGTTGCCAAAGGATTGCCCGTAGGAAAGGGCAAAGGAGCGCTGCGGCGGAGCTGAGCTTTCGGGTTTGCCTGTCCAGGCTCCGGACAGTTTACGCCCCAAATCCTGAAGTTGTTCAGGGGTGAAGCCCTTGGGGTTAAAACGCGTGGCGCGGGTAATGAGGGTGGAGGGGAAGCCCACCGGCATCCACTGTCCACCCGAACCGTCAAAGCTCAGCCCGCCGGCGTAGCGGCGGAATTGTCCATTCACTTGCGAGTTTTCTCCTGAACCCACGCGCACGCTGAAGGTTTTTGCTTCTGGCCAGGGGGAAGTGTTCAACTGCACAAGCCCGCCACCAAAGGAGCCGGGAAGGTCCGGAGCAAAGGATTTCACCACCGTTACTTGGTCAAGCAGTTTGGTAGGGAAAAGATCGAGAGGAATCACCCGCTTTTCCGTTTCGGTGGAGGGCAATTCGCAACCGTTGAGAAGCACGGTGGCGTAGCGTTCCCCCAGGCCGCGCACGTACACGTAGCGGTTACCTACGGTGGAAATCCCCGTAATCCGTTGCACGGCCGCAGCAGCGTCGGCGTCGGGGGATTTGGCCATATCTTCACGCGCTAACGCTTCTGAAACCACGGCTTTGGTGCGTCTTTCCTCCAGCACTTGTGCTGCTCCGGAAACGGGTTTTTCCGCGGTAACCTCCACTTGCTCGGAAAATTGATTGGGCGCAAGAATGACTTCAATTTCCGGGTTTGCGTCTTCGCGAACCGCCACTTCTGAGATGGCCTCTCCAAATCCGTCTAAGCTGGCGCGCAGTTGATAGGACCCCGGGGCAACCGCTGAAAAGAAAAAGATGCCTTCAGGGTCCGTCCACACCGTTTGCACGTCGGCTCCCTTTTGCGTGAGGACCACGGTAACCCCAGGCAGAGGTAGCTTTTGACCATCCCGCACCCGGCCCCGGAGCTGGGCACCCCAGGTGAGAGACGCCAGGGGGATGGCGGTTAAAAATAACAGTATTGCGACCTTATGCATCCGTGTCATGTTTTCCTCCCCGCGGCGTATGCCGCAGGGCAATAGTGGGTAGGGAGTGTGAGGAGTTGGAAAAGACTGGGTGAAGGTTTGGTGAAGACGGGGGCATGGGTTATACTGCGCGCGTCATGTTTCCGCTGCGCGACTCCATTCCTTCATCCAAACCACCGGTCATCAACGTTGTCATCATCGTGGCGTGCGTCGTGGCCTTTTTTTACGAGCTCATGCTCGGCCGCTACTTGGAGCCTTTTTTGCGAGCCTATGCCTTTGTTCCCGCACGTTTTTTCTACCCAGAAGCCTTCGACGTGAGTTTTGCTTTTAACCTTTGGACCATCGTCTTTTCCATGTTCTTGCACGGCGGCTGGTTACACCTGATCGGCAACATGTGGTTTTTGTGGGTGTTCGGTGATAACGTGGAAGACGCCTTAGGTCACGGGCGGTTTCTGGTTTTTTACGTCCTGTGCGGGGCGGCGGCGGCTTTCGCCCAAGCACTGGTGTCCCCGCTGTCCCAGGTGCCCATGATTGGGGCTTCCGGGGCCATCGCCGGTGTTTTGGGAGCGTATTTTGTGTGGTTTCCTTGGTCGCGGGTGAAGACGCTGGTTTTTTTGGGGTTTTTTATGACTATGGCAGAACTGCCAGCTCCGATTTTTCTCGTCCTCTGGTTTGTGATTCAGTTTTTCTCAGGTACGCTTTCGTTGGCAGCGGCCGGTGGTGCGGGCGGTGGCGTGGCTTGGTTTGCACACATAGGTGGATTCGTGGCGGGCGCCCTGCTGGCGTGGTGGCTTCGCCGCAGCGGCCGCGTGCGACCGGTTCCCCGTTACTTTACGTTTTGGGAGTGAAGCATGAGGCAAAACCCAATCCCCCTTTTCACGCTTGGCCGTCAATGGCCAGAAGTGGAAAATGAGGTTCGCCAAGCCCTGGAGAGGGTTTTTGCCACGCAACAGTTCATTCTTGGCCCCGAGGTGGCGGCGTTTGAAAGGGAGATTGCCGCGTTCCTGCAAGTTGATTTCGCAGTTGGGGTTTCCTCCGGCACCGATGCGCTGTTGGCCGCCCTCATGGCCTTGGGGGTGGGTCCGGGGGACGAGGTGATCACCACGCCGTTTACTTTTTTTGCCACCGCAGGAACTGTGGCGCGCTTGGGTGCCAAACCGGTCTTTGTGGATATCTCGCCGGTGGACTTTAACCTGGATGCTACCCAATTGCCAAAGGCCATTACCCCTCGCACCAAGGCCATCGTGCCCGTGCACCTCTACGGGCAAGCAGCCGACATGGACGCTATCCGAGAGGCAGCCGCCGGCATTCCGGTGGTGGAGGATTGCGCGCAAGCCATTGGCACCACCTACAAGGGTCGGCCGGTGGGCGGACTGGGGACGGTGGGCTGTTTTTCTTTTTTCCCAACTAAGAACTTGGGAGCGTTTGGCGATGGGGGCTTGGTCACCACCAACGACCCAAAACTTGCCGAGCTTTTGGTGGACCTGCGGGTGCACGGCATGCGCCCGCGTTATGTCCATCACACAGTTGGGGGCAACTTCCGGTTGGATGCCATCCAGGCCGCGGTGCTGCGGGCCAAGCTGCCGCACCTTGCTCGCTGGAACCAAGCGCGGCGGGAAAATGCCCAACGTTACCTGAAGCTTTTTACCGATGCCGGCCTTACCGAGATCGTCAAGCTCCCAGAAGAGCTTCCGGATCGTGGGCACACGTACCATCAGTACGTCGTCCGCGTACCGCAACGCGACGAGTTGCGGGCTTTTTTGGCTGACCGCGGGGTGGGCACCGAGGTGTACTACCCTATTCCGCTGCACCGGCAAAAATGCTTTGCCAACTTGGGGTATGGGCAAGGAGCGTTCCCCGAAGCTGAAAAAGCGGCAGCGGAGGTACTGGCGCTGCCCATCTTCCCAGAGCTTACAGGGCAAGAGCAGGAACAGGTGGTGGCGACCATGGCCGAGTTTTTTGCGACCCGCCTCTGAGGACCGTGCTGCTGGTGCGGCCGCGGCGAGAAGCGTGTGGGGGCCGCCGCTCCTGCAGTGGGCAGCCGCGGCCAGCCGCCGCAGCACGTGACTTTCTCAAAGCGTGCAACCTTGCGAGAGAAGACGATTTCGGGCAAAGTAAAAGGCATGAAACGCGTGTGGCTCTTTTTGCTTGTTGCCCTTTGTGGGAAAAGCGTCGGCTGGCCCGTGGTGGTGAACCCTCAGCGGGAAATCGTGGTTCAACCCGACGGGAGTACCGTCGAGCTCATACCGGTGGGGGATGAGTTTAACTTTTGGTGGGAATTGCCCACCGGCGAGACGGTTGTTCAGGACAGGGAAGGCTTTTTCTGTTTGGCGGTGCTGGATGCGGAGGGGCGCCTCCAGCCTGGTCCGCGGCTACCCCAGCCCAGTCAAGCCACGGCGCAAGCAGTTCCGCGCAAGCACCTGCGGCCTCGGGCGCGGGGCTGGGGTGCTGGGGAGTTCCTCCCGCCCTTGCCGTACTCCAGGCCGGTGGGTATGCGCACGTTGGCGGTTTCTGGCCAGCAACCGGTGTTGGTGATCCTGGTTGCCTTTACCGACCGTCAGCCTATAGGCTCGCAGGCCAGTGACTTCGCAAACCTTTTCTTTACCGGCGAAATTTCCGCCGCTGCGTACTTTTCGCAAGCTACCTTAGGAAAGATGGCCTTGACACCAGCGCCGGAAACTCACGGGACAGTGCAAGACGGTGTGGTCGGTTGGCTTTCGTTGCCCATGCCCCACCCCAACCGCGGCATTACCGGCAGCAAAGATCCGGCAATTACCGAACAGCAGAAAAAACAGGCCAGCCATAACATGCGTCTGGCGGTAAAAGCGGCCATTGAAGCCGCAGATCCTTACGTGGACTTTAGCCGTTTTGATACCGACGGCAACGGCGGTCTTTCCCGAGCGGAGCTTTCTTTGGTCATCATTACCGCCGGTTATGAGTCTTCCTACGGGGGGTACAAGCCAACCTATAGCCCCGCCAACTGGGGGCACCGCTGGTCTTTAGGCAACTTCAACGACGGGATTGGCGTCGTACCAGCCCCGGTGGTGGATGGGGTGCGGGTGGCGGATTACGCCTTTGACGGGGGCTACAGCTCTTTTGGGGAGTGGATGCAGTCCAACGCCACCAACGGGCACCGCAGCACCATTGGGGTCATGGTTCACGAGTTGGGCCACGATATCCTTGGCTTGCCAGATCTTTACGACACCGATGGCTCTTCAGCAGGGGTAGGAGGTCTTTGCTTGATGGGTGCCGGTTCCTGGGGATGCGAGCCGCCGTGCTACGGTGGCGAGCTGCCGGTTTTGCTTTCCGCGTGGTCACGCATCGTGACGGAAACTGTCCGTCCCCGAGACGTGATGGGGAACGAGCTGCTCCCAATTTCCCCGGCAGCATCCTCCGGCGACGTTGTGCGCCTGGGCACAGGGCTGGGGAACGAGTACTTTCTTTTGGAGCAACGGCGGGCTCAGGGCTTCGATCGTGGGCTGTTGCGCTGGGATCCGGCTTTTGAGTCCTATTCCGGCCTTGCGGTTTGGCACGTAGATGAAAGTCAAACCTCCAACGCCGATGAAAACCGCCGGTTGGTGGATCTGGAGGAAGCAAGCGGCGCTGAGCCTTTAAACAGTAAGGACAAAAGCTTTTCCTTGGATATGCTCTTCCGCCCTGGTTTTTCTTTTCGCTTTGCCAATGACACCCTGCCTTCGTCCCGGCGGCAAACCGATGGGGAAAGCACAGGCGTAACGGTGGAAGCTTTGCGTTGGGAGGGGAATGCCCTCGCCACTCAGGTAGGAGCTCCCAACCCTGTGGGCGTTGGTCATGACGTGTGTGAAAACGCCATCGTAGTGCCGCTAGCTCCTGGCGAAAGCTACCATTGGCGGGGGTGGTTGGCGCAAGCCACGGGGGGCGATGTGCAAGCTTCGTGCGCACCTTTTTCTAAGACCGCTTTTTGGCGCATCACCCCCGGTCGCACCGGCAAGCTCAGCATCCGCGCTGAAGGGTTCGATACGGTGGTCCAGTTCTTTGGCGGTAGCTGTGGCAACGTATACCCCTTGGCCTGCAACGACGACGTGGATCAGACCGGTGCTTCCCAGCTTTCGGGGGTTTTTTTGCGCCGAGGAGAGTCATACCTGCTGGCGGTTGGGCGGTACGGCAGCGGTCGCCCCGTGGGCGGCGAGCTGTCCCTGACACTGGACTTTGCTCCCGCGGATCCCCTGGTGGTGGAGATCCTGGAATCTCGCGGTTGCCCTCTTATGGGCATAAAGGTATCCGTAAGGACAGCCACGGGAGTGCTTGGCTATAAGCTTGAGCCCGAAAACTTCAACGTTTATGTTGCCGGCGAAAAATCGCCTATTTTGCTTTTTGCCATGGACAACCCGCAAACCTACTGGTTGTGGGTTCTGGCGCCAGCTGAGGGCCATATGCGGGTGGAGGTGGACACCCAGGACCGCGCCGGACAAGCCGAAGCCACCTTTTCTTGCCGCCGCCTCCCCCGCCGCGTCTTCAAGGCTTATCCCCGTTTTTCTCCTGGCGTTGCGGGCTCCCAATGAGGAACAAATTGCCGCAAGCGGTGGGCGCTGCTTTGTTGGGTGGCGGTAAACCCTTTGCCAATTTCGCGGCTAGCCTCGTGGCAAGGGCCCCTTTCGCAACTGCTGTATTGGCTTTCTGCCTGAAGGCTTTGGCACGCTGTCCGTCGTGAGCTGTTGCGGGGCTCCGTGTTTTAAGAGGAACGCCTGGGCCTGGTTCGAGGCCGTTGGCTTGTGGCCAAGCCGTTGCCTCGCTCGGAAAGCTTTAGGAAGGATCTTTTTGATGTGCTTCCTGAAGAGTTCACGGAGGGCCCCCCTCAAAAGGCCTTTTCGTTGCCTGCGCAAGGTTTGACGACGTAGCGCCGCCTTGCTGCAGCCTGGTGATTTCGCACGCGCTTCGAGCTCTATGAACCGCTGCCGCCGGCGGAGGGAAAGCTAGAGCCTGGAGCGAGCAACCCTCAACCTTGCCTAGGTGTTTTGGGAAAGGGGCGGGTAGCCATGGCAGTTAGGAGCCCGGGAGGGGTTTGCGTGGATGTTCGACAGGAATTAGTTTTTCGAAGAGTTTCTCGCCGAGTTTATGGGACGCCGTTGAGGCAAGCGTTTGCGGGAGTGGGGCTGGAGCAGGCTGCCGCAACGGGGGAGCCGCTACCTGCTTTGGGACGAGCAGCAGAAAAACTGGTGCCTTAAGCAAATTCCTAGCATTTGCTTCGCAAAAGGCGGGGTAAACCGCGGTGATTGGCGACACCAAATACAAAAACCCCCACCAGGGTGAGAGAAGTTATTTCCTGCAGCCTGGGGACGCGTACCAAACGTTTGCCTACAGCAAGCGATACAATTGCCCACGGGTGATTCTCGTTTACCCACAAGACGAAAAGCCAGTACGGATGTTTTTAGCTCACGAACCCAGCTCTAAGCCATGGCTTTACGTTTATGCGGTGGATCTGCAAAGGGATCTTTTTGCAGGCCAGTGAGCGGGAGACCCGTATCAGCTAGCTTGTCACGATCTTGCCGGGGGAGGAGGGTAGTCGAAGCGTATCCGTCGCATCAGACGCCTTTTCTCAGCGTCGGATTGGCGTGGGGCGTGGCGGGAGTGGCTCAGAAATCACCGCAAGACTGCGCCCCCGCACCGCGAGAAACGGCGCGACGAGCTCGTCCGCAGGTTTCCGAAAGAAAGAATTCCTAGTCTAACGTTAAAAAAGTGGGCATTGGGGTTTGCACCACAAAACGAGAGCTTTTGTATTGGCTTGAATTTAAGAGGGAGGACCTTGGCATTGTTGTGGAGGCAGCGTAGTCAAGTTTCGGGTATGGTGGGAGGCGGAACGTCAAATCTGGAAGTGGATCCAAAAAAGGACGCTGCCAGTGCTGAGAAAACTTTACCGTAGGTCCGTAGCCAAATTGAGAGAGCTTCGAAGTCGGTTGCCATGGGGAAATGGGCACACCGTGACGCACGTGATCTGGGTCCCACCGTGCTGCTGAAACCTTTGTTCCTGTATTTTCCGGATACGTGTGCAAGTTTCCCGCAGGGTGTATTGATGCCGCTTAAAAGCTATTCCAGCAGATAGGGAAGGCCACGACGCTGGCGGCGTGGCAGCGTCGTGGAGGTGATCCCCGAGCCAACCCGGTTTTGCGAAGGTCTTGATGGCGTGCTGTTCCACGGCGTTTTTGAATAGCTCAACCGGCGGATTGCGGTGCGCAGAGAGCGCGATCACCAAAGTGGGCACAGCTACTTCATGAATATGAAAGGGCTTGAGGATTTGCTATGTGATTTGGGAAAACAAGGTAATCCCGCTGCTTTGCGAGTACTTTTATGGAGACGGTGAAAAACTTCACGCGCTTTTTGGCGAGGATTTTGTTGCAAAGCTGCCCACTGCCCACTTCGGGGATGCGATAGCAAAAAACACCCATCCCTTTCGGTTGCGGCAAGTCGACCACGATAATGCTAGTTTTGCGCAAGCCCTGCGCACGTTTGCTTGGGATTCATCGCCGGAGCCTGCGGGGTTTGCAGGAGCAAGGGACAAAGGCCGCTGATGGCCCGGGTGAGCGCCACCCACTTCTGGGCTGGCGTGAAAGGAGTGAAAGGGATCGTTGACGGCAGCGCCGCGCAGCGGCATGATGACGCCGATGTTGGGCAGGCTCGCTCTTCAGCCACGGGTAGGATTTGTTTTCCCAATGCTTGATGCGTTGCTGCTATTAGGGGCAGCGCTCCTCGCCCACTACCTCCGTTTTAACCCTATCGACCGGGCGGCACACTTTGCGCGCTTGGCGGAGCACCCGGGGTTGGTGATGACGGGCGTGGTGGGGATTTGGTTGGTGGCGACGGCTGCGGAGCTCTATCAAAGGGCCCACCTCCTGCCCGGGGAGCGCCTGCTGCGCGTGTCTTTGGCGGCGTGGGCTTGGGGGGTGCTGCTGGCCCTGGCCACCTATTTGGTCCCCCCTTGGAAGTTTGGTCGTGGCTTGCTTTTGTTCACGACCCTCGCTTGGGCCTTGGGGGCGTACGCGGTGCGGGCGTTGTGGGACCGGTGGCTCCGTGGGCGGGCGAAACCGCGGGCTTTGCTGGTGGGCAAGGATGAGGATCTGGGCCCGCTTTTGGTTTTAGCTCGCCACCCGGCTTGTCCTTGGCAACTCACACCGGTAACCCCTGAGCAGCTGGAAGAGGCGTTGGCAGACGGGGAAACGGCGTTGGTGGCGGTGACCAACCCGGGGACCATGGCCAAGCAGCTGGCGATGCTCCACTTTTCTGGGGTTCCCGTGGTTCCTGCGGCAGAGCTCTGGGCGTTTGTGGAAGGCCGGTTGCCGGTGAGTTTGCTTTCGCCTGAGGCCTTTCTTCACCAGCGGGAGTTTGGTGGCATTCATTGGGAAGTGTTTAACCGAACAACGCGGGTCGTGGATTTGGTCGTGGCGTTGGTGTTGCTGGTGCTGACGCTGCCCGTGCTGTTGGCGGCAGCTGTGGCGGTGTGGTTTGTGGATGGAAGACCGGTTTTTTATCGGCAAGTTCGTTTAGGGCAGTTCGGAAAGCCCTTTGTGCTTTGGAAGCTGCGCACCATGAGGCCGGACGCCGAGGCCAACGGTCCAGAGTTTGCCGCGGCAGACGATCCCAGGGTTACCAGGCTGGGGCGCCTCCTGCGACGCTGGCGCTTGGACGAGCTGCCGCAGCTTTGGAACGTGCTCCTAGGCCATATCTCGCTGGTGGGGCCCCGGCCGGAACGCCCTGAGTTTGTGCTAAAGCTTGCCGCGCAAATCCCGTACTACACGTTTCGATTGGCGGTGCCACCCGGCCTTACCGGCTGGGCGCAGGTGAACATGCCTTACGCCCGCACAGTGGAGGAACACCAGCGTAAGCTGGAGTACGACCTTTACTTCATCCGTGAACGTTCTTTTTCGCTTTACCTTTTGATCCTTTTGCGAACCGTGAGTGCGGCCGTTTTCGGAGTGCGGGGGTGATGGCCCACGTCAGCGTCGTCATCGTGCATTACGGGGATGCGGCAACCACTCGTCGGTGTTTGCGCTCGCTCTTAGAGGATCCATCACCAGTGGAGCGGCGTATCGTGGTGGTGGACAACAGCCAAAATCTACCCCCGTGGGATGGGGTAGAAGTGGTGGCATCTCCCGATAACCCCGGTTTTGGCGAAGGTGTTAACCGCGGTGCCCGCTTTCTTGCGAACCACCGTGGGCAGGTGCTCGTGGTTTTAAACCACGACGTGGAGGTGCTACCCGGGTTTTTGCATGCCGCGGTGCGCAACGTGCAGCGTCCTCGCGTGGGTGCGGTGGGTGGACCTCTTTTTTTCCCCGATGGCAGAACGCTGTGGGCTGGGGGTGGAGCGGTGCTGTGGCCGTTGGGTGTGGTGCGCCAGTACCGGTCCCTGGCGCGAGCTTGGCGTTCCCGGGCTGTGGGTTTCTTGCCGGGGGCAGCCTTGGCGTTACGATGGGAAGCCTTTCTTGAGGTGGGAGGGTTTGACCCTCGTTTTTTCATGTACCACGAAGATTTGGACTTATGTTTGCGGCTTCGGCGCGCCGGTTGGAAACTTTGGTACTCCCCGGCTTTAGCGGCAC
The DNA here is from genome assembly GCA_937934115.1 of uncultured Thermoanaerobaculum sp. GTDB lineage: Bacteria > Acidobacteriota > Thermoanaerobaculia > Thermoanaerobaculales > Thermoanaerobaculaceae > Thermoanaerobaculum. The sequence goes on from CALHAH010000015.1 coordinate 119,898, forward strand.
GGCACCATTTAGGCACCGCTACTGGTTCGCACGTACTTTCGCCTTTTTACCTTGAGCACTTGACCAAAACCCGCCTGCGCCCTTTTCGCCCTCTAATTTTTCGCCTTTGGCTGGCTTGTGTCCACTCGCTGTACGTGGCTTCGCGATCGTTGGGCTTTGTTTTCCGGGGACAAAAGGAGCACGCCAAATCGTTGTGGCGGGGGCATATGGCGGCGCTGGCGCGCCTGCGCGAAGGGCCGTTACCCGTGGTTCGCCAACGAAAGCAGTAAGTGCTCAAAGGCCTCGGTTACCTGCGGGAGGTGGTGTCGGCTTTGCACCCAGTGGTACGCGAGGGTTGCTTGCTCTTGGGCGTGCTGGGGGCTATCTAGAAGCGTGGCAACAGCCTCGTACCACTCTGCCGGCTTTTGGGCTTGCAGGAGGGCACCGGGAGGAAGAGCGTCCAGTCCCTGGGCGGCGTGGGGGGTGGTAACCACCGGCAAAGCCCAAGCCATGGCTTCCAGCACCTTAATGGGGGTACCTGAACCGGCAAACAGGGGAGCAATTGCTAGGGTAGCTTGTTGGCGCCAAGGTGTTAAGTCGTCTGGCTCGCAAATGAGCTCCACTCCCACCTTGGCGAGCCCTTGGAGACGGCGGCTGGGGCGAGCGCCAGCCACGATCCACCGCAGCTTTGGGTAGGCTTTTCGCAACCGTGGCCACACATGGTGGGCGAACCAGCGGATACCTTGCACGGTGGGGAAGTAGCCCAGATTCCCGGTGGTGAGCAAGGTGGGGGTGGGGGAGGGTGTCCGCAGGGGTTGGCTGGGAACCGAAATTCCCAAGGGGATAACCTTGAGTTTTGAACACAACTGGGCTTGCGTTCCTACGATGGCTGCGCGGTCCCTCTCGGCCACCGCCACGCCTGTGCCTGCTCTTTTCAGCACTTGCCGGTCCCAGACGGCAAGGCGAGACGCCTCCCACAGCCAAAGCGGGGCAAGCCAGGGCTCCATTCGAGCCCGCATGCGCATGTTGAGCGCCAGCGAATCCACAAAATCCACTACTGTGGGGATGCCTTGTACGTGTGGCAGGAGCCAAGCAATCCGCGAGAGCACAAGGATCACCACATGGGGTCGAAAAGTTTTCAAGCTTTCATGGAGCGCGCGCGCCAGGCGTCTTTCGCGATGAAAACCCACTTGCAGCGGTTCCCAAGGATGGGTGACCACGCCCATCACCGGTTCCCAGGGGCGGGAGTCCACGTACCGTTGCTGGACGGGCAGTGGTGCGGGACGAGGGTGAAAGCCTGGAGGAACCAGCGCAAGGGCCTGTACCTGATGCCGGTGGCCCAGGTAGGAAAGGAAGCCCACGAGCCTTGTTTGTTCTCCGCGGCGGGGGGGCCAAAAGGGGCGGGGGGTTACAAACAGCAACCGCACCGGTACATGCTATCGTATATGCAACTTTAGTCCAACTGACTAAAATGAAGTGAACGTGACAACGTTGGGGGCTTGACGAGCTCAAGCGCAAGGCTTATGCTATTAGCAGTGTCGGGTCCGGAGTGCTAACCGACTCCGGACACCCAAAAGAGGACAAAAGGAAAGGAGGGTTACGTGATGACGATTCGACCGCTTAACGACCGGGTTCTCCTGCGGCGCATTGAGCCGGAGGAGGTGGTGAAGGGTGGCATTATCATCCCGGATACCGCTAAGGAGAAGCCGCAGGAGGCGGAAGTTATTGCTGTGGGGCCGGGCCGTTTGGACGATAGCGGCAAGCGCGTGCCCATTGAGGTGAAAAAGGGCGATCGTGTGCTCATCGGCAAGTACTCCGGCACCGACATCAAAATCGGTGATGAGGAATACGTCATTGTGCGCGAGGATGAAATCCTCGGCGTGATTGAAAAGTAAGGGAGGTGGTGACTATGGCGAAGCAAATCGTGTATTCTGAGGAGGCGCGGCAAGCCGTTCTCCGTGGTGTTAACAAACTTGCGGATGCAGTGAAGGTGACCCTCGGCCCCAAGGGCCGCAACGTGGTCATCGAAAAGAAGTTTGGATCGCCGGTGATTACCAAGGACGGTGTGACCGTAGCCAAGGAAATCGAGCTCAAGGACAAGCTGGAAAACTTGGGCGCCCAAATGGTTCGGGAGGTGGCGTCCAAGACCTCCGATGTGGCCGGTGACGGCACGACCACGGCCACGGTTTTGGCCCAGGCCATTTACCGTGAGGGCGTGAAGAACGTCACCGCTGGTGCCAACCCTATGGATTTGAAGCGGGGTATTGACATTGCGGTGAAGAAGGCGGTAGACGCCATCACCAAGCTGGCGAAGCCGGTGGAAGGCAAAGCCATTGCCCACGTGGGTACTATTTCCGCCAACAACGACGAGGAAATTGGCAACATCATTGCCGAGGCCATGGACAAGGTGGGCAAGGATGGTGTGATCACCGTGGAAGAGGCCAAGGGCCTGGAAACCACCTTGGAAGTGGTGGAGGGTATGCAGTTTGACCGCGGTTACCTCTCCCCTTACTTCGTTACCGATGCCGAGCGCATGGAGTGCGTGTACGAAAACGCCAAGGTCCTGCTTTTCGAGAAGAAGATCTCCTCAATGAAGGACCTCTTGCCCATCCTTGAACAGGTGGCCAAGCAGGGTAAGCCCTTGTTGATCGTGGCCGAGGACGTGGAGGGCGAAGCCCTTGCCACTTTGGTGGTGAACAAGCTGCGGGGCACCTTGCAGGTGGTGGCGGTGAAGGCCCCGGGCTTTGGCGATCGGCGCAAGGCCATGCTGGAGGATATCGCCATCCTCACCGGTGGCAAGCTCATTTCCGAAGACTTGGGGATCAAGCTTGAGAACGTGAAGTGGGAAGACCTGGGTACCGCCCGTAAGATCACGGTGACCAAGGACGACACCACCATCGTGGTGGACGATGATGACCCCAAGAAGCGCGAAGCCATTGCTGGCCGCGTGAAGCAAATCCGCAAGCAAATCGAGGAGACCACCTCGGATTACGACCGCGAGAAGCTCCAGGAGCGGTTGGCGAAGCTCGTGGGTGGTGTGGCCCAAATTAAGGTGGGCGCGGCCACCGAAACCGAAATGAAGGAAAAGAAGGCTCGCGTGGAAGACGCGCTTCATGCTACCAAGGCAGCCGTAGAAGAGGGCATTGTCCCCGGTGGTGGCGTGGCTTTGCTGCGCGCTATGGACGAAGTGGAAAAGCTCTTGGACCAGTACAACGGCGACGTGAAGACCGGTATTCAAATTGTCCTGCGCGCCCTGGAAGAGCCAACCCGCCAAATCATCTACAACGCTGGGATTGATGAGGCGGCTGTGCTGGTGCGGGAGATCCGGCAAAAGGGCGGCAACTACGGCTTCAACGCGCAAACGCTCAAGATTGAGGACCTGGTGGAAAGCGGCGTCATTGACCCGGCCAAGGTCACCAAGAACGCCCTCATCAACGCTGCTTCTATCGCTAGCCTCATGCTCACCACTGAGGCGCTGGTTTCCGAAATCCCCGAGGAGGAGAAGAAACCCGCAGCCGGTGGTGGCGGCGGCATGGACATGTACTGATTGCCAGAAAGGCATTCGGATCTGCGGGGCCTTGGGGCCCCGCTTTTTTGTTCCTTGGCCCCCTCTACGAGGCAGTGAACACCACTGGTTCCAACCTCAGGCATAATAAGACGACGAACGGAGGGAGCCATGCTGGAAGCGTCGGCGCTGAAGATGGGGTCGGTGATCCGGCGGGAGGGGGAGCTTTTCCGGGTATTGGAAGTGGCGCATCACGGGGGGAGTGGGCAATTTGCTGGCTTTATCGTCCTCAAACTCAAGTCCCTTCGCACCGGTCACGTGAAAGAGATCCGTCTCGCGGGGGGCGACAAGGTGGAGGACGTGGACCTCACCCGTCGGGACTTGGAGTACCTTTACGAGGACGAGGACAGCTTTGTGTTTATGGACAGCGAAACGTACGAGCAGTTCAACCTGCCCAAGGACGTGCTCGGTAAAAAGAGCGTGTTTCTAACTCCAAACGCTCGCCTGCCGGTGGAGTTTTGGGAGGACCAGCCGGTAAACGTCATTTTCCCGGAGGTGGTGGAACTAAAGGTGGCATCTGCCCCCCCGGGGTTGCGCGACATGGAAAGTTCCACCTACAAGACCGCCACCCTGGAAAACGGCATGGAGGTGCTGGTGCCTCAGTTCATTGAGACCGGTGATACGGTGCGCATCGAAACGGAAACCGGTAAGTACGTGGAACGCGTGCGCCAGAAAAAATAGCACAACAGCGGGCAAGTCCCCCAAGTCGTTGGGGGTTAATGGCGAAAAAGCGGTATTCGGCTAGACTGGGGGCAGGAGGGCAGCATGGAAGGAATTTTCCTGGGCAAGGGTGACAGTGCGGTATTTCTTCCATTTTCCAGGGCGAACCGTCATGGCTTGATTGCTGGCGCCACTGGGACCGGAAAGACCGTTACCCTGCAGGTTTTGGCGGAAGGGTTCTCGCGGGCCGGTGTACCGGTAGTGGCCACGGATGTGAAGGGGGACTTGGCAGGCATTGCTTTCCCCGGCGCTGACAAGGCCCCCTTTGTGAAGCGCGCGCAAGAGCTCGGGCTTTCCTCCTACCAAGGCCAAGCTTTTCCAGTCATCTTTTGGGATGCTCTGGGCGAGCAAGGCCATCCCCTGCGCGCTACGGTTTCGGACGTGGGCCCGCTTTTGTTGTCGCGGCTGTTGCAGCTTTCCGAGGCCCAGGAAGGGGCGCTCAACGTGGCGTTTCGCTGGGCGGATGAGCAGGGCCTGTTGCTGCTGGATTTTAAGGATCTGCAAGCGCTCCTCCAGCACCTCACCACGCGTAAGGACGCCATTGCGGGGATGAGCGTGCCCAGCGCTAGCTTGGGCGCTATCCAACGGCGCTTGGTCGTTCTTCAACAGCAAGGCGCGGAGCGCTTTCTGGGTGAGCCCATGCTCGATATTCACGATCTCATGCTTCAAGCTCCCAACGGGCGGGGGGCGGTCCATATCTTGGCGTGCGACCGCCTTTTCCAATACCCCCGCCTTTACGCTACCGTGCTTCTTTGGCTTCTTTCTGAGCTTTACGAGAATCTTCCGGAAGTGGGGGATGTACCTAAACCCAAGCTGGTGCTTTTCTTTGACGAGGCTCACGTGATCTTCGCGGAGGCCCCAAAGGTGCTTTTGGAGAAAATTGAGCAGGTGGTGCGGTTGGTGCGCTCCAAGGGCGTTGGTGTCTTCTTTGTGACGCAAAACCCGCTGGACATCCCCGATAGCGTTAGCGCGCAACTAGGACATCGCATCCAGCACGCCCTGCGGGCGTTCACACCGCGAGAGCAGAAGGCCGTGAAAACCGCGGCCGACACCTTCAGGCCCAACCCAAAACTGGATACGGCCGCGGTTATTACCCAGTTGGGGATAGGTGAAGCCTTGGTTTCGGTGCTACAAGAGGACGGCACTCCCAGCCCCGTGGACCGGGTAAGCATTGCCCCACCCGTTTCTCGGGTTGGTGCGGTGACGCCGGAGGAGCGGGCCAAAGTACGGGCGGCAAGCCCTCTCGCTGGTAAATACGAGCAAAGCCTGGACCGGGAAAGCGCCTTTGAAGTGCTTTCGCGGCCCCAGGAGGCATCGGTCTGGGGTGGCTGGACGTTCGCTGGCGGCCAGCCTCGGCGGAGCCAGCCGGTTCGGCGGGGCGATTCCTTGGCGGAAGCACTGCTGAAAAGCGCCGCCCGCTCCGTGGGTTCCACCATTGGCCGGCAAATTGTGCGTGGGGTCCTCGGCTCCATCCTCCGTGGCCGCTAGGTCGGGCTTTTGCGGTGGAGCTTGTAGCTCTGCTTCCCCTGGGCCCTAGAGGAGCCAATTGTAAGAGAGCTTGAAAAATATCGTGCGACCCATCGTCACGTACGTTTTTTGTTCGTTGCCCCGCATGTTGGTGGAGTAACCTGCGAACACAAGGCTTTGCGGGTTGAGCTTGTAAGCGAAGAGCACCTGTGCCGTTGTGCTCGTGTTACGACGGTTGGGGGGTTGTTGGTAAAGCTCTGAGTGATGGAGCACTTGCGTCCGTTGTACGACCAAGCGGAGGTAACTGCGAACGTTGAAGTGATAGAAGCTGCGCAGGTCAGCCACCAAAGCGCGGTAAAGCTCACCCTGCGCCACCTCTAACCGCTCACCCGAGAAGTCTCCCTGCAGGTAAAGGTGTCGCCCCAGGTTCCAGGTAAAACCTGGGCTCACGCGGGTGACTTTGGCCGCTTGCGCGTTGGCATAGTCCACGGTGTCACCGACCTCTACTCCCAGAGACGAGGTAAGGCTCCCCGAAAAGCGCACGTTGCTAAAAAGCCGGAAACGCTGACCGCTAAACTCCTGGCCATGCCAAACCTCGGTAAAGCGCGTAGCCCGCAGGAAAACCGTGGATTGTAAGGGGCCGGAGTAACGCACCATGGCGGCCACGTTGCGATTGAGGAGCTGCCCATGCTGGTCTTCCCAAAAGTTCACTTCCGTGCCAAGGCTTAAGCGCGTGTACCAGCTTCCATCTTCTCCCCAGAGGATGCGCTGGGCCCCCACCTCACCGCCGCGGATACCCACTTGTGGCAAAAAACCCAAATCCGCGCGGAACGCCTCGGCAACGTTGCGAAGAAAAACCCAGCTTTCCCAGTTGCGGCGGGAATGGTTAGCTGCCAGCTGCCAAGCATTGCCTTGCAGTTGTTTCCCTCGCAGGGAGGGCTCCCAGCTCGCTAACGCTGGGTATCGCGTTTGCGACCGCAGGACTTGAAACTGCAGGCTATCGCCCTCGGAAAACCGCACCAGGCCGTCCACCCCCATCACCCGGTTGTGGTACCCGGAGGCTTGGCGGTGGGAAGCCATGGCTCCCAGGACCGAGGAGCGTCCAAGGTCGTAACGGTAACGGAAAACCGCCCCATCGGAGGGTTGGGGAAGGGTTGCTTGCGAAGATTTGCGCACACCGGGCAAGAGCACGTTGGTGAGCTCATCGCGCACCGCCAGGACTCCCAAGGTACTTCGCCCTTCTTTGCCTGTGAGCTTAAGCCCCCATTGCGGGTCCGCAAAGCTCCGGGAGTAAACCACCGGCATAGGGGTGGAAAAGTTTTCGGCGCCCTCCAGGAAAAAAGCACGCTTCTCCGGGTAAAAGAGGGCAAAGGTGCGGTTTACCGCCAGTTGCGCGGCGTCCGCTTCCACCTGAGAAAAGTCGGGGTTGAGCGTGGCGGTGAGGGAAAGGTTGGGTGTGAGGCCCCAAAGGAGAGAAAGACCTGAGTCTCCACGGCGGGAAGGGGAGCCCATGATGGGTCTTATTACATCCTCGCGGTTTTGCCACCAAGCTGCAGCAAAGGTGGGGTTTACCTCCACGCTGCGCCCAGGACGCGCGGAGGCAAACCCCTCGATTTCAGGTAACTGACACAAAGTGCAGGCGTTGTTGCGGTCCACAGGGTTGGAGAAAAACAGCCGTCGCACCAAGCGGGGATAGGACCGCAAAGCCACAAAGCCCCACCTCTTTTTTCCGTTGCCAGCGGGAAAACGCAGGGCGGAAAAAGGGATTTCTATTTCCACCTCGTATCCGAAATCCGTGATGCGGCCGGCCGCATGCCAGGTGAAGTCGAAGCTATAGTTTTCCGGGTCGCCGCTGGTGGTCTCGCTGCGAATCCCGTCCGCCTGCACCCCGAGAGGGTTCACGGCAAAGGTGTACGCCCGCCGCTTGTCGGCAAAGGTGTCCAGCATGAAGCCCACAAAGTCGTCCCGAAAAAGGCGATCGCGATCGGAGTAATGGGCGCGGATTTCCTTGGGGTTGGGATCGTAGGCTTTGAAGCCTACCAACAGCGCGTATGGGGTACTCACCAGGAAACAGGTAGTGCGCACCCCTGCTGGTGTGTTGTCGCCCGGCTCTACCTCGTAGGGGAGGTCGAAAGCCAAGGCCTTTTGCCACGCAGGCTCGTCCAAGAACCCGTCAATGCGAACGTCACTGTTGACCTCAGGAACTTCGAGGGCTTGCGCATGCCCCCAGCCCCCGAAAGCCAATACCAACAAAATCGTCACCGCTCCGCGCCCTCGCATCACTGCCACCTCCGGTCATGCCCGACCCGCAGGACATTTAACGTGAAACGGGGAAGGAGGTTCAAAAGCGCGATGGGCACTGACGCTTGGCGCCAGCTTCCTGCTAGCTGCTCACCGTGCTTTCAGAAAAGACCTGGGCGGTAAAAACCGAGAGGTCGGCGCTGCGCCAGGCGTCGGGGGGGAGCCCCGCTTTTTGCGCCAAACGGGAAAGAAACGTTTCCAAACCCCAGCCGGTTTCCGTCGCCACTTGCGGGAGAAAAACCGCACTGTGGCCAGCTTTTTTGAGGATGACGCCGTGCTCTCCCAGGCGAATGAACTCGGCGGCGGGCACAGGTTGGGGCGGGGAAAGCACCGAAATTTCCACCTCCAGAAAGGCAAGCTCGGCAAAACGCACAGCAGAAAAGCGCGGATCATAGAGCACCTGCACGGCAGCGTGAATCACGGTGTCTACCAAGCCACCGACGGGTTGCAAAAGGCCAATGCAACCGCGAAGGTCCTTTTTGGGGAGCGTGTGCAAGGTGACAAAGGCCCCTTGGGGCGCCAACAGGGAGGGCGTGACAGGGTGTGAGGCAAACCACAGGGCCAACTGCTCGCCACGGGTGAGGTGGGTTTCCATGGTGGCGCGGGCTAGGGCGAGAAGAGCTTTCTGTTCCTCAAGGGTAAGGGGAGCGGGCGGGGCTAACGTTTCCTCCCGCCAGGGGGTCCACTCTCCGGAATACCCTGCGGCCACGTAGGTTACCACCTGGTGCCAATCCCCGCTTACCTCGCCAGAGGTAGAAAGGTGGAGGAGCTTACCCTGGCCACTAAAAGCGTGGCGCAAGAGCTGCAACAGGACCGCAATGGGCTTGGCACCGCACACGCTGTCATCGCTCACCTCCACCTGGTGCCAAAACCCGCGCACGTCCAAAGCCGCGGCCCGACCCGCTGTGCGTTCCGCCCGTGTCTTCAGGTGCAGGTCAAGGTCTTCGTTTTCGGGGAAAACCACGTAACCGTATGCCCGTCCATGGTGCGTGAAATCCGAGGAAACCACCACGGCGGTGTCCGGCGTAAGCAAAGGCGAAAGCCCCCGCGCCAGCTCTTCGGTTTCAGCCAAGGTGGTTTGGCTGCCAATGAGTACCGGCACAATGCGCGCGTGAGGGGCCCTTTTTTGAATGAACGGCAGCTCCACCTCCAGGCAGTGCTCGGGGTCGTGAGCTTGCGGAGGGCCAGCAAAGGTGGGGTGTTCTCTAAGTTGCGACAGGGCCTCCAAGTCCAGGGCCACCTCGCCCAAGGGCGTGGCAAAGGCGCCAAGGTGGGGGGCGGGAAGTGCGCCCCCAGAAAAGGAGCGGAAATGGGAGGGACCCAGCAGGATAACCCGCGACACCTCAGGGCTAAGGTGAGCCAAGGCGTAGCCGGCAGTGCGGCCGGAGAAGACGTATCCGGCGTGGGGGGCTATGATTGCCACGCAGGGTTTGCCGTTGCTGCCGTCAGCAAGGAAGCGTTCCACTTCGTGGCTCAGCTGCAAGGGGAAAGATGGGTAAAAGCTGCCAGCCACCGCCGGAGGCCGCACGCCCCTCATGATTGCCTCCTCCTGCCCAAACAAATAAGCCCAAAGCCCAGCTTTGGCAACAGCCGGTCTGCGACCCAAACCGCCAGCGACCAAAGCAGTGCTGGAAAGACTGGTTCCAGTTCCAACGGGTAAACCCCACCTTCCCGCGCCCAGAGCCAGGAGGTGGCCAGAAGCGCCGAACCCAGGACGGCCACCAGGGCAGCCCGCGGAGAAAACCACAGGCGCCGGGGGGCATGGGCCAGAACCAAGGGCAAGAGCAAGCTGGAAGTCACAATGCTGCCCACGTCGTGCCAAATGAGCACCACGCTCCCCAGGGTCAAAGCCAGCACCGCTGCGACCAAACCTGTAAGCGCCAAGCTTGCAGCAATGAACGGACGCTCTTGGGTTTTCCATGGGGAGGGCAAAAGATCGTGACCTACGGTGGCAGCGGCCAAGAACAGGTACGAGTGGGCGGTGGAGGAAACGGTGGCGAAAAGACCTACGGCAAACACCGCGTTGAGCCAAGGGGGAAGCAGAAGGTTGCCTAAGGCGGGGTAGGCTAGGCCAGGGTCGGTTAGGTTTGGCACCAAAACCCGCGCCGCCAAGCCGGAAAACGTGGTCAAAAAATCGAAAACCACCCAAAAGGCCACAGAAATAAGCACCCCGTTGCGGGCTACGTGCGGGGTAGCGGCGGCGTAGCAGCGCTGGTAAAAGGTGGGCTCCACCAGCGTTTGCAGGGCAATCACGTACCAAACGGCAATGGCCTGCAAAGAAAGCCCCCCGGTCCAGGTCTTGTGGGTTTCGGGAAGCAAGGCCCACAGGCTGGCGAAGCCGCCAAGCCTGAACACGGCAACCGGCAAAATGATGAGGAACGCCAAATACATGAGCGCAAACTGGAAGAGGTTGGCACGCACCACGGTGCGGAAGCCACCCAGGACCACGGAGGCCACGGTCACGGCCGTCGTCAGCGCCACGCCCCAGGGGCGTGGTATCCCCAGGTAGACCTCCACCAGTTGCCCCAGCATCAGCACGTACGCCGCGGGGGTGGCCATGAGCAACACCAAAAACGCGCCCATCGTGGCGGTGGCGGGCCCGTAAGCCGCTCGCAACTGCTCGGGTATGGAAAGTACCGCCGCGCGCCGAGCCCGGGAGGCCAAGCCGAAGGCAAAGAGCAGTGCCGCGAGGTAGTAGGGCACCCCAAAAACCACCCAGTTGGCAAGGCCGTAACGGTACGAAAACTCCCCTACGCCCAGGACCCCGCCATACCATGTGGCCACCAAGGTGGCGACGAAAGGGAGCAAGGTGAGGTTCCGGCCGGCTAAAAGGTAGTCCAAAAGCTTTGTGCTTCTGGCCTTCCGGTCCAAAAGCAAAAGGATTCCCGCATAAACCGCAAGGCCGGCAAGCACCGAGACGTTCATGGTGCAATGGGGGGGTGCTACGGTTGCGGTGCCAGCGCCTGAAGGATGGCAAAGAAGATTTCGGTGTTGTCGCGAACGCCAGAAAGACGCTCCGCTCCGGGGCCCAAGGCCATAAGCGGCACGTCTGCTCCCGTGTGCACCCCACGGTCGGGGGCGTAGCCTTTTTCCGGCACCGTAACCTCAGTTACGCCGGTGTAAAGCACCCCGGTTTGCCCGTCTTTTTCTGGGTTCGCATGCACTTTCCCGTCTTGCCCTGGCTTAGCCGGGGCCACGGGCTTGGGTTGCGCACGAAAATCGTCAAAGTGATCGGGGGCACCCCCAAAGTGCATCACCAGCTTCTTCGCTGGGTCGGGGTTGTGGGGGTAGCCGTCGCCGGTGGCATCGGCTGCGTCGGGGAAGCCCATGCGGTCGTAGGTACCCACCTGATCGCGGGTGCCGGTCTTGGTGGGGTCGGTAACCCCTGGCAGCACCAACCCACCGGTTTCGTGATCGGCGGTGAGAATAACCAAGGTATCGTTGGTGGGATCGGCATCAGAGTTGGTTTTTTGGGCAAACTCCAGCGCCACCTTGAGGGCTTGGTCCAAGTTGTAGATCTCCCAAAGCATGCGCTCGGCGTCCAGCATGTGCGCGTGCTTGTCAATGAGAGCCGCTTCCACCATGAGGAAAAAACCACCGGGGTGGTTGTGGAGCACTTCCAGGGCAGCTTTTGTCATGGCCGCCAGCGAAGGTTGATCCCCGTACTGGCCTACCACCGAGGGGTCCCCCAGCTTTTGGATATCAAAGGGGGAGTTCATGTGGCGGTCGGCAAACAACCCCAGAAGCTTTTGGGGCTTACGGGCCTGAGCTTCGGCCAGCTCAGTGGCGGAAAAAACTTGGGCGAAACCTTGCGTTGCCAAAAAGGGCAGCAGATCTGGGTTGGAAAAGGTCTTTTTTCCCCCGCCTAAAAGCACACGAACCCCGCAAGGTTCCACATTTTCCACAAGCTGCCGCGCAATGCGGCTGGCCTCGCCGCGGTCGGCCACGTGAGCTAGGAACGCCGCCGGTGTGGCATCGGTGAGGTCTGCCGTGCTCACCAGTCCGGAAACCATCCCCCGCGTGCGGTAAAGCAAGCAGGGGAGCGTCTCCACCGTGGGGTTGTCCACGTCCTCATCGGTACTGTCGGGGAAGACCCCCATCATGCCGTTGGCGGTCTTGGTGCCCGTGGCGAAAGCGTGGGCGCCCGCCGCCGAATCGGTCACGAATCCGGAAAGTGAGGACGTGATCAGTGCACCTTGCACCGGCAACCTGTCCATGGCCAAAAAACCGCGGGTCTTGCCCCCTTCAAAGCCGTAAAGGAAGGCCCGAGCGGCGGTGCGGTGAGCAAAGCCAAAACCGTCCCCTACCAGGAGGATGACATGGCGTACCTTGCCCTCAGGTCCAGGCCAGGGAATCGCCTCAAATTCATGGCGGGCGCTGGCCACCACCTGCGTTTGTCCCTTCTTGCCGAGCTTTTGTAGCAAGCGGAACTCCAAAGTGTGAACACCCGGTTGCACCACGCTCACACTTCGCGCCACAAAGCGTTTGCCTCGCACCTCCCCGCCCAGGGGTTGGCCATCCAGTGTGGCTTCCCAAAAAGCCCCGGATGGCATTTCTGCTTCTACCTGCACGTCAAAGCGCTGACCCACCGCTACGGTGCTGCGGGGGGGTGGGCTCAAAACCGTAAGGCCAGCAGAAAAAGCGGAAAAAGGCGTGACCAACCAAACCAAAGCCCAAACCAAACGACGTCCCATAGTTGCCTCCCATGGCCATCCTAGCCGCCAGGTGCCCCTTAGGCAAACGCCTGTGGCAAAAGTTGAGCTGCCTCTGCCACCTGCTCGCTGGAGCACGCAAAAGCAAAGCGGATAAACCCAGCCCCTTGCGGCCCAAAAACCTCTCCCGGGGAGCTCCCCACCCCAAAGGTGTCAATGAGATAGCGGGTCATGGCCCAGCCGTCCCTTTGGCCCTGATACCCACCCCAGCCCTCATCAATGGCCGCCCAGAGGTAAAAGGCTCCCTCAGGTTTGAAGGGGTGCAGGAGGCGACAACGTACAAGAGCCTGCCAAAGGCAATCGCGCCGCTGCTGGTATTCCGCCACCATGTGGGCCAGGTGGTCCTGGGGTCCGGTAATGGCGGCCACACCGGCATACTGGGTGGCGGCGTTCACGCCGTTGATGGTGCAGCGCAAAAGCTTGGTCATGCGCTCCACAAGCAGGGGGTCGGTGCACGCCACGTAGCCCAAGCGCAGGCCACTCATGGCGTAGCTCTTGGAAAAGCTATACACGGAAATCACGCGCTCGTAGCCTAAGCTGGCCGGGCTCACATGGGTGTTGCCGTCAAATAGGATGTCCTCGTAAGCCTCGTCGGAAATGACCCAAAGTCCGTGCTTTGCTGCTACTTCCAGCGTGGTGTGCAGTTCTTGCTGGGTCATCACGGTGCCCGTGGGGTTGTGGGGGGAGTTAAGCGCCACTGCTTTCGTTCGCGACGTGATTTTTGCTGAAAGGCTTGCGGCGTCGTAGCGAAGGTCGCGGTTCAAGGGCAGACGCACCACCTCGCCGCCCGCCAGCACCACGTTATCGGCGGTTTCGGTCCAGGTGGGGTCGGGGACGATCACCTGCTCCCCGGGATCAAGAAGCGCCCGATACACGATGTACAGCCCGTGCATGGCACCGTTGGTGACCAGCACTTGCTCAGGGCTGGTCAGAGGCAGCCGGTTTTTTCGCACAAGCTTGTCGTAAAGGGCCTGGCGCAGCTCGGGAATGCCCGCTCCCGGGGTGTAATGGGTGTGCCCGTCCCGAAGCGCCTTGACAAACGCTGCCGCCACATGCTCGGGGATGGAAAAAGAGGGATCGCCACTTTCCAAGCGGTAGACTTTCCGCCCCTGGCGTTGCTGTGCCAAAAGCGCGTCGCGAATCGTGACGATGCCCCCCAACTGGATACGGTCCACGGGGTGTATCTCTGCTTTCATTGGAAAACCTCCACCTGCAGGCATTATACGGGTCGGGAGCCTTCCTGGAGTTTTGCAGCTCGCACCACCGGTAGGGCCTGCTTGGTTGCCCCTGTGGGACGCGGTAGAATGCCTGCGGTTGCAGGTTTTCGGAGGTGACATGGGCATTTTCGAACATCATGTGGCGGATGTGGCAAAAGCGGGGGAGGGTTCAGCGCGCATTGCTTGGGCGGCGCGGGAGATGCCGGTGCTGGCGGAAATCCGGCGGCGATTTTCCGAGGAAAAGCCCCTTTCAGGACAGCGCATTGCAGCGTGTCTCCACGTCACCACAGAAACCGCGAACTTGGTGCTGACCTTGAAGGCCGGTGGTGCTGAGGTGCGGTTGTGCGCGTCTAACCCCCTCTCCACCCAGGATGATGTGGCGGCGGCATTGGTGGCTGAGCACGGGGTTCCTGTTTTTGCCATTCGCGGCGAGGATCAGGCCACCTATTACCAACACATCAGGCAGTGCTTGGAGTTTGCCCCAACCCTCACCATGGATGACGGCGCCGACTTGGTTTCTTCCCTCTTGCTTTTGGGCCGCGGCGAGCTTTCCAAGGCGCACCCGGAGGTGCGGGCTTTCGGGGAAAAGCTTGGGGAGGAGGGTTGCCAAGCCTTAGTGGCCGGGGTTTTGGGTTCCACCGAGGAGACCACCACTGGGGTGATTCGTTTGCGGGCCATGGAGCGGGACGGGGCCTTGCGTTTTCCGGTGATTGCGGTGAACGACTCGGATACCAAGCATTTGTTTGATAACCGCTACGGCACGGGCCAGTCCACCATTGATGGCATCCTGCGGGCCACCAACGTGCTTTTGGCAGGCAAGGTGGTGGTGGTGGCGGGCTATGGATGGTGTGGACGAGGGGTGGCCATGCGAGCTTCCGGCATGGGAGCCCGGGTGGTGGTGACGGAAGTGGACCCGGTCCGGGCCCTAGAAGCCGCCATGGATGGCTTTGCGGTGATGCCTATGGCTGAAGCCGCCAAGGTGGGGGACCTTTTCATCACGGTAACCGGCAACCGCGCGGTGATTACCTTGGGACACGCGCAACACATGAAGGACGGTGCCATCCTTGCCAACTCCGGACACTTCGATGTGGAAATTGACCTCGCCAGCTTGCGAGAGGCTGCCATGGAAATCCGGGAGGTTCGCCCCAACGTGGAAGCTTACCGCTTCCCCTGGGGCAAGACGCTTTTCGTTTTAGCCCAGGGGCGCCTGGTGAACTTGGCAGCCGCCGAGGGCCACCCCGCGGCGGTGATGGATATGTCTTTTGCCAACCAAGCTTTGGCGGCGGAGTACCTGGTGAAGACCGCAGGCCGGCTGCAGGCGGCAGTCTATCGACTCCCCGCCGATTTGGATCGGGAAATCGCCCGCTTGAAGCTGGCCACCATGGGGGTAAGGTGTGACGTGCTCACCCCGGAGCAGGAACGTTATTTGGCCAGCTGGCGGGAGGGGACGTAGAACCGGTGTAGAAGCACGTTGCGTGCGGGAGGCGGGCCATGCGTCGCATCTTGGTGGTGGAAGACTCCGAAACTATGAGCCAGGCCTTGCGCCAGCTCTAAGAAGTGGGCCTTGAGGTGGCCATTGCCGCCACCGGCAACGAAGCCATAACCTTAGCGCGCACGTTCCGTCCGGACCTCGTGCTCTTGGATTTGTACCTGCCCGATGTGAGTGGAGAAATTGTTTTCCGTGCCTTGCGTCAAGAGGAGGAAACGTCCCGCGCTCCCGTGGTGGTGTTAACGGCCTTTGAGGACAAACGCGACAGGATCAGGCTTTTGGAATTGGGTGCCGATGATTTTCTGGTAAAGCCCCCAGAAAGAGCCGAGCTCCTAGCACGAGTACGGGGTCTTTTACAAGCAAAGACGCTTTCGGATCGGTTGCTCATCTCGTTCTTGGAATTGGACCGCATCGGTCGGTTTGCCGAATCCTTTGCGGCGGAAGGCGTAGGCGATTGGGGTGCCTTTCGCGTTGCTGATGCCATGGCTCGGGAGCTTTTAGGCGAAAGCCCAAGCTCGCCCGATCGCCCACACTTCGCCTGGGCGGCCAATCGGGTTGGTCAAAGGCTTCTGGCCACATGCTGGTACTTTCGCCAGGGCGAGTGGTATCACAAGCAGAAGGTGTACCGGGTGGTGGATGTGTTGAAGGCCTTGGCCCCCTACGCCCGGGGCGAAGGAAGGTACGCGTGCAAAGAACCCATGCCACCCAGTCTTGCCTCGTGGCTGGGATTTCCCACCGATCCACCCCCTGCCAACTTTGTGGCGGCCTCCGCGGAATGGGGCTTCTTGCTATTGGCCGGGTACCCCTGGGAAGTGGGGGTTTGGGAGTTCCCAGTACTTCGTGCGGCCTTTCGCCTGTGGGGTGTTTTTGAACGTCTCCGGCTGGAAGCCCGTCAGCAAGAACAGGCCTTCTTTTCTACTTTAGAAGCTTTGGCTTTGGCTGCCGAGTTTTACGACCGGGATACGGCTGCCCACGTGGAGCGGGTGGGAATTCTGTCCCGGGAAGTGGCCAGGGCACTGGACTGCGCGCCCCGGTTTGTGCGCTGGTTGGGTCCTTCGGCCCGGGTTCACGATGTGGGCAAAATGACGATCCCTATGGAACTGCTTCTGAAAACTGGCGCCTTGACGTTGCAAGAAGAAGCGCTTTTGCGTCAACACACGGTAAACGGTGCCAAGCTCCTGGGCTTCCTGCCACAGCTGGAAATGGCCCGGAACATCGCGCTTTTCCACCACGAAAACTTCGGCGGCTCCGGCTACCCCCGTGGTCTAAAAGGGGATGCAATCCCTTTGGAAGCACGCATCGTTCGCGTGGTAGATGTTTATGATGCGCTTCGCTCTTTGCGACCCTACAAGCGAGCCTTCAGCCATGAAGAGGCGTTACGAACGCTGCACCATGGAGATGACCGGGTAGCTCCTAGCCACTTTGATCCCCAAGTGGTCCGAGCCTTTTCCCAGGTGGTGGAGCGCTTCCTTTCCCTTTACCCCCCTCTGGACTAGGGGCTTGGGTCCCAGGGCCCTAGACCCGCACCAGCCAGCCGTGGGTGTCGGGGTGGGTGCCAAACTGGATGCCGGTAAGCACTTCCCGCAGCTTCCTTGCCACCGGCCCCTCGCTGCCATCGCCCACCTTGTAGACCCGCTCGCTGCCATCGGGGAGGATGTCCAGCAGCTCGCCCACGGGGGCCACCACCGCGGCGGTGCCGCAGCCAAAAACCTCGGTGCAGTCTCCGGACTCCAAGCCTTGGATGATTTCCTCGATGTGAATGGCCCGCTGCACAAAGGGGATGCCAAGCTCTTTACAGAGAACCCCAAGGCTTTCCCGGGTTACTCCTTCGAGGATGGTGCCAGAGGTAGGTGGGGTGGTAACCACACCGTCCAAAACGAACATGATGTTCATGGCGCCCACTTCTTCCACGTGGCGGCGCTCCACCGCATCCAGCCACAAAGCTTCGGCGCACCCGTGGTCGCGGGCGATCTTACGGGCCAGAAGAGAAGCCGCGTAGTTGCCTCCAGTTTTTGCGGCACCGGTGCCGCCGGGGGCGGCGCGTACCCAATCCCTGGCAATCATGATGCGCAGGGTTTTCCCCGCGGTGCGGAAGTAAGGCCCGGTGGGGCCCGTGATGATGAAGTAGAGGTATTGCGTGGAGGGGCTTACGCCCAGGCTTTCCTGGGTGGCAATCATGGTAGGGCGGATGTAGAGGGCGCCCGGAGTTGGGGGCACCCATTCCCGATCCACCGCTACCAGTGCCCGCATGGCCTCCAATTGCAAAGCTTCTGGAATTTCGGGCATGGACATACGGCGGGCCGAGCGGTTAAAGCGCGCGGCGTTGCGGTCGGGGCGAAAGATATGCACTGAACCATCGGGGTGGCGAAAGGCCTTAAGGCCTTCGAAGATTTCTTGACCGTAGTGGAAAACCATAGTGGCAGGCGATAGGGAAAGGGGAGCGAAGGGCACGATCCTGGGGTCATGCCAGCCTTTTTCTTCGTCGTAATTCATGAGAAACATGTTAGGAGAAAACGTGCGCCCGAACTGTAAATTGTTCGGATCAAGGGGGGTATCTGGTGCTTTTACAACCGAGCTATCCCTGATGTCCATGGCTATCCCTTTCTACCGGACGTGGCCGGTTTTTTGCGTGATGGGGAAAACAACGAGCGGCCCCGCCCGGCACTCACCGGGCGAAAGAGGCTTGAGCGTAGCTCAAGCCAGCCGCAGGTCTTGCCATATAAAACCATCACGGGTGACGGTTTCTCCCAACGTAAAGCGTATGGGTTGTGAAAACAGCGGGTGGTCGAACACAAAGGTATGGAACTCGCCCTTTTCCCCACAGGGGTCCACCCCGGCGGGGAGCCGGGACAAAAAACCGTTATCCGTGCGTGCTCCTAAAAGCGGGGCTAGGTCCTGGTGGCAGCAGACGACCACGGCCTTGCCCCCCTCCCGGGAAAACTCCTGGAGCACGTCTTTTGGCTCCGCACCCCAGAGCGGAAAGAACCCAGCCAAGCCCACCTGCGCCAACAGGGACTCCCGGAAACGGCGCAAGTCCTGGAGGTAAATATCCCCAAACACCACCCCTTCTACGCCAGCATCGGCCAGGGGTTTGAGCGTGCCAAGCATGACCTCCTCGTAGGTGGTGTTGGGTACGAGGCCGGCTTGTGGCCTGTCCACTGGGCAAAGGGGGCAGCGGTCCTGGGGGTCCGCAGGGTCAGGAACGGGGAGGGCTGCCTCCCACAAGGGGAGCCCTAGGGCGTGGGCTTGGGCCTGTACCAGCTCCCTGCGCACGCCGTGCATGGTAACGCGACCTAGGGGCTCGGAAACCGTGGTTACAAGCCCCACCACGTGGTGACCGGCTTGGCGGGCACGGGCCAAGGCGAGGAGGGAATCCTTGCCACCGCTCCAGGAAATTACCAGCCGGCCCATGCCTCTTCCTTTTGCCTCAGGGTACCGAAACTGCGGGAAGGTGGCGAACGAGGGCGACGTAAGCCGCAAAGATTAGGGCCGTGAATGCAAGATCACCCACCAAGGAAAGACCGTAAAAAGGCAAGGCGGCAATGTAGCAGGAAAGCAACCCGGCAGCGCTGTGCGGGTACATGGTGCCGGAAGCCCAAACGGCAAAGTTCGTGGTGAGGTAAAACAAAGTGGATGCAGCCACCGAAGCTACCGCCACCCTGCCAACCCGAAGGCGGTCCTTAAGCCAGCTCCCCAAAAGCACTACTAAAGCAAAGCTACCGTACACCACGGGCATGTGCCGGTGAAACCCTTGGCCCGTGAAGACCTCCAAAAGGGTGTCGGAGAGCAGCATGGCGGCAAGGGGAACTGCAAACCCCGCCAGACGCCGTCCAAAGGTTGCCCCGGCAAAAAGCGCCAGGGCGGTTACCGGTGCTACGTTGGGAGGGTGGGGAATGAGCCGCAGCAAAGCCACCGCCAAGATCACGCCCATTGCCACGCTCGTGCGATTGCGCAAACGCCCCATGGTTACCTCCAAGTGCAATGATAGCAAGAAAACAACTAGGGCCAATCGCTGACACTTCCATGATGCCGATGAAGTGGGTACTGCGCTTACGCCGGGTTTGGGTAATCAAAAAACTGCACGGCAAGCCCCAGCTTTTGCTCCAGGTGCAAGCCCAAGGCCTGAACCCCAAAGCGCTCGGAGGCGTAGTGGCCGCAAGCCACCACGTGGACGCCCTCTTCCTCGGCGCGGTGCATGATCCACTCCTTGGGGTCGCCAACGATGAGGGCGTCAAGGCCGGTTTCCACCGCTTCCGCAAAGGCCCCAGCCCCGCTACCGGTGACGATCCCCACCGAGCTCACCCGTTCGCCTTGCCCTGGAAAGGTGAGGGGCTCTTGCCCAGTGAGTAGCTCCAAGCGCCGGGCGAGCTCTTCCAGGCTCAGGGGACGGCTAAAAACCCCAGCCCAGCCAACGGAAAGGCCGTGGAAAAGACCAAAGGGTTCCAGCCCTTCCAGGCCCAGGTGGCGCGCCAACACCGCAGCGTTACCCACCTCGGGGTGCCTATCCAAAGGCAAGTGGTAGGCGAGGAGGTTGACCTCTTCCGTCAGGAGCACGGCCAAGCGCTGGCGAAAGCTCCCGGCCACCCTCTCCACCTGCCCCCGCCACAGAAGCCCATGGTGGACCAGCACGGCGTCGGCTCCCCAGCGGGCTGCCTCGGTGAAAAACCGCAAGCTGCAGGAAACCGCGGTGGCGACCCGAGAAATTTTGGCCCGGCCTTCCACTTGCAAACCGTTGAGACTTTCGTCGGGGCACTCCTCCACCGCCAAAAACTCGTCCAAGTAAGCCACCAACGCATCGCGATCCATGACCGCATTGTGCCTTTCCCAAGCTGGGCGCACAAGCCCCGCCTTGGGGAAAAACCCGCCCTCCATGCTCTAGAATCGCGCCCATGGGTACCTTTTCGCGGGCGGCGTTTTTGGCGGTGGGTTCGGAACTTCTCCGCACCCCACGTTTGGACACCAACTCCTTGTTTGTGGCTTCCCAGCTGGCGGCCTGTGGGGTGGAGATGACCGAAAAACGTTGCATCGGCGACGACACACAGGCCATTGCCAATGCGGTTTCTGAGCTTTTGAGCCGGGCGGACCTGGTGGTGGTTTCCGGGGGACTGGGTCCCACGGCCGATGATGTCACCCGGGAAGGGGTAGCGGCCGCCTTAGGGAGGAAGCTGCACCTGGATGAGGAGCTTTTGGCGCGGCTGCAGGAGCGCTACCGCCGCTTGGGCCGCAGCATGCCAAGCATTGCAGCACGTATGGCCTTCCTGGTGGAAGGGGCGGAGGTGCTTCCTAACCCCCGGGGGACCGCGCCTGGACAGTGGCTGGAGGTGGGTGCCAGAGCGGTGGTGTTGCTTCCTGGTGTACCGGAGGAACTTCAAACCATCTTTGCCCTCCACGTACTGCCCCGCATTGGCGGCAAGCCTATTTTGGTGCGCACGTTAAAGGTAGCCGGGCGCTTCGAATCGGAGGTGGAACAGCGGGTTTCCCACCTTTACCACCGTTTTGGGCGGGAAAAGGTAACGATCCTTGCCGGGCGGGGGACGGTGGAACTGGTGCTTTATGCCGAAACTTCCTCCGAACTGGAAGCCATGGAGCACGCCTTTACCGAGGTGTTGGGGGAGGATATCTTTGGTCGGGATGACGTCACGTTGCCGCAAGTGGTGCTGGACGCCCTGAAAAGCCGGGGGTGGATGTTGGCTACCGCCGAATCCTGCACCGGGGGGATGGTGGGTTCGGCTCTCACCCAGGTTCCCGGGGCCAGCGAGGCGTACTTAGGCGGGGTGGTGGCCTACGCCAACGCTGTAAAAGTGAGGGTTCTAGGGGTTAGCGAAGAGCTTTTGGCGACCAAAGGTGCGGTGAGTCGGGAAGTGGCGGAGGCCATGGCTCTGGGAGCCTGTGCGTTGGGGGCACAGTGCGGCTTGGCCATTACCGGCATTGCGGGTCCCACCGGCGGTACTGCCGAAAAACCCGTGGGCACCGTGCACGTGGCGGTGGCAACCCCGAGCCAACTACAGCATCGCCACTTTCGCTTTGGAGGAAGCCGGCAGACGGTGCGCGAACTGGCAGCTAACTTTGCCTTGGATTTGCTGCGGCGAGTGTTGGGGGGTAAAGCATGAGGTGCTTTTTGGCGGTGGAAATTCCGCAAGCGCAGAAAGCCACGGTGGTGGCCGGGCTTGCCAAGCTCAAGGCCAAGCTGCCAGCCGCCCGCTGGGTACGCCCCGAGGGCCTGCACATCACCTTGAAGTTTTTGGGTGAGCAGCAGGAGTCACAAGTGGCTTTGTTCCTCCAGGCTTTGGCCGAACACGTAGCTAGCGTTCCACCCGAAGTGAAGGTTAGCTTGCATGGGGGCGGTTTTTTCCCTAACGCTGCACGTGCGCGGGTGGCGTGGCTGGGGGGCGCTGCCCCGGGCCTGGAAACATGGGCGGAGGCCAGCGAAGAGGCCGCCGGTGTCATCGGTGTGGCGAGGGAGTCGCGGCCTTTTTCTCTCCACGTGACCTTGGCCCGGCTCCAGCGCCCGTGGCCGGAGGGCGCTTGCCAGCGTTTTCTGCAGGAAGTGGGGTCGTGGCAGCTGGCCCCTTTTCTAGCGAGGGAGGTGGTGCTTTTTGAAAGTACCTTGAGCCCTGGAGGGGCGGTGTACACGCAGAGGGCCAGACTCCCTGTGGGCAAGCCATGAAGCCTCTGGTCCTGGTGGCCGCGTACTTTTTGGGTTCCGTGCCGTTTGCGTACCTTTTTGTGCGAGTGCGCTTGCGTACGGACATCCGTAGGCAAGGTTCGGGTACTGTGGGCGCTACGAACGCAGGCCGC
Source organism: uncultured Thermoanaerobaculum sp. (assembly GCA_937934115.1). Classification (GTDB taxonomy): domain Bacteria; phylum Acidobacteriota; class Thermoanaerobaculia; order Thermoanaerobaculales; family Thermoanaerobaculaceae; genus Thermoanaerobaculum. The sequence continues at coordinate 142,146 of CALHAH010000015.1, forward strand.
GTTTTGGGCCTGGGTTGGGGCTTGTTGGTCATGCTCCTAGACGTGGGAAAGGGGGCGCTAGCCGTGTGGCTAGCCACTGGGGTTACCGGGAACCCGGCGTGGCACGCCGCTGCTCTCTGCGCGGCGGCCGTAGGTCACTGTTTTCCCGTTTGGCTTTCTTTCCATGGAGGCAAAGGCCTAGCCACCACTGCCGGGGGGCTCTTGTTGCTCTCCCCTTTGAGCTTAGCGCTGAGTGTGGGCGTTTGGCTCTTGGGGCTGGGGGCTTTTCGCGTGGTAACTGCGGCCTCAAGCCTGGCTGCCGCACTTTTGCCGGTGGTTTTTTGGTACGTGAGGCGGCCGAGCTTGCTCGCTGAGCTACCCGTCGTGATGCTAAGTATCGTGCTGCTTTACAAGCAAGCCCCCAACCTCCGCCGCTTTGTGCGGGGTGAAGAACCGAAGGTGGGAGGGAAGGAATGAAGGTGGTAGTTTTGGGTGGCGGCTCCTGGGGTACCGCACTGGCTGTGCACTGCGCCCGCGCTGGTCATGAGGTGGTGGTGTGGGCCAGGGAACCCGAGGTGGTGGACGGGATAAACCGGGAAAGGCGCAACCCTCTTTTCCTTCCCGACGTGCTGTTGCCCGCAAAAGTAAGCGCCACAGGAGCCATTGGCGATGCCGTGCCCCAGGCCGAGGTGGTGTTTTTCGTGGTGCCGGTGCAGTTTGCCCGAGGAGTGCTGCGCGAGCTGAAATGGGCCTTGGGCTCCCACGCGGTGTTGCTTTCGGCCAGCAAAGGCATCGAGGTGGCAAGCCTCGCGCGCATGGACGAGGTGGTGGCGCAGGAGCTGAAGCTTGACCCCGAGCGGTTCGCGGTGCTTTCCGGGCCTACGTTTGCAAGGGAAGTGGCGGCGGGTTTACCGGCAGCAGCGGTGCTGGCCGGGCGTTCTCCGTCATCGCTCAAAATGCTGCAGGAGGCTTTTTCCACGCCTTCTTTCCGCTTGTACAGGTCGGCGGATGTGGTGGGGGTTGAGCTGGCCGGGGCCCTTAAAAACGTGATTGCCATTGCCGCCGGCATGGCCACCGGCTTGGGGCTTGGCCACAACGCTTTGGCAGCGTTGCTCACCCGCGGTCTCCATGAGATTGCCCGTCTAGGGGTGCGGCTGGGGGGCCAGCCGGAAACGTTTCGTGGTCTGGCGGGGATGGGGGATTTGGTATTGACCTGCACCGGCGCTTTGTCCCGCAACCGAGCGGTAGGGGAGCGCTTGGGACGTGGCGAAACTCTGGAGCAGGTACTGGCTGGGAGGGAGGTGGCGGAGGGCGTGCCTACGGCAAAAGCGGCAGCAGCCTTGGCACGAAAAAACCAAGTGGACATGCCCATTACCTTTGCGGTGGAAGCCATCCTTGACCAGCGCTTGGCGCCCAAAGAAGCGGTGACCGCCCTTATGACCCGGAGCTTGAAAGAGGAACTGGAGTAACGGCGTTTTCCGTTGCCTCCACCGCCAGCCTGTGGGTGCGGCAAAAAGCCAGAAAGTCCAAGGGCAAGGGGGCCTGCAGCTGCAAACACCGGCCATCCTTGGGGTGGGGCAAGGAAAGCTGAAAAGCGTGGAGCATGGGGCGCGGGGCCTCCACCGTTGACCCGTAAAGGGTATCCCCAACGATTGGGCAGCCAATGGCCTGCAGGTGCACCCGCAGCTGGTGGGTGCGACCGGAGAGGGGCCGCACCTCTACCAAAGCCAGGGGGCCAGCGCTGGCCAAAAGCCGAAGCTTGGTTACGGCTTTTTTGCCTTCGGCACCGACCCGAAAACGACCGGGTAGCAAAGGGTCGGGAGCCAATGGGGCGTTGATGGTGGTTTCCGCTGGTGGATGGCCACCCACCACCGCCAGGTAAACCTTGTCCACTGACCGCCCGGCAAAAAGTTGGGACAAAGCGGCAGCGGCATCGTGATGTTTGGCAAAAAGCAAAAGACCGCTGGCCATGCGGTCCAAGCGGTGCACCACCTTAAGCTCTACCCGGTGGCCCTCGCGGTAGGACAGCTGCAAACACAGGTGTTCTACCGCCGAAAGCTCCCCAGCAAGCCGCATTGGGGACGGTTGCGTGAGCATTCCTGGTGGTTTGTCCACGGCAACGAACCAACCGTCCTCGTAAAGCAACGGCAGGGGCGCGGGCAGAGGTGAGGGGGAGCGCAATGGGTGTGGCATTGGCAAAACGTCCACCACGTCTCCCAGCTGCAGGGCCTTGGACTCCATGCGACACGCCCGACCGTTGATCCAAACCCATCCTTCGGCGATGAGCGCTTTTGCCCGTCTCCGGGAAATGCCGGCCAGCTGCGCAAGACCTTGGTCGAGCCTTACACCTGCCAGTTCGGGACCCACCAAGTAGCGAGTGACACCCGCTTCAGGCAAGGCGTACCTCTCGCGGCAGCACCAAGCGCACGGTGGTGCCTTCGGGGGAAGAGAAAAGCTCTAACGTTCCCCCATGGGCTTCCACGAGCTTTTTGGCTGTGGCCAGACCCAAACCCATGCCTTGCGAGCGGCGACTAACCACGGGGAAGAACACCTTAGACAAAACCTCAGGCGGGATACCTGGACCGTGGTCGCGAACTTCCAGCGTCACCTCCTCGGGTGTCCCCGCAAGCACCACCTCTACCTCTGAGCCCTGGGGGCTGGCCTGGGCTGCGTTTTCCAAAACGGCGTCCAAAGCAACGCCTATGAGCTGGGGATCCCAGCGGGCTATTCCAGCTTCCTCCGGAATTCGAAGGCGGAAACTGAGGGGTCCTTGGCTCCCTGGCCACCGCTGTCTCAAGTTTCGCAGTTTCTCCTGCAGGAATACTTCCAGGTTCAGGTTGGCGATGGAGAGACGCGGCGTGCGCCCATAAATAAGCAAGCGCTCCAGGTACTGCTGTACCCTTCCCAGCTGGGCAAGGATGGGGTCGAGGTGGGGTTTGGCTTCCTGGGCTTGGCGTTGGGCGATTTCTGCCTGCAGGGAGGCGGTGAAGATTAGGTTGCGGAGATCGTGGGCGATGTGGTTGACCAGTTCCTCCATCCAGCTGCTGCACATGGTAATCGCCCACGATGGGGTAACCCCCAAGACGAGTTCTTGGCTTTGCGGTACGGGGTAAAGGACCACGGGATACGCGGTGCTGCCATAAATCAAGTTCACGGCGAAACCCGGCGGGAGGGGAGAGGGCAGAGGGGGCTCACAGGAAAGCTCCAGCCTTTCCCCTTCTTTGCCGAGGAGGACAAGCGAAGCGGAGCTTCGCTTCGTTAACCAAAACGGACCGGAGGTGGAAAGCAAAGGTTCGCTAGCCACGCTCTAAGTGTAAACCCAAAATGCTGGCGAGGTGTTTTGCTAAACTGTGTACGGGAGTGGCTTTGTGCTGGAAGCAGTTTCCGATCGCCTACAAAACGTCCTGAAGAAGCTGCGAGGTGAGGGACACATCACCGAGCGTCACTTGGATGAGGCCCTGGGGGAAATCCGACGGGCGCTTTTGGCTGCGGATGTGGCCTTGCCGGTGGTCAAGGACTTCGTGAGCAAGGTGCGAGAAAAGGCTTTGGGGCAGGAGGTGCTCGCCTCCCTCAGCCCTGGCCAGCAGATCACCAAGATCGTGCACGAAGAGCTGGCCCGCTTGTTGGGAGGGGAGGCGAAGCCGCTGCGCCTCAAGGCGTTTCCCGCCCCGATCATGCTGGTGGGCCTGCAGGGGACAGGAAAAACCACCTCGGCGGCAAAGCTCGCGTTTTTCATCCGGCAAAAGCTGGGCAAGCACGTGCTGTTAGTGCCGGCAGATACGCAAAGGCCAGCTGCCCGCGAGCAACTGGAGCAGTTGGGCCGCCAGATAGGCTTGCCTGTGCTTTCCACGTACGGTGCATCTTCCCCTGAGGCTATTGCCCGCAGCGCCCTTATGGAAGCGAGGCGCAAGGGGTTCGAGGTGGTGGTGGTGGACACCGCTGGCCGCCTCCACGTGGATGAGGCGCTCATGGCCGAGCTGGAGAAAGTGGCGGAAATTCTCCAACCTAACGAGGTTTTCTTGGTAGCCGACGCCATGACGGGCCAAGATGCGGTGCGGCAAGCCCAGGCATTTAGCTCGCGCCTCAAGCTTTCGGGTGTCATCCTCACCAAGCTGGATGGCGATGCGCGAGGTGGCGCGGCGCTTTCGGTGGCAAGCGTAGCCGGCGTACCCGTTCGCTTTGCGGGAACTGGGGAAAAACCCTCCGACTTTGAGCTCTTTCATCCTGACCGCATGGCGTCCCGCATCCTTGGCATGGGGGATGTGCTCACCTTGGTGGAAAAGGCCCAGGAGGCCTTCGATGCCAGGAAGGCGGCAGAACTTGAGCGTAAGCTGGCCAAGGAAGGCTTTGACCTGGAGGATTTCCTCGAACAGCTCCGTGAATTGCGAAAAGGGGGGCTTTTTGCAGCCATGATGGACTTGCTCCCTGGGGTGAAAAAACTTAAGGCCGCCGCTACCCCTGATGAGCGGCAGCTCAAGCGCATGGAAGCCATCATTTGCTCCATGACCAGGGAGGAGCGCCGGCGGCCGGAAATCATCAACGGTTCTCGTCGCCGGCGGATTGCCCGGGGGGCTGGTACCAGCGTCGAAGAAGTCAACCGCCTTTTGCGCCAGTGGGCGCAAACTAAAAAGCTCATGCGCAGCATGCAGGGTAAGGACCCCAGGCGGGTGTTGCGCGGTTTGGGGCTGTGAGGTTTTTTGCTACAATGCCGTGGCGCTGGAAGCGCGTATGCGGCTGAGGTTCGGAGGAAGGACTCGATGATTAAGATTCGATTGCGGCGCATGGGTTCCAACAGGAGACCGACGTTTCGGATCGTGGTTTCCGACGATCGACGGACACCGCAGGCGGCTTTTTTGGAAGAGGTGGGCTTTTACAACCCGCGGGTGGAGCCGCCGGAGATCCGTATGGACAAGGAAAGAGTCGAATACTGGCTGGCGCGGGGGGCGCAGATGTCCGAAACCGTGGCTAGCCTGTACAAGCGGGCTCGTTCGTGAGTAACCAATTCCTCATCACACGGGAGGTCGTATGAAGCAGCTTGTGGAGCAGATCGCCAAGTCGTTAGTTGATCATCCGGACAAGGTGCAGGTGCGCGAGGTTACTGGTGAGCAAACCACCGTCCTTGAACTGCGCGTGGCCCCAGAGGACTTGGGCAAGGTCATTGGCAAGCAGGGCAAGACGGCCCGCGCCATCCGCACGATTTTGGCTGCTGCCGGCATGAAGATGCGCAAGCGCTACATGCTGGAAATCCTCGAGTAAGCGGTGTCCCGCCCCACTTCCTTCCTGGCCGTGGGGCGGGTACGGAAACCCCACGGGGTGCACGGCGAGTTGCTGGTGGAAATCCTCACGGATTTCCCCCAGCGGCTGGCGGTGGGGGTTTCTGTGGGCGTGGGGCAAGCGGAACCCCAGCAGTTTTTTACCGTAAAATCGGTGCGGCTGCACAAAGGGGCTTGGCTGGTGAAGCTGGCGGAATGCACCCGCCGGGAGCAAGCTGAGGCTTTCCGCGAGCATTACTTCTTTCTCCCTGAGCAGGAGCGCGAGACCCTGCCGGCCAATTACTACTACGAGCACGAGCTTGCCGGTTTGCGCTGTGTTTTGGTGGACGGCCGTGAAGCCGGGACCGTGCAACGCTTGGAGGTGGGGCCGGCGGGGGCGTGGTTGGTGGTGCTGCAGGGAGAGCAGGAGGTACTCGTGCCTTTTGTTTCGCCCATCGTGGTGCGGGTGGATGTGGAGGGGGGTGTTGTGGTCCTGGATCCCCCGGAGGGCCTCCTCTTCGGCCATGCGTTGTGACATTCTCACGCTTTTTCCGGCGCCAGTGGAAGCGTACCTGGCGGTGGGGGTTTTGGGTAAGGCCATTGCCGCCGGTGTCCTTGACGTGCGGGTGCACGACCTGCGGCGCTGGGCGATGAACCGCTACGGTCAGGTGGACGATGAGGTTTACGGTGGCGGCCCCGGTATGGCCATCATGGCGCCGGTAGCGGTGCGGGCGGTGGAGGAAGTCCTGGCCGGCGAACCCGCGCGGGTTATCCTTCCCGATCCTCGCGGCCGGGTCTTTACCCAGGAGCTGGCTCGGGAATTGGCCGGTGAGCAGCGTTTGGTTTTCCTCTGCGGGCGGTACGAGGGGTTCGATGCGCGGGTGGGTGAAATCCTCAAAGCCGACGAAATCTCCATTGGTGACTACGTGGTATCCGGGGGCGAGCTGCCGGCATTGGTGATCCTGGATGCCGTGGCCCGACAGGTGCGCGGGGTGGTGGGGGATCCCGATTCGGTGGTTCAGGATTCTTTTACCCAGGGTCTGTTGGACTTCCCGGTGTACACGCGCCCTCGGGAGTTCCGCGGTCTTGCCGTACCCGAGGTTTTGCTTTCAGGGGACCACCAAAAAGTGGCGGAGCACCGAAGGGACGCGTCCCTGCGTTTGACGCTTGCGCGCCGCCCGGATCTTTTGCTGCGCCACTTTTTTCAGTTGCCATCGGAGGTTCGAAAAAAGGTCCGCGAGTTAGCCCGCGAGCTCGGCATTTCTGGATTGCCCGAGGAGCGTTCTTAGGCTCGCCGAACGCCCACCCCAGGGCCAGGAACGGTCCTTGGCAAGGGACAAGCCCTGGTGTACAATTCGTTTTCGCCCCGCAAGGGCGAACGTACTTTTGGAGGCGGTCATGGATATCCGCAAGCTTGAGGAGAGTTGGCTGCGCACTGACCTTCCTGAGTTTGGACCAGGAGATACGGTTCGTGTGCACGTCAAGGTGCGCGAGGGGGAAAAGGAGAGGATTCAAGTTTTCGAAGGCGTGGTTTTGGGCCGGCGGGGCGGGGGCATCCGTGAAACCTTTACAGTGCGCAAGGTTTCTTATGGCGTGGGAGTGGAACGGGTTTTCCCAGTGCACTCCCCCCACATTGACAAGATCGAGGTGGTACGACACGCCAAAGTTCGCCGCGCGAAGCTCTACTATTTGCGCAACCTCAAGGGGAAGGCGGCACGCCTCACCGAGGACTTGAACCGGAGGTAAGGGGAAAACGCCACCGGATGGAAGGAGCGACGGGGCTCTAGCCCACCGTTTTGGTTTGGTGGCAGGGGTAGATGAGGCGGGGCGTGGTGCCTTGGCGGGGCCTCTGTTGGTCGCGGCCGTCATTTTGCCTTTTCCCTGCGCAGTTTCCGGCATTGACGATAGCAAAAAGCTTTCGCCTTCTCGACGCCGGAGGCTGGCGGCAGAAATCAAAAACCACGCACGGGCATTTGCGGTGGTGCGACGGGAGGCATTGGAGGTGGACCGCCTCAACGTTTTGGAGGCTACCCGCCAAGCTATGGAGGAAGCGGTTTTGGCCCTCAAGCCCGCGCCGGACTGCGTGGTTTCCGACGCGGTGCAACTTTCGCTGTCAGTACCCGTGGTGGTGGAGGTTAAGGCCGATGCCCGTTACGTGTGCGTGGCCGCAGCTTCCATCCTTGCAAAGGTGGCAAGGGACGAGGTCATGGAAGAGCTGCATCGCCGGTTTCCCATGTACGGGTGGGCGGAAAACAAAGGCTACCCCACCCGGCAGCACCTGGAAGCGCTGCGCCACTACGGCGCGAGTCCTTGGCACCGGAGAAGCTATGCGCCGGTGCGCGTGGTAGTATCAGATAAGGAGCGGTAACGGATGGCCACAGCGAAGCGCGATCAGCTCATCCAGGAAGCGGAAAAGTTGGCCGCTAAAGGTCGGCTTGATGCTGCCATCGAGCAGTTCCAAAAGGCTCTCAAACAGGGCGCTCCCGACGGTGCGCTTCTAAACCGTCTTGGGGATCTGCTGCTTAAAGCCAACAGGGTGGCGGAAGCGGTGGTGGCGTATCAACAGGCTGCGGACGTGTACGCGCAAATGGGGTTCACGCTGAAGGCGGTGGCCGCGGAAAAGAAGGCTAACCGTGCCGATCCCCAACGCACCGATACTTACGAACGCTTGGCTGAGTTTTACTACAAGCTGGGCATGCCGGTGGAGGGGCGCCAGCAGCTGTTCACCCTTGCCGATTGGTACCTGCGGAACCGCAAAGTGGAAGATGCTATCAAGGTCTACCGTAAGTTGGCAGAGTTAGAACCCAGCAACTTCCAAGCTCGTGCCAAGCTGGTGGACCTTTTAGCCAGCAGCGGTGATATCGAAGCCGCCAGCGCCGAGCTGGACCAACTGGGTCAGCTGCTGTTGAACCGCGGCCACGTGGATGAATCGGTAAAGCTGGTGGAGAGGGCTTTGGAAATGCAGCTCTCCCTGGGAAGTTTTGGGCCAGCGCTCCTCAACGCCCTGCTCACTACGGGACGGCTTCCCACGGCCTTGGACTTGGCGCGCAAGCTGGAAACTTCTGCCGTTGCGCCGGACTTGGCGGTGGCCATGGGCCGGGTTTTGTTGGAGGCTGGAGACATTGGTGAAGCTCGGAATTTGGTGGAGCGGGTTCTTCCGGCGGTGGGGGAACGCACCGAGGTGGTGCAGCTTTACGGCGACATCCTGCTGCGCGTCGGGGAAACCGAGGCGGCCAAGGAAAAGCTTTTGCCCATTGTGGATCGGCTTATCGCTGCCAAGGACCTGGAGCGCGCTGGTCAGCTCCTCAAGCGCCTTTTGAAGGCCAACCCCAAGGACATTGACGTGCTGGAGCGGGGTCTCAAGGTTTTTGATCGCCGCCAGGACGGCGAGTTTTTCTCGGTACTGGAAGGGGCTTTGGCCGACGCCTATTACCGCGCGGGCCGCCGACAAGAAGCTGCGGACCTTTACATGGAGCTGGCCCAACGGGACCCAGGTAACAGCCTATTCAAACAGCGTCTGCAAGAATTAGGGGTAGGCCCCGGGGGTGTGGAAATCGTCCACGCCAAGCCAGCTACCGCAGTACCCCCGGCCGAAGTCGAGGAGCTGGAAGTGGAAATTCCCTTGGAGGAAGCAGAGCTGCCGGGGGAGGATGTTGGGGCAGTGGGCTTGCAGTGGGGGTCTGGCCCTGAAGCCCAGCCAATGGTAGGGTCAGCTTCCGCACCAGCTACGGGCCCCCAAGCCAACGTGGAAGAGCTTTACACCGAGGCCTCGGTCCTGGCCAAGTACGGGTTGGTGGACAAGGCCTTGGCTCATTTGCAGCAGCTTTTGGCGTTAGACCCCCACCATGCGAAGGGGAGGGAGCTTTTGGCCTCCTTGGGCGGACGGCTCGAGGAGGTGGCGGAGCTCCCGTCGCAGCCTAGCTCCGCACCAGCACCTGCTCCCAAACCGGAGCCTGCAGCGCCTTTGCCCATCAACCCACCAGCACAGCCGGCGGCGCCCTCAGCTGTTTCCCGTTCCGTGTCCCCTTTGGATGAGCTGGAATCGCTGTTAGGACTTACCCCCAAAAAGCCTTTGGCTCCTGCGCACGATTTCGGCTCGCCAGCGCAACCTCCCTCGCCGCCCTTAGCCGAGGAAACAGTCATAGAAAAGGCCACTCCCGAGCCTGCGGTTCCCGCCTTTTCCATCCCGCAGTTTGAGCTGCCGGAACTGGGTCTGCCGCCGGCTCCGCAGGAGGTTTCCCCGTCGCCCCCGGTGGAGGAACTGAGGGCAGTGGAGGTGCTGCCGGAAGCCGTGGAGTTGGTGGAGCTGGCGGAGGAACTCCGGGAACCCACGCCTGAGCAGCTCTCGGAGCTGGATTTGCTCTTGGAGCAAGGGCTTTTGGAGCAAGCGCGGGAAACCTATCAGCAGCTGGCTGCCAGCTTCCCCCAAAGCACTGAGCTTAGCCGAAGGGCCCACCGTTTGGCCGAGCTCTCGGCCGCCCCCTCGCCGGTGGCAGAGGTGTCAGCCACCGAGTTGTTTGCCGAGGAGGAAGGGTTTTTCAACTTGGCAGCAGAAATTGAAAAGGAACTCGCGGAAGAGGAAGAAAAGCACCTGGTGGCTGAGGCTCGCGGCCAGGAAGGGGCCCAGGAAGAGTCCATTGAGGAGCTTTTCAAGCAGTTTCAGCGGGGGGTGGCGGAACAACTGGGTGAGGAAGACCACGCGACCCACTTCGATTTAGGGTTAGCATATCGGGAGATGGGCCTTTTGGACGAAGCCATTGGCGAGTTCCAGCTGGTCTTGAAATCGCCTGAGCTGGCCTTGGATGCCATGACCTTGATTGCCAACTGTTACATGGACAAGGGGCTTGCCGAGGAGGCCGCGTCTTGGTTCGAGAAAGCCCTCAAAACCCCAAATCTGCCGGCGGAAACGGAGTTGGGGCTGCGTTACGAGCTAGCTCGCGCCTGTGAGGCTGCCGGCAATGTGGCGGCTGCCCTCGGCCATTACGCCGAGGTGCTGGCGGTGAACCCTGCCTACCGCGACGTGGTGGAACGTATCACCCGCCTTCGCACCGCCACCAACTGAAGCAAGCCCTCTGCCGAGGCAACGGCTTTCGTGGCGAGAAGGGTACGCTCCCAACCCGTAACCTCATAGGAAACTGGCCTGAAGCCGCCTTTGGGCATGGGCCTTTGGGTACAAAAGTCTACTAAACCCGCGCAGAGCGTAAGTCCGACATTTGTAAGTCTTTGCCCTGTGGGGCCGCCGTTTATCTGGCGCGGGGGGCACCCGCCACCTCGTTTGCAATGAGCCGACCCTCCTTCTTGGTGGCCTTCTTCCTACCGCTGCGCCAGCGCCGTGACGTACACTGTCCTTTCAGCCATGGAAAGCTTCATTTCTTTTTTGCCCCTCGCGAAGCAGCCTCGTCCTTTTCCCCCTTTCGGGCAGATTCGCAAGTAAGGCAACCACCCCTTTTCGGGCAGATTCTTGCTGAGGCTAAGCGACCTGTGAGTTTTGTTTTAAGCGCCACAAAGGCGCAGAACCTCGTGCACGAGCTTCTCAATGCCGGTGGCGGCCTCAGCAATGGAGCGCGCTAACATGTACGCTGGGGTGGTGACGAGCTTGGCTTTTTCGTCTACCACCACCCCCTCCACACCGCAAGCTTCGTGGCACGCACCCATCTTTTCCAAAGCAGCGGCGGTGTCCTTGTCGGTTCCAATGGTGAGCTTGGGGTGCTCGTGGCCTAACAGCTTGGCGATGAGGGCAGGGGCAATGCAAATGGCTCCAATTGGTTTGCCCTGCTGGTGTATACCTTGCACGACCCTCGCCACTTCCGGGTGAACCTGGCAATCGGCACCTTTGAGGGCGAAATCGCAGAGATTTTTGGCAGCGCCAAAGCCTCCGGGCAGGATCAGCGCGTCCAGCTCGGCGGGGTCCACGGTGGCTAGATCGCGGATGTTGCCGCGGGCAATGCGGGCGGCTTCCACCAGCACGTTGCGTTTTTCCCCGGGGACCACGTCGCCGGTGAGGTGGTTGATGACGTGCAGTTGCTCGAAATTAGGGGCCATGGCTACGATTTCTGCCCCCGCTCGGTCCAAGGCCAAAAGCGTGATGACCGCCTCGTGGATTTCGGCCCCATCGTAAACACCGCAGCCGGAAAGCAACACACCGACTTTTACCTTGCCCATAGCGCACCTCCCGACAGCATTTTACGAAAGAGCAGGTCGCCGGGTGCTAGGTTTAAGGAGCAGCGGTAACCAAGAGGGCCATGCCCTGGCGGAAAAGGTGGTGCACGCGGCGGGCATCCTCCGCGTCCAGCACTAGCACGATGCCTGGTGGTTCTTGAGGAACCTCCTCGTGCCGCACCACAAAACCCCAGCCCTCCTTCACCGCTTGCCGAAAGCGCTGCCACAAACTTCGAGCAGGAAGGTCATTGGTAACCCAAAGTAGCAAGGGGCAATCTGCAGCCGCCTTGCTCGGCGTCAGCTCCACCCGGTAGCGGCTGGGGGTTTCTGGACGAGGCGTGGGGGTGGGGGTTGGTCCTTGGGGCACCGGGGACGGTGTGGGCTCTTCCTCATCACGGCGTTTGGCGGGCCGCAAGCTGGGAGGGGCAATAACCTCGCGATCGGTGTCGCCTGGACCTTGGAGGACCTCCAAGATCACAGGTACCTGTAGGGCAAAAGGTTCGGTGGGTTGGTAGAAAGGTTTTCTGGTGGCCGCTTCCACGGCTTTGACCACCACCTGATCCAGGACTACTCCCCGCGCCTTAATTTGCAACAGCCTCTCACTTAAATCCAGCTTGAGGTAAATGTTGGGCTTGCGGGCGAGGGAAGATTCCAGCTCCAAAGCCGCAACGGCAGCGGGGGAGAGGGAAACCTCGCCAGCCCAAGTCAAGAGGCTAGTAAAGGTACACGCGAGTGCCAATCGGTACGTTGTGGTAAAGGTACTCAAGGTCCTCGTCTCCCAACCGAATACAGCCATGAGTTACCCGCCGGCCCAGAAGCGACTTGAAGAGCGTGCCGTGAATGATGTACCCGTCTCCCATATACAGGCCGTAATCTCCCAAAGAGTAAGGATCCACGCGGTCAGGCGAACCTGGCGGAGGCGGCTCTTCCCCTTCTTCTATGAAAGCCCAGTCGGGCTTCATCCACACCGGGTTTTTTTGCTTGCGCTCGATGATGCGTTCACCCAAGGGCGTGTCAAACACCCACTTTTTCTTGTTGCGGGGATCAATAAGCACGATGCCGGTGCCGGTGGAGCACAGAGCCTCCCGTACCACCTTGCCGTTTTCCACCAAACGCAGTCGGTTCCTGTAGGTGTCCACTACGATGTACATCCCCTGGGGACGTACTCGCTCCAACATACCGTGGGCCTTGGTGGCCCGGGACTTCAAGGCGTTTGTGGGGATTTGGGAAAGTTGAGGGTCAACTACGGTTACCAAGGGCATCAGCGTTAAGGGATTCCCAAAGCGGGCCAGGACCATGGCGCTCCCCACGCCGAGCACCACGAGGCCCGCCGGAAACAGCAGCCATAGGAGCCGAAGGGGCTTGCGCGGCTTGACTTCGGCAGTCCGGAGGTTGGTTTCAAGGCTCATAGGTGCCCACGATCGTCACTGGTGTTCCTACCTCTGCCCAGGCAAACACCTTATCCATATCGGCGTTGCGCAAGGCGACGCAGCCGTCGGTCCAATCCCGACCTTCGCCGCCGTCACCGTGGATTTCGATGAGGCTGCCAATGCCGGCGCGCCACGGTATCCTACCCTGTCTTTTAGCTTGCAGGTAGCGCATACGGTCCTGCTCGTTAGGGTAGTTTATGAGCAACGCCTTGTAGTACTTTGTGGCGGCTCCCTGTTTTTTCTGCACCACCTGGTAGCGCCCCTCGGGCGTTGCGCGATCGCCGGCGTGCTGCTTGGGGCGGAGGCCGTTGGCGCCCAGTTCAGCGGGAAAGCTGGAGAGAAGCCTACCGCTTTCGTACACGGAAAGCCTCCGACGCAGTTTGTCCACGATGATCACCACGATACCTTCGTTCCTCGACTGGGCAAGCGTTTGCTCCACCCATTCCCGCCACTGGCGCCGCAAGTTGGGGTCCGAAAACCGGGCGTGAAGGTTGCCAAACTCCCGGTGCACGATGGCTAAATCGTTCAAAGCGGCGCGTGCCAAGTCAGTGGCTTGCCCCCACTGGCCCAGTTGGGCCAAGGCTTGTGCTCGCGCTAAGGCGCCTTGAGCGCGCTGAAAAGCAGCAGCCTCTCGCCGGCCCATTCCGGTTTCCGCCATTTCCTGTTGCGCGCGCGAGAGGTCGTTGACAGCTTTACTATGGATTTGCTGAAACTGCTGGCGAGCGGTGAGCTCCCTTTCTCGCTTTTGCCGCAACGCCTGCGAGGCCAACGTGGTAAGCCGTAGCCACGCCGCTTCCGTGCGGCCAGGGCTGTGATCCCAAAACAGGGCCGCCCGTTCAAAAGCAGTAATGGCCTCGGCATCTGCCCACAGACGCTCCAGCATCCTGGAAGTTTGCGGCTCCGTGCTCCTGAGCTCGGCAATAGCCTTCCTCACCGCGGTTCTGGCAGGCTCCACCGCCGGTGGCGCAGGGCGAGGACCGCAGCCAGTGGCCAATACCACGAACAGCAAAAAGAAGGGCCGGCGACAGAGGCCTGCCGCCGGCCCGGAAAAAAGCCTTACAACCTCAGTTAGCACTTGATCTTGGTCTTGGCGTTGGCAAGCTCGGTGGCCAAGTTGTCCAGCTGACCCTTGAGGCTCTCAGCTTGAGCCTTGGCGCCAAAGAAGTCCTCACGGTTGAAGGCGTCCTCAAGCTGGTTCACCTGGTTGGCCAAACCGTCCAGGTTGCCCTTTTGCAGCTCCAAGTCCTTCTTGAGGTCCTTGGGCTTCCGCTTGCACTTTTCCAAAGCGGCTAGAGCTTCCTGAGCAGCGGTCAAAGAAGCCTGGGCGGCGTCAATGGCAGCGCGAGCCTCATTCTTAGCCTTTTCCTTGCCTGCAATGCCGGCTTCCTTGGCAGCGTTGGCCGCTGCGGTGGCATCAGCAATCAGCTGCTTGGCCTTGGTGTACGAACGGAACAGGGCGAACTTGGCGTTCTGCGCTTCCACCTCAGCGTTGGCAGCGTTCACCGCCTGCTGTGCCTTGTCCCAGTCGGCAGCGGCGTACTTGGGAGCCTCAGCCTGCTCGGCAGCAGCCAGGGCAGCCTTCATGGCGTCCAGCTCCTGCTGCGGCGGCTTGGCGCAACCCACGGCCAAAATTGCCACGACCAACACCAACAACCCAACCACAACGTTCTTACGCATCGTCTCCTCTCCTTTCCTCCTCCTATGGAGGTATGCACCGTTTGCGGTGCTAGCTTGCAATTCTATTCTCCCACGGCAGACTTTTCAAGGGTCCACGCTCCTCAAACTGGAGTGGCATCACCTCCCCGGGGTTTCCCCCAGGGACCTTGGTTTTACTCCTGTCCTCGTGGCCTGTCAAGGGCCCGAAGGTTGCGGCGCAAGCGCTGGAAGGTCAGACGGCGTAAGGGTGTTCCTTGCCCCAACGCTTCCCAACCTTGAGCATCCAGCGAGGTCAGTACCTTAAGGGACAGATCCCCCAAGTGGGGACGGGTGGCGAGGTGGGGGTTAACCGTAGGTGTGGCGTGGCGGTTCCAGGGGCAGCAGGTTTGGCAAAGGTCGCAGCCGAAAATGTAGCCAGCAAGCTGGAGAGGGTGCTGCGAATCAAAGGCGGACTTGTGCTCGATGGTGAGGTACGAAATACACCTACGGGCATCCAACTGGTAAGGCTTGCGCAGCGCTTGCGTGGGGCAGGCAGCCAGGCAGGCGGTACACGAGCCGCAATGGTCCGTTTCCGGTGGGTCGGAGGGCAAAGGCACCGTGGTGATAAGCTCGCCCAAGAGTAGCTCGGAGCCGCAGTGCCGGTTGATGAGGCAGGTGTTCTTGCCAATCCATCCCAGCCCAGCCCTTTGTGCCAGCTCTTTTTCCAGGAGTGGACCCGAATCCACCACCACTTTGAAATGGGCTTCGGGGAGGATTTCCCGCAAGTAGCGGCCAAGCTGGAGGAGCTTTTTGCGCATGACCTTGTGGTAGTCCCGCCGACGGGCGTAGCGGGCCACGCGGGCGTAACCCGGTCGTAACGGAGGATCTGGTGGGTCGTGGTAGGCGCAAGCCACGCAAACCACGGATTGGGCGCCGGGCAAGAGGGCGCGCGGGTCTCCGCGAAGGGCTGCGGTACGGGCCATGTAAGCCATCTCGCCGTGAAACCCCAGGGCCAACCAGCGAGCCAAGTGGCGCACGCCTGTTAGCGGCTCGGCGGGAGCTACCCCGAAAAGATCGAAGCCCAGCGTTTCTAAGGCGTACGCGCGCAGGAGCTGTTTTTCCTGGTGCAGTGTGTGCGCCACAAGGCTAGAATAAACCCATGTTGCCCGCACTGCTTCTCACCGTAGCCGTAGTGCAATCCGGCGGGTTGGTGACTTTGGAGCTTCCCGAGGGGCGAGAGCTGGCCCGCGTCCCCATGGCCGGCGGCAGCCTCGGCGTGTTTGTGGCTCCGGATGGAAGTTTGTGGCTGCCCTCGGCGGAACGTGACGAAACCGTGGTGGTCCGCCCCGGTGTGCCAGTGGAAACCCTTGCCGGGCGGCTGGTGCCGCTTTTCTTTC
Source organism: uncultured Thermoanaerobaculum sp. (assembly GCA_937934115.1). Taxonomy (GTDB): domain Bacteria; phylum Acidobacteriota; class Thermoanaerobaculia; order Thermoanaerobaculales; family Thermoanaerobaculaceae; genus Thermoanaerobaculum. The sequence continues at coordinate 157,998 of CALHAH010000015.1, forward strand.
GTGAACCCGATCGCCTGTATGCAGTTTTTCCCGGAGAGCTGGTGGCGCTTGCGTATCCTGAGCGCGTGCGCATCGCCTCATGGCCATTGCCGCGCCAGCTTTCCCCGAGCTTTGCTACGTGCTCCCACGACGGCCGGGTGGTGGCGGTGTTGGCCGTTGCACCGGAGCCACAGGTTGTTCTGGTTTTTCCCTTCGATCAAGGGCAAACGGTGACGGTCCCCCTTTCCGGTTTCCCCGACCCCCAGCGGTTGGCTTTGGGTGATGGGTTTTTGGCGGTGGTTGGTGGCAGCCGGGTGGGGGTTTGGCCCGTGGGGGCGACGGGGGGTGTGTGGACCGATGTGCCTGGTAAGGTGGTGGACGTGGCTTGGGCACCAGATGGCCGACAGCTTTTCCTGCTTTTGGCTGCCCCGAAAAGCCAGCTTTGGCGGTTGTCGTTACCGAAGAAGGCCTTTCTTGCTCTCAAGCCAAAGCTTTTATGGCAGGGGCGTGGTACACCGAAAGCCTTGGGGGTGAGCGAAGCGGGTTTGGTGGTTTTGCAGGAGGAATCGGTTCGTCTCGTAAGCTTTCGGGGGCGGGAGCTGGCACAGGCGGCCGTAGGGGGGGTGGCTCTGGGAATCCTCCCGTCGCGCCCGGTTTCGGGGCTCGTGCCCTGGAGTGACTCAAAGCCTTAAGTGCCGTTTTCCCTTCGCCCTGCCCAAAGGCAAGGGGGGTGGCGGGTAGAATGACGGCGGAGGTGTTTGTGGGAAGAGCGTGGGTAACATTTGGGCTCAGTCTCCTGCTTTTGGCGTGCCAAAGCGTAGCGCCACCGTTGGGGAACCGCGGCCAAAAGGCCCTGGGGTTGGTGGCCCAGGCGCAGTTTGAGTTGGCTGAGGGGCGGGTGGAAAGGGGTCTTTCGCTGTTTGCTGAGGCCCTGCGGCTGGATCCCACCTCGGCAGAGCTGCGAGAAGAGTACGGCTTGGCTTTGGCCAACCTGGGCATGCGCGAGCACGCCTTGGCGGAGCTTCGACGTGCGGCCACGCTTTCCCCCGAGGGGGAGGCGGTGCTGGGGCTTTTGGCGGCCCAGGGCGCGGCTTCCAGGGAGGAGCTGGAACAAGCGGTAGTGCACCTGGAGAAGGGGGTGGCGTTCGCGCCTTACGCCGACAAGGTGCGGCAAGGCCTCATCGAGGCTTACCTCAGATTGGGGCAGGGTGGCAAGGCGTGGGCTTTGCTGGAACCCCTCCTGGTGGAGCACCCGCAAAGCCCTTGGCTGCAATTGATGGCTGGGCAAGCTCTGCGGCAACTGGGGCGGCTTGCCGAGGCGGAGGCGCACCTGCAACAAGCCCGGCAGGTTCCTGAATTTGCAGCGCAAGCCACGGGTGAGTTGGTGGAGGTTTTAGCCCAACAAGGAAAATTCAAAGAGGCCTCATCGCTTTTGGGAGAGGCCATCCGCCGGGGCGGGGAACCAACCCTTCCCGGCTTGGTGCGGTGGGCGACGCTTCTTCTGCGGGCCAAGGATGAGGCAAAGGCGGTGGAGGTTTTGGATGAGGCCCTTTTGCGCGATCCCGATTTCACCGATGCTTTGATTCTGCGGGCAGCAGTTGCTTTCCGCCAAGGAAAGGCTGATGAAGCGGAGCACTTTTACCGCCGGGCGTTACTTTCCGCCCCCGAGGACCCGGATGCCCTCTTGGGTTTGGCGCGCCTTTATTTGGAGCTGCGCCGGTTTCGAGAAGCTAGGCCGCTTCTGGCCAAGACACGGGAGGTGGTGGCAAAGCACGAGGACGCCCTGCCGGGTGCAGGGTTGGAAGTGGTGGAGGAGCAAGCGGCTTTAGAGCTTTTAGCGCGGTCTTACGAGCAGGCACTGCCGTTTCTTCAGGAACTGGCGAAGAAGCCGCTGGGACGTCGGGGCTTGGCGTTGTGGGCTGAGTACTTCCGAGCTCAAGGGCAGTGGGTGCAAGGTTTGGCTTTTCTTGAGAGCGCACGAGTGACGCAAGAACCTCAGGTGGGGCGTCTCTTGCGGTCGCTTAAGGCTGAGTTCTTGCTGTTTGCGGGAAATCGCCAGCAAGCCTTGGCCGAGCTTTCAGCCATGTCTGAAAGTGAGCTGGAGGAGGCCCGGTTGGCGGTGGGTACCGCCATGCGCGGCAAGCTCTACCAGGACGCCGTGGCGTGGGCGCGAAAGGCGTTAGCGCGCTTTCCTGGGGATGGCGAGCTCACCTTTTCGCTGGCTGCTGCCCTCGAGCGCGCGGGCCAGTTTGCGGAAGCTGAGAAGGTTTTTCGCCAGTTGTTGGCCGCCGAACCGGAAAACGCAGCGGCGCTCAATTACCTGGGCTACATGTTTGCAGACCGCGGGGAAAACCTCGCGGAGGCCAAGGAGCTCATTGAAAAAGCGGTGGCTCTCGATCCGCTGTCCGGTGCGTACTTAGACTCTTTGGGGTGGGTCTACTTCCGGTTGGGGGACTGGGATCGGGCCGAAAAATACCTGACGCAAGCCGCGAGTCTCGAGCCTTTCGACGCTACCGTGCATGAACATTTGGGCGACCTCTTCCAAGCTCGCGGCCAGGTGGAGAAGGCCAGGGCTTCTTGGCAGCGGGCTTTGGAGCTGAAGCCCGACGAAGAAGGCCAGGAGGAGCGCCTTAAGGCCAAGCTGGCGGGGCTTGCCCATGCGCCATCTCCTTAAATTGGTTCTGATCCTTTCCGTGGGGTGCACCGCGGCGCCAATAGGGTTGCCGGATTTCTCGCAGTTGCAGGGGAAAGCGCCGTCCTTTCGCGCCTTGTACCGCGTGCAGTGCTGTCAAATGCGGGGACTTAACTTGGTGGTGGCCCACGGGGAAGGGGGAACCCTAGTGGAATTGGCGGGGGGGCCCTCGGGGGTGGGTTTTGCCGCCTGGGTCACGGGCCAGGAGGTGCTCCAGCGCACGGAGCAGGGGTGCTTGCGGCCTATGGGATGGGGGGGCCTACCGCTTCCTGATGGGTGGGTTCTTCCGGTTTCCCAGGAGGTTTTCTCCAGCCTGCTGGCGGGGCGCTTACCAGTTGGGGGCCAACAGGTGGCCGTGGATCGGTGGTCGGTTAGTGTGGCAGGCGGTCGCCTCGAGCTGGAGGTGGCTGGGGAACCTACGCGTTGGGTGCGAGGTTGGCTTTGGGCTGAGGGGAACTCCCACCCGGTGCGCTTCATCGCCCAAGGGCACCACGGTAGGGTTCCTGGTAGACTGCACGTGCTCGCGCCCAATGGCCAGCTGACACTTGTGCTTTTGGAATTCCAGCCGGTAAAAAGCGTGCCGGCGCCCCCTTGGCTGGGGCTTCCTCGCTGCCAGGTGCCATGAAGCGAATCGTGGTGCGATGCCCTGCCAAGGTAAACCTCCATCTAGAGGTTTTGCGCCGACGCCCGGACGGCTATCACGAGGTGCGAACGCTTTTAGCAGCAGTGGGGCTTTGGGACGAGCTGGAGGTGGTAGCAGCGCCGTCAGGGGTGTGGGAGATGCAGGTGGAAGGTGGTGTAGTTCTTCCCCGCGAAAACACGGTTTGGCGTGCGGCCCAGCTCCTTGCCCGCGCTTTTCCGGAAGTAGGTGGAGCGAGGGTGGTATTGCGTAAGAGCATCCCGGTGGCGGCGGGCTTGGGGGGTGGATCGGCGGATGGGGCGGCCGCTTTGGTGGCTTTGGCGAATCTTTGGGGTTTGGCGACAGATCCCGCCCAGCTTGTAACTTTGGCTGCGCAGTTGGGTTCCGATGTCCCGTTTTTCCTTCTCGGAGGGGCTTGCTGGGCCACGGGCAGAGGGGAACAGGTTGTGCCCCTACCCGACCTTCCAAGTTATGGAGTGGTGTTGATCCCAGGGCACGAGCCGGTGTCCACGCCGGTGGTGTACAACGCTTGGGACAAGAGCCAATCCCCGCCCAGGGTAACGGAGACGTCAGGGGCCGAAGTTTCTTCCTGTGGGCCCGGTCCTGGTGGTGGGACCGAGGGAGCCGGGGGTTTTTCCCTCTATGATTGGCTGGTAAGGCGAGGCGAGCTGCCGTTTGCCAAGCTGCGCAACGACTTGCAGGGTGCGGCGGTAGAACTTTTTCCGTGGATTGCTGAGAACTTGGCTGTGCTTACGCGCTTGGCACCGCTTGTAGCCATGGTTTCCGGTAGCGGAGGGACAGTTTTTGGGGTTTTTGGGGACGAAGAGGAAGCGAGGCGGGTAGCCGCCGCCCTTGCGGATAGGCGTGCGGTAGCGGTCCCGCTCCTCCCCCGGCGGGAGTCCCAGCTTTTACCTATGGGCTGAAGAGGAGGCTTACGATGGAAATCACCGAAGTTCGGGTTAACCTCAACCGCCAAGGGCGGGTGAAGGCTTTTGTCCAGGTGGTTATTGACAACGCTTTGCTGATTGGCGATATCCGCGTCATGGAAGGCAAGGAGGGAACGCTGTACGTGGCCATGCCTTCCCGAAGGCTTCGCAACGGTGCCTTTAAGGACGTGGTCCACTTTCTCTCCCCCGAGGCCCGCCGTCAGCTGGAGGAGGCTGTGCTTGCCGAGTACCAGCGCTTGGCTCAGGAACTGGGGGATCCTGCCGTGCACCCACGGTTGCGGCAGGCTCTCCAGAAACTCTTGGGCGAGCAGTACTGGAGCGGGGAGAGTTTTGAAGACGAGTAACAAACTTGTCATGAGTTGACAAGTTGTGATGTTGTTCTTAAATTCACGGCGGAGGGGAGGGCCGGATGAACCCCAGTAGGTACCGCCTGTGGGTGATACTTGTTATTTTTTTAGCAACCACCGCCACGACCCCTGCTGGCGGCGAGGAGTGTCTCGCCTGTCACGGTAGCGGGGAGGATTTGCAGATGGCGGCTCAAAGTTTGGGGCTAGAGTTGTCCGCTCGTCGGGTTTCGGCGTTGGTGGTCACGCTGGGTACGGAATCGGTGCACGCTAGCTTGGCGTGTACAGATTGCCATCCTCAGGCTACCGAGGTGCCCCATCCCCAGGGCATGTCCCGTACAAACCCTTGTGTTGCCTGCCACCAGGACGCGGGGGATGCTGTGAGTCGGTCGGCACACAAAGACCCCTTGGGGCGTGGGAGCTTCCGTGCGCAGTGCTGGCATTGTCACGGTGCGCATGACGTGCGACCGAGTAAAGACCCCGAATCCACTTTGGCACCGGCTAACGTTGCTGGCACCTGTCTTCGTTGCCACAACAAGCAGGAGTATCTTCAAGGCGTCCACGGCCACGGTGTGCAGCTTGCTGGCCTCGACCTCGCTGCCACTTGTATTTCCTGCCACGGCGGACACGACGTTTTGCCGGCCAGTGACCCCGCTTCTCATGTTCACCGTCTTAACGTGCCCAAAACTTGCGGGAAGTGCCATAGGCGAGTTACGGAGGTGTACGTCACGTCGGTGCACGGGCGAAATTTAAGTGCGGAAAACGCAGACGTCCCCAGCTGCATTGACTGTCATGAGGCCCACGGCATATTAGACCCGCGGTTGCCACGCTTTCGCAATGTTTCACCGAAAATGTGTGCCCGTTGCCATGCCGACCCGAAAATTGTCGCAAAGTACGGATTGCGAGCTGAGGTTTTTGATACGTACGTCGCAGATTTTCATGGCACCACCGCTGAGCTTTTTGTGGCCACAAGCCCTGACCAACCTTTAAATAAAGCTGTGTGCTACGACTGCCACGGCTATCACGATGTGGAATCGGTTCGGCAATTGGGCACCGAAAGAGTGCAGGAGCGCCTCTTGCAGCGCTGCCAAACCTGTCACCCCCGGGCCAGCAAAACGTTTTTGTCAGCTTGGACGGCCCATTACACACCGGACCGGGAACGTTATCCCTGGATTTACTACGTTCGCCTCTTTTACCAAGTGGTTATTCCCTCCACCATTGGGTTTTTCCTGGCTTACATTGCCCTGGATATTTGGGGCCGACGCCGACGTGGGAGGCATCAATGAAGGCGGGACAGATCCGAAGGTTTTCCACCTGGCAGGTGGCAAGTCACGGGGTGATGGTTTTTTGCTTTACGATTCTGGCTTTGACGGGGCTCCCCCAAAAGTACCCCGAGCACACATGGGCTCGCGGCCTAATTTTAGTCTTTGGGGGCGTGGAGCGAGCCCGCTGGCTTCACCATGTATGCGGCACCATTATGGCGGTGCAGCTCGTGATTCACGCCGTGGAGCTGCTGTGGCTGCATCTAGTGCGCCGGTACCCGGCCACCATGCTGCCCCGGCTTAAGGACATCCAAGACTTTTTCCAGCAGGTACGGTACAACTTAGGCCTAGCTGCTGAACCTCCCAGGATGGACCGCTACACGTTCGCAGAAAAAATTGAATACTTGGCTTTGGTTTGGGGAACCGTATTGATGGTGGTAACCGGCCTAGTGCTCCTCTATCCCATCCGTTGGGCGGAGCTCCTCACCGGCCAAGGGATCATTGCCGCCAAAACTGCCCACGGCGGCGAGGCCTTACTGGCGGTACTTTCCATTGTAACGTGGCACAGTTACTTTGTGCACCTGCGGCATTTCAACAAATCCATGTTTAACGGTTACCTAGAGGAGGAGGTTTACGCTGAAGAACATCCCTTGGAGCTGGAAAAAATCCGCCAAGGTCTTCAGCCCAAACCACAGCCGGCAAGCGTGGGTCGTGTGCTTGTCTTCCTTGCCTTGGTGGCTTTCGTGGTGTTAGGGAGCCTTTGGCTTTTGTGGTGGATGCGTTGGTCCCCAGGGTTGATGTGACCCACCGCAGCGCCTTGAGGTTGCGGGTTTGGCGTTGGTTGCGGAAGGGTTAGCCGCGTTGCCCGGCGGGTTGCCCTTGGCACTGAAGGTATTTGTTTGCAGCATCTGCCATGGGAAGCGGGAGTTTAAAAACGTGGCTTTGGTCGGCGCGATACGGGGACTTCTGCAGCTCGGAATACGCAAGGTCAGTAATCCGCAGTATGGATTGTTCTTTCATGCACCGGTTGTCACGGGGGCAGGAAATCTTCCCAAAAAAAGACGGCGCGGGTTTCGCCCAGTCATGGGCCACAAGCTTCGGGGGGGTGTCGTGGGTTTTTTCCGTGCACAAGAGAAAAGCTTGCCCGGCGCCAACGTCTCCTACGGGCGGAAACGTTCTCCCGTGGGATCCAAGCCACCAAAGCCGCGGCTAGGCTGTGCTGGCTTTTGAGGCAAATGGAGACGCCCCGTTGGTTTGTAAAGCCACACGCAGTAGCTTGCAAACTCATTCACAAGAGCCTACCATAGATGCGGGGCAGGGGCCCCGGGGGAGGAGCCAGAAATGAGAACAGGCTACGAATTGCTCGTGGGCGCTCTTTTGTTCGCACTTGCGTCCTCCGCATACGCGCAGCACAGCTACATAGGCGCAGAAAAGTGCAAGATGTGCCACAAGGTGCAGTACGACTCATGGCTGGCCACGAAACACGCCAAGGCCACCGAAACAGCCAAAGCGAGTACGCGATGGAAGTTCGATGCTTCGTGCCTTTCGTGCCATGCCACGAACAAAGATGAGGCCTTGGCTGGTGTCCAGTGCGAAGCGTGTCACGGCCCGGGCTCGGACTACAGAGCCATGTCCATCATGAAAGACCGAGAAAAGGCCATTGCCAATGGCCTTATCGTTCCCACCCAAGAAACCTGCAACGGCTGCCATGACGGGAAGGACCACCACAAACCGGTGACGTTTGATCGGGACCTGGTGCACGCACGCAAGAAGTAAAACGCGAGAACCTCAGTTGCGGACGCTCTTTCTTTTGCGCGTAGGACCATAGAACAAAAGATTGTCGGCGGGGGGAGTATGGCTGGAGAAGCGTTGCAAAAAATGAGCTGGGCTAAGCGCATACAAGTCGCTGCCGTGGTGATTGCGGTAATAGCGGCAGTGTTCTTTGGGTTTCTGGAGTATACCCAGCGGCCGCAGTTTTGTGTCACATGCCACTACATGGAGCCTTATTACCAGTCTTGGCAAGAGTCCTCCCATAACCAGGTCAACTGCATTAAATGTCATTACCCCCCCGGTTTGAAGTCAGTCATTCGAGCCAAGGTTGTGGCTCTTTCCCAAGTGGTGCAATACGTAACCAAAACCTACGGCACCAAACCCTGGGCGGAGGTAGAGGACGCCGCCTGCTTGCGCTCGGGCTGCCACGAAACCCGGTTGCTTACCGGCCCTGTGCCGTTCGGGCCTGATGGCACCATCCGTTTCGACCACTCCCACCACCTCAAGGACCTCAAGCGCGGCAAGCAGCTGCGCTGCACCTCCTGCCACGCCCAAATCGTTCAGGGGCAACACCTTACTGTGACGCCGTCGACGTGTTTCCTTTGCCACTTTAAAAACGTTTCTTGGCAACAGGACCTTTCCCGCTGCCAAACCTGCCACGATGTCAGCAAAATCCCCGCAAGCCGCTTCGATCACCGTCATATTTTGGCTAACCAAGTGGATTGCAAACGGTGTCACGGTGACATCACCCGGGGTACGGGAGAGGTCCCCCGGCAACACTGCCTTTCTTGCCACAACGAAGCGGACCGCTTGGCGAAGTACGAGGACGTAGACCTTTTGCATTCCACGCACGTGACCAAGCACAAGGTGGAGTGCTCCGAATGCCATATTGAAATTACCCATTCCATTCGCAAGATAAGCCTTCATGAAGGTTTAAACTGTCGGGACTGTCACTCCGGGGCCCATGAAAACCAGTTGCGGTTGTACGTGGGGGTGTCGGTGGCGGAACCTCATCGAAAGGCCGAACCAAGCCCCATGCATCAGGTGAACGTGCACTGTGTGGGTTGCCACACCAGCGAAAAAAAGCTCGCGGATGGTGGCAAGGTGCTGGCTACCACGTCAGAGTCTTGTGATACGTGTCACAGCCCGGGGTATGGGAAGATCCTTGAGGATTGGCGAGCTCTCATTGCCCGGCGCTTACCGGAGACGGAAAAAGCCATTGCTACCGTGGCTGGTGCCCTCAAGGGCCGCCCTGAAGCGCAGGCGGGCCTTAAATCCGCTCGTGCCAAGGTGGAAGAGGTGAAAGCCGGCCACGGGGTCCACAACATCGCTTTTGCCATGGCGCTTTTGGCCGAGGCCCAAAGCGAGGCTACGAGGCTGGCGCAAAAGTTCGGGCTAACGCTGGAGGTTTCCGGGGTGCCGGAGGCCAAGCTCATGAGGGACAACGAGTGCCGGCTTTGCCACTTGGAGGTTTCTTCGGCCACTTTGACCTTTGCTGGCAAGCCTTTCCCCCACGGTTCCCACGCCCGCGCCGTGGACCAGTGCACCACCTGTCATACACCTCGCTCGAACCACGGGAAAACCACCATCAAGCCCGAAGACTGCGCGCGCTGTCATGGCGGGTTAGAGATGCCGCACCCAGCCGGTTTCCGCCAGCAGGCCAAGGATGTTTTGGCTCGCGTCGGAGCTTCCGCCTGTGCCGCCTGCCACAAGGGTGAGCAAGCAAAAGCTTGCCAACCTTGTCACACCACAAACCCGGCGGATCGGGAAGTGGAGGGTGTGCGGTTTTCCCATAGCAAACACTTGGCCCATCCCGAGGTGCGCTGTGTGACGTGCCACAGCCCGTGGCCGGATCACGGGCGGGTAACAGTGACCAAGGAGGGGTGCACCCTGTGTCACGGTGGCGTCGCCATGCCTCACCCCAGGGATTGGGCGGAGACTCACCCCGCATTTTCCCGGGAAAACGGTGTGGATGCTTGCGCAAAGTGCCACACGGGGGGGATGAGCGGGGACTTTTGCGGAAATTGCCACGGGTGAGCCGGCGGCCGCGTTTTGTCTCGGAGTTTGCCAACAAACTTCAAGGGCGAGCCGCCGCTCGCCCTTACTCCACGCGGTAGTTGGGTGCTTCTTTGGTGATGATTACGTCGTGGGCGTGGGATTCCCGCAACCCCGCTGGGGTAATCCGCACGAAACGGGCTTTTTCTTGAAGTTCAGGAATGGTGCGACAGCCGCAAAGACCCATGCCTGCCTTAAGGCCACCCACCAGCTGTGAAAGTTGAGCAGATAAGGGGCCTTTGTAAGGCACCATGCCTTCAATGCCTTCCGGAACCAACTTGGTGAGCTCTTCCTCCTCCTGGAAGTAACGCTCCCGGGCCCCAGCCCCCTCGCGCATGGCCCCCAGCGAACCCATGCCGCGGTACGCCTTGAACGTGCGACCTTGGTACAGGATTTGTTCACCGGGGGACTCATCCACGCCAGCAAAAAGCGAGCCAATCATCACGGTGTCGGCCCCGGCCGCCAGCGCCTTGGTGATGTCCCCTGAGTACTTGATGCCACCGTCGGCTATGAGGGGGACCTCCGCCTCGCGGCAAGCGCGGGCGCATTCCATGATGGCGGTGATTTGCGGCACACCGGCACCGGTGACCACCCGGGTGGTGCAAATGGACCCTGGTCCTACGCCCACCTTCACGGCGTCCACCCCAATGGCCACCAGGTCGCGGGCGCCTTCGTAGGTGGCCACGTTCCCCGCCACCAGCGGTACTTCGGGAAAGTGCTCCTTGATCCAACGGGCAGCGGCCATGACCGCCTCCGCATGCCCGTGGCTGGAGTCCAAAACCAACACGTCTACCCGCGCTGCTACCAATGCCCGGCAACGGTCGGCCAAGTCTTTCCCTGCTCCCACGGCCGCCGCTACCCGCAAACGCCCCATGGCGTCCTTGCAGGCTTGCGGGTACTCTTGGGCTTTCTTGATGTCCTTGACGGTGATAAGGCCCTTGAGGTTGCCCTCGCCATCCACCACCAACAGTTTTTCAATGCGGTGCTTGTGGAGGATGGCCTTGGCTTGCTCCAGGGTGGTGCCCACAGGCGCGGTGATGAGGTTTTCCTTGGTCATGAAGTCGGAAATGGGGCGGTCTTCGTCGGTGCAAAAGCGCAGGTCGCGGTTGGTGAGGATGCCCTTGAGTTGCCCTTGCTCATCCACCACCGGCAAACCGGAAATGCGGTAGCGGGCCATGAGAGCCAGGGCTTCCCGCACCAGCTGTTCTGGACGAATGGTGACAGGGTCCACGATCATCCCCGACTCCGAGCGCTTGACCATATCCACTTCTTCTGCCTGCCGGTCAATGCTCATGTTGCGGTGAATGACCCCCATGCCACCGTGTTGCGCCAGGGCGATGGCCATGCGCGCCTCGGTCACGGTGTCCATGGCGGCGGAAAGGATGGGGACGCGCAGCAGAATTTCGCGCGTAAGCCTGCTGGAAATATCCACCTCTGCCGGGTGCACGGCAGAGCGGGCAGGAAGCAAAAGCACATCGTCAAAGGTCAGAGCCAAAGGAATGTCGTTGACCACCATGGCCGATTCTAACCTTAAATTGGCGTTTCGGAACACCTCCCACGCCGCATTTTGCAATTGGGAGTGTCAAAATACCGCTGTGGGCGAGCGTGGGGCGTACCGAGCGGGTTGGGTACTGGGCGCGGGATTGAGGGTTTATCGGCGTTTTCTGCGGTGGCAGGTTGTTGCCCAGGGACCCCTGCCACGACCCTGCATCTTAGCAGTTTGGCATGGAAGGCTTTTGGGGGTGCTTCTTCATCAAGCGGGTACCGGCATGGTAACCATGGCCTCGCTTTCCGCCGATGGGGCCCTGGCCGCTGGCGCGGTGGCGGCCTTGGGATGCCGGGCCGTGCGAGGCTCGGCCAGCCGTGGCGGCTCGCAAGCCCTCCGTGCTCTTAAGCGTGCTTTGGAGGCGGGCGCCCCTTTGGCTGGGCTGACCGTGGATGGACCTAAGGGACCGTGGCGGCAGGTGAAACCTGGGGTGGTGGCGGCTGCCCGGTGGTTAGGGATTCCCATTGTGCCGGCAAGCTTTTCCGGCAGCCGCGTGCAAGTTTTAGGCAGCTGGGACCGGATGGTGGTGCCGAAGCTGGCCTCGCGGGTGCTGGTTGGGTACGGGAAGCCGTTGTACCCCAATGAGTTGCCGCAAGATCTCCAGGCCGCGTGCCATCACGTAGGGCAAAGGGTTGATACCCTCACCGCAGAGTTGGACCGAAAGCTTTTGGGCTTTCCCCTTTGGCCTGAGGTGGCGGCGTGAGTCCCCCGTGGCCTTTTCGGAAGCAAGCCCTGAAGGGCAGGGTCTCAGCCCACGGGGTTTCGGGAGCTTTGTGTTGGTTTGGTTTCGAGCTACAGGTGCCGTATGCGGAGTTGGCGGCCGTTGCCCGCAAGCTGGCGGGGTTTTTGGGGCTTTTTTGGCAGGGTGGGGGAGGTGCGGTGGGATTGGTGGGGCTTTTGCCGGAAGAGGAGCCGGTGCTCACAAGCTACGCCCCGCGACAGGACCTCATTGCCCATCGTTTTTTGAGCAGTACCGTGGAAAACCCCACGCACACCTTTCCCCAGTTGTGGTTGCTCCTGTCTCCAGGGGTGTTCCTGGCGCAAGCGGTGGACCCCCACCGCAAACCCGAGGTGTCTGTGGAAGCGTTGCTGTCGTTGGTAGCCTCGGGCTTGGCGGGGCAAGCCCTTTACCTGTGCCCGCAATTCGCACGGAAAACTTATAGCTTCGCAGGTCTTTGGGTTTTGCCACGGGGCCAGCGACGCCTGCTGCTTTTGGACTTGCGGAAGGCTTTGAGGGAGCTTAAAAGCGTGCCGTAGTGGCGAGGAGGCGGCGAAGTTGCCCAGCGTCAGCCACGGGAGGCCAGCATTGGCTCCCGCGGCACAAATAGGCGAGGGCGTCGCCGTCGCCAGAAGCGGGGCGATCTTTGAAAATGGGAAGCAAAGTAAGCTCCTCTTCGCTGGGCGGCCAGTGATCCAAGAAAACCACCAGCTCAGGCGCGTGGAGGTGGCGATGGGCGGTGCGCAGCAAGGATTGGGTGCTGGCCCGCTGGGGGGAGCCCGCGATCACCAGCACGGAAGCCTTTTCCCCTTCCTCTGCCGCCAAAAGCCAACTGGTGGTGTTATGGGGGCTTTCGCTTAGGAATTTGGCCTCAGCAGCAATGGCTTCATCGGCCCAAAGGCGGAGAACGTCGTCCCCAGTGAGCCACCACAACCGGTAGAGCGTGCGACAAAGCACCGCCCCCGGAGTGGGGTGGGCCCCATCAAAAGGGTTTCGCTGGCGGATGGGGAACACCGACTGGTCCTCTGGCGTGGTTACGAGCTCTCCATTCTCTCCCCGGTAACGGGGTACCCGGCTTTTCACCAGCGCTAACGTACGGCGAAGCCAGAAACTGGCGCCGGTGGTGAGGAAGATCTCCAAAAAACTCGACGCCGCCCACGCCAGGTCCTCCAGGGTTTCGGGGGCAGCGGGGAGGCCCTTGTTTATAACCCTTGGGATACTCTGGGCTTGATGCCACCCCAGCTGCCAAAGGGCTTCGGCCGCCGCCAGGGGCAAAAGCTCCTTTTTCGCGTACCGGAAAAGGGCCGAGTTCACGGACATCGCCCATTCTGGGGCGAAGGAGTGGGGTGGACCTTCATCGCTTTTACGTCCTGGCACGGAGGGCAAAAGCACCCCACCCGCCCTTTGCTGCTGTAGCCAGTGGCAAAAGGCCCAAACCGCCATGGCGTTCCAAGCGCTCACCGCTTGCAGATCAACCGCTGGCAACCCCTTGCTTTGGGCCAGGCGCTTCACCAGGTCCAAGGCGCGTGCCAAGTTTTTCCTGACGTTGGGCCAGGGTAACTTCAGCTCTTTGGCAACGGAGCCATCCACAGGGCGCAGGGCTAACGGCCGCCGTTGGTGGGTCCAGGGGAAAGGGCTGAGATCCCGCACAAGCTTCAGCTCTTCGGCGGAAAGCACCTGGGTGAGCTCGTGGAGGGTGAACGTGAAGGTGAGCCCCTCCACGCCGTGGGTTTCGGCGTCCCAGCCGACAGCAAAAAACGGGTGAGGAACAACTGCCCCGTGCAGCACGCTTTCCTCAACGCAGTAGAGGGAGTCCAAGAAAGCCAAGGCTTGCTTTCCTACCTCCCACCAGCGCGCCACGCGAAAGAAACGGCCCGCCTCCAGGTAGAGCTGAGCAAGCAAGGCGTTGTCCGGGAGCATCTTTTCATAATGGGGGAGGAACCAACTTTGATCTGTGGCGTAGCGGTGAAAACCGCCAAACAGCGCATCGCGGATGCCACCCTGGGCCATGCCGTCCAAACTCTTCGCGAGCATGCGCTGGGCCTTGGCGTTGCCTTGGCGGGCCAGGTGCAATAAAAACGCCAGTTGCGCCGGCAAAGGGAACTTGGGGGCGGTGCCGAAGCCCCCGTAGAGCTCATCAAATTCCGCTTCCAAGCGTGACAGCGCTTTTTCTTTTAAAGCCTTTAAATCCAGCGCTGCGGGCGCAGATACCGGCGGGACAAGCAGGGCGAGCAACACCTCCTTCTTCGCAACCAGCTCTTGGCCCTTGTCTTGCCAAAAGGCCAAGACCTTGGCAAGGACTTGCTTAAAGGACGGCAATCCACCCCGGGGTTCGGGGGGAAAGTACGTGCCTGCGTAAAACGGTAGGCCCTCGGGGGTGCAAAACACCGACAGGGGCCAGCCTCCTTGCCCGCCTAAGGCGATGGCTGCCCGCATGTAAACCTCATCCACCTGGGGCAGCTCCTGGCGATCCACCTTGATGGCCACGAAGTGCTGGTTTAATACGCGTGCCACCTCAGGGTCGGAAAAGCTCTCGCGGGCCATGACGTGGCACCAATGACAGGTGGCGTAGCCAATGGAAAGAAAAACGGGTTTGCCCTCAGCTTGGGCTTTGGTGAAAGCTTCTTCGCCCCAAGGGTACCAGTCCACGGGGTTATCGCTGTGCTGCCGCAGGTAGGGGCTGGCGGCAGCCGCGAGTCGGTTTTTCTGCCCGGAGGCCATTCGTCCCTCAGTCTACCCAATCTGCCAAAAACACGTTGGTTTCTCTGGGCTTGGCGTTGAAGCGATTGGAGCAAAACACCAGCGTTTTCCCGTCGGGGGAAAAAAGCGGAAAACCATCAAAATCTTCAAAGTAGGTGACCCTTTCGAGGCCCGTACCGTCGAGGTTGATGAGGTAAAGGTCAAAGTTGCGGCCTTTTGGGTCGTGAAGGTTGGAAACGAAGATGATCTTGGTTCCGGAGGGGTGCCACGCCGGGGCAAAGTTGGCAGCACCGTTGTTTGTGAGGCGCCGTACGTTGGTACCGTCAGCGTTGGCCACGTAAATGTCCAGCTTGCTGGGGCGCACCAAACCCTGAGCCAAAAGCTTTTGGTACTCTTCGGTTTCCTGGCCGGGAACCGGTCGCGAAGCGCGCCAAACCAGCATGGAGCCGTCCGGCGAAAAGAAAGCGCCGCCGTCGTAGCCCAGCTCGTAGGTTACGCGGCGAACGTCAGAACCGTCGAGGTTCATGGTGTAAAGCTCCAAATCGCCATCCCGCACGGAGGTGAACACGATCCTGTCTCCCTTGGGAGAAACCGTGGCCTCTGCGTCATATCCTGGGGTGCGGGTAAGGGGCCGGGGGGTAAGGTCATCAAGAGAAGCCAAATAAATGTCGTAATTGGGGTCCAAGGACCACACGTAACCTTGCGCCATGGACGGGGGTGGTGGGCATTCTGGGTTTTTTTCGTGAGTGGATGAGTAAATGAAGTGGCGATTGTCGGGGTAAAAGTACGAGCAGGTGGTCCGCCCCTTACCGGTGGACAGGAGGCGAAGGTTTTTGCCCTTCAAATCCATGGTGAAAATCTGGTCGCAGGCAAAGGGATGGCGGGTGGACTGAAAAATTAACCGGCGGCCGTCAAAGGAAAAGTACGCCTCCGCGTTTTCCCCGCCATTGGTTAGCTGGCGAAGGTTGGCAAGGTGGCGTTCTCGTGGATCCGCAGGGCGCCTGGCGAAGAACTCCCCGTGGCGGAACTCGCTTTTGGGTGCGAGACATCCTAAGTGCAAGAGGCAAACCACTACCAACGGCCACATACGTCCTCCCCTGCTGGTTTTGCCCAGCCCAGCAAAGGTAACATGGAGGCATGGGCGAACAATCCCTGGTGGTGCAGTTGCTGGAGGTGGCAGCAAGCAAGGGGGAGAGACTGGAGCTTGTGGCAGGAAACCCCCCGGTGCTTTGGTCAGGTAGCCAACAAAGTCGCGGCCAAAGGCCGTTCACGAACGAAGAGCTGGAGGCGTTTTTGGATGCGGTGGTGCCGCCCCACAAGCTCATTACCTTTGAGCTAGGAGAAGAGGTGTCCTTTTTGCTGGAGGTTGGTGGCAAACCGCGAAAAGCGTTCGCCCAGAGGGTGGCCGGTGCCGTAAAGGTGGTGGTGGATTTTTTGGCTTCTCACGAGCAAGAGCAGGTAAGCCGCAAACAGCCGGCCACCGTTGCCCCACCGTTGCCTTCCGTGCAGCCCCCTGTACGTTCTGTGGGGAAAAGGGCTGAGGAGCTGCAACGCCCCTTGGACAAGCTCTTGACCACGCTGGTGGAGCTGGGGGGAAGCGATCTCCACCTCTCGGCCGGGGTCGTACCGATGATGCGCCTCCACGGCGACATGCTTCCCTTGCCAGGGGTGCATTTGGTGCTGACCTCCGAGCACATCCTCCTGATGTGCGATGAAATTGCTCCCGCCAAGAACCGCCAGGAGTTTCGGGAAACCAACGACACGGACTTTGCTTACGAAATCCCGGGGCTTGCCCGCTTTCGCGTTAACGTGTTCCGGGATCGCCGCGGGGTGGGGGCGGTGTTCCGGCAAATCCCACATCGCATCATGACCATGGAAGAGCTGGGGCTTCCCGACTGCGTGAAGAACCTGTGCATGCTCTCCAAGGGCCTGGTGCTGGTCACCGGTCCCACCGGCTCGGGGAAATCCACCACCCTGGCGGCCATGGTGGACTACATCAACGAAAACCGCCAGGACCACATCATCACCATTGAGGATCCCATCGAGTTCGTGCACGAAAACAAGAGGTGCTTGGTCAACCAGCGAGAGGTCTTCTCCCACACCGAGTCTTTTAAAAAGGCCTTGAGGGCTGCTTTGCGGGAAGATCCAGATATCGTTTTGGTGGGTGAACTTCGCGATTTAGAAACCATAGCCATTGCCATTGAAACTGCAGAAACCGGGCATTTGGTTTTTGGCACCTTACACACCACCACGGCGGTTTCCACCGTGGACCGCATCATTGACCAGTTTCCGGCGGATCGCCAGGAGCAAATCCGCATGATGCTGGCCGACTCTTTAAAAGGCGTTATCGCGCAGATCCTCCTGAAACGCAAAAGTGGTGGCCGCGTGGCAGCGTACGAGATCCTGCTGGGTACGCCGGCGGTGTCGAACCTCATCCGCGAAGGAAAAACCTTCCAAATTCCCTCCATCATGCAAACCCACAAGCGCTTGGGCATGAGGCTTTTAAATGACCATTTGGCGGAGCTGGTAAAGACTGGGGTAGTGGAGCTGGAAGAAGCCTTAGCCAAAAGCCAGGACAAGGAGGGCCTCCGTAGCTTGCTTAAGAGCTCTGCCGCGGAAAGAAACCCCTCGGCGTGAAGCGGCAGACCTATCGCCCTTCATCTTTGACGCACTGGCGGCGAGGGTTTACCCTATGATGGAGAGCCGGCACGGGAGGGAGCGATGCACATCAACGATATTCTGAAGGTTGCCACGGAACGCAAAGCTTCGGACGTGCACCTGAAGGTGGGCTCACACCCCATCATCCGGGTGGACGGGCAACTGGTGCCCTTGGTGGAGTTCAAGCGGCTGATGCAGGAGGACACCATTGCCATGGCCTTTTCCATGATGTCCTCCCAGCAAAAGGAGAAGTTCAAGCAGTTTCTAGAAATTGACATTGCCTATTCTGTGCCGGGCCTTGGCCGGTTTCGCTGCAACATCTTCCAACAGCGAGGCTCCGTAGGCTTGGTGTTACGTCTGATTCCGGCCCGCATCCTCACCATCCGCGAGCTTTTGCTGCCCCCGGTTTTGGAGCGCATCGCGTCGGAAGAACGGGGGTTGGTGCTGGTCACGGGAACCACCGGTTCCGGTAAATCCACCACGTTGGCGGCCATGATTGACTACATTAACTCCACTCGCAACGTGCACATCGTGACCATCGAAGACCCCATTGAGTTCCTCCACCGGGATAAGAAATCCATTGTCAACCAGCGAGAAGTGGACGTGGATACCAGGAGCTTTGCGGTGGCCCTGCGCTCGGCCTTGCGCCAGGACCCGGACGTTATCCTGGTGGGGGAAATGCGTGACTTTGAAACCATCGAAACTGCGCTTTTGGCAGCGGAAACGGGGCATTTGGTGTTTTCCACCTTGCACACCTTGGACGCCACTGAAACCATCAACCGCATCATTGCCGTTTTTCCACCGCACCAGCAAAAGCAAATCCGCATCCAGTTGGCGGCGGTGCTTAAAGCCATCATTTCCATGCGTTTGCTGCCGCGAGCCGACGGGCTGGGGCGGGTACCGGCGGTGGAGGTGCTCATTTCCACCGCTTACATCCGCGACTGCATTGAGCAAAAGGAGAAAACCAAACTCATCCGTGATGCCATTGCGGCGGGAACCTCACAGTACGGCATGCAAACCTTCGACCAATCGCTGTACGCCCTTTACAAGCAGGGCCTCATCACTCTAGAAGAGGCCTTGCGCCGGGCCAGCAACCCCGACGAGCTGCGTTTGCGCATCCAGGGTATCCAGTCCACTGCCGATATGTCCCGGGAGGAAATGGAGTCCACGCTGGAGACGGGAGTAGTGGAAGATCCATTTTCCATGGGGAGTCCCTTCGAGTTCGGTGGGACCAAAGAAAGGTAAGACCGCGCACGCCGTAGCTTTGCAGCTGCTCAGCCGGCGGGCGTTGAGCGAAGAGGAACTCCGTTGCAAGCTCCGCAAACGCGGCTTTGCAAGCGAAGAGGTGGAGCAGGAGGTGGCCCGTCTTTTGCGGGCGGGGCTCCTTTCCGATTTAGAGC
Source organism: uncultured Thermoanaerobaculum sp. (assembly GCA_937934115.1). Taxonomy (GTDB): domain Bacteria; phylum Acidobacteriota; class Thermoanaerobaculia; order Thermoanaerobaculales; family Thermoanaerobaculaceae; genus Thermoanaerobaculum. The sequence continues at coordinate 176,709 of CALHAH010000015.1, forward strand.
TCGCGCGCATGGTGATGCGGGCAAAGCTCGCCAGCGGCCACGGCCGCAGGGCTATTTACGCCGCCCTGCGGCAACGGGGGGTAGAGGGCGAGGTAGGGGAGCGGGCGCTTGCCGAGCTTTCCCCTGAGGATGAAGAGCAGGCCCTGTCCCGGGCCGTGGAGAAAGCTCTCAGCCGCTTCGAAAAGGGAAAAGCTTCCCACCGCCGACAGAAGGTGGTACGGTATTTGCTGAGCCGGGGGTTTGGGCTTTCTGCTGCCCTGCGGGCCACTGAATTCCTGGGAGGAGAGCTGGATGAAGAAGCTTTGGACGAGCCGGGAAATCCGGAAGACTTTTCTTGATTTTTTTGCCACAAAAGGACATCAGGTGGTGCCGTCGTCGTCGCTGATCCCTGCCGGTGATACCACGCTGTTGTTTACCAACGCCGGCATGAACCAGTTCAAAGACGTGTTTCTAGGCAGGGAAGTAAGGCCATATAAGCGTGCTACTTCTTGCCAAAAGTGCGTGCGCGCCGGCGGCAAGCACAACGATCTGGATAACGTGGGCTACACCGGCCGCCACCACACGTTTTTTGAAATGCTGGGCAACTTTTCCTTTGGCGATTACTTCAAAGAAGAAGCCATTGCTTTTGCTTGGGAGCTTTTGACGGAAGTGTACGGTTTGCCCGTGGAACGCTTGTGGTTCACCGTTTACACCGAAGACGACGAGTCCGCCATGCTGTGGGAAAAAGTGGGAGCCCCGCGCGAACGCATCTTGCGTTTTGGGGAGAAGGATAACTTTTGGGCCATGGGGGAAACCGGCCCTTGCGGCCCGTGTACGGAAATTCACTACTATCAGGGCGAAGATTTGAGCAAAAACACCGCGGATCTGGTTAACGGCCCCGGGGACGTGACCTTGGAAATTTGGAATTTAGTGTTCATGCAGTACGAGAAAGATGCCCAAGGTCACCTCCACCCGCTCCCCAAACCTTGCGTAGATACCGGAGCGGGGCTGGAGCGTCTTTCGGCAGTGCTGCAAGGTGTGGGCAGCAATTACGACACCGACCTTTTTACGCCCATTTTGGCGAGGGTGGAGGCCGTGGCCCAGCGCCGGTACGAAAAGGACTCTGAGCTTGGCCCTGCTTTTCGCGTAATTGCCGACCATGCCCGGGCCGTGACCATGCTTTTGGCGGACGGTGTGGTGCCTTCCAACGAGGGGCGGGGCTACGTGCTGCGCCGCATCATCCGCCGGGCCTTGCGCTACGGCCGACGCCTGGGCTTTGACGGGGTTTTCCTGGTGGATGTGGTGCCGGCGGTAGTGGAAAGCCTCGGCGACGTGTATCCCGAAGTGCAGGAGCGCCTGCCGGTTATCACCGAGCTTTTGCGCACTGAAGAGGAGAAATTTGCCCGCACCCTTAACGTGGGCACCGACGTGGTGGGTCGGGAGTTGGAACGATGCAAGCGTGCCGGTGTCGCCGTGTTGCCCGGAGATGTGGCCTTTCGTTTTTACGAAACCTACGGGCTACCGCTGGAAGTTTTGGAGGAGTTTGCCCAGGAAGAGGGGCTCCAGCTGGACCGTGAGGGGTTTGAAGCTCGCTTGGAGGCAGTGCGACGGGCGGGGCAGGAAAGCTGGAAAGGCGAGCTTTTGGCCCGTACCCGTGAGGAGTATGAGCTTTTGGTGGCGCGGGGCGTACGCTCCGAGTTTGTGGGTTACGAGCAGTTGGAGGTAGAAGGGGCGACGGTGGTGGCGCTTTTGGCCCCCTCCGGCGAGGTGGATGTCCTCACCGGCGGTGGTGAGGTGGTTTTGGACCGCACGCCCTTTTACGCGGAATCCGGCGGGCAGGTGGGAGACCAAGGCGTGTTCCTGTGGAAGGGCGGTCGCGCCCGCGTGGAAGACACGCAAAGGCCGGCAGCTGGGCTTACGGTGCACCGGGTGGTGGTGGAAGAGGGAAGCCTGCGCCGGGGACAAAAGGTGCGGGCGGAGGTGCACCGGGGCAAGCGTCTGGACACCCAAGCCAACCACACGGCCACCCACCTTTTGCACGCGGCCCTGCAGCGAATTCTAGGTCCCGCGGCGCAACAGGCCGGCTCCTTGGTGGCTCCCGATCGCTTGCGCTTCGATTTCTCCTGGCGTGAACCGCTTACGCTTGAGCAAATCGAGGCCATTGAAACGTTGGTAAACGCCAACATCCGCGCCAACGTTCCGGTGGAGTGGGCGTACATGAGCCTAGAGGAAGCAAAAGCCGCTGGCGCCATGGCCCTTTTTGGTGAAAAGTACGGCGAGGTGGTGCGGGTGGTTTCGGTGGGTGGCGGCACAGTTTCCCGCGAGCTTTGCGGTGGCTGCCACGTGCGGCGCACCGGCGACATCGGGGTTTTCAAGATCGTCAGCGAGCGGGGGATTGCTGCAGGAGTTCGCCGCATTGAGGCCCTCACCGGCAGAGGCGCGGTGGAGTTGTTCCAGCAGCAGTTCCGTTTGCTGCGTGAGCTTTCGGCAAGGGCCAACGTGCCGGCGGAAAAACTCCCGGAAGCGTGGGGAAACCAGGAACGCAAGCTTTTGGAACTGGCAAACCAAGTCAAAGACCTCAAGCTGCGTTTGGCCACCGGTGGAGGGGGGGAGGAAGACCACGTTCACGAAGTTTCCGGGGTCAAGCTGGTGGTGCGGGAAGCTCCGCCCATGGATGCCAAAGCCTTGCGGGAGCTGGCCGACCGCTTGCGTGATAGGATCTTAAGCGGCATCGTGGTGGTGGGTATGGCAGAAGAGCAGGCCGCTACGCTTTTGGTTTCCGTAACCCAGGACTTGGCCCATCGTATCAGCGCCGCGGACGTGGCCAAACGCTTGGCGGCAGTCATGGACGCGCGAGGGGGCGGGAAGCCCACCATGGCGCAAGCAGGGGGTAAGCACCCAGAGAAGCTGCCCCAAGCTTTGGAGGCAGCGCCGCGGGTGGTGCAGGAGCTCCTAAAGTGAAGGAATGGCTTTGCACCGTGCTCTTTTCTCCGCTTTTGGCGTTGCCAGTGCAGGCGGGGAACGTGTTTTTGGTGCAAAAGCCAGATGGCGGCGTCAAGATCGTGAATATTCCCGGACCCAGTGTGGCTTTTCGCTTGCCCGATGGCGGGTCCCGCCGGCAAGCGCTTTGGCCTTTAGTGGAGGAGGTGGCCAAGGCTCACGGGTTGGATCCCCATCTTGTAGACCTGGTGATCCGCTTGGAATCCGGGTATAACCCGATGGCGGTGAGCCCCAAAGGGGCCAAGGGTGTCATGCAGCTCATGCCGCAAACGGCTGCACGTTACGGGGTGGAAAACCTCTTTGATGTGGAAGAGAACCTGCGCGGCGGGGTTCGCTACCTGCGCGACCTTTTGGAGCGCTTTGGCTTTGACTTGGCCAAAGCACTGGCGGCGTACAACGCCGGGCCAAACGCCGTGGAAAAACACGGGGGCGTGCCGCCTTACGCCGAAACCCAGCAGTACGTGAGCTCCATTCTTTCGGCGTACCGCGGCGGCAGTGGCAGCCCCACCCTGTCGGGGGGCTTTGGCCGCCCCACCAAGAACTCGCGGCCGGTGACCCTTCTCCAAAACGGTGATCGCCCGCTCTTCACCAACTCCCAACGCCACGGTGAGGCCCAGCTTAATCGCCGGCTTTCCCTGCGCTGACGGGGGGAAATCACCTCGGGTACGAGGGTGGTGGGTGGTGACCCTGAGTGCCCGCCCAGCGCGGGTAGCCCGGGGGTTGAAAAAAACGTTACATTACGTGGATGAGGCCCGGGCTGAATCTTAAACAAAGGGTGGAATGTACCGTGGTTAACGTAAAGGGTCGGTGGCACCGGTGGCGTAAAAAGAACTTCTTTCCGGCGCTTGCGGTTTTGGCGGCGGTGCTCACGGCCGCTTTGCCGCTACCAGCCTACGTGGGCTGCGTGGCCAGTCACACGGAGTGCTCCTTTGCGATCACGTGTTACCTATACGACGATAACAACCACGAGAACTTGGGGGAGATATTTCACATTGAGTTTTACAGCTGTTAGTGCTGGCAGGTACCCCGGGGACCGCGGCCCCGGGGAACTCTTTTGGGGGGAGGATTCATGAACCGAGTTTTGGCTTTGGTGCTGGTAGCTTCAGTACAAGCGCTGGAAAAGCCTACCCCGCCAGGACCAACGGCGCAGCTTCAGGTGGAGGTTCGCCCCTCCAAAGCTTGGGAACTGCGACAGAACCTTTCGCGGCATCCGCGCTGCATCCCCGTACCTCGCCACTTGCTGCGGAGTGGCGTGGAGTTTTTAGGCGAAAAGCTGCCCGCTCACGCAAAGCTCGCCGGCGCCGGTGATACCTTAGGTGTGTTGTACCCACTGGAGGCGGGGCGCTTCCGCTTGCGCCTTTTTCGGCGGGGCAGGATGGTGGATGAGCGTTTCCTTTCGGTCCCCAACGAGCTCACCCTTACAACGCCGCGACCGGTTTTGGGGGAACGGGGAAACCTGGTGGCTCTCGTGCAAAAAGAAGGTTTTGCCGTGTACGTCAGTGCAAGCCTCGTGGGTGTTTTTCAGGACCATGAGACCCACGCACCCGATGTGGCGTTCGTTCGCGGGGAGGTCCACTGGTGCCCAAGCCCCCTTACCATGCCGCAAGGGAAGGTGGGCGCGCTCCAGGAGGAGGCCATGCCTGCCCTTTGGGTAAAGGCGGAAGTGGACGGCGGCGGGCGAGAAGTTTTGCTGCGGGTTGATCCGCGCCGGCTGGACCCGCAGGATCCCAAGCCCAACGAGTGGTCTTTGGAGGTGGCCCCGCGGCGGGATAAGAAGCTCTGGTTGGTGGGTGCCATGAGCGCCGAGGTTTTGGAGGCCACAGCCACCGGCGCCGTGGTTCGCCGCTTCCAATTGCCCTATCGTTTTCCTGTTCCTGGGGATGACCCGAAACAGCTGGAGTCCCTGCGGGAGGAGGCAGTAAAGAAAGCTGAGGAAGTTATGTCGCAGCACCCCTTTTTCACGGACGCAACGCGGAGGAAAGCGGGCAGTGGCCGCATACGCATTTACCCTTGGCAGAGGAGGATCTTTGCCAGGGCGCTGGCGTACGAGCAGGATCTGCTTTTGCTTACCTATTCAGATACGAAACCAGCCAATGCCCTCCTGTGGTTCCCTTACGGGCAGGAGGAGGAAGCTCGCTGCTTCCTACTAGGGGAGTTGGTGGATAAAGGTTTAGGGCTTACCACGCTGGTGGAAGACCAGCTGTGGTTTTCGGACCCTTTTGCCTTTGTGTTGCTGGAAGATCTGCGCCAGCTTTGGCAAGCAGAAGAAGCCAAGAAAAACCCTTCCGGCTCTGCCCCGCAGTGAAGCCCGTTTGCTTGTGATCACAACGCAAACGGCATTTTTAGGATCCGCTACACTTTTCGCTGGGAGGTGCTATGCGGGTCCTTTCTGGGGTACAGCCGTCGGGGCGTTTGCACATTGGCAACTACTTTGGAGCCATTCGGCAGTTTGTGGAGCTGCAACGCGACCCCAGCAACGAGTGCTTTTATTTCATTGCCAATTTGCACGCCATGACCACCGTCCACGATGGCAGCACCCTTAAAGAAAACACGCAAATGTTGGCGGTGGATTTTCTCGCCTTAGGCTTGGATCCCAAGCGTTCGGTGCTGTACCGGCAATCGGACATCCCCGAAGTCACGGAGCTTTCCTGGCTATTGTCCACGGTGACGCCCATGGGGCTTTTGCAACGTTGCCATTCCTACAAGGACAAGGTAGCAAAGGGCCTATCGCCCAATCACGGTTTGTTTGCCTACCCCGTGCTTATGGCCGCCGATATTCTCATCGTCCGCGCCGACAAGGTGCCGGTGGGTAAAGACCAAAAGCAGCACCTGGAAGTAACCCGCGATGTGGCTGCGGCCTTCAACCACGAGTACGGCGAGGAAGTGCTGAAGCTGCCGGAGGAAATGATCCTGCCGGAGGTAGCAGTGGTTCCCGGCATTGACGGGCGCAAGATGTCCAAGTCCTACGGCAACACCTTGGATATCTTTGCACCGGAAGCGGAGCTTAAAAAACGGGTCATGTCCATCGTCACGGATTCTACGCCGGTGGAAGAACCCAAGCCCATTCGTGGCAACACCCTTTACCAGCTCCTCAAGCTTTTTACCCCCAAAGAGGAGTGGCGCGAGGTGCGCACGTGGTTTACGCAAGGGGGAACCGGGTACGGCAAGATGAAGCAGCACCTTTTGGGTTTAATCCTGGAGTACTTTAAGGAGGCCCGTGCGAAAAGGGAAGAGCTGATGGGGGATTTGGGCTACGTGGAGCGCGTTTTGCAGGAGGGCGCGGCAAGGGCCCGGGCGGTGGTGGCTGAGGTGATGGCCGATTGCCGGCGCGTTTGTGGGTTGCGGTGAGGGCGTTGGCACCTAGCGGGTTTATGGGCGTTGGTAGTGGATTTTTTTAAAAGCCGAGGGGCGCCCTACGCTTTGTGCGGCGGGGGGCCATGGCCTCCTACGGCTTCCCGTTACCCCCTTTGGATTTGGACGTTGTCACCCGCGCGGAGGTGCAACTTGGCTTGGTGGCGTTCTTCGCGCAACGAGGCTTCCGCACCTTGCACTGCTTCCCAGGGTTTTCCAACCACACGCACGAACGTTTGGGCCGGGTGGACTTCGTGCAGTTTGCGGCCAGACGGCGGAAAGGGTGTTTGCTCGCGTTTCTCCGCAGCTACAGCAAGGGAGGTGAACATACAAGCGCGGGCTTTCAAGGTCCTGAGGATTTGCCGGTCAGCGAGGAGGACATTCGGCGTTGGCGCGAGCTTCGCTGCGTTTCGCCAACGGAGCTCTGGGCCTTGTGTTGGGCCTTTGCCGACACGCATCCACAACTAGTACAGAAAGCTTTGGCTCGTCCCACGCACGCTGGTTGCCAACCCTTTGCCCTGCCCAAGGATTAAGAACGCACCCGGCGCGGGTGCGGTGGCAGTTGGCCTCCAGGGCTGTGTCACCTTTCGCAACGGGGCGCTGGACCCCGTGCGCGCGGCGCAGCTCGCCAGCACTGGGCTTTCCTTGGGAGTGCGCGCGGGGGTGCAGGAAATCTCGCAGGAAAAGCTTACTCCAGGTGCTTTTTAGCTTTTCTTTTCCTCCCGCGGCGGCATGAACGCTGGAATGCCCGTAAGAAACTCGCCCAGGATCAGCGTGTGCATGTCGTGGGTGCCCTCGTAGGTGTAGACCGATTCGATGTTCATGAGGTGACGCATCACGGGATATTCGTTCACCACACCGTTGGCGCCGTGAATTTCTCGGGCCAGCTTGGCGCACTCCCGGGCAACCCAGCAGGAGTTGCGCTTGGCTTGGGAAACCTGCACGAAGCTTGCCCGCCCCTCGTCCTTGAGACGCCCCAAGCGCCACACCATGAGTTGTCCTTTAGTGATTTCGTTGGCCATCCACACCAAGCGTTCTTGAATGATTTGGTGGCTGGCGATGGGGGCGTCCCCGAACTGCTTGCGGGTTTTGGCGTAGTCCAAAGCGGCGTGGAACGTGGCAAGAGCGGAACCAAGCGCTCCCCAAGCAATCCCGTAGCGGGCTTGGGTAAGGCAGGAGAGGGGGCACTTAAGGCCGGCGGCTCCAGGCAGGCGGTTGGTTTCGGGCACCTGGCAGTCGGTGAAGGCCAACTGGGAGGTAACGGAAGCGCGCAACGAGTACTTGCCCTTGTGCTCAAAAGTTTCAAAGCCGGGAGTGCCTTTTTCCACCAAAAAACCGCGAATGATGCCCTCGTCGTCCTTGGCCCAAACCACCGCTACGTCGGCAATGGAACCGTTGGTAATCCAAGCTTTTTCGCCGTTGAGAACCCAGTGGTTGCCCACCCGCCGGGCGCGGGTGCGCATGGCGCCCGGGTTGGAACCGAAGTCGGGCTCGGTAAGTCCAAAGCAACCTATGGCTTCGCCTTTGGCAAGACGCGGGATCCAACGGTCTTTTTGCTCCTGGGAGCCCCAGGTCATGATGGGGTACATGACGAGGGCGGATTGCACCGAAACAAAGGAGCGCAAACCCGAGTCACCCCGCTCCAGTTCTTGCATCACAAGGCCGTAAGCCACGTTGGAAAGCCCAGGAAGCCCATACTCCGAAAAGGTGGCGCCAAAAAGGTTAAGGCTTGCCATTTCCGGAATGAGCTCGCGGGGGAAACGGCCTTCCCAGGCCCATTGTTCAATGTGGGGAAGGATGCGCTCATCCACCCATTCACGCACCGCATCCCGCACCATGCGCTCTTCCTCGGTGTACAGTTCCTCCACCAGGTAAAGGTCCAAGGTTTGTGCGGCCATGTGTCCTCCGTGGCCCACCTTCGCGGGCACGTGAAGTATGGCACAATGTCCCAGGAGGGCAAAGCCATGTGCCCGTTTTTAGGGGGGTCGGCAGCCGCCATGGCCAGCCAGATTTGCGAGGGCTACACGCTGCTTTCGGCGGTGCAACTCAAGCGCCTTTCTGATAGCGAGATGGACCAGCTGCAGTTTGAGCTGGAAAAGCTTTTGCGGGATTTGCGGGGACAGGTTCTTCCCGCGGACGACGTGGCTGGGAACCAGCTGAAAAACCGAAAGATTTCGCGTGTGACCAACGCTCTGCAACAACTGCAGGTGGCCCGCCAGCAGCGAGCGCGGGGGCGGTTGTGAAGCCAAGGACGGTTTTGATCACCGGCGCCGCTTCCGGCATCGGTTTGGCCTGCGCGCGGGCTTTTTTGCAACAAGGGGATGAGGTGGTGGCGCACTTTCGCTGGGACCCCAAGGGTCTTGCGGAGCTGGTTCGCGAAGACCCGGAGCACGTGCGCTTGGTGCAAGCGGACCTTGCCACGGAGGCGGGTTGCGTCGCGGTCTTTAAAAACCTTGAGAAGCTTCACGTGCTCGTGCACAGCGCCGGAATTTGGAACGCGGCGCCCATCCGTGAGCTTACGGCCCAGAAACTGGAGGAAATGTTCCGCGTTAACACGTTTTCCGCATACTTCCTGGCGCGCGAGGCAGCTGGCCGCATGGCGCGGGGGAGCATGGTTTTTATCGGCTCTACCGCTGGCCAACGGGGGGAACCGGGGCACAGCCACTACGCTGGTTCCAAGGCGGCGCTGTGGGGGTTGGTGCAATCTTTGGCCCAGGAACTGGCCCCGTCCATTCGGGTGAACTTGGTCTCACCAGGTTGGGTGCGGACCCCTATGGCGCAACCGGCGCTTTCGCAACCGGGGCGGGAAGCGCGTATTGTGCACAGCATTCCCTTGCGGCGGATTGCCGAGCCGGAAGACGTGGCCTCAGCGGTGGTGTTTTTGGCCGATGACAGGCAAAGACACATCACCGGCGTAGATTTGCCGGTTTCCGGCGGGGCGCTGTTGCCCTTGCCGCGGGGCTAAACCGCAAGGGTTTGGCGGGGAGGTGCGCATGGAGTTTGGGATTCCCAGGGAAACAAAACCCCACGAGCACCGGGTAGCTCTCACCCCTTCGGGGGTTGAAGCGCTCGTCCGGGTGGGTGCCAAGGTTTGGGTGGAACGAGGCGCTGGTGCCGGTGCGGGTTTCGAGGACGAGGATTACGAAAAGGCCGGTGCCCGCCTTGCCTACAGCCGGCAGGAAGTTTTTTCTCGAGCCCAAGCGGTGGTTTGTGTCCATGGCCCAAGCCCCCAGGAGTACCACCTCCTGCGCTCGGGTCTGGTGGTCATGGGTTTTTGGGCGCTGCCCGCAGCCCGCCCGGAGGATGTGGAGGCCCTTCTTACCACGGGAGCTTCGGTGTTGGGGTACGAAATTATCGAAGATGCCCATGGCCATGCTCCGGTGCTCACGTCCATGTCGGAGATTGCCGGCAGGCTGGCCGTCACCATTGGCTCGGGCTTGCTGCTCAACGAGTTTGGGGGCAAGGGGATTTTGTTTTCCGGTGTGCCGGGAGTACCACCTGCCAACTTTGTGGTCATAGGAGCTGGTGCCCTGGGGCGGGCAGCGGCGCAAGCAGCGCTGGGGATGGGGGCTTCGGTGGTGCTTTTGGACCGTTCGGTGGCCCATTTGCGGGCGGCAGCGCAAGCCGTTGGTCACGCCGTGCCCAGCATGCTGGCCACCCCCGCCAATATTGAAAAGGCCATTGCCTTTGCCGACTTGGTCCTGCTCTCGGCGGCGGTCCGGGGCGAGCGAGCACCCCTGCTTATTACCCGCGAAATGCTAAAGAAAATGAAACCCAGGGCGGTGCTCATGGATCTCTCCATTGACATGGGTGGGTGCGCCGCGACTTCTCACCCCACCTACTTTCCCGACCCTGTGTACACAGTGGACGGTATTCGCCACTTTTGCGTGCCCAACTTGCCGTCAGTCGCTGCTCGCTCCGCCACCCTTGCCCTCACCAACACGCTTTTGCCTTACCTTTTGGTGGTTGCGGAAAAAGGCTTTCTTGAAGCTTTGCGCCTCGCCCCAGAAATGGCGGCGGGTACGTACATTTACCAAGGCACGCTCGTGCATGGGGGGTTGGCTCGTATTTTTGGAAAACCGGCAATGGATCTCGCCAAGATTTTGGGATAGGGAGGTCTTGTGCAGTGGAACGAAATTTACCGCCGGCGGGTAACCACCGCTGAGGAAGCTGTAAAAGCCATCAAATCCGGGGATCACGTGTGGATTCATGGCGGGTGCAATAACCCCGAAGAGCTCATTCATGCGATGGTGGCGCGGGCGGCGGAGCTCGCCAACGTCACCGTTATCCACATCTTAACCTTTGGCCGTGCGGATTACGCCGACCCCAAATTCGAAGGGGTTTTCCGCCATCGCGCTTTGTTCACCGGACCCAATGTTCGCCAGGCGGTGAATGAGGGGCGGGCCGATTTTGTGCCGGTGCACCTGTCGCAAATCCCGCGATTGATTACCTCTGGCCTTTTGCCAATAGACGTTGCCATGATTCACATCTCGCCCCCTGATGAACATGGGTTTTGTTCGTTTGGCGTGGGGGTTGAGTGCACGAAGGCAGCGGCAGAAGCGGCGCGCACGGTCATCGCCCTCGTTAACCGCCAAATGCCGCGGGCCTTGGGTGATGCGTTCATCCACGTTTCCCGTCTTACCCATGTGGTGGAAATTGATCGGCCGGTGCTGGAGTTGCCCCAGGCCCAGGAAATTGGGCCAGTGGCCAAGGCCATTGGCAGTCACATTGCCGAGCTCATTGCGGATGGCTCCACGTTGCAAATGGGTATAGGCGAAATTCCTGATGCGGTTTTGCTTTTCTTGAAGGATAAAAAACACCTGGGCATTCATACGGAAATGTTCTCGGATGGGCTTGTGGAGCTTGTGGAGTCTGGCGTCGTCACCAACGAAAAAAAGACGTTGCACCGGGGCAAAACCATTGCGTCGTTTGTCTTGGGCTCCAAACGTACCTTTGATTTTTTGGATAACAACCCGTTTGTGGAGTTTCACCCTTCCGATTACGTCAACAATCCCTTCGTCATTGCCCAAAACGCCAAGATGGTGGCCATTAACTCCGCTTTAGCGGTGGATCTTACCGGGCAGGTGTGCGCCGATTCCTTGGGCACCTCTATTTATTCGGGTTTTGGAGGGCAGGTGGACTTCATCCGCGGTGCTGCTGCTTCGGAGGGTGGCAAACCCATCATTGCCCTGCCCTCCACCGCCAAGGGCAGCACGGTTTCGCGTATTGTGGATGTGCTGGCCCCGGGATCCGGTGTGGTTACCACCCGCGCTGATGTTCACTACGTGGTTACCGAATACGGTATCGCGTCGCTTTTCGGCAAGAGCTTGCGGGAACGAGCCTTGGAGTTGATTGCCGTGGCTCACCCCGATTTTCGGGATGAGCTGCGAGCGGCAGCTCGAAGGCGCTGTTTGCTATGAGTAGCTTTTTCTTGGGACCCGGCCAAAAAGGGTCTCCGCAGCGGGTGGTCTCCCTGGTGCCCAGCCTCACCGAGGCGGTCTTCCAGTTGGGCTGCGGCCAAAAAGTTGTGGCCCGCACCGATTTTTGCACCTCGCCTCCGGAGGTGTTGGCTTTGCCATCGGTGGGGGGAACCAAGACTTTTGATTTGGCGGCGGTTTTGGCGTGGCAACCCCAGTTGGTGTTGGCGGCCAAGGAGGAGAACCCAAAGGGGAAGGTGGAAGCTTTGGCGGGCCACGTCCCAGTGCTTGTGGTGGATCCTCAGGGACCCGCAGATGTCCCTGCTCTTTGGCGACTTTTGGGCGCAATTCTGGGCGCGGAAGAAAAAGCCGAAGAACACGCCAGGGAAACTGAGGGTCTCCTCGCTGCCGCCGGTGGGCCGTCAATTCTTTGTGTGTACTTCGTGTGGAAAGACCCGTTCATGGCCGCCGGGCCCCACACCTACGTGAGCCGTCTTTTGGCTGCCTGTGGATTTACCAACACTTTACCCCTCCAGTGGCGCCGCTATCCGCGGGTAGGTGCAGCGGTGGCCTTGGCAAGCGGCGTAGGTGCACACTTTTACCCGGACGAGCCTTACAGTTTTCTGCTTCCGGACCACCTTTACGATTGGGGCACCAGCGTCGAGGAAAAACCCGACCATTTCCTGCTTGCCGGGCGCATCGCCTGCTTTCCCGTACCAGGGGCTGACTTTACCTGGTATCCCTCGCGCACCGCCGCGGGCTTACGCCTGGGCCGGGAGTTACACCAAAGGTGCGTGGCCGCTTTAGCTAGCTTGGGCCTTGCTGGCGGCTCCGTAGCCCAACGCTAATCCGTCCTTGCGCGACTGGGTGGCGCCAAAGTAGACGCCTGCCACCGGATCCCGCAGCACCGCCTGGTAGCCGCCAAATACGGTCCCTGTGGCTTCCACTAAAAGGTGCCCTCGGCGGAGTAGCTCGCGGCGCACATCCACGGGGACTCCCGATTCCAAGGAAAGCCTGCCACCGTCGCGCATGACCGTGCCGGTGGGCTGGGAGGATCCTGTGTGGTAGAAGCGAGGCGCGTCCCCCGCTTCTTGCAGGTTCATACCAAAGTCCACGATGTTGATGACGATTTGCCCGTGCCCCTGGGGCTGCATGTCGCCGCCCATGACGCCAAAGGCCCTCATGGGGGTGCCGTTTCTGCCGACAAAGGCGGGGATGATGGTGTGAAAGGGCCGCTTTCCGGGTTCAAAGACGTTGGGGTGACCTTCTTGCAGGCTAAACAGCGCGCCGCGGTTTTGCAAACCCAAGCCTAACTCGGGAATTACGTAGCCGGAGCCGAACCCGGTGTAGTTGGATTGGACAAGGGCCACCATCATGCCGGAGGCATCACCCACCGCCAAGAACGTGGTGTCGCCGTCGGCGAGGTGAGGGTTTCCCGGCTCCACGGCCAACGCTGCCCTCGTCATGTCAATACGGTTTGCCTGTTTTTTCGCGTACTCCTTGCTTAAGAGCGTTTGGATTGGGGTTTGGACAAAGGTGGGGTCAGCGTAGGAACGGGCCCGGTCGGCAAAGGCGAGCTTTTTTGCTTCCACCAAGAGGTGCCAGAAATCGGGATGTTCGCGACCTAGGCTTTTGCGGTCAAAGTTTTCAAGGATGTTGAGCATTTGCAGGGCGGCAAGACCTTGCGTGTTGGGCGCCAGTTCCCAAACGCTTCTTCCCCGATAGGTGGTGCTTATGGGTTCAACCCATGAGGAGCGATGACGGGAAAAATCTTCCCACGAAAAGAAACCACCGTTTCGCTGAGAATAAGCAACTTCTTGGCGAGCAATGTCGCCCTCGTAAAACGCCCTCCTTCCTTCACGGGCCAAAAGCGCAAGCGTGGCGGCGAGAGCCGGGTTGGCAAAAAGCTCTCCTTCTGCTGGAGCTTTGCCGCCGGGGAGAAAAACCGGTGCAAAACCCGGCTTTGCTGCAAAAGCCCTGGCCCCGCGCTGCCACGCTCCGGAAATGACCTGTGGAATGGGGATACCTTCTTTGGCGTAGGCGATGGTTGGCTGGAACAGCTCACCCCAGGGCAGCCGCCCAAACTTTTGATGGAGTTCCCACCACCCGTCAACGCACCCAGGGACGGTCCAAGCGTAGGGGCTGTGGAGAGGAATGGTGCCGTCAGGGGTCGGGGCAATTTTTTCCCGCGTGAGGGCCAAAAGTGCCCGCCCCGAGCCGTTGAGGCCGAAGAGCTTCCCCTTCGCAGGGTCGTAAACCATAGCGAACACGTCCCCACCGAGGCCACAAGAAACGGGCTCCATGAGAGCCCAGGCGGCGTTTACGGCAATGGCTGCATCCACGGCGCTTCCGCCCTTTTTTTAGGGTTTCCACACCAATGAGAACGGCCAGTGGGTGAGCAGCAGCCACCATGGCGGGCGACGCTCATGGAGCGTGGGGCAAAGGGCTTTCCCTCTGGCCGGTCGGCGGCTTCCGCCCCCGCAACGGCGAGAACCAGAAATGCGAAAAACCTTAAGCTGTGTCTTATGGTAAGCTCCTCCGTGGTCAAAGGTAAGCAAAGGTGGCTCCCTTGCCAAGAGGTTGAGGTACAATTGTGCTGTCTATGGCACCTACAGCTGCGTTCCCCCGGACGCGGTTGCGAGTCTTCATGTGGCTTTGGCTGGGGCTCATAAGTGCCCAAGTTTTGCTCGTGTTGTGGACAGACACCGAACAGGTGGTGCTGAGGGAGATTGAGCTGCAGGAACGGCTGCTGCGGGGAGCGGTGGGACAGTTGACTGGGTACGTGGACGCGGTGGTTCAGGATGTTACTCGGGGGAGAGTTGACCAGCTTGCCCTGTTTTTGCGAGAGAATCCCCTTTTCGGGGTGGTGATCCACGACAAGGTTGCGAACAGGCCCTTCATTTGGCCGTTGGGCCTGGAACCGGTCGCGGAACACGTCAGTACGCTCCTACCTGCGCATCGCGGGTGGGCTTTCGTGGATGAGGACCCGTGGGCGGCGCGGGGGGTGCTGGCCTTGCGGGTGGCGGGGCTTGAGGCGCAAAGGGTTTTGCTTTTGGAACTACCCGGATGGCTGGTGAGCTTCTTGGAGCCCCCAGCCTCGGGGGAGCCGCTTTTGGTCTGGGTGGCTTCCCCTGGCGAAAAGCCGAGGTTTTTTACGTGCGAGCCCCGGTTTCAAGCCCCGGGGGGTTGGATGTGTTCTCGAAGAATGCAGGTTTTTCGCGAGGGGCATGACCTCGTTTGGCAAGAGGGGCGAGTACAACTACCGGCGGGAACGTCATTGGGAAACCGGGTGCGCTTGGCTGGGCAAAGCCTTACCCTTGGCCTTTTCGTCCCTACCCAAAGCCTGACGAGCTTCTCACCTGCGTGGTTTGTCCTCGTGGGCTTGTGGGCTTTCTTAGTGGCCAGTGCGGTGGTGGCGTGGCGGCATTGGACGAGCGTAGAAGCGCAAAGGATGGCAAAGGAGGCCTTGTTGGCTAAGCAGGAGGCCGAGCTCGCTGCGCGGGTTGCTGAGGCTTCCTGGCGGCTTTTGCTGGACGGGGTTAAGGAGCCGCTACTGTTCTTGCGGGACGATCTGGTGGTGAGGGCCAACCAGGCTGCGTCCCGTCTTTTGGGCTATGAACAGCGTGCTGATCTCATCGGCAGAAAGTTGGAAGAGCTGCTGGCACCGGAGGACCGGGAAAGGGTCAAGAAGCTCCTGCCCGCCACCAGCCTCTCCCTGGGAGCTTTTACCGCTCATTTTTTGGGGCCCCGCGGGCGCCGGCGAACGGTGGAGGTTCACCCCTGGGTCATGGAGAGTGGGGAGGAGCACGTAACGTGCCTGAGCTTGGAGGATTTCACCGCCCGTGAACGGTTGGAAAACACGCTGCGGGCTCTGCTCTCGGCTTTGAACGTGGGCGTGGGTTTTTTAAAACCCAAAGGACAGGTGGCGTGGTGCAACCCTGCGTTGGCGGCAGCTGTGGGCGTCAGGCCCGAGGAGCTGTCAGGTGCGAGTTTACTGCCTTTTGTTGTTCCTGCGTCCCGCCATGAGGTCAAAAGGGCTTTCGTTCGTGCCCTTCGCGGGGAATCAGCTAACGTGGTGGCAACCTGTCGGTGTAAGGGGGACGTGATTGCCTCCGTGGAGTTGGTGTTTCGAAGTATCCGCGTGGGTGGAGGTTTGGCTGGAGTAGTGGTGGTGGCGCAGCGAGCTGGGCTGTTTGCCGGCGCGCCGTTGTCGGAGGACGTGCTTACGCCAATGCAGGAGCTGGTGGCGTATTTCCTCCACCGCATGGCCAACGTGGTCCAGGCTTCGTTGACAAGGACATCTTCACGGCACGCAGCAGCCACGGCTCTTCGCGACGGCATGGCGGAGGTGGCCCAGCTGGTGCACCGAGCGGGCAGCTTTTTCCGCCTCCACGGTGCCGGCTTGGTAGCTTTAGACCTTAACCAGCTGGTGATGGACTTAGAACAAGAAATTCGGGCCCTAATGCCCGCTGGGGTGCGACTCGTGGTACGGCCGTGGGTTTCTCCAGCAGTCGTTGGCGGGGATCGAGAGCAGCTCACCCTTTTCTTACAGGGTCTAGTTGAGGCTTCGGTGGAGTGCCTCCAAGGCGGTGCGGGAACGGTGGAGGTGGCGGTGGAGCAGCTGCCGGGAGGGGTTTGCCGTTTGGCGGTTAGCGATACGGGCGACCTTTACTCAGTCCACGAGGAACTGCCATCGGTTCTGCCGGCAAGGCTGCGGGCCCGAGCTTTGGCCTACTTTGTGGCGCGCCGACACCTGGGCGAGGCGGGCTTTCGCGAGCGTGCGGGCTTTGGCGCCCGGGTGTGGGCGGATTTGCCCCCAGCACTTTTGGCGACGCAACCAGGCGAGGCTGAGGTGCCTCGCCCAGGCAAGGTCATGATCGTGGATGACGAAGCTGCCATTCGCGAGGGGCTTGCGTATCTCTTGCGGTCGGAGGGCTACCAGGTGGTGGAAGCTTGCGACGGCAAAGAAGCCCTGGCGCTTTACCATGCCGATCCCGAAGGTTTTGCGCTGGTGGTCCTTGATCTCGTGATGCCGGAAATGGGCGGGCGGGAAGTCTACGCCGAGATGATGCGTCGCGAAAAACCGCCGGTGGTTTTGCTGGCTACCGGCTACTACCCGGAAAACGATCCTCTCTTGGCTCACGCCCAGGTTCTGGTCAAGCCATTCACTGCCGAGGCTTTCTTGGAGAAGGTGAAGCGGTTGGTGTTGCCGATGTCCCCGGAGGCGTAGCTGGTCATCGCTGGGCTTTCACGTGATAGCATGACTTCGTGAGGGTTTACACCCGGACCGGGGACGGTGGTTATACCGCTTTGGGTAGCGGTGAGCGTGTCCCCAAGTGGGAACCGCGAGTTTCCGCGTACGGTGACCTGGATGAGGTAAACTCTTGGGTGGGGATGTTACGGGCCGAGGGGGTCCCCTCCGAAGCGGATGCGCACCTGGAGAGGGCGCAACGCGCGTTGTTTTCGTTGGGCTCCGTGCTCGCGGGAAGCCCCAGGGGCTTTCTTGCTGCCGAGGCTTCCGATGTGGTTTGGCTGGAGAACTGGATTGACCGTATGAGCGCGGAGCTACCGCCTCTGAGGAACTTCGTGCTTCCTGGCGGCAGTCGCGCCGCGGCCGTTGCCCACCTATGCCGGACCGTTACCCGCCGGGCCGAGCGGGCGGTAGCAGCCTTGGGCGCTAACGACGAGGTGGTAGGTGCGGCGGTGCGGTTTTTAAACCGTTTGGGCGACGCCCTCTTTGTCTTGGCGCGTTGGCTTAACCATCGGCAGGGCGGTCGCGAAGTCCTTTGGCATGAATAACAACGGGGAGTCTGAGAGTAAGGGCTCGCAGGGCTTGGCCAACTTGCGGCAAGCACTGTGGGGCCGTGGTACGCCCTCGATGGGGGGCAGAGGGGAAGAATGACCAGCGTGCAGTTACCTGAAAAAAGCCTTGAGGTGCTGTCGGGCAACCTGGAGGAGAACTTCCGTTACCTGGGCGAGCGCCTGGGGGTCCGTGTTCAGGCTCGCGGAGACACGGTGTTTTTGGCAGGGGAGCCGCAGGCGGTGGCTACCGCTGAACGTTTGCTTTCTGATTTGGGGATCCTGGTGAGCAGGGGTTACGCCGTGGGGCGCGAGGAATTCCGCACCGCGCTGCGGGTGTTAGAAGAGGACCCGGATGTGGATCTGGTGAACTTTTTCACCGACGCTACCATCCCCGAAAGCGTCAAGCGCCTTTTGGTACCGAGAAACTTGAAACAGCGCTTGTTCATCCAGGCGGTGGTAAAAAACGACATTGTGTTTGCTGTGGGTCCGGCGGGAACCGGGAAAACCTACCTGGCGGTAGCTTTGGCGGCGGCGAGCCTTGCGGAAAAGCGGGTGCGCCGCATTGTGCTCACCCGGCCAGCAGTGGAGGCTGGCGAGCGCTTGGGGTTCTTGCCTGGGGACTTGGAACAAAAGGTAAACCCTTACCTGCGCCCGGTGTACGATGCGCTTTACGACATCCTGGGCTACGACAAGGTGGTCAAACACTTAGAACGTGGCGTCATCGAAATTGCACCCCTCGCCTTCATGCGCGGGCGCACGTTGAACGACTCCTTTATCCTTTTGGATGAAGCCCAAAACACCACCCCGGAGCAAATGAAGATGTTCCTCACCCGCATGGGGTTCCACTCCAAAGCCGTGATTACCGGCGACGTGACGCAAATTGACCTGCCGGCCGGAGCGTCCTCGGGGTTGGTGCAAGCCCGCCTGATCCTGCGCGATATTCCGGGCATTTGCTTTTTCGACTTTACCAAGGAGGATGTGGTCCGTCACCGGTTGGTGCAGCGGGTGGTGGAAGCGTACGAGCGCTTTGAGGCGGCAAAACACGAACGACAGTGAACCTGCGCACACTTTCCCGCGGTCAGAAAACCGCCTCCCACCAGCGAAGAGGCGGCGAGTGGGGTCAGAAACGGCGACGCTTTCTCGCCCAGGCGTGGCTTTTGGGACCGGCGTTTGTGGTGTTGACCACTTTCTTGGTGGCCCCGCGGCAAACGGGCCATTACCCGCTCTTAAAACCTGGGGACATTGCCCCCACAGACGTGGTTATTCACCGCGACGTCACCCTTCCTGACGTGGAATCCACCGAGCAAAAGAGGCGACGGGCGGGTTTGGATGTACCCCCGGTCTACGTTTTCGATCCTAAGGTAAGCGAGCAAGTGAAAGCCAAACTGGCGGCCGTCGTTGCCTTGGGGCAAAAGTCCGAGCATTACGATGCTTCGCGTCTGGTTTTGGAGCTATCGCAGGTGGTGGGTCAGCGTCTGGAAGCCCATGAGGTTCAGGTGCTGCGAACGCTACGGTTTTCCCAAGAGTTGCTGTTGGCTTTGCTGGATGTGGTGGACCAGGTGTACAGGCAAGGGGTGGTGGAAGACCGCGTGGAGTTATTGCGCTGGGCCGACAAGGGTATTACCGTCAAGGAGGCTGGCACCGACAAGGAGCACCTGCAGCTGGACGTGTTTCGTTTTATAGACGCTGCCACCCTGGCGGAGACCCTGGAACAGCGCTTGGCTGCCCTGCACATCGTGGACCGTCAGCACCGCCGACCTCTAGCCGCTTTCTTGGCTCGACTTATGCCTGCCAACGTGATTTTGGATCGCGGCGAGACCTTGTCGCGCAGGATGCGGGCAGCAGCTGGCGTTGAGGAGGTATCGGTGCACCTTAACCGTGGGCGCGTGCTTTTGCGCCGTGGGGACGAGGTGAGCCCGCAGGTAGCCCGGCTTTTGGAATCGTTGGCGGCTTCCGCACAGGGCCCACGCAGTTTTTGGCCAGTTGTGGGTGCCTTCGGCATGGCTTTGCTGGTGGCCCTCATGTGGTTCTTTTATTTCCGTCGCGAGCCGGTGGCAGAAAGCGAGCAGCTCGTGCGCTACGGAAGCGTGCTGGTGGTGCTTTTTTTGGCGCTTCTCGTGGAAGGGGCAGTGTCTTTTGTGGTGGGTAGGGTGGCAGCAGCGGTAATCCGCGAACCGTTTAACGAGGTTGCGGTGTATTGGCCAGCCCTCCCGCACGCCACCGGCCCGATTCTGGCCAGCCTCATGTTTGGGCTTTCCGTGGGGGTCTTGTTTGCCGCCAGTCAAGCTGTGCTCGTGTCTTTGATGCTGATTTTCCCCGGACACACGGTGGCCTACTCCTTGCTGGCGGCTGTGGCGGCAGCGTTTGCCACGCAAAAGGTGAAAGAACGAAACGCCCTCACCAGGGTAGGGCTTTTTTTGGCCGCCTTTAACGTCTTTTGCGCGGTGACGTTACGCCTCCACAGCCTCCCTAACCCGCAACTTCAGGAGGTTTTGGCCAACACCGCCACTGCCGCTTTGGGCGGCATTATGGCCGCGGTTTTGGCAAGCTTCTTCCTTCCGGTTTTGGAGAGTGCTACCGGTACCATCACCGATATCCGCCTCTTGGAGCTTTCCAACCCCAACCTCCCTCTGCTTCGCCGGCTGGCCACCGAGGCCCCGGGTACCTTCCAGCACTCGTTGGCGATGGCCAACCTGGCGGAGGCCGCCGCCGAAGCCATTGGCGCGAACCCGCTTTTGGCGCGGGTGTGCTGCTACTACCACGACATTGGTAAGCTCATGCGGCCTGAGTACTTCATTGAAAACCAACGGGGAGGGCCCAACCCCCACGATCACCTGTCGCCATGGATGTCGGCATTAATTGTGGAAAAGCACGTGAAGGACGGCCTGGAGTTAGCTCGTCATTACAAGCTTCCGGAACCTATCCGTGAAGCCATTGCCACCCACCACGGCACCAAGCTCATCCACTTTTTCTACAACCGTGCCAAACAACAGGAAACCCCGGACAAGGGGGAGGTGGAGGAGCAGGAGTTTCGCTACCGCGGCCCTAAACCCAAGTCCAAGGAAATGGGCATCATCTTGCTTGCCGATGCGGTGGAAGCGGCGGCACGCACCTTGAGCGAAGCCACGCCGGGACGGGTCCAGAGCATGATCGAGCAAGTGATCAAGAAGGTCTTGGAAGACGGGCAACTGGACGAGTGCGAGCTGACACTGAAGGATCTGGAGAAAATTTCCGCTGCCTTTTCCTGGGTCATCACTTCGGCGGGCCACCACCGCATTGATTACCCAGGCTTCGACTTTAACCGGAGGGGCAATGGCCGGCAAGCTTAAGGTGTCAGTGCGTTGGCAAGGGCGAGCTTTGCCGGGGCTAAGCAAACGACTGCGTGAGGTGGGGGTGGCTGCGCTGCAGCGGGTGGGGGTGGTGGAGGGGGAGCTTTCTGTGCTTTTTTGCGATGACCGCACCATGGAGCTTTTGAACCGCCGTTTCCGCCACAAGGCTAAGCCTACGGATGTGCTCTCTTTCCCGGCTCACGATCGCTTGCCCAGCGGCACCGTGCACTTGGGGGACGTGGCGATTTCCGTAGAAACCGCCGCTCGCCAAGCGGAGACGGCCGGCCACAGCCTGGAGCGAGAGCTGTGCCTCTTGCTCATTCACGGCGCCTTGCACGTGTGCGGCTTTGACCACGAGCAAGACCGCGGTGAGATGGAAGCCTTGGAAAAGCAATTGCGGGAGGAGCTTTTGTGAGCCAAGCGCTTTCTCAGTGGTGGGCGAACCCTGTCACCGCTCTGCTTTTTGCCGGGCTGGCCGCGGGAGTGGCTTTTTTGCTTATGTCCGGGGTTTTTGGGGTGGTGCGGCTGGGCAGCATTCAGTTTGCAGGCTTGCTGTCGGCGCGCAAGAACCTCCTGCCCGGCGTGCCCCGGAGCTTCGAAGCGGCTGCGGCGTGTGTGGTTTTTTTAGTGGGAGCGGTAGCGGGCTTGTGGGTACTGCTCACCGCGGTGCTTTGGCGGGCAGCAACCTTGGCCGGGGCTGGGGAGCTGGGGGCTTGGGCCGTAGTTTGCGTCACCTGGTTCAGTTTGGTGGCCTTATCTGCGCGCATGACCGTGGGAGAAAGGGCGGAGTTTTTTGCGGTGGCAGCGCTTTACCTTCTTCGTCCGGTGGCCCCGGTTATTGGCTTTCTTGCTCGTTTTCCGCACCCCCTTGCGGAAAACGCGGGAAACGGTGAGGCGCAGGAAGAAAGCGAGGTGGACGAGCACGAAGTGCGAGCTTTTATCGGCGCCGGGGAGGAGGCGGGCATCTTGGAACGCGAGGAAGCAGAGTTGGTGGCCTCCATCGTGGAGCTTTCCGACACTGTGGCCCGGGAGATCATGACCCCCCGCACCGACCTGGTGGCGTTGCCGGTGGATGCGGACTTTGAAACGGTAAAGACCGTGTTTGCCGAGTCCATGTTCACGCGGCTGCCGGTTTACGGCAAGAGCTTGGACCACATCGAGGGGTTAGTCCACGTTAAGGACGTGCTACGGGCGGTAGCCTCCAACCAGTCACCTCCAGCGCGCACGCTGATGCGGCCAGTGCTGGTCGTTCCCGAAACCAAGCCGTTGCGCGACCTCCTTCGGCTTTTCCAGCAGAGCCGGCAGCAGCTGGCGGTGGTGGTGGACGAGTACGGCGGCACGGCGGGCATCGTGACGCTGGAGGACGTACTCGAGGAGATCGTGGGTGAAATTCAAGACGAGCACCAAAAGGAGCCCCCTGAAATCGAGCAAGAAGGGGACAGCTGCTACGTCATTGCCGGCAACGCCCACGTGGAAACCCTTACGGAGCTCTTTGGCCTCGAGTTGGAAGACGACGCGGCTTACGATTCGGTGGCAGGTCTGGTTTTGGATCGTCTCGGACATTTACCGCGTCCCGGTGAGAGGGTGGAATACCGGGGGCTACTCTTGGAAGTGGTGGAAGTAGAGCGCCGGCGGCTCAAAAGGGTGCGCGTTTGCCCGCGCCAGGGGGGTGTTCCCGCATGAAAAGCGGGACCGTGGCTTTGGTGGGGCGACCCAATGTGGGGAAGAGCACCCTCATCAACGCGTTGGTGGGGCAAAAGGTGGCCATCGTTTCGCCGCGGCCGCAAACCACGCGTCACCGCATCGTAGGGGTGGTGAACGAGGCACGGGGACAGGTCGTCTTTTTTGACGTACCGGGGGTTCATCGCCCCTTACACCGCATGAACGTGCAAATGATGCACGTGCTGCGGGAAACCATTCAGGAAGTGGATGTGGTGGTGCAAATGTTCGCCGCCGATGAACCACCCGGCCACGGCGAGGCGTTTGTGGTGGAGCTGCTCTCTGGGCTTGCCACGCCAGTGATCTTGGTCCCCAACAAGCTGGACCTGGCACCGGCGCGCAGGCACTTGGCGGAACGCATCGCCTTTTACACCCAACGCCGTTCCTACGCTGCCATTGTTCCTGTTTCCGCAGTCACCGGTGAGGGTATCCCTGTGCTCCTCATGCACCTTTTTGCCCTGCTTCCCGAAGGGGAGGCGCTGTTGCCCGCCGACGCTACTACCACCCAAAGCGAACGCTTTTTCATTGCTGAGCTCATCCGTGAGGCTCTCCTAGAACGGGTGGACGCCGAGCTGCCCTTTACCACGGCAGTTTTGGTTCGGCACATGGAAGAGGAAGAAAGAGGGGGCGGGCTGCCACTTTTAAAGGTGTGGGCGGACATCTTGGTGGAAAGGGAAAGCCAAAAGGCCATTGTGGTTGGGCGGGGTGGGCGAATGATTAAAGCTGTGGGCGAGGCAGCTCGGGAGCGTATTGAGAAAATTCTGGGTGTAAGGCTTTATTTGGACCTGCGTGTAAAGGCGTCTCCCGGTTGGCGGGAAAAACCCCACGTTTTGGCGGAGCTGGAGCCCGCGGACGTCCCTTGGAATGGGGAGGAAGGTTGATCCTCGTTTACGTGGCCGACGGATGTCCCTTTTGCGAGCTTTTGCTCGCTGACTTAAAGAGACGTCGGGTGGCCTTTGCGGTGGTGAACTTGAGCCGGGAACCCGAAAGAATAGGGGAGCTGGCCCGTTGGACCTTCCAAAGGGCAGTACCAGTGGTGGTGGACCACGAAAGGTGCAGCGTGGGTTTTCACGGCCAAAGCACGGAACTGGCGGCCTTAGGGTTGTGAGCCTTGGAGTTTACAGCAAGCTAAAACTTGCCGGCAGAAAGTAACCGGCACGGGGATTTTCGTTGGCTAACCAATAGGATGCTGCGGTGACCTCCGGCTTGGGCTCCAGGATGTGATCAAAAGCCCGGGCAAATGTGGTGGGTAGGAGGCAGCTTACCGAGACGTTTTCAGCTTTTTCGCTTAGCGAACCGGCCGTGAACTGCAAGGCCCATCCAAAAGCCGCAAGTGAGGCTTCTTCGGTGGCTCCCACCACCGGCCCGCACTGGCCTGCGCCTCCGTAGGCGTACGCCGTGATGCGGTCGCCCTCCCGTATTACTGCCAAACGCAAGTTGCGCGAAAAGAGCCAGTACTCGTGGTCCATGGGGCGGGCAAAGCCGCGGACCAGCCGGTCCAAACGCTCTAAGTCCGCAAAGAAAGCTCGGCGTCCCACCGCTTCGGCGGTGACTTCGGTTCCCGGCTGAAGCTTGACGAGTTGATGGGCCAGGGGGAGGGCCCTCTCCACGGGCAAAAGCAAGCGCAAGAGGAGAAATGACGGCGAAAGGCCAAAACCGATGCCCAGGGCGACGTGCCACGGTGTGAGGGCGTCAAAAGCCACCTTGGTCGCTCCGGAGCGCTGACCGAAAAGCAAGGCGCGGCGGAAAAGGGCCTCGGCGGCGCCAGCCTCACGGTATTCAGGAAGGACCCAAAGCTGGGAAATCAAGAGCCAGCGGGAGCGAACGAAGCTGGCCACAAACCCTACCACTTCCGAGGCCAAGCTGGCCACCAGCACGCCGTCGGCATCGTGTTGAGCCAGGTGCTCCAGGTCCCAGCGAAGATCTGATGCTTGCGTTTTTCTTTCTGCTGTAGGGCGGGTGTCCTCCCAACCCGGAAGAAAGGAACGCATTTGTTCTGCCATATCAGAAAGCGGGCCAATACCTATTCGCGAAGTGGGCAACACCTTAATCTTGCCGCTCATAACCCCCTCCTCTCCGCTCCTGCCGCCGTCCATGAGGTTTGCCGGTCAGCACCAGACCCCAACCTCCGTGGCCCTCCCACGGGACGCTTTCGCCCGCGGCGTGCTCTGTGAAAGATCGGCTAACGCCGGCGGTACCCCACCGCGGACGAATTCTAACAGAGCGCTTGCATGAGGCATGGGAAAAGCCGTCCACCAATAACCGCTTTTGGTCTCGCCACAGCGACTCTTTCTCTTGATGACGAACTGGTGGCAGAAATTCGGTTTTCTGGCATAATTGCCGCGAAAGGAGGCGCTATGCACCACGCCACGCAGCTTTTTCCAGGATCGGGGTTGGGTTTGTGGTTTTTTTGGCTTCTGCTTTTGCTGGCGATCGCCGGGGTAACGTACTCACTTTTTCGGCGTTTGCAGCTGGTGGCCGCGGGCCGGCGTGGAGTGGCGTTGGGGCAATGGGGTCGGAGGCTGTGGGATGTGCTCGTGTACGTCCTGGGGCAAAAGCGCATGTTTTCTGATCCGGTACCCGGAGTTATGCATGCTTTGATTTTTTGGGGCTTTTGCGTTTTTCTACTGCGCTCGCTGGGTCTCGTTTACGAGGGTATCACTGGCGGCAAAGAGCTTCCCTTCCTTTCTGGAGCCTTTGGTAACCTTTATGGTTTTACGAAGGATATTTTTGCGGTTTTGGTGCTCATAGGTGTAGCAGTAGCCATGTTTCGGAGGGCGGTGACGCGCCCGGCGCGCTTGGAGTACTCGGCGGACGCTTGGTTCATTTTGTGCATGATCGCCGCCCTCATGATTACCGATATCACCATGGACGCGCCCCGTATTGCCGCGGGAGCCGCTGATACCTTAGGCGGTGCAGTGGTCTCAAAAACCGTAGCTGGGTGGTTTGCGGGCTCAGCCATGGGGACGCTTTCCGGGGTGTACGCTACCTCCTGGTGGCTGCATGTGGTGGTGCTTTTCGTTTTTGCCAACTACCTCCCTTACTCCAAGCACTTTCACGTGTATCTTTCGCTGCCCAACGTCCTTTTGCGGCCGCTGGAAAAGCCAGGGAAGCTTGCCAAGATGGACTTGGAAAACATCGAAGAAGGTACCACCTTGGGTGCTGCCAAGGTTACCGACTTTACATGGAAGCAGCTTTTGGATCTTTACACCTGCACGGAGTGTGGCCGCTGCACGGTGGTGTGTCCCACCACGATTACCGGTAAGCCCCTGATCCCTAGGGACCTTACCATTGACTTACGGGATCACC
This sequence comes from uncultured Thermoanaerobaculum sp., assembly GCA_937934115.1. Taxonomy (GTDB): domain Bacteria; phylum Acidobacteriota; class Thermoanaerobaculia; order Thermoanaerobaculales; family Thermoanaerobaculaceae; genus Thermoanaerobaculum. Next base: position 202,615 of record CALHAH010000015.1, read on the forward strand.
TAACCGCAAACGACACGAGCATTTTGAAGGGGAACAAAGGGGAGCTCCCGGATTTGGCGGCATCGGTGATTAACCCAGAAACCATTTGGGCCTGCACCACCTGCCGGTGGTGTGAAGAGGCGTGTCCGCTTTTTATCTCGTACACCGACAAAATCGTGGAAATGCGGCGCCACTTGGTGCTGGAAAAAGCCGAGTTTCCCGCAGAGGCCGAGCCGGCCTTTAGAGGCATGGAAACCGCTGGTAATCCTTGGCAGTTGCCGGCGGATAGCCGGGCAGATTGGGCGAAAGGTTTGGACGTGCCTAAAGCCAGCGACGGTGCGGCGTTCGAATACCTATTTTGGGTGGGTTGTGCCGGTTCCTTTGACGATCAAGGTAAGCGCACTTCAATAGCCCTGGCTAAGCTCCTGAAGGCGGCGGGGGTCACGTTTGCCATTTTGGGTGCCGAGGAGACCTGCACCGGGGATGCCGCTCGGCGCTTGGGGAACGAGTACCTTTTCCAAATGCTTGCGCAGGCCAACGTGGAAACCCTCAACCGCTATGGAGTGAAGAAGATCGTAACCAACTGCCCACACTGCTTGCACACGTTGCAAAACGAGTACCCTGACTTTGGCGGTAATTACGAGGTAATCCACGGCACACAGCTTTTGGCCCAACTCCTGCGGGAAGGAAGGCTCAAGCTCACCAAGGAGCTGCACCAGGAGCTTACCTTCCACGATCCCTGCTACTTGGGCCGTACCAACCGGGAGTTTGATGCGCCCCGCGAGGTTCTGGCGGCCATTCCCGGCTTGCGTGTGAAAGAAGCTCCGCTTTCCCGGGAAAAGGCCATGTGCTGCGGAGCCGGCGGCGGTCGCATGTGGCTGGAGGAAAAGCTAGGCAGCCGCATTAACCAAACCCGCTTGCAGCAGTTGGAGGCCTCGGGCTGCCAGGACGTGGCCGTGGCGTGCCCGTTCTGCGCCATCATGATTGGCAATGCCCAGGGGGAACTGGGGAGGGAGCAAGCCAAGACCACGGACGTAGTGCAGCTGGCGGCGCAGGCTCTGGGTGAGGGCTAGCGTTTCTCCTTCGCATCCCCATGGGGGCGGGCACCTGCGACTGGCCCGCTTCGGGGAAACCTTGGCCCTGTGGTGGCTGCGCCTCAAGGGTTACCGCTTAGAGGCCCGCAATTGGCGCTGCCCCCTGGGAGAGCTGGACCTGGTGATGCGTTCCCGCCACGTCTTGGTGTTTGTGGAGGTAAAAACTCGCACGTCCCTCTCTGTCGGTCTTCCGGAGGAAGCTGTATCTGCAGGTAAAAAAGCGCAACTGTTGCGGGTGGCTCAAGCGTACCTATCCCAGCGCCGAGGGCCTGTTTCTTTTTGCCGCTTCGACGTGGTGGCGGTGGAAGTGCATGGTTTCTTCCCGCGTTTGCGCCACTACCGTGGCGCGTTTTCTAGAAAAGAGTCCGGGAGAAGCTGATGGCCGATGGTGTGTCACTTCGTTGGTAAACTTGATGCGGGTGGGTGGGGCTTTGGGTAAAGGGGGGCAGGATGCAAGCACAGGGATGGGCGGCACGCGAACGTGGTGCTCAGCTTGAGCCCATAGATTACGAACTGAAGCTCGGCTCGCCACACGAGATTTTGGTGGCGGTGGAAGCTTGTGGGATTTGCCATTCGGACATCCACATGCTGGACAACGACTGGCAGATGTCAACGTACCCGCTGGTGCCTGGCCATGAGATCGTGGGTCGGGTGGTGGAAAAAGGAGTGGCTGTGGCAGGCCTCGCGGTGGGGCAGCGGGTGGGCATTGGCTGGCAGGCTTCAGCGTGCATGACCTGTCCCGATTGCCTTTCTGGTAATGAGAACCTCTGCGACCACCATCAGGGGCTCATTGTGGTGGGCAAAGGCGGTTTTGCCTCCCATGTCAAGGTGGATGGCCGTTTCGCGTTGCCGTTTCCGGAAGACCTGCCGGCGGAGGCAGGGCCTTTGCTGTGCGGCGGGGTCACGGTGTATTCGGCCTTGCGCCACGCAGGCATGAGCTCGGGCCAACGCATTGGCGTCATAGGGCTGGGTGGCCTGGGGCATTTGGCCGTGCTTTTCGCCTCGCGTTTGGGGAACGAGGTCACCCTCTTCACCACCAGCCCGGAAAAAGCCAAGGAGGCGGAACGTCTGGGAGCAATACGGGCGTTTGTGGTGGAACCGGGGCAAAGCCCGCCGCGCCCCCCGTATCGCTTGCAGGTGCTCCTGAACACGGTGCCATACCCTCAAGATTGGGTGGCGTACCTCAACTGGCTGGATGCCGACGGCACCTTGGTTTTGGTGGCAGGTGGGCCGCAGCCTTTGGAAATCCCTTTCTGGGCGCTTTTGACGAAACGCCGCCGAATCATGGGCTCACCCATAGGCGGGCGGGCTATGATTAGAGAAACGCTGGATGTAGCTGTGCGTTTTGGGATTGGGCCAAAGGTGGAGGTGTTCCCCATGGCTTCTGTCAACCAAGCGTTGGAAAAGGTTCGGCAAAACCGGGTGCGGTTTCGGGCAGTGGTGCGCAACGCCTAAGTTTCATCCGGGTGGGCAGGGCGATCGTTTCGTCGCCTTTCTTGGCGTTTTCTTGCTAAATTAGGGTTGGCGACGGCGTAGCCACGTAAATCCAATAGCGCGCTACAGGCTGAAAGCCGGCGGCAACGTAAAAGCTGTATGCGGCAGCGGTGGAACGCAGCACCGCCCATTGGCAGCCCTGCCTTTCTGCCTCAGCCATGACGAAATTAAGAAGAGCTTCACCAACACCTTGCCCGCGGGCGGAGGCGGAGGTGGCGAGGTTGTAAATGCCGGCTACCCGCCGGTCATCTATGAAGACGCTGGCGGTTCCAACGAGCTGCCCCCGGATAAAGGCCGCCGCGTGGGCGAGGGGTTGGCCTGGGCCCAGGCCAATGGCCAGTTGTTCCCCGTACGCTTCAGCCACGTCCCAAGGCAAGCCAAAGCACTCCCCGAAGACTTGGATCCAAGAAGGCCAACCACCGTACCCATGGAGGACCTGAAGTTCCACTTCGGTGGATCGAGGCGAAACCAAAGGTGCAACCTTGCGAACCATGCCCCAAGCTTGGGCTGAAGGTCGGAAACCCAGTTCCTCCAAAAGATGGGCGAGGTTTGATGGCTGTGATCTTGGTCCCAACCAAAAACCCAAGGGCGCACCGCGTGAAAAGGTTTCGTCTCGTAAACGAACCAGGCGGGAGGCCGCTTGGGAGCTGGGCAGCTGACAGCGAATGACTTTGTTGAAGGCCTCGTTGGGAATTGCACTTTCGCACCACAAAAGATCCGGCTCACTACGAACACGCCAACCGGGCCACAGGGAAAGGTGGGACACAAGGGATTCCACGTTGTGTTCCAGTTGCCTCACGTGGTCCACCACAAGGGAATAGTAATAAACCAAGACCAGAAAAGAAAGAAGTTTTTGTTGGCCGCAAAAGCAAAAAGGGGCGAGGCAAGGCCCTCGCCCCTGGTTGTAGCAGCCTCTTAGTTATGGCCTTTCCAAAAGGTACGCAAAACCCATACCGCCGCCGATGCACATGGTAACGATGCCGCGTTTGGCATTGCGTCGTTTCATCTCGCCCAGGATTTTGCACGTGAGGATGGCACCTGTGGCACCCAAGGGGTGTCCCGTGGCAATGGCGCCGCCGTTAACGTTGAACTGCTCATCGGAAAGGCCCAATTCGCGAACACAGTAAACGGCTTGCGAAGCAAAAGCCTCGTTTATTTCCACCAAGTCAATGTCTTTGAGGGACACGTTGGCTTTGGCCAGAAGCTTGGGCACGGCCTTGGCGGGACCTATACCCATGATGTCCGGTGGTACCCCCGCCACTGCCCACTGGCGCACATAGGCTTGAATCTCCAGGCCCATGGCCTTTGCCTTTTCCTCCGACATAACCACCACAAAACCAGCGCCGTCGTTGATTTGCGAGGAGTTTCCAGCGGTGACAGTGCCGCGCGGGTCAAAGACCGGCTTGAGTTTGGCCAAAGCCTCCAAGGATGTGTCAGCCCGCGGGCCTTCGTCGGTGTCAAAGAGAAACTCTCGCCACACACCGTCGTCCATGGTGCGAACCTTGAGAGGAACGATTTCTTCCTTAAATTTGCCGGTGGCAATGGCAGCGGCAGCCTTTTGGTGGGAGCGCAGGGCAAAGGCGTCCTGGTCTTCCCGGCTGATGCCAAATTGCCGGGCTAGCACTTCCGCCGTGGTGCCCATAGCTGCGTAGGCGTTGGGCATCAAATCCATGAGCTCAGGGCTGGCAGTGAGCTTGTTGCCTCCCATGGGCACCATGGACATGGATTCCACGCCACCGGCAATAATAATGTCCGCGGAACCGGCCTTGATGGTATCTGCCGCCCAGGCAATGGACTGCGAGCCCGAGGAGCAAAAACGGTTGATGGTGGTGGCGGGAACGTCCACAGGGAAGCCGGCCAAAAGCCAGATGAGGCGCGCCATGTTCATGCCTTGTTCCCCTTCGGGCATGGCGCAGCCTACGATGAAGTCGTCCACCATGGCCGGGTCAAGCCCCGGCGTGCGGCGCACCAGTTCCGCAAGCACAGGGGCGGCAAATTCCTCCGGGCGTGTGTCCTTGAGGCTTCCTTTTTTTGCCCGGCCAATGGGTGTGCGGGCGTAGCTGACGATGACGGCTTGTCTCATGCTCGCCTCCTTTTAGTTGCGCAACGGTTTGTTGTTCAAAAGCATGTACTTGATGCGTTCCTGAGTTTTGGGTTCCCCACAGAGGGACAGGAACGCTTCCCGCTCCAAATCCAAGATGGTTTGCTCCGAAACTGGGTTGTTAATGGTGGTGTCGCCACCGCACAGGATGGTGGCAATGTGGGTGGCAATTTTTTCGTCGTGGGAGGAAATGTTGTGGGTGAGTTTGAGGTTGTGGAGGAGCATGCGTAGCGTGGCAATGCCAGAGCGTCCCGGCAGGCGGAAGGTCTTGGGCACTGGTGGTCGGTAGCCCTCCTCGGCCATGGCGATGGCCATGCGTTTGGCGGTCCACAGCTGTTGGTCGCGGTTCAGCTCCACATGGTCACAGGGGCGCAGGTACTTGAGCTCACGGGCCTCTTCGGCAGAGGTAGCTACCTTGGCCATGGCGATGGTTTCAAACGCCTTGCGGATGAAGGGGAGGTTGTCAAGGATGGGCTCATCGCTGCCCTCCAGGACGCGCTCCAACATAAAGACATGACCGGCGCCGGCGGGGACCAAGCCCACCCCCACTTCCACCAACCCGATATAGGTTTCGGCCAAAGCACACACGCGGTCACCGCCCATGGTAATTTCCGCACCGCCACCAAAGGTAAAGCCAAAGGGGGCAGTGATCACCGGGATGGGGGCGTAACGCATGCCCATGGTCATTCCCTGGAACTTGCGGATCATCTCGTCAATAGCTTTCCAAGCTTGAGACGTGGCCCCTTCCAAGATCATCAGCAGGTTGGCACCGGCGCAAAACTGCTCCGCCTGGTGATGGATAACCAAGCCCCGAAATTCACGGGGGCCGATCTCCAGGGCCTTGTGCATGACCTCCATGATCTGGTCGTCAATGGGGTTGAGCTTCGGTTGCATTACCGAATGGAACTCCACGCAGCCGATGCCGTCGCCCAGGTCAATGAGGGAGGCACCAGGGTTTTCGTAAACGATGCGGTTTCGCCTCTTAATTTCGGGAAGCACCAAAAAGGTATCCGGTCGTGGCTCGGGCAGGTACGTCTTCTTGGCGGCATCCCAGTACTCGCGGCGGAGCTCACCCGCACGGTAAAAGCTTTCTGCCCCAAAAGCCAGCATTTCCTCAACCCATGGGGCGGGGCTTACCCCCTCGGCCTTCATGCGCTCCACCACCGTGCGCACGCCCAGGGCGTCCCAGGTCTCGAAGGGGCCGAGCTCCCAGTTAAACCCCCATTTCAGGGCGTTATCAATGTCCACGATGGTGTCGGCAATTTCGAAAAGCCGGCGCGAGGTGTAGGCTAAGGTATCCCGTAAAACTCGCCACGCAAATGTGCCAGCGCGGTCGTCGGCAAAGGCCAGGGTCTTAATGCGCTCGCCTGGGTCATGGATGTTTTTCGTGGCCTTGAGGGAGGGGAAGTCATAACGCTTTTTCGCACGGTAAGTGAAGGTCTTCCAATCAAGCACAAAATCCTGCTTTTCCCCGTTGGCGCCCTTTTCCCGCTTAAAAAACCCGGCCCCGGACTTTCGTCCCAGCATTTTTTGCTCCACCATACGGGTGACGAACTCCGGCACCTGGAAGTAAGGCTGGCCTTCGTCGTTGGGCAAATCCTCGCGGAGCGTGCGCACCACGTGCACCATGGTGTCTAGACCCACCAAGTCCACGGTGCCAAAGGAAGCAGATTTGGGGTGGCCCATGGCCGGGCCCGTGATGGCGTCTACCTCATCCACTTGATAATCCATTTCCATCATGGCGTGGAGTGTGGCCATCAGGGCGTACACACCAATGCGGTTGCCCACGAAGTTGGGCGTGTCCTTGCCGAAGACGATGCCCTTGCCCAGTCGCAAGCGGCCGAAATCCGCCATGGCACGCACCACTTCCGGATCTGTGTCCTCTCCGGCCACGATTTCCAAAAGCCGCATGTAGCGTACGGGGTTAAAAAAGTGAGTCACCAGAAAATGCTTGCGGAATTCCAGACTGCGGTCTTCCACCATCTTGCGAATGGGCAAACCCGAGGTGTTGGAAGACACGATCATTCCGGGGCGCCACACCTGCTCCACACGGGCGAACAGCTGCCTTTTAATGTCCAACCGTTCTACGACCGCTTCCACGATCCAGTCACACTCGGAAAGGCGGGCCCAGTCATCCTCGAAGTTCCCAACCTCAATGAGGGGGAGGAACCTCTGGGAGTAAATCAACGAGGGCTTGGACTTTTTTATGTTTTCCAAGCCTTGAAGCGCAAGTTTGTTGCGGAAGGCTCGGTCTTGTGGTTTCAGTCCTGCTTTTTCATCTTCTGGTGTGTACGCGGGGACAATATCCAAAAGCAATGAACGAACGCCGGCGTTAGCGAGATGGGCAGCAATGCCCGATCCCATGACACCGGCGCCCAAAACAGCTACTTTGCGAATGGGTTTATGCATGGGCTCCTCCTTTCATGGAAATCTCATGCAATCACGTGCAAGCCTCGCCCGTCCGTGGCGGGCAAACGCCTCGCCGGGGATTGCGGTCTTACCTGGGCGGCGAGAAAAGGGCTGAATGAACACTCGTTCAGTTTGCCACAGGCCAGGGGGCAAAGCAAGGCCTGCAGGGGGGAAGTCCTGCCCATGGGACCTGCGCGTGGTGAGGCGATCCTTAGGCCCTGTTACAATTGCCATGACGGTGAGTAACACGATGCGCGCGCGGCGCTTTTTGGTTTCGGGGCGCGTCCAAGGTGTGGGTTTCCGGTACTTCGTATTCCGAGAGGCCCAGCGGCTGGGTTTGTGGGGCTTTGTGCGCAATCTGGGGGATGGCCGCGTAGAGGTGGTGGCCGCCGGTTGCGAGGCTGATTTAAACCGGCTGGAGGCGTTGCTTTGGCGAGGTCCGGTGATGGCCAACGTGACCATGGTGGAAGCGGAGGAAAGCGAACCTCCCCCCAACCAAGGATTTGTCATCCTTTCCTCCCGTCGCTCGTAGTTTCCCTGTGCTCGTGCTTGTCCCAAAGGCATTTGGAGGCTAGTATTGTCGCGGGGCTGTAGCTCAGTAACGGATAGAGCAGCGGTTTCCTAAACCGCGTGTCGCCGGTTCGAGTCCGGCCAGCCCCGCCATGCCTAAGGCCGGCGGGCGTGTCGCTCATGCTTGGCGTTGGATCATTCGCGGGACACGCCCGCACCCGCAACGCTCCCACCGGCCAAGCCGGATGCACGCTCCAACCACCCGTGGCCGACGCAGCCCCCCGCACCCCCAGCGCTCGGCCCAAAAAAGCCGGGCCTTTCTCCTGGGGGGCCGCTGCTCCGCGGCGGCTACGAAAAAAACTGGCGCGCACAGCTTCCAGCCGTGAGGGCCGTGAACGCGCTGGCGATGGGCTCGACGGCGCCGGCTGCAAGTTACAGCTCAAAGGGAGCTTAGAATCCTTTGAAGCGCGTTGACCTCAGCTAAGGTGGTGTAAAAGTGAGGGGCCAAGCGCACCCACCCACCCAGGACACCTACCCGCACGTGCCTGGCCTGCAGGCGTCGTTGCACTTCCTCCGCGGGGAGAAAGGGGTGTTGGGCCAAAACGATGCCGGCCACCGGATGGGAGGCCCCTGGGGAGGCAACGCTCCAGCCCAACTCCAGAAGGTGGGACGTGAGCGTGCGTTGGTGAGCAAAGATGCGATTGCGCACGACTCCCAGGCCCGCAGCTAAAAGCAGCTCCAAGCTGGCGGCCCATCCCGCCAAAACTAGAGGCGAAACACCTTGGCCTTCGAAACAAGCGGCGTCACGGAGTCCTCCGGCAGAGGATCTGCGCCAGGAGGCAAAGAACGGCTGCCAGTGCGCGCGGAGTTCTGGAGTGGTGATCAAGGCGGTAACGCCGCGTGGGCCCAGAAGCCACGTGTGGCTGGGTACCAAAAGCGCTGCCACTTCCAGTTCGGGGAAACTTTCCGGGCGGCAGGGAACGGCCTGAGTTCCATCCAGGACCACGATGCACCCACGGGCCGCCAGTCTCTTTCCTGCCGTTTCAAGATCACCGACCCATCCCGCAGCATCCACCCAAGGCAGGTAAACCACAGCCCCTTCCGGCGTGTGGGTTTCCAGGATGCGATGCAAGCGTTGCCAGCGGGCCGGGGTGAGGAAACTAGGCGACCACCCCAGCCTTTGAAGGAGGGATGCCAAGGGGCGAGTGTCTTCGGGCTCTTCCGAGGTGAGAACGAACCGGGTCCCCGGCGGCAATTGGAGACCAGCGAGGAGCGCAGTGAGTGCCGTGGCGCTGTCGGGGAACAGGCTTACATCACTCGGTTGACACCCCACCACCTGAGCCAACAGCATGCGCACCTTTTGATCCACCTGGCTGAGTTCCCGAAGATCCCAAAACCCCTCGTCCTGGTGCTGGTGGAGGGCGGTACTCACGGCCACAGCCACAGGCTCAGGCACGGGAGCGAGGGAGGCGTGGTCGAGATAAAGGCAGCGCTCGCGAATCGGGAAGACCTCCGAGAACTCCATGGCTTGGCCAGTATAGAAGCTTGCCCTGCTGCGGCGTACGCTGTAGATTGACAAACCAGCATGTGCGGTATCTTTGGGTATGCCGGCAGCCGCGTCGAGTGTTCTCCGAGGGACATGGAGAAAGCTCTTTCCCTGTTGCGCCACCGTGGTCCTGACGCCACGGGCTTTGTTTTGGGCCCTGGGTGGGGCATGGGGGCGTGCCGTCTGGCTATTGTGGATTTAGTGGCCGGCGATCAGCCTGTGAAAAACGAGAGCGGGGCCATTCATGCCGTGCTGAATGGTGAGATTTACAACTACTTGGAGCTTCAGAGGGTGTTGCGGGAGCATGGGCACCGCATCCGCTCATCGGGCGATACCGAGCTCTTGGTCCACCTTTGGGAGGAGCACGGGAAGGCGTTGCTTTCGCACCTGCGGGGAATGTTCGCACTGGCCATTGTGGACGATCGTACGCAGAAGCTGTTCTTGGCCCGAGATAGGTTGGGAAAAAAACCGCTTTATTGGATGCGATCGCATGGGGGGCTCTTCTTCGCCTCCGAGCTTAAGGCTTTGCGGCCCGTTGCCAGCTCATGGGTAGTGGATCCAAAAGCCTTGGAAGAGTTTTTGACGTTTGGCTTTGTCCCTGAGGGAAGCTGCTTTGTTCGCGGAGTGGAAAAGCTGCCACCAGGGCACTGGCTGGAGCTGGATATCCCCACCGGGGAGGTTCGCATCGCAAAATACTCAAAGCTGGAGTTCGCCCCGGACCCCACCATGGGCGAGGTGGAAGCTACCCAGCGCCTCGGTGAGCTTTTGGCTGAAGCTACGGCGCTGCGACTACGCGCCGATGTGCCCGTGGCGGTTTTCCTGTCTGGTGGTTTAGATTCGGCCACGGTGGCGGCTTTAGCCAAGCGGCTGGGGGAGGAGCCAAAGCTTCTCTTTGTGGACTTGGGCGACGGTGGTGAAAAACAGAGGGCCATAGCTACGGCTGCAAGCCTCGGTTTGTCCTTGGATGTGCTTGCTGGGGCGCAGGCACCTAGCTCTGAGCTTCTCCCCAAGCTGGCAGAGGTTTTCGATGAGCCGCTGGCCGACCCTTCGGTGGTACCCACGTATTTTGTGGCCCAGGCAGCTTCCCGCGCGGTTAAAGTGGTGCTCAACGGTGACGGGGGGGATGAACTTTTGGGCGGGTACCGCCGCTTCCTGCTGGCCGCGGCGGCGAGTGTCGCCGGGCAGTGGGTGTTGGGAGTGGGGCTAGCTACGTATGGGGTGGTTTTTCGCAAGCTGTGGATGTATCGAAGGTTTCGCGATGGCCTTAGGGATGTGAGCGGTGGCTACTTGGCCTGGGGGCCTGTGAAGTTCACTCCCGGGGAGGTAGCTTCCATCTTAGGTCGGGATGTAAGGCTAACAAGTTTCTACCGCATACTTGAACAATTGCCCGAGGAATCAGCCATAAACCGCTTGCGCGCCCTCGAGCTTTTTTTCTTTTTGCCTGGGGATTTGTTGGTGAAGATGGACCGAGCCACCATGGCCTGTTCCTTGGAGGCACGCTCGCCGTTTTTAGACCAAGAGGTGGTCCGTTTCTTGTTAACGGTGCCACCCACGCTTTTGCTATCGAAGTTCCGCACCAAGGTTTTGCTCCGCAAGGCTACGCGCGGTCTTCTCCCCGACGAGGTGCGACGGGGCCCCAAGCGGGGGTTTGAACCACCCTTGGCGCGGTGGCTGGCGGGTCCATGGGCGGGGGAGGTGGCGCGTGTTTTAGGCGACCCACAATGCTCTTTGCGAGGCTTTTTGCGCATGGGGGCGTTGGACAAGACCCTGTCAAGACTCGCTTCTGCTGATCCTCCGCGCTACGCCCGCGCTGTGTTTACCCTTCTCACCTTGGAGCACTGGCTTTCCCGCTGGGGCTAAAGCGAGAGCTTGGGGAGTGGGCGGGCCTGGATTACCCGTACCGGAAAGCCACGGCTGCGCCACATCTGCACTGCTGCTTGCAGGTTAGGCTCGTCCTGGTTCACCCACCCAAACCCGTCGGAGCGGTAAAGGAGAACGGCGCCACGACGTTGCAAGGCCCCCGGAGACTCAAGAACCGGGCGGACCTCCCAATCTTCCCTGGCCAGCACCCATTGGAAAAGAGCGGCAGCGTCGATAAGCCCTCCCGGATCGCTGCCCCGCACGTAAAAAAGTTTGGGCCACCCTTCCACCGACAGGGCAATGTCCCTAAGGACGTTGGTCCCATCGGCACGAACCACGGCTACCGGACGGTCTAGGGGAAAATCGCAACAAATAGCCTTGGCCTGCGTTACCAAACGGGCGTGGGCTTCTGAAACCCGGGCCCAATCGCGGAGGTCGGCCCGCACGGTAAAGGCATGGGCGAGGAGGACGATGGAGGCCACAACCGCGCCAGTGACAGCTGCAACCCTTTGGCCGTGGGGACCTAAACGTTGGTGCAAGAGGGAAAAGCAGGCTGCCGCCAGGAGGAGAAACCCTGCGTAGGGAGCCACCAGGTACCGCGTGGGTTGGTAAGGTACCAGCAACGTGGGAAGCATCGGCGCAAAAAGCAGTGCAACTCCAAAAACGCCCGCAGCATGGCGCGCCCTGACAGCCACCACCGCCATGGCAAGTACCACCAGGCTGGCCAACCCACCGAGAAGGGTCCATGGGAACTGCAGGGGAACGAGCTGTTCAAGGTGCAGGAAAGCGGCAAGGGTATGTGGCACTTTGGCCAAAACCGAAAGCTCGTAACGGAAGTAATTCTTATCGCCGGGGAAAACCAGAAAGTAGAGGCCAACGTAGACAACTGCCGGCGCAACGAAATATAAGCTCTTGGTAAGGCTTGCCGGGAGTGGTTGGCGGGAAAGACCCCAGGCAAGGGCGAAAACCAGGGCTGGCGTCACCACCCAAGTTTCTTTGCTAAGCATGGCGAGCACCACCAGGAGCGCCAAAAGCTTAGCGCGGGCCCGGTCTTCCGGCCGCGGCCACGCCAAAACCAGCCCGTTCCAGCACAGGAGCAAGAGGTCCTCAAAACGTATGGCCACGGATACCGCGCTTTCTTCAGTAAAGGCGGAAGTGCCCCAAAGGACACCCACTACCACAGCGAGGCCGGATGCAAGGCCGAGTCGCCTCCCCACGAGGCTGAGCATGAGAGCAGCACAAGCATGGAGGAGGAGATTGGTAAGGTGAAAACCCGATGGATTTGTGTGCCAGAGCAAGCGGTCGAGAGCGAGCGTCCAGGTAGTGGTGGGCCGAAAGAAAGTGTCCAGATCAGCGAAAAGATACAAGACCTTATGACACGCGCGGTGGGCATGCTGCACCCACTGGAAGTCGTCGCCCATGAGCGAAAAGGACATCGCTGGTGCCAGCAGCAGGATCGTAGCCGCGGGTGGTAGGAGCACTGTTAGTACCGTGGCCAACCGTTTCACTCTAGCTTTATAGCAAAGCGAAAGGGCACTTGCTACTATCCGTGAGGCGATGCGGAACCGCGAGTGGTGGCCTTGGGCGTTGTCGTTGGGGGTGCTGGGCGTTCTTTATGGCCCCGTCGTAGGCTGGGGACCGGTCGCCGAAGATCTCCAGTGGGCGTATAAAGGGTGGGTTACGGCGCGCGATCCCGTGGCTTTTCTGCAGCCCTTTCACCAGCATTACCGGCCTTTCGTTTTGGCCTTCTTCTCTTTGGCAAGCGTATTGTTTTCAGACCATTGGTGGCTTTATAGAGCTGCTTCTTTCGGAGTGGGAGCCACCGTACTAGTTACGGCTGGCAGGTTCTTAAAGGATCATGCTGGCTTGCCGGCGGTGGCTGCCGCGACCGTAGGTGTTCTTTGGCTGGCAGCGCCTTTAAGCGATGAAGTATTTTTCGTCACCTGCGAGGTACAGCAGCTTTTCTACTGCTTGGGTGTTTTGCTCGCGCTTTGGGCCAGGAAGAGGGAATCAATCTCAGGCTGGTTTTGGTGTGGGGTTCTTCTTGCCTTCGGCAGCAAGGAAGAAGCGGTTGTTTTGCCCGTGCTGGCGGTTATCCAAGACGCTGTGCTTTTCCGCTTGGCCCCTCGGCAGATTTGGCGGCGTACGCGCTTTCTATGGGGATTTGCGTTGGCGTATCTGCTCGTGAACCGCGTGGTAACGCAGTTCGAAGCCGGTTGGTTCTACAAAAACCCGTGGCTGGCCTTACCCAACCTCGCCACCACGTGGACCGCTTTTTGGCACCTGCATCCGCCGGTCCTGACTGGTTACAGCCAAGCGTTGGTTGCCCACTGGCCAAAAGCGGTGTTGGCCGTGGTTCTTACCGGGCTTGCTGTGGCTTCGGGTTTAGCCCGATGGCGAGTGGTGGTTTTTTGCTTTTTTGCCGCTGGGGTCGTGCTGGCGCCCACATTGCCAGCTAACGTGCAAAGTCCGAGGTACACTTTCTTAAGCTACTTCTTCTTCCTTACCGGTGTGGCCGTCGCCGCCCGCGAGTTGGCGTTGCGGGCTCGCCAATGGCGCGCCGGCACCATCGTGGCCTTCTGTCTAGTGGTTATTAGTGTGGCGGCCAACGACGTTCTTGTAGTCGTGGGCGACCGCGAGGATTGGGGGCGATTCCAGCAGCTTTCCGCTCGCCTCGATGGCGAGCTGGAGCCGGTACTGGCCTCGTTGCGACAGAAAAAACCGGTCCTGTTAGTGCGTGGCAACGACTCCCAGCCGCTTTCGAATTTGGTGCGCTCGCCGCAGGGGTTGCCGAAGCTCTATTTTCCGCGCCCGGATGACCCTTATGGGGTTGTGTCGGTGAGTGCCTTGGTCAGTTGGAGGCTGCGAAGCGAAGGGATTGCTGCCAAACGAGTTCTTAACGCGGTCAGTGACCGCGCGCCTGTCGCTTTTGTCCACGAGGTAGGAGGGTTCGTGCCTTTACAATCCTACCCTGTGGATAACAATCGTCTCTTCGGTTACGGCACGGTTCTCCTTGAACCGGTCCGGGCCCTTGAATTTAACCCCCAGGCCTTCCCGTAAGTTGCTGTTGCCCGCTAATCCCGTGGACGATCCGTCGGGGGGTGAACACTGGAATGGTGCTCACTGGCATTTCTGGAGGTACCAGCCGACGACGGGGGCGGAGCCGTTACGCGAGGTGGGCTCACGCTTTGCGGGGGGCGTGAGCTTGGGGGCGGATTCAAAGGGATTGTTTTCCCTGGTGTTCTTGGCGTGGCTTCGGTGGGTATGTCCCTGAGCCTGGGGTTTTCCCCCTTAGGGAGAGCCCGCTGGGTCTCGGGCTGGGAGGGTGGCCCCGAGCGTTCGGGGTAACTTCTGGGAAGTTGCACCCGAGGGGAGGGCTCTCGGCGGTCGGGAGCCGAACGGGGCACGACGTTTTCGCGCCGGCTGGGTCCACGGGGTGGCTCGGGGGTGTCAGGTCGAGGGGTGCGCGGCTGCCAAGAGGAAGGGGCTCGGGGGGTACCTTCGGGCCTCTCAAGCCGTTCCGGTTGGCGCCGCCCCTCCGGCAGCCTCATAACTTCGGGGTCCTGCAGCGATGGTCTGCTGCTTTCCACCGTTGGCTGCGGTCTTCGAGAGGAAGAACGCTCGGGACTGGGAAGTGTTCCATCCTGTTCGCCGGGCAGCCGCCCCGGGGAGGGCTTTGCCAGGCGCACCGCTTCTGACGTGCGGAAAACAACCGGACCCGACCCTTCCCCCATCGGACCCCGCGCTTCGCGCCGCAGGTAGCTGGTCACTTCTCGAGTGGCGGGCTCACGGAAGAGCTCACGAAACTCCGCCGGGCGTCCAAGGTCGCGCGGTGCTGGTCCAATCAAGGGCCCTGAGCGCACGATGGCCTCCCGGTCGCCAATGGAGCGAATAATCCGATCAGAATCTAACCGCACGCGCTCAATGTGGGAATGGGTAAAACGATCCTCGGGTACAAAGGTCCACGGCCGGTGATCGATGTGGCCGAGGCGGACCCTCCCGGAAAAATCGAAGCTCACCTCTGACCACCGATGGGGCCAGGGGTGCCCACGGTAGCCGTGTTGCCACCACCACCAGTCGTAGTAACCACGAGGGCACCAGCCCACATACCCTGGGGTGTAGATCCAATGGACCCATGCTGGCGCCCAAATGGGGTCATAAAACCAGACCCAACCAAAGCTTACGGAAAAGTACCACGAGCCGTAGTGGTACGGGTACCATCCCCAAGGTTCGTAAGAAACCCAGCACCAACCTGCCGGGGTCCAGTACCAACGCCCGTAGGAGTAAGGGACCCAGGTGATGCTGACCCGCGGACGCCACCCCCAGGCGCGCAAGTCGCTCACGTAAACCCATTCGCCGTAGGCATCAAGAACGTAAGCCTTGGAGGCCTTCTGAACGTATTTTGCGGTGGGGGACTGGGAGGGGGTGGTGCGACGCTCCAGAACCCACCTCCAAAAATCGTCCCTATCGCCGCTCCACTCCACCCGCTGGAGCTCCTCGTTGTCAGCAACCCAAGCGGCAAAGCCCGCCCGCAGCAAAACGGAACCCATGCCTGCTGGCAGTTCCGCGGCTCCCCGGTGCGCGCCCACTTTGAGCTGATCCCCCTCCAATACCACGCGGTAAAGCCCGTTTCGGGTGAGGTAGACGTTGCCCGCTGGGGAGTTCACCAGCACCGATGCGGCTTGCGGTGCCACTTCCACGGCAATGCCGCCGGCGGCCAAGTACAGGGCTGTGCGCGGGGCCGACGACCCGCGGCTTTGCGCAATGCCGTCAAAGTCCAACGTGGTGAACTGGTCGAGCCAAACCGTGGAGCCATCGGCTAGTTGGATTTCCATGCGAGCACCGCGAGCGGTCTCCACCCTATCTCCCGGAAGCACCGGCATGTTGACCACCGCATCCAACGTCTCTCCTTGGCTTGCCGGTTTGATGGTGGCGTAGCGTTCAAGGTACGAAATGTAGCTTAGAGAGGTCAGGTCATCCGAAACATTTTGCGCCCAGCTGGCAAAAGCTGCTATAAAGAAGCTTGCGGCTTTGACCTGCCAATGGCTTCGGGTGCTCATGGCTACCTCCCTCCGCCTTGAATTCATGCAAGCTCTGTGCCATGCGATTAGCTGTCAAGTCTGAGAAGCTGTTGCACCTGGCGTACCTTAATTACAGTTCGTGGTGGGTAATACCCCGAACGCAAGGTGGTGTTGGGGTATGTTACGCACTCCGGACCCATGAGGACCCCCGGGTTGGTCACGGTGTTGCAACCCGTTTTGCACTTGTCACCGAGAATAGCTCCAAGTTTTTTTAAGCCGGTGTGGATCCTGTCTTCACCTACGCGGATCGAGATTTCACCGCCCACGTTCTTGACGTTGGATAGAATCGTCCCAGCCCCCAGGTTCACTTCCCGCCCCAGGATGGAATCCCCGACGTAATTTTGGTGCGGCGCGTGGGCTTTCGGCAGGAGAATGGCGTTTTTGAGCTCAGAGTGAGCCCCGACTACCGCTCCCTCGCCGCATACTACCGGACCCCGCAGGTATGCACCGGTGCGTACACGGCAACCCCGGTCCAGCAAAACAGGCCCGCGCAGGACCACCCCCGGCTCGATTTCCACGTCCTCGGCAATGAATACCGGTCCAGAAAGCAAGTGCACGCCTTCCGGCAACGGGGATCGTATTTCCCAGAAGCTCCAGCTTTGCAGGTAACGCGTGAGCCCGTAGGCCAGTGCTGCCCAAACCGGCTGATTGGGGGGGAACAAAGCGCGGTGGCTAAAACCATCGAGATCAAAGAAGTGCTCAGCGGTGAGGGCGTCCATCAGGGGCAAGTATACCCGCCTTCAGGTTACGGTGCTGCGTTTGCAGTACGCTTCACCACCACTACCGTTTGGTCGTCCCCGGGGGTGGACTGGCCAGAAAAGCTTGCTGTGGCATCGAAAATGAGCTTCACGATGTGGTTGGCGGGAGCGTGCCGGTGCCGGCGCACCAGGCGAACCAGGCGTTCGATCCCGAACTCCTCGCCGGTGCGGTGGTGGAGGCACTCGGTAATGCCGTCGGTGTACATGACCAGGACGTCGCCAGGTTCAAGCTTCACGAAACCCCGCACGTACGTAGCTTTGTCAGATGGCCCAAGGACCATCCCTCCCTCCCGTAGGAAAAGGAGTTTGCCGTCTTTTTTGAGGACAAAGGGAGGGATGTGGCCGGCGTTGACGTAAACCAAGTTGCCGTTGGACTCCAGCTCGCCCACGAAAAGCGACACGAATTTGGAAGTGAGCTTGGAGCGGTTGATGATGGTGGCCAAACGCTCAACGGTACGCACGATCTTAAAATCCCTGGCCAAGCCCATGCGCAAACCCACGTAAATGTCCCGCACCTGCAAGGCTGCAGGCAGACCGTGCCCTGAGGCGTCGGCAATGGCCAAGTCGAAGATTTCGGGGGACACAGGAATAAAGTCGTAAAAATCGCCACCTACCACTTCCGCCGGGCGGGAATCACCGGCCAAATCAAACCCCGGGTACTCGGGAATTCTCTTAGGCAGTATGGAATTTTGTATGCGAAGTGCATCTTTGAGGATCTCGTCAAAACGTTCCTGGCGCAGCTTCTGGGTAAGGGCCAGCCTCACGATGTTGAGGGAAGCGGCCAGCTCCTCATCGCTGCCCCGGCCGGGGGTGACATCAAAGGAAATGATGTACTCTCCGTCACCCAAGGCAATGGCCGCAAAGCGCTCGCCAGTCCCCAAAGCGCCTTCCAAGGCCGGATCCAGCCCGGGGGAGTTGCGGTCCATGACCACCAAACCCCGCTCCAGGAGCTCTTGAATGGGCGGGTAGGCCAACGGCACGCGGACACCCAAGGGAACCGAGGGTGTTTGCCCAAAGGTTTCCACGAGTTCGTAGCTGGTGCCTTCGAGGCGGTACACGCGTCCGCCTACCACCCCCAGTTCGGCGTGGAAATGACCAACCATATGGTCGGCCGCAGCTCTAATGGTAGCCAGGGGCGTTTCCCCTTGCTCAATGGCCGACAAGGTTTTCGCTACTCGGCGAAACAAGGATTTTGGCGAAGGTAAAGTGGGGATTGCCGGACGTGTTTTTTCGCGCATGCGTTTTTCTCCTTTCCTCTGTACGCGGCACGCAATAAAGCGTACTACCGAAGGGCACGAGCGGCCAACTCTTCCTTGAGAGCCTGCACGCGACTGTCTTGGGGGCGCAACGTAAACGCCTTTTCCACGAGCTTTTTGGCCTTTTGCACATGGCCTTCCGCAAGCTCAGCCCGCGCCAGGGCAAGGAGGCCGTCAACGAGGTCCGGATTGAGGCGCAGGGCGCGCCGGTAAAACTTCTTTGCTTCCGCAATGCGTCCGGCTGCCAGCTCCACGTCCCCTCGCACCAAGAGCTGGTGAGGGCTTGCCTGGGCCAGGTTCGCGGCGCGGAGGGCCTGCTGGGCTTCTTGCTCACGGCCCAAGGCGCGGAATAGGGAGGCTAAGTTAGAAAGCACTGTTGGGTTTGTGGGCTCCAACTCCAAAGCCCGGCGGTAGGAGGAAAGTGCTTGGGAGATATCGCCCACACGTCTGTACGCCACCCCCAAGTTGGCCCAGATGGGTGCAAATTCTGGGACCAACGCCGCCGCATCCTGGAAAAACGGGAGGGCCACCTCAGGGTGACCAGCCCGCAACTCGTCGGCGCCCCGGTTATTGAGGTACAGAGCAGTGATCCACATGTCATCCAAGGGCTTGATACGAATAGGCTTGACTTGGCGTGAGCGATCGAAGTCGTAGGTGTAAAAGCCGCCACCGTACTCCAACGCCGCCACAACGTGGGTGTTGACCACGATCAAATCGCCCTCTCGCTCGCTACCTATAATGCGTTGCACCAGCGCTGTGGTCACTGGAATGCCCAACGATCTCCCAAGGGCCACAAACAAGTTCGTGAACGAAAGGCAGTTACCCTCGCGACGGAAAAAGGCTTCGGCGGCGGTGAGGGTCCCGCGGGTAAAGTACGTAAAGGGGAACTGCTCAGGGTCGAAGAGGGCGCGCTGCAGTCGCTCCAGACGCACGGGAGGATCTCCAGGCCCTGCCCACAGCGCAGCGGCTTGCCGCATGGACTCGGTGATCAGCAAGGGGTTGGGGATGCGGCCGGGATCTACTCCCCGTTTGCGCACCTCCTCCGCCCATTGCTCCGGGGACAGAAAAATAGGAGCCGGTGCCGTTTGACAGGAAAAGGCTACCAGGCAAGCTGCCGTGAAAATCCCGCGGGTACGCGCTCGCACCCTTTCATCATGCCATGAGAGCAGGAAAGCTCACGAGAGGTTGCGCAGCGTTTCCACCAAGTGAGACTCGGGCACGAGACCTTCAATAAAAGCCTTGCCGCGGTTGATCACCGTGCGGGGAACGCCCCGCACCTGATAGCGGATAGCGAGGTGCGGAAACTCCGTGGCCTCCACCATGGCTGCCTTGATCTTCGGGGAGGCCGCCGCCAGGCGGAAGGCGTTGACGACCATGCCGGGACAGTAGGGGCACGTCGGGGTAACGTAGACCTCCAGCTCCACCTCATGGGTAAGCTGCGAGAGGAATGACTCCGTCTCTGGAGCAAGCTCAGGATCAGCTCCGGCCGCCAACTTCAATCCTTCCAAAAGGCTGGCAAACTCGTAACCGGCTGGAATGCCGTAAAAACGCAACCCCACATCACCCGCAGGGCCCACCGGCACGATGGCGGGCACCATTTCTACGCCAAAAGCGCTCACAGCTTCCGTATCCAGCACGAAGTCATGCTCGGTGAGCTTCAAGTTAGGTGAAAGCGCTGCCAGTTCCCGAAGGAGCTGGCCGGTTTCCCGGCAAAACTGGCACTCCAGCTCTTGGGTGAAAAAGTGCAGCTCCACCGGTGCCGGAAGCGCTTGCAAAATTTCTTGAACCTTCTTCGCGTCTTTTGCGGAAAGCAATGCCATGTCTTAACCCTCCTTGGTTTTTCTTACTTCGTGCAAAGCGCGGAGAACCTCGCTTACGTCGCTGATGCCCTTTTCCTCAGCGAGTTCTTTCAAGGTACCCCAAACGGGCTCTCCACACTGTATGCAGATGATCCCGAAGCGCCGCAGGACTGCCGGGGCTTCGGGGACGAGCTCGATGAGTTCTTCTACGCTCATTTCTGGGATTAGAGGTTCCGTATTCATAACTCCATCACCAAACAGTAATATAGTGCCACGAGACCCCTCTGTCAAGCCCCGGGTGCGGGTTGCCGAAAAACTGAGAAAGGCGCATCATCTTCGGCTTGAGGAGGGTTTATGCCGGACGTGGTTTTGGTGGAGGATCGCGGCAGGGTTCGCTGGCTTACCATCAACCGGCCTGAAAAGCTGAACGCCCTTAACCGGGAGGTATTGGCGGCATTGGAGGGGGCTTTCACTCAGGCCATGGGGGAGCAGCAGGTGGGGGCAGTAGTGATAACTGGAGCTGGCGAAAAGGCCTTTGTGGCCGGGGCAGATATTGCGGAGTTTCAGGGTTTGACCGCAGCGCAAGCCCAAGCCCTGGCACAGCGGGGGCAAAGGCTGTTTTGCGAAATCGAAGGGGCACGTAAACCGGTTATTGCTGCGGTCAACGGCTTCGCCTTGGGTGGGGGCATGGAACTCGCCATGGCCTGCCACCTGCGGGTGGCTTCGGAAAACGCCAGATTTGGCCAGCCTGAGGTCAAGCTGGGTTTGATACCTGGTTATGGGGGAACCCAGCGGTTGCCTCGCTTGGTGGGCAAAGGCCGGGCCCTGGAGCTTTTGCTCACTGGGGCCATGCTTGATGCAGCTACGGCCCAGGCCTGGGGCTTGGTCAACCGCGTGGTGCCGCTGGCGGAATTGGCGGCGGCAACGCAAAAACTGGCCGAGGATGTCCTGGCCGTTGCTCCCACGGCCGTGGCCAGGTGTTTGGAAGCGGTAAACGTTGGGCTTGAAAGTCCATTTGCAGAAGCGTTGCAAATGGAAGCTGCGCTTTTTGGCTTGTGCGCGGCTACCGACGATTTCCGGGAAGGCGTGAGCGCGTTCCTGGAAAAGCGCCCCGCCCGCTTCCCCGGTCGCTAAATGGCTTTTTGGCACCAGCCGCCGGAAATCTTTGACTGGGACGCGCCAGCCGGTCCGCTGGGTGAGGTCCAAATTGACGACGAAACCTTAAGGGACGGGCTGCAGGGTCCTTCGGTGCAGGAGCCTGCCCTCGAGGGGAAGAGGGAGTTTTTGCATCTGGCCGCAGCCGCTGGCATCGCAGCTGTGGATCTGGGCATGCCCGCAGCCGGCCCCCGCGTGGAAGCGGAAGTGGAAGAGCTTCTGAAAGAAATCCTCACCGCCAAGCTTCCATTAAGCGCCAACTGTGCTGCGCGAGCCCTGGAGCGGGACTTGCTTCCGGTAGCCCACATCAGCCAGCGGGTGGGGGTGCCCCTGGAGCCCATGCTTTTTTTGGGTTTTTCCGCCCTTCGCCGCCAGGTGGAAGGGTGGGGGCGGGAGCACCTCCTGCGCAAGGTTTGTGAGGCGGTGGCTTTTGCCAGAAAGGAGGGCCTGGCTGTAACCTTTGTGGCTGAGGATGCCTCGCGGACTTCCCCGGAGGATTTGGAAGCCTTGACCTTGGCAGTGGCCCGCGCCGGCGCCGACCGCGTGTGCCTTGCCGACACCTCCGGCTGTCTCAGCCCCTGGGGTGCCGAAGCCCTTACGGCTTTTACCCGGCGAACCCTAGATAGCCATGGTTTTTCCCAGGTGGGCCTGGATTGGCATGGGCATAACGATCGCGGCTTGGCAGTGGCTTGTGCGCTGGCGGCAGCACGAGCCGGCGCCACGAGGGTGCATGGAACCCTTTTGGGAATTGGGGAGAGGACCGGTAACGCCCCGGTGGAGCAGCTCCTCCTTAACCTTTACCTTTTGGGTGGCCACCGCCGCGCGCTACAAGACCTCACCGCGTACGTGAGTCGAGGTGCCGAGCTCTTCGGCCTTTCCATTTCCGCATACGCTCCCGTCGTGGGACGCGACGCTTTTACCACCGCCACTGGCGTCCATGCGGCAGCAATTCTGAAAGCCCTGGAAAAGGGCGATACCCAGCGGGCGGAGGTGGTCTACTGTCCGTTTCCCCCTTCGCTTTTGGGGCGAAAGCTGGAGGTGGTGATAGGGCCTTTTTCCGGTGCTTCCAACGTTAGGTATTTTCTTGTCAGCCGGGGTCTCAAACCCACGCCGGAACGGGTCAAGAAAATCTTAAAAGTGGCCAAAGAGCGCCGGAAGCCTCTCGACGAACAGCAGGTTTTAGAGCTGGTCCACGGCTAGGGCTTGGCGGCGCGTCTCGAACTGGCGAAGCAAACCCGCTTGACGTAGGGGTTTTAAATCTGGGTCCAAATGTAAGTCCAGTCGGTCAAAGCCGTAAAGCTCCTGGCTGCGGGAAAGCCAGAGGGTTGCCCTTTGCAGCTGACCCAGATTTGCCCAAGCGACAGCAATGTTGTACGCCAGTGTTCCCCGCGCCACTTCATTTGCCCCTTGCCAGCGCTTTTCGGCTTGTTCCAAAGCTAGGTGTGCCTGTTCCCCCTCACCCAAAGCTGCATAGGCACGAGCCAGCGCTATAGCGGCGTAAGCATCGGCTCCCTCACTTTGGGCCAACGTGCGCAAAAGGGGCAGTGCTTCGTCCGGTCTACCAAGGGCAACCAGTGCTTCCCCTTTTGCTTGTTGCGCCTCTGTATCGTTGGGGTTTTCCTTTAAAAGCCTTTCCGCCTCGTCAAAAACGAGGTTCCAAAGCTCATGACGCTTTTCGTTCCAAGCTAAAAGCGAGGCCCAGTACTGTCCAAATTGGTAGATGGTAAGGCGGGGGGTAGCGGAATAATCTAAGTACTTGCGCAGCGCTTCTTCCAAACTCTGCCGCGCCTTTGTTTGCTGCCCCATCTGGTGGTACGCAAAGGCCGCGTAAAGCCAATGGCGGTAACGCGTGGGAAAACGCCGTTGGGCTTCGGTGCAGGTGCGCAGGGCATCCTTGGGTTTACCTGCCAGCAACTGGCAATGGGCCAAAAGCTCCCAGGTAGGGCTAAAATCGGGGCGCCAAGCTTGCTTGATGAGCTTTTTGGCCAAAGGAATGGCTTTTTCCGGCCGGTCCTGCACGCGGTACAAAACCGCCATGCGGTACAGCAAGTAACCCGAGGCGGGGAAAACCGCCAGCGCCTGGGTCAGCGCTTCCTCTTGTCGCTGGTGGTCCTCGGCAATCAAAGCCTCCGCCGCCTCCAGGATCACCGCCTCCGTGGGAGTAGGCCGCGGGCACAAGGCGTGAGCTTCCGCCAAACGGCGGCGAGCCTCGGAAAAGTTGGCGGTGCCCTTAGCGAGAAAAGCAAGGAAAAGGGGTGCGGGCCAAAACTGCGCGTCGGCTTGCAAGGATTCGGAAAACTTTCCGCGAGCTTCAAGATAACGGGTGCGTTCGTAAAGCCTGAGACCTTCGCGAAAGCTTCGCGCGGCGGCGCTGTGGGCGGTCCGGTCCACCAAAAAGCCAAAGAAGGCGTCATCGCTGGCCAGGTCCCGGCGAATCTGCTCTCGTTCCAACACGTTCAAGACCTCAAGGAGCAGGGTGGAAGCAAGCCCGTTCCCTTCCGCTTCCCAGAGGGCCAACCGACGCCGCTGGCCACCTTCCTGGCTTGCCGCTTCCAAGGTGACGACCGTACCTCTTTCTTCGAGGCTGAGGATGACGCCAGCCTCTGGGAGTGGGGTCAGGGAAAGCCAATTGACTGCGGCAACCTCTTGCTCCAGGTTTTTGCCAAGGCGGGCCAAGGAAGGTTTGCTGGGGTCCCAATGCACGCACACCGTGAGTCGGCGGTCCGGGTCCAGCAGCGGGGCATGCTTCACCGGCCAAAGGAGGCGACTGGTGAAAAACCCCAACGCTAAAACGGCCACCGCTGCCAACGCCCGAACTCGTACCTGTGGGCGCTGCCGCAATCGTTGTAAGGTAGCGATGATTTCTTGGGTAGAGGGCCGCTTCTCCCTCTCCCGCGCACAGCAAGCCCGCAGGAGCGTGCGCAGGGCCCTGGGTACCCTGGGGGGTAGGGCGTTCCAGTTAAGCTTTCCTTCCAGGATATGGCCAACGATTTCAGGGATGTGGGCGCCTTGCACCAGACGCTGGCCGCACAGCATTTCGAACACGGTGCAGGCAAATGCCCAAACGTCGCTTTTTTCGTCTGCTTCCTCACCCAGGATTTGTTCCGGAGGCATGTAGGGAGCTGTACCCACCACCATCGCCGAGTCGGAGTATTCCCACGTGCGCTCGTGGTCCGTGGACCGCGCCATGGGCTTAAAGCGTGCCAAGCCAAAATCCAAAATCTTGACGTTTCCTTTTCGGTCCACCATCACATTGGAAGGTTTCAGGTCCCGGTGGACAATGCCCTCGCCGTGGGCTGCTTGTAGCGCCGAGGCCAACTGGAAAGCCATGAGCATGACCGTCTCTACGGGCAGCGGGCCCCGGGAAAGGATTTTTTCTAGACTTTCCCCTTTGACCAGCTCCATGACAATGGCCCGAATCACCCGCTCTGGGTTTTCTGGGTCCGGCATTTCCTCCAGCTCGTAAACCGCGGCCACGCCCGGATGGTTAATGACTGCTAAAGCTTTGGCCTCGCGGCGCAAACGCACCACCGCATCGTGGTCATGGAGGAGCTCATGAGGTAGGAACTTCAACGCTACCTCGCGACCTAAAACCAGGTCCTGAGCCTGCCAAACTTCTCCCATGCCGCCACGTCCCAGCAAGGCTTGCAAGCGGAAATGGCCAACCACCATGCCTGGTTTCACGGCAATATGGTACGGCGTTCGCCTTCGGCTGCCAACGGGCGTGTCTTCGTCCATAACTTTTTCTACGCCTTGGTGGATTTGAAGAAAACCTGGAAAGGGTTTTGCGTTTCCTGGCGTGGTGGGGGAGTTGGTGCCTGCGCGGATGAGGAATTGGGCGAGCTTGCGGCTTCTAGGTCCAAGTCGGTGAGGAGGAGATCAAGGTCGTGGTTGTTGAACATGTCCTGAAGGGTGCGCTTGAAACGCTCCACGAAGGGGTTTTCCTTGGGGAAGCCGAAAGTAGGTCCAGAAGTGTTCGAGACCGCAGGCGTGCAGGGCTTTTGGAACTTGCCGGCGAACTCGGAACCGTTACGGTCCTCGCTCCTGTGGGGCCAACGCGAACAAATGTGGGGCCGCCGCGAAGAAATGTGGGGGCCCCGCTCCGCCTGTGGGGCCGCCGCTCCGCGGCGGCTAAGAACAAATTTCCGCAATACCCGCGCGGAGCGCGGGTCCCACATTTCGTTTTTCGTGGGGCCGGTGTGAAGAAATGTGGGGCCGCCGGTTATCTCCCGCGGGGGGCACGGCCACGCTCTTCCCCCCACCCGTGGCCGGCTTGGCCCCCCGCACCCCAACGCTTGCCCCAGCAAAGCTGGGCCTCGCTGGCATGCTCTGGACTCTTTCCTGCAAAACCCGCGCGGAGCGCGGGTCCCACATTTTGTTGTTTGTGGGGCCGGCGCTCCTCGGCCGGCACGCAGAGAAAGCCCTCGTGAACTAGCCGGCCTTTTTCGCGGTGCTACACCGGCCACCGGTGGCTGGCGAAAAGCGACCGTGTGCCCCGCACCCATAGCGCAAGCCACTGCGTTGCTTTCCCACAACCGGCCCAGGACCGACGAGAAAGCACGGAACTTTACCACCTCACACCTCTCACCGCCTTTCCCCTCCGTGCCAGGGCTTTAAGAACGTATGAACGGCGGTGCTTCAAGGGAGAAAGACTGCCATCAATTCAACCCACCAAGAAACGTGACCTTTCCGGGAAAAGCAAGCGCGCTTCGCCTCCCCTTCCCCACACATCCACAAGCGCTACGATAATGTTTGTATGGGCGCTATGGGTCGGATGCTGATTGCTATCGGCGCTATGCTTGTGATTTGCGGTGTATGGTTGCTCCTCTGGGACAAAACCGGTTGGCGCTTGCCCGGGGATATCGTGGTTCGTGGACGCCACTGGACCTTTTACTTTCCCCTTGCCACCTCGCTACTGCTTTCGGCGCTGTTGACTGTCGTACTGTGGCTCTTGTGGCGGCGTTAGAGACTAAACGCTTTCCACACAGCGAATTTCGGGGATTTGGCTCTTGAGACGCTCCTCCACGAACCCCACTAAGGTCATGGCAGCCATAGGGCAACCAGAGCACGCCCCCATCAACCGCACGTGAACCACGCCGTCGGATATTGCTACTAACTCCACGTCACCGCCGTCCATCGCCAAAGCCGGGCGCAAGTCCGCCAGTGCCTGCTCGACCTTCTGCCGCAAATTCTCCTCCGCCATCGCTCCACCCTTTCGCCCCTCATTTTCCAACACTCTGGTTAAGCCGCCAAGGGGTCGGAAAAATTTCAGAACCTAATCGTGGGAAAATACGTTGGGGTCTTGCGGATGGAGGGGGTGAGCTTGGATCGGGTGGTGGAGCGGTGCAAGGCCGGGGACCCTTTGGCCTGGGAGGAATTGGTGCAGGCCACAGCCGATCATATCTACCGCATGGCGGTGAGCTTCACCCGTAACCGCGCTGAGGCGGAGGATCTCACCCAAGAGGTTTACCTCCGCATTTGGCAAAACCTCCACCAATACGTGCCCGGTTCTTCGTTTCGCGCATGGGCGTACCGCGTGGCCCACAACTTGTTTGTGGACCACTACCGCCGTACCCGTAAGTCGCGGGAAGCCACTTGGCTCGATGAGGAGTTCCTAGCGACCCTGCCGTCCGGGGATGACCCGTTCACCCGGGCAGTGCGCAAACAGCGCTTAGAAATTGCCCATCAGGCGTTGCAGCGTCTCCCCGAGGAGCTGGCCCAGCTCTTGCTTTTGCGGGACTTTGCTGACTGGAGCTATGAAGAGTTGGCGGCAGAGCTCGACCTGCCGCTGGGCACTGTGAAATCCCGTTTGAACCGCGCCCGCCGCGAATTGGCTATTGCCATAAGGCAAATGGTGAGGGCTCCTGCCCCTGAGGCTGCCCCATGAATCTCTGTGTGGAGCTGTTGCGCTTGCTGGAAAAGGGGTGCTGGGAATTACCCCCCGAACTCGCCGCCCACGCTGCCAAATGTCCAGCCTGCACCACGCTTATGGCAGCCTGGCCAGAGGTAGCCGCCGCCGGCCAAACCGTCCGTAACTTGCGGGCGCCTTCAGCACTGGTAGCCAAGCTTTCCGCTCTGCCCCGCCTGCCCTTGGCTTGTGAGCAGGCGTGTGAAGCGGCAAGCGCTGTGCTCGATGGCGAAGCCAGCGAACAGCAACGGAGGGGTCTTTGGGAGCACTTGGCGCAATGCTCCGCCTGCCGGACCGCCTGGGATAGCCTCGCTGCCGTCAAACAGGTGGGCGAGGCAACCAAGGCCCCGCAAAGCTTGCTTCCGCGCCTTGCTGCCACCCCCCTGCCACGAGTCCAATCCAAGGAAAGCCGAAGGTGGCGCCTCGCAGCGGCAGCGGTGTACATCGTGGCCGGAACGGTTTTCTTAGCCATGGGTAACAGCGAGGTCATAAGCCGGCAAGGGGCAGCAAAGGTCTCGGATGCTTTCTTTTACGCGCGCGCTGCCGTGCACAACCGCGTGCGGTGGGCAGAACGGGAGGTTAGGTTGTGGCTCTCGCAAACCCAAAAGCTTGCTTGGGATTCCCTTTCCAAAGCTGTGTGTTTCTGGCAAGAAACCATCGCTCCCCAGAACAAAAACCCAAAGCCACAAAAACCCGTTTCCCAAAGTGAGGAGGAAGGACGAACATGAGCATGCCAAGCAACCAAGTGGTGCCGCCGCCCCAAACACCCAAGCCGCCGACGCATAAATCACCCGGTCTTGCGGTGTTTTTTTCGCTTCTGCCGGGATTGGGGCATATCTACCTGGGACTATACTCCCGCGGGATCGGGTTTTTTGCTGCCTTTTTTTCCGCCCTCTGGCTCGCTGAACATGCGGACCTCTCCGGTGCCATCATCGCCTTTGTGTTTTTCTTTGCAATGTTTGACGCTCACCGCATGGCGGTGCTCCTCGGGAACACACCCTTCCTGGAAGCGTCGGGTGCTGCGGCAATAAGCGCAGGGGGCATGAAAAAAGGCAATTTCACTTTAGGAATTGTGCTTTTGGCGGCGGGAACCCTGTTGCTTTACAGCAACTTCTATCCCCTGGACCTTTCCTTCCTCGCCGACTGGTGGCCCTTGAGCCTCATCCTCTTCGGCCTGTGGTTACTGGTCCAAGACCTCAAAAACAAAGGCAATAAAGCTCAAACCCCGGACCAGTCCCGACCCTAGGTTGCCAGTCTGACCAGTGAAAGAGGGCGGTGTGACCCGCCCTCTTTTGTGCATGCACTTGGTTTCTTACTTAAGCCTCTCCCATAAACGGGTAGGCAAAGTGAGTGGGCGGGACAAAGGTCTCCTTGATTGCCCGCGGGCTTGTCCAGCGGATCAGGTTCCACATGGAGCCGGCTTTATCGTTGGTCCCCGAGGCCCGGGCACCACCGAATGGTTGCTGCCCCACCACCGCCCCGGTGGGCTTGTCGTTGATGTAGAAGTTACCCGCCGCATCCCTAAGCCTTTCAGTCATCAAGGCAATAGCCTGCCGGTCCTGAGCAAACACCGCACCGGTCAGGGCGTAAGGGGAACCCTCATCGCAGAGGGCCAGCGCTTCCTCCAGCTTTTCGTCCGGGTACACGAAAACGGTAAGCACCGGGCCGAAGATCTCTTCTTTCATGAGCTTCAAGTTGTGGTCCTTGGCCAGCACCACCGTGGGCTGAATGAAGTAACCCTCACTGGCATCGTAGCTACCACCGATCAGGATTTCCGCATCCGGTGAAGTCTTGGCAAACTCAATGTAAGAAACGATGCTGTCAAAGGCGGCCCGATCAATGACCGCACCCATAAAGTTGCGGAAGTCCTCCACATCCCCAACCTTAATTTCCGCCACTTGCGCCAAAAGCTGCTCCTTGACTTGCGGCCACAGGGACTGGGGGATGTAAGCCCGGGATGCCGCTGAGCACTTTTGCCCTTGGTACTCGAAAGCGCCGCGCACCAGGGCCGTAACAAGAGCCGGCACATCTGCCGAAGCGTGGGCAAACACGAAATCCTTGCCCCCGGTTTCCCCCACCACCCGCGGGTAGGAGCGGTAGCGGGAGAGATTCTCGGCAATGGTGCGCCACATGGCTTGGAAGGTACCGGTGGAGCCGGTAAAGTGAAGCCCTGCCAAGTGCTCCGAGGCTAAGACTGGATTTCCCACTTCGCCGCCGGAACCCACCACAAAGTTGATCACCCCCGGTGGCAACCCCGCTGCTTGCAAAAGTTTCATCGTGTAAAAAGCCGAGTACACCGCAGTGGAGGCCGGTTTCCACACCACGGTGTTGCCCATAAGTGCTGGGGACGTTGGCAAGTTAGCGCCAATGGAGGTGAAGTTGAACGGCGTTACCGCAAAAACAAAGCCCTCCAGCGGCCGGTACTCCACCCGGTTCCACTGTCCCAAAGGTGAAAACGGCTGATCGTCGTAAATGTGCTGCATGAAGTACGGGTTATAACGCCAAAAATCAATGATCTCGCAAGCGGAGTCAATTTCCGCTTGAAAGACCGTCTTGGACTGCCCAAGCATGGTGGCAGCGTTGAGGGTATCCCGCCAAGGACCAGCTAAAAGCTCGGCGGCTTTAAGGAAAATAGCCGCCCGGTCGTACCAAGCCATGCGCGACCAGGATTTGTGCGCCTCCAAAGCCGCCTCAATGGCCATGGCCACCTCTTGCGGCCCCGCCTTATGGTACCTGGCCAGAATATGCCCATGCCGGTGGGGCATCACACAAGTGCCCAGCCGGCCGGTGCGGACCTCCTTGCCGCCGATGATCAGCGGGATCTCGATTTGCTGGCTGCGCATTTCGGAAAGCTTCTTCTTCAAGGACACCCGCTCCGGGCTTCCCGGCGCGTACTGTTTCACCGGCTCGTTGATCGGCTTCGGGATACGAAAGCTCCCACTCATGGCCACCTCCCTCACCGGGTTTGTGAAAACCCGCGCAAGGCATTGTACGATTCGGATGCTTTTCGGGTCAACATCGCTTTGTGCCTCCCTTCCTTGCGGGTTTTCTGAGCTCCGGCACTGTACTCGGTGCCGTGCCCTGCCTTCGCAAGTGCGAGGGGTAAAGCGCAACCGTCACCGTTAGTGCGCTGCAAAAAGAGCACCAAAAGCCTCGTTTTGCAGTTCAGGGGTTTGCGGCGGGCATAAGTTTGAAATCATCGAGCCAACGCCTGAAGTGCACCGGCGCCTCAGCCGGTGCAGGAGGCGGAGGAGGCTGCCAAGGTTTTTGAAGGTGAACGGAGACGGTGGGAGTTACGACCACCTCCAGACCCAACCGGTGCCAACCCAAGGGCAGCTGCCAGGGCGGTGGTACATCTTCCGCCGCGGCAGCGGCCGCCAACACCGCATGGCGCCAAACGGCAAGACTTTGCGGCAGGGGCACGAGTCGCGGTCCGGGGACGCAGGCTAAATTTAAGTACCCTGGATCTTCACACGCAAGGCCCATCCACGGGTCCCAAAGCGCCGCGGTTTCGGACACAACCCAGCCGCTATTCACAACGGTTCCACCCTGGCAACACCGGGCAAAAACCAGCGCGGTTTTGGGAACATGCAAAAGGCTTAACAGTTCCTCCACCTGCAAGGGAGAAAAACCTTCTGGGGGCGGTACCAACAATACATCGGCAGTCGACATTTGCGCCATTTCCATGAGTTGTTCCAGGGTCGGGTACTGGGGAAGCCAGCGCTGCCATGCGACACGGAAACGACGCAAAAAGCCGGTTTCCGGGAGATTTCGAGCAAAGACCTCCACCGCCAAGCCACTTGCCGCTTGGCGGCGTACCTTAAAAAAACTGGCGGGCGCCAGTAGCACTTCCGCGGTGACTTTTTCCCCCAAGGGCCAACTGGCCGCGTGTTCGGAAAGGGCGCGCACCGCGTGAGTATGGGCTGCCGGTTTAGCAGATGCCGCCCGCGCCATGGACGTACCTACAGTGCGCCAGTGGTACAAAACTCCTGGGAGGTGCGCAAACCGCCCCCCATGCTGCAGCACGCGCAACGCTAAGTCATAGTCCTGGGCCCCGTCAAAACCGGCGCGATGCCCTCCCACGCGCTCAATCATGGAGCGACGCACGACTCGCAAATGACACACGTAGTTAAAGGTTAGCAAAAGATGGTGGGACCACCCGGGCTTAAAACAGGGCTCACTGTGCCGACCCTCCTCATCAACCTTGTCCTCATCAGTAAAAAGCCAATCCACGTCGGGATGCCGAGCTAAATAACGGGCCGCCAGCTCCAAAGCGCGAGCGTGCAGCAAATCGTCGTGATCCAAAAAAGCTACGTAATCACCCCGGGCAAGCTTTACGATTTCGTTACTTGCCAAGGCGATACCGAGGTTTTGTCGGGAGTGCACCACACGAATTCGCGGGTCCGAACCGGCCAACTCGTCCAGAACATTCTTCACATGTGCTTCGGGAGAAGCATCGTTGAACAAAATAAACTCCCAATGCCGATAGCTTTGCTCCCGCACCGAGGCAATGGCAGCTCGTAAATGCTTTTCAGCCACACGATACACGGGAGTGGCCACGGTAATGAGCAAGGAGGGCATCTCACCTGGTATGTCTACCACTAGCTCCCCAGCGCCTTCCGCTTTTCGGTAAACCCGAAGCACGTGCGCACGCCGCAGTCGTTGCACCACCTTCCGAACAAAGAGCTTTGGATGCCGCAGGTAATGCAGGGCTGCTGCCAGTCGGGGAAACGGCTGTACAAGCCGGAGGACCAATACTCCAAGACGACTCATCTGCGGGTCGCCCCTCTTGCTCCTATCCCCCGCCATTTTTGCCAACCTCGCCAAAGCCGATGGAGCCACCACACCGGACCAAGTAAATGAGCTTCCGCCAGCTCGTGCACAAAACGGTTTTCCTCGCGCAGGCGAACCAATTCCGCCTGCTGCTCCCATAGGCGGCGCCGCCCTTCGTCCACAGCTCTTTCCAATTGCCACAATCGTGCTGCCACTTGATTGGGACGTATACTGCCCCAATGCTTAGCTAGAACCGCCCCAAAAGCCGCCCAACGCTCCGGTGCCATGTCACCTCCCACTGAGCCAGGGCGTACGCGGTAGATACAGGTAATCTCTGGGCAAAAGGCAAACTCATGCGAAGACGCCAAGCGTAGCCACATATCCCAATCCTCAAGGAAAGAAAGCGATTCATCAAAGCCCCCAACTTCCAAAAGACTTGAACGGGCGACCAGAACCGCACAAATTGGGATAAAGTTCGCTAGTGCTAAGAGATCCCGGTCAAAAGGCGTGGCAAAGGTTTCCTCCTCACCGCTGTCGATTCGAACTAGCCTACACCCGGCGTATGCCACGTTTGCGTTGGCGGCTCGCAAGGTGTTCCACAACACCGCCAAGTGCTGCGGAAGAAAAAGGTCGTCATCGTCGAGAAACGCAATCCACGAACCCGTCGCCGCCGCAACCCCCGCATTGAGAGCCGCTGCCCGTCCTCGGGGGTGCGAGTGCTCCACCAAAGAAACCCGGACATCCTTGGCCACGGCCTCCGCTTCTTGATGGACCGGGCCACCCCCATCGTTGACCACGACAACCTCAAGGGGGCGGTGGGTTTGTGCCTCGATGCTTTGGAGTGCTTCGCGAAGCAAGCTCTGACGATCCCGTGTGCGCACGACTACGGAAATCAATGGCGAAGAAGAACCAGCCTTGGCCATACTCACATCTTAAAGGAAACAGGTTCTCGCTCCACAGCTTCCCCTCTCAGCGTATCTCCCACTGCACGTCGCTCGTTAAGACATCGCCCGCCACCCAACTTTCTCGAAAATGATGGCAGCAACAATTCCCAGGGACACGGGCGTGTAGCGGGTACAATTTGGAAGAGGAGGGGTGACATGGTTCAAGGCCAAATCAAAATTACTGTTCCGGAAAACTTGAGTTTGGGTACCTACGCGAACTTTGCATCCATCGTCCATAACTTCGCCGAGTTTGTTTTGGATTTTGGGCGCATCGTTCCCGGAAGAGAGGACGTGCAGGTGGTGGCCCGCCTGGTCATGACCCCGGTGCACGCCAAGCAGTTGCTACGGGCGCTTTCGGAAAACATCGCCATTTACGAGCATAATTTTGGAGAAATCCCGCAAGGCCCCAACGTCCCCTCTGAGCCAGCCATGTGAGGCTTTTACCACGCGCAGGTGATGAACCCCCCGCCTAAAACCCGCTCACCCCTGTAAAAAACAGCCGCTTGACCCGGAGCCGGGGCAAAAACCGGCTCCCGAAGGCGAACCTGCACCCCTTGGCCATTTACCTCCACAAGGGCCGCTTGCGCCCGGTGATGGGAGCGCACCTGCACCTCCACCTCCAGGCTGGGGGACGGTGAGATGAGCCAGTTTACCTGCCGCACCTCCAGGAAAGACTTGGCAAGACTTGGGGCCTCACCCACGATGACCTGGTTTTTCTCAGGCCTCACCGCCACCACGTACAGGCGACGCCCTGAAGCCACCCCCAACCCGCGCCTCTGGCCCACCGTAAAACCCACAAAACCCGGGTGGCGACCGAGAACGTGCCCTTCCTCATCCACCACCTCCCCGGGGCCAGGCAAGCGACTGCCGGCCAGTTTGCCCAGGACATCGCGGTACGTCTTCCCCTCTGGCACAAAGCACACTTCCTGGCTATCGGGTTTGGCCGCGTTGGGTAGCCCCATCTCTACCGCCAAAGCCCGTACGTGGGCTTTGGTCATCTCGCCCAGGGGAAACATGATCCTCTGGAGTTGCTCCGGCGTAAGCTCAAAAAGGAAGTACGACTGATCCTTTTGCCGATCCACGCCCCGCCAAAGTTGAAGCTCGCCGTTTTCTCCCCGGCAGATGCGGGCGTAATGCCCGGAAGCCACCGCATCCGCGCCAAAGGTGTCCGCAAGGCGCAAAAGCTCACCGAACTTCACCCGGGAGTTGCAACGCACGCACGGCGACGGGGTTTGCCCCGCTAGGTAGCCCTCCACGAAAAGCCCCAGCACCTCGCGGTGAAAGGTTTCTTCCATGTTGATCACGTAATGGGGTACATCCAGAAGTGTGCACACCGCGCGGGCGTTGGTCACGTCGTCCAGGGAGCAACAGCGGGAAACCCCTAGCCCCACGCGAGAAAGATCCGCAAGGTGCAGCGTTACACCCAAAACCTCATGCCCTTGCCTCGCAAGGAGGGCGCACGCTACGGCCGAATCCACGCCGCCGGACATGGCAACCACGACTCTCATCCTCGGCAAAACACCTTCAAAGGATTTCTGAATCCCGTACCTCGGTGACGATGAGCATCAGCGTGGTAGTTCCCAACGAAAACTCCTGTTGGCTCTCCAAGGTAGCGTGGTTGACCTTGACCCCGTCCACAAAGGTGCCGTTGGTGGAACCCAGATCCTTGATGCTCACCTCGTCGCCACGGATTTCCAGCATGGCGTGACGCCGGGAAACTTCGCTGTCGGTGAGTTGGATGTCGCACCCGGCTCCTCGACCTAGAACCACCCGCGGCTTATCAATGCGGAAAACCTTTCCCGCGTCAGCCCCGAGAATCACCGCCAGGGAGTACCTGCGGTCGCGCGGTAAAGGCGCAAGCTGCGGCAAATCCTCGTCCACCGGCGCGGCAAGTTGCCGTAGGTCCACTTGCTTCGTGGTTTCCTCGTGGGTTTTACCGCGGGTACGGGTAGCATCTCCCGGCTCTGCCGCCGTCCCTGGTGGGACAGTCAAAGCCGGCTGGCGCACCGTGCTTTCTGGGGCTTTGGGCTTGCGCACCTCAAAAACATGGCCACAGCGGGCACATTTCACAAGCTTGGACGGCGCATCCCCAAATTTCGATTCGTCGTACTGATAGCTGGTCTGGCAGGCAGGACAGGTAATAATCATGGTCTCACCGGCTCCGCCTTAGCACCCTCTCCAGCGCCGATACAAATGAGTCAATCTCTTGCCTTGGGGTGGCAAGACCCAAGGAAACCCGCAACGTTCTCGCAGCCAATTCGTCGAAACCCATAGCTCTTACCACAGCA
The DNA here is from genome assembly GCA_937934115.1 of uncultured Thermoanaerobaculum sp. Taxonomy (GTDB): domain Bacteria; phylum Acidobacteriota; class Thermoanaerobaculia; order Thermoanaerobaculales; family Thermoanaerobaculaceae; genus Thermoanaerobaculum. Next base: position 237,570 of record CALHAH010000015.1, read on the forward strand.
CTGGGCAAGCTCGCCCCTGAGCTGCATGCCGGTCCAGAGGATACTGCAAATCCCTCCAAATCCAAAGCCACCACTGCCACATGGCCCAAAAGGGGTGGCGGTAATCCCAAACAGGAAGTGTTGGGAACGCGAGACGCTTTTTGACCCAACACCACCACCTCAGGGATCCGTTCCTTAAGGAGGCGCTCCAGGTAATCACGAAGGGTAGCCACCTCTGCCCAAAGCTTTATCCTTTCCCCCACGAAGTGGCAAGCCCAGCCCAAGGCGTGCACCGCCAAAAGGGGTTCGGTGCCCCCCCTTCGTCTGAGCTCTTGCTCGCCGGGTACGAGGGCCGGCAACTCCAAATCGCTTCGTACCAACAGGGCGCCGGCCCCGGGGAAGCCTCCCATTTTGTGGGCGGAAAGCGCCAAGGTGTGGACACCAAGCTGATGGAAATCCACCGGCACCTTGCCCACCGCTTGCACCGCGTCGCAGTGGATCAACACCTTCGGGTGGGCCAGCGCCGCAACCCAGCTTTCTACCGGTTGCAGAACCCCGGTTTCGTGGTTCGCCAGCTGCACACAAACCACAGCCGGCGGTTGTACTTTTGCCAGTGGCTCCCGGCGGAGGAGCCCTTGCTCGTCCACGGGAAGCACCTCGACGCTGGCACCCAAACCGGCGAGGGCTTCGGCAGCGGCGAATACCGAAGGGTGTTCGGTGGCACCCACGTACACGCGAACTCCACTGGGCCCTCCCAAAAGCCGCGCCAGTCCCCACAACGCCAGGGCATTGGCCTCGGTGCCCCCAGATGTGAACACCACTTCCTGAGGGCTAGCGGCCAGCAACGCGGCAACCCGAAACCGTGCCTCCTCCACGAAACTTCGCGCCAGCCGCCCCTCCTGGTGGAGGCTGGAGGGGTTACCCCAACGCACCCCTCCCAGCTCAAGCACCTTTTCCCAGACCTCAGGCAAGGGAAAGGTAGTGGCGTTGTGGTCAAGGTAAACTCGCATTTTCGCATTATAAAGATCGCACCCGCAACCAACGCTCCGTGCTCTGCGCCAGGCGCAAGCCTAGGTCCTCGCGCCGGTGGTAGGATACGCGCATGGGGGCGACGTCACCTTCCCAGGTTCAACCCGTTGACGGTGCGTCCGTGCGCGTGCCGTTTAGCGAATCGGCAGAGCGCGCAGTTCTGGGCGCCATCCTCAACGACGGAAACGCCTTTTACCGGGTGGTGGATGCCCTCAAACCCCAGGACTTTTACCTCGAGCCCCATCAGTTGGTGTTTCAGGCTTTTGCCCAACTGGCCCTGGAGAATACACCCATTGACCTGGTAAGCACGGTAGCCGCGATGGAACGCATGGGTACGCTTGCTCTGGTGGGTGGCCCCTCCTTCCTGGCTCAGCTGGCGCAGGACCTGCCAGACCCAGAAGCGGTGGAGCATTACGCCGAGATCGTACGGGAAAAGGCCATTCGCCGCCAGCTCCTTAAGGTTTCCGGGTCGCTCATGGTGGAGGCGGGGCAAGAGGGAGGTCGCGCTCTCGACCTCCTCGACCGCGTGGAAACCATGGTCTTAGAGCTGGCGGACCGCGCCATACAAACCGGCCCACGGAGGGTAAAGGACCTGGCCTACGCCGAGCTGGAGCACCTGGAACGCGTCGCCAAATCCGACCACCCGTTTATTGGCTTGGAAACCGGTTTTCGCCGCTTGGACGAGCTCACCTCAGGGTTTAAGGAACAGGAGCTCATTGTCTTGGCGGCACGACCAGGGGTGGGGAAAACCGCCATGGCCCTCAACATTGCCTCCCACGTGGCCGTGCGGCGCAAAAAAAACGTGCTGTTTTTCTCCTTGGAAATGTCGGCGTCCGCCTTGGTACGACGTTTGCTGGCAGCCCAAGCCAAAGTTAGCTTGCAAAAGATCATCAGCGGCCGAATTTCTTTTAAACCCGGGCGCTCCCCCAGCGATTTGGAGCGGCTGGTGGAGGGTGCCGATCATCTCGCTGAAGCCCCCTTGTGGATTGACGACTCAGCTTCTCTGTCGATCCTCGAACTGCGAGGCAAAGCCCGCAGGCTCATGATGGAACACGGCCTGGACTTAATCGTGGTTGACTACTTGCAGCTTTTAAGCTCAGGGCTCAAAACCGAAAACCGCACCCAGGAGGTTTCCGCCATCTCCCGAGGTTTGAAAGCTGTGGCGAAACAGCTCAACGTCCCCATCTTAGCCCTGTCCCAGCTTTCCCGGCAACCGGAGCGGCGGGGCGCCGACGCCCGCCCCCAGCTTTCGGACTTACGGGAGTCTGGCTCCATTGAACAGGACGCCGACGTGGTGATTTTCATCCATCGCAAGATTGCCCCGAAAGCCGAGGAGGAAAACATGGAAGAATCCCGGAAGGCTGAAATCATCATTGCCAAGCAACGCAACGGCCCCACGGACGCCTTCCTGTTGGTGTACCTGGAACCGTACACGCTGTTTACCGATCCCGAGTTCACCGATGAAGCCGCTGCTCCCGTTTTTTGAGGCCGTCGGCCGCCGATGGGTGGCGGTTTTCGAGGAGGTGGGCCGGTTCTTTTATATCCTGCACAGCACCATCCTGTGGACCTTCCGCAAACCGTTCGATGTGCGGGAGTGGGTGCGGCAAATGGTGCGCGTAGGCGTGGAATCCGTGCCGGTGGTGGGGCTCACTGCCCTGTTTACGGGCATGGTTTTGGCGTTGCAAACCTACCGTGGCTTTGCCCGCTTCCATGCGGAAGGGTTCGTGGCTTCGGTGGTTTCCCTTTCCCTCACGCGGGAGCTGGCACCGGTACTGGCCGCCCTGATGATTGCCGGGCGCATTGGTTCCTCCTTTGCCGCGGAACTGGGAACCATGCGGGTCACCGAGCAAATAGACGCCCTGTACGCCATGGCCGTGGAACCCGTGCAGTACTTGGTGGTGCCGCGGGTGGGAGCAGCCACGGTCATGCTTCCCTTTCTTGTGGTCCTTGCTGATGGCATTGGGGTTTTTGGCGGTTATGCGGTGGCGGTAGGGCTTATGGGCGCAAACCCCGTGGTTTACTGGGACAAAACCTTCCAGTATTTAGACCTCAACGACGTGTTTTCTGGGCTCATCAAAGCCGCGGTTTTTGGGCTTATTTTGGCAGTGACCGGTTGTTCCAAGGGCTTTTTTACCACCGGTGGAGCGGAAGGGGTGGGACGCGCCACCACCGCTGCTGTGGTCATGGCCTCGCTAGTTATCCTGCTCTCGGATTTCTTCCTCACCAAAATTTTGTTTTAGGGAGGCGGCATGCAAGAACAAAGCTCCGGCAGTTCCCGTCGCCTTCCTAAAATTGCCGTGATAGATCTGTGGAAGTCCTTTTCCGGCAAGGAGGTGTTGCGAGGCGTCAACCTAACCGTGGCTCCCGGTGAATCCCTGGTTATCGTCGGCGGCTCAGGCGCGGGAAAAAGCGTGCTCTTGAAGCATCTCATTGGCCTTATCCAACCCGATCGCGGTCATGTGATCGTAGACGGCGAAGACCTGGCCTGTGCCGACCCCGAAAGGTGCCTCGCCATTCGCCGAAAATTCGGCATGTCTTTCCAAGAAGGGGCGCTTTTCGACTCCATGAACGTTTTCGACAACATCGCGTTCCCCTTGCGCCGTCACACGCGCATGAGCGAAGAGGAAATTGCCGAAAGGGTGCGAGAGTGCTTAAACCTCGTGCACCTTTCCGGTATCGAAAAAAAAATGCCCGCACAGCTTTCGGGAGGCATGCGGCGGCGGGTGGGCTTTGCCCGCGCTATTGCCTTAAAACCCGAGATCCTGCTCTTTGACGAACCCAACACCGGACTTGACCCCATTACCGCTGCGGCCATTGACAGGGTCATCATGGAAATGCGTGACAAACTGCCGGTGACCATGGTCACCATAACCCACGATATGAGCTCGGCGTTTCGCATTGCTGACCGTATTGCCATGCTGCGGGACGGGAAAATCGTGGCGGTGGCTGCGCCCGAGGAGTTTCGCACGTTGCCTGACCCTTACGTACAAGGCTTTCTAGCGGGACAGCCGGTAGATGAGGAGGTGGCATGAGTCAAACCGCAAAAGTTGGCGCCTTCATGTTGGTGGCGCTGGTGATTTTGGCCGTTTTTATCATCAAGATCGAGGAAATCCCCTTTGGCGCCAAGGCTGGTCGCCAAACCGTGCAGGCGGAGTTCCCATCGGTGGCTGGACTCGACGTAAAAAGCCCAGTGCGCATTGCGGGCGTACGGGTTGGAATTGTGGAAAAAATTGAGCTGGCCGGTACCCGGGCGCGCGTTACGCTGTCCCTGGACCCGCAGGTGCGGCTCCACCAAGGGGCGTGGGCCGAGGTCACAAGCCTCGGAATGCTGGGGGATAAGTACGTGGAGCTGCACCCTGGGCCCCTGGAGGCGCCGCCGCTACCCCCAGGTGTCGTGCTCTCTGGGGAAAGTCCCGTGGGTTTTGACCAAATTTTGAAAACAGCAGGCGAAATTGGGGGTGACATCAAGGAGGTCACGGCCAGCCTGCGGCGAGCCTTAGGGGGCGAGGCTGGGGCTGCCAAGCTCGAGGAGATTTTGGAAAACGTTCGCCAGCTCACCGCAGAAACCCGTAATCTCGTGGCGGCCAACCGTGCCGACGTGAGTGCTACCATCGAGAACTTCCGGGCTTTTTCTGCCACCCTCCGCGACGAACTCCCTAAGCTTGCCGATAAACTGCAAAAGCTCGCGGACAACGTAGATGCCGTGCTGGCGGAGAACCGCAGCAACGTGTCCGACACCATCGCCAACCTCAAGGACGTGTCGGGGAGGCTGCGAACCTCCGCCGACAACTTAAGCCAAATCACCACCAAGATCGCTAAGGGCGAGGGGACTATCGGCAAGCTCGTGAACGACGAAGAAACCGTGAACAACCTCAACAGCACCTTGAAATCAGTGGAATCCGGCGTGCAGAGCTTGAAAAACACCATTGGGCGGGCCGAACGCTGGCGTTTAGACGTGACCCTGCGCACGGAGAGCCTGCCAAAAGCCGATGACTCGCGCTCAGCCTTTGGCTTTGACCTCCACACCACCGAACGGCGGTTTTTCCGTCTCGAGCTCGTAGATTCCCCTTACGGCCGGGTTCGCAATACCCGAGAAACCGTCACCACCACCTTCCCCGATGGTCACCGCGAAACCTACGTGCAGGAAAAGCAAAAGATCACCGATGCCTCGACGGTTAACGCCCAAATTGGCTACCACTGGGGCACTACCACGGTGCGGGCGGGGCTTTTCGAGTCTGAAGGCGGCTTTGGCGTGGATCAGGCCCTGCTGCAAAACAAGCTCAAGCTTACGTTGGAAGCCTACGACTTCAACCGTGACATCAAGCCCCCCCACCTGCGGCTGGAAGGCCGGTACTTCCTCACCCCTAACATCTTTGCCTTTGCCGGTTGGGACGACCCCCGCTGGTCCTCGCGCTCGTCTTTGCTGGTGGGGGCGGGCATTACCTGGAGGGATGAGGACCTCAAGTATCTTTTGGGGACCGCAGCCTCCTTGGGTGGCAAGTGAGGCAAACGTAAGGATGGGCAAGGCGTCGGCGTGAGCGTGTGGGAGTGCATCAACTGCGGCCAAACCACCAGTAAGTGGCTAGGCCGGTGCCCTGCCTGTGGTGCCTTTAACACCTTCGCGCCACAACCGGAAAAGCGGCGCACCCGCACCCGTTCCCCTGAGCCCGTGCCTTTAGACGCCATTGCTTTAGAAACTCTCCCCCGACGTTCCACCGGTCTGCCCGGCTGCGACCGGGTTTTGGGTGGCGGCTTGGTGCCCGGCTCGCTGGTGCTTTTGGCTGGCGAACCGGGGGTTGGCAAATCCACCTTGCTCCTGCAAATTGCAAACCGTATCGCTGAGGGTGGCAAGGTTCTGTACGCCAGTGCTGAGGAATCAGCGACACAGGTAGCCCTCCGCGCCCGCCGGCTCGCCTGCCAGCACCCCAGCGTGTTGCTTTTGGCCGAATCCACGGTGGAGGCCGTTCTCGAGGTGGTAAGCCGACTCAAACCATCACTTTTGGTGGTGGATTCGGTGCAAGCCATGCGCTCGGAAAACGTCCCATCCATTCCCGGCAGCGTTACACAGGTACGAGAGGTGGCCGCCCGGGTGGCGGAAGCCGTGAAGAAAAACGGGCCACCGGCAATCATGGTGGGCCACGTAACCAAGGACGGCACGGTGGCGGGACCCAAGTCACTGGAGCACCTCGTGGACGTGGTGTTGGAGTTTTCCGGAAACACCGCCCACGCCAACCGCCTGCTGCGGGCCACCAAGAACCGATTCGGCCCGGCCCTGGAGCTGGCCCTCTTTTCCATGGGCGAAATGGGGCTTGAAGAAATTACCAACCCATCCCAGGCGCTTTTGGCCGATCGCGTGCCGGGAGCCCCGGGCTCGGCCGTAACTGTGGTGCTGGAAGGGCTCTCACCGCTTCTGGTGGAAATCCAAGCGCTGGTTTCCCGCTCGCCGCTTGTGAACCCGCGCCGAGTGGCCCAGGGCTTTGACGCCGGCCGTTTGGCTTTGCTTTTGGCGGTTGTAGAAAAACGAGCAGGCGCGAAGCTCGCCGATCGCGATGTGTTCGTAAACGTAGCCGGTGGTCTCGAGGTGGTGGAACCGGCGGCCGACTTAGCGGTGGTGGCGGCCGTGCTTTCCTCGCTGGCTGATGTCCCCCTCCCGGACGATGCGGTGTTTTTTGGGGAAGTGGGCCTTCTGGGGGAAGTACGAGCGGTGGGTCGCGGCGACGCCCGCCTGCGGGAAGCGCAGGCTTTGGGTTTTCGCCGCGCGTTTACGGCCAAAAGCGCTTCCCTGGAAGCAAATCCAGCCTTACGTGTGGCGGCCTTTGGGGACATTGCTGCTCTCGCCAGGCACTTGAAGTTGCTACACTAAGCGTACGTAGGTACGGTATGGACGAGGCCCTCACACCCAAGGTCGTGGCCCTGCTCAACGACCTGGAAGCCTACAGACGAGCTTTGCGCTTGTACCCCGCAGGTCACCCCGGCTTGGAACCGCTCAAAGGCCGGCTGCAAAGGGACATTGGCGCACTCCCCGAAGAGCCCCTGGTGCGGCTGGTGCTGAACCCAGACCGGGTTTTTTGGGGGGAGCACGAGGTAGTGCCACCGGCTGAAGCTCCCGGGCGCCGCCTGGTGCAGCTCCTCTTCCAGCTGGGTATAGCGGTGGTGCAAATGAGTTTTCCCGAGGCCGCAGAGGGCTTGCTGGCTCTCACGCAGTTCCTCGCCAACCTGGGGGAAACCCCCCGGGAAGCCGATCGCCAAACGCTGCTGGCGGCTGCTGCGGACTTTCCTGGCGTGCAGCTGTTTCCTTTGGACCTCTCCGGGGTGCAAGTGGTCACCGAGGAGGAGGTGAGCAGCAAAGAAGGCTCGCGGTTGGCGTGGCCGCAACTGGCCAAGCTTCTAGCTCGGGATTGGGCTTTTGCCTGGCCGGGAAAGCTCAAGGAAGGGCTTTTGGACGCCGGTTCGGTGGTGGAACTGGCCAACACCTTGCCCGATCCCGGTCCCCTGTTTGAGTACCTTTTCCGTTCGGTGGCGGATGCCTTGGAGGCATCACCTCACGCGCAGCGGCCGCTTTTGGTCTCCGAGCTGCGGCTGTTTCTTGCGGATCTTTGCCGCCTTTTGCAACCCGAACGCCGCAGCTTGGCGATGGCTGCCTTCCTCCGCCAGCCGCGGCTCGCTGACCTCCTGCGTAGCCGAGACCCCATCGCGACTTGGGAAGCTGTCTTGGACGGTGTGGAGCTCCTGCTGCTTTACGATGAGCCGGTGCCCCCTGCCATTCAGCGCCTGCTGGGAGAGTTGGCTTCTCCGGAAATCGTGACCGACATGCAAGTCCCCGTGGAGATCGTCAAGCGAGCGCGGCAGCTTTTGCCGCGGCTACCCGTCCCTGGCGAACAGGCCCCGGCGGTCGTCCCAGAGGCCAGGGGCAAGGCCACGGTGGATTGGTCGCAAATGCCTTGGGTGAGGGAGCTTTCCGCAGCTTGTGCCGAAAGCGAAGTTGCGGCCCATTTCGTGCGGATCCTGGGCGAAATGCTCACCCTCTGGCCGGGGGCCCACGCTGGTGAGGCAGCCGCCGCCCGCTTGGCGGAGGTCTTTGTGGATGCGGTAGCCGCTGGCGATTACCCCACGGCCCAGCGCGTAGCCCCTTTGGTGGGGGCCTCGCGCAGTCCCCAGTTGCAAGAAAAGGCCATGCAGCGGGCAGTAGAAGTGTTGGTGGCAGCCTTAGGTACCAGCGACCACCAGCACCACCCCACCCTTACCGCCATCCTCGCCGGTTTGGGAGAAAAAGCGCTGCCCGCCATCCTGGAAGCCCTGGCCGCCGAGGAGCGGCTCTCTGTGAGGAAGCGCCTCTTGGAGGCCGTGCTCCGCTTTGGCCCGCGGGCGGTTCCCTACCTGCGTCCGCTTTTGGAGGACGACCGCTGGTACGTGGTGCGCAATGCGGTGTTTTGCTTGCGGAAATTGCAAGACAAAGCCATTCTCCCAGCCATCAAACGCCTTCTCCCCCGCTTTCGGCCCCAGGTGGCCGCGGAAATTCTCAAAACCCTGGTGGCCTTCGAGGATCCGGAGTGGCTGCCACTTTTGCGGCGGGAGCTGGAAACCGAGGACGACGAGCGCGCCCGCGCTGCCCTGGGTGTGGCTTCGCGTATCCGCCACCCCGCGGTAGTGCGGGCTTTGGTGGAGCGGCTGCGGGCGCAAATGGGCATGAAGCTGCGGGAACCCATCACCTTAGACCTCATTCGCGCCCTTGGCCGTCTGCGAGACGCCCGCGCCTTACCGCTGCTGCAGGAAATCCTCGATCTCAAGCAGTGGCGCTACCCGTTTACCCTTGCCCCGCTACGTCGCGAGGCAGCTATGGCCATTGCCCAGCTGGAAGGGGCTGAGGCCCAGCGTCTCGCTCACAAACTTGCGGCCGGTAAGGACCGCGAGCTTGCAGCAGCGGTGCAGCAAGGGAAAAGTTTGGCGGCAACGCGGGAAGAGGAGGAAGGGTGAAGCCCGAACGCTGGGAAGAGCTGGTGCTTTCCGTGCTTGCGGAGCTGGCAAGCGGTCTTACGGCCATGGCCCTTTACGGCTCTTCGCACCCACGAGCAGCGGAAAGCCTGCGCCACCTTAAGGCCCTCCTGGAACAGCTTCTCGCTGCCCAACCCGCCCTGGATCTGGTGGTGCTGGGGGAGGAGTTGTTTGTGGATGAGCGCCCCTTCACCCGATCCAGCCGTCATGCCGCAGCGCTGCTCCGCCGGCTTTCCCGCCGGGGCGTGGAGCACGTGAGTTTTCGCGCGGGTGTGGCCGAAGAGGAGCTTAAGACCTTTTTGCAGGAGGTGGCAACCGGCGAAGACAGCCCCGTGCGCTCCCAACCCCACATTTTGGTGGGCAAGGTGGAACTGGCGGAAGAAGCATTGGGAGGCCCCGACCGCGAGCATGGGAGGGTTGGGCACGGCCATTTGCCTGCGGTTCGCGATCGGATTACGCTTTTGGCGCAAATCTTCGTGGATTTTGCCACCAGCGGTTCCCTGGCCGTAGGCGATTGCCACCGCGTTATCGAGTCTCTCTGGGAGCTCTTGGAGCAAGACCCGCAACCCATGGACCATATGGCGCCGTGGGAAGGGGAAGAGCGGTGGGCAGCGGTTCATGCCCACAACACTGCCGTGCTGGCCATGGGTATGGCAAAGCTCGGTGGGCTTTCCCGGGGGCCAGTGGCCGAAGTTGGCATCGCTGCCCTTCTTCACGATGTGGGGAAGCTGTTCATGCCCGAGGAGGCTCAGCTGCGGGAACTATCCCTTTCCGGGCCAGAGTTGGAGCTGGTGCTGGATCATCCCATGGAGGGTGCTACGGCTTTGCTCAAGGTGCCGCACTTGACGCCGTTGGCAGTCATTGTGGCTTTCGAACACCACCTCCACTACAACGGCACCGGCTACCCCCGCCTTTCCCGCCCCCGGCGCCCGCACCCGGCGGCACGGCTGGTAAGCGTGGCGGAGGCGTTTTCGGTGCTGGTAACCGCCCGGGGGTACCGCGGCCTTACCACCCGCGAATCCTCGGTGGCTTTCCTGGCGGAAAGGGCGGGTAGTGTGTACGATCCCGGCATGGTGCAAGCGCTGCAAGAGCTCGTCCTTGGCGAAGGCGCTTAGGTGACAATAGTAACGCAAGGACCTGCTATTCCACAAAGTAGCCGGCCACCGTGCGCACGGAAACGCCAGGCTTTTTCACCTTTACCGTTACCGAGCGGAACGTACCCGCGGGAGCATCGCTAGCAGAGCTGTACGCCAAGAGGTACTGGCTGCGCAACTCCCTCTCGATTTGCCCGTAGACCGGTTGTAAATTGGGCGGAACGGGCAAAAAGAAAGCCTCCCCACCGGTGGCTTTTGCCAGCCGCGAAAGCTGGGAGCGGGCCTTTACCGCGGTCAGAGGTACCCCGATGGCAATGGTGTACACCGTAACGCCGCTGCGCTGCGCAAAATCCAAGGCCCGTTCAAAAGGGGCTCGAGAAGCGGTGTCCTCGCCGTCGGTGAGCACCACCAGCGCCCTGCGTCCACGTACGCCGGAAAACTGGAAAACACCGTAAATCACCGCGTCCCAAAGGGCCGTTTCCCGCTCGGCACGCAAGGTAACCAAAGCTCGCTCCAGGCTGCCAAAATCGGCGGTAAAAGGGGCCAAGAGGACGGGTCGGTCAGAAAAAGCAATGACGAACGCCCGGTCTTTCGGGCGCAGGAGGCTTTTGACGAACCCTAGAACTACCTTTTGCACTTCTGGCAGTGTCTTTTCCATGGAACCCGAGGTATCAATGACCAGTCCCACGCGGATGGGCAAGTCCTGTTCTCGGGAAAAGTGAAGGAGCTCTTGGGGGACGCCTTCCTCGAACACCGCAAAATCCTCTTTTCTCAAGTCGGCCACAGGCTTTCCCCATCGATCCAGCACCAACACCGGCAACTCCACCGCTTGCACCCGCACCGTGGAGATAAACTGCGGGGCGTTCACCAGCTGCACGTCCTCAGCTTGGCTGCCGTCAGAAAGCACCGCCAGGGCCCGCACGTAACCCAGCTCTTTGCCCAAACGCACCGGCAGCACCGCAGAAAAAGGCGAGCTGTAAAGGGTCGCCAGGTGTTGGTCGTTAAAGTAAAGCTCCACGCGCTCCAGTTTCTGATCCGAGGGAACATTGACGGATGCATGTACCGAAAGACCCTCAGGGCGCTGGTCAGCCTTCGTAATTGGGCCCAGCCGTACAAAAAACCGCTCCCGTCCCACGTTAAGCACCACCTCGGCCCGGTCCAGCTCACCTCCTTTCTGGTCGTAGGCCACAGCCGTCACCGTGGCCAACCGTGGCAGCGGCCCCAGGTCCAGCTCCACGTCAAAGGGGGGGCGATTCTTTGTGAGCACTGCCTTGCCATCCAGCAGAAACTCCACCTTGGCAACACTGGCATCCGCCAGCGCGGTAAACCGCTGCACGCCGGCAACACCTTCCCCTTGTGGGCCTAGCAGCGTGAGCAACTTTTCTTTTGCGTGGGTTGGACCGCCTGCCGCAGGCGTGAGGTCCCAGTCCTCGGGTAGCTGCACCGTAAAGGGGAGCTCCACCACCCCCGCCCGCTTTCCGTGGGAGTCGGCCACCTTCAAACGCAAGGTATAGTCGCCGGCCCGCAGCTCCCTTTCCACCACCAGCGGCAAGACCTGGGAATCGGCAGGAAAGGTAAAGGCGTACCGGAAGCGGTCGGCCATGTCTCCGGCGCGGGCCACCTCCCCCACCACGTCCAGCTGCACCACCTCCGCTTCCCCCACTTTGGTCGTAACCAAACCAGCTCGCGGTACCTCACAGGCAAAACGCACGATGCCCTTGGAACCCCGCCGACCCACCACCTCCACCCGCGGTGCAAACTCGAAAGGCTCGGCGTCTTTGGGCAGCAACGTAGAGAAGGCCAAAAACCGCTGCTCCACCGATTCCTTCCCCAGGCTTGTGGTTTCCGCCACCAAATGCTCCAGCCTTTGCCTCACCCCCGGATCGGAGAGCCAGTACTCGGCCGCGGCCAGGAGATTGAGGAGCTCGTCCACGTTTCCACAGCGGAACTCCGGGCGTTCCAGGCGGCTCATGGTGGGACGGCGCAGAGCTTGTTGCGCTGTGGGGGTGTAAAGAACCCACCGGGTTTCAAAGGGGTCCCACATGCGAAACCGCCCCAGACCGTAAGGCTTGTAGAAAAGAAGCGTCACGCCCTGCCCTAACCCTGGGATATAGGCGTACCGCCAAAACTCCAAGGGGTAAAAAACCTCTTGGCAATCCACCGGTAGCCGCGCGGTGGGCGGGCCATGGAGGAGCAAGATCCGCGCCCGGTCCTCGGTGGTGTTGCCGAATTCTTGCCGGCACGTTTGCAGGCGATCCTCATAAACCTTCCGGAAGCTTCCCCCCATCCCTACGTGCTCGCCCCAGATTTGCCATAGGCGGTTTGCAAACTCCTCGCGCTGGGCATCCGTGGTCAGTTGTAAGAAGGCTTTCTTCTGCTCGTTGGAAATGAGAGGGTAGACCTCCTCCTCCAACCACCGCTGCCAGCGCTCGGGAAGCGCTTTGATTTGCGCGCGCTGGGAGCCCAGCGCCAGCGCCGAAAGCAAAAGGCCCAACGCTACTGTGCCCAGCCTCAAGGCCTTCTTTGCTCGTCCAGCTCCTGCCAGCACTCCCATAGCGCCCCCTTGCCCTGTACCAACACTTTCAAATCGCTCCCCATGCCCGCGGGGTGCACCAACGCCCGCACTTCCCAGGGCAACGTCGCCTCGTCGCCTAGGCGGGAAAGCCGCAAAAGGCCCCAGCGTGTGAGGAACAACCCCAGCGGCTCTACGGGTAAGGCCTCAAACCCTCGCCCTTTCCCCGCCAGCAGGAGATCGTCCCAATTCACGTGGGCGGTAATGTCCACCTCACCCGGAGAGGACAACACGTTGGTCACGAGGCGGTGATGCCTGTACCCCACCAAGCTTCCCCCGCGCCGGGCTTTGGCGTTGTACAGGGAGCGGGCGGGGTAGCCGTAATCCAGCACGAAAACCACAGCATCCTCCCCGGCCCAGGTCAACACCTGCTCGTGATGGTTTCGGGCCTCAAGGCGCACCTCAGCCCGCTGACCCACATGCAACACCACGCCGTGGGATGCTAGGTACGCTTGAAGCTGCGGTGTGGAAGGAGGGCCTGGCACTAGTTGGAGCGTGCCGTTTTCCGTGGCTTCCACGAAAAGCTCGCAAAGTCCTTCTTCTCGTTGCTCCACCAAATGACAAGGCAAGGCGTCGTACAGCTCGCTGGCAAAAACCAAGCAGGGGTTAGAAGGTGAGGCCAACCCGGCTACGCACGAAGCTACCTCTACCTCCGGCAGCGTGGACGCCACCGCGTCCCGTCCGACGGGAGAAACCTCCACCGCCATCAGCCTCTTGGTCGTTCCGGCGTGGAGAAAACGAACCAAGTGCCGCAAAAAGCTCCCATCTCCCGCGCCTAAGTCCACAAAAATGAGCGCCTCACCCCTCCTTTCCGCCAAAGCGGCAAGGATCTCCGCCCACAGGGCAGCAAAAGACGGGTGGGCCGTGGGCGCCGTGACGAAGTCACCCTTGGGGCCTGCGGGGTAGCCCTCGCGGCTACGGGAGTAGTAGCCCCACCGCGGGTGGTACAGGGCCAGCTCCATGTACTGGGCGAACGTCAGCCGCTGCCCCGGCGTTGGGAACGACAAACCGTCATTCACAGTTTGAGTTTACCCAAGACCCAACCGGTACGTGCTAACGCTGCTGCAGCGCCACCCAGCGAATGACGGCAAAAGCCATAGCTGCCAGCTCCCACCCATCGTCCAACAGCTCGATGCGGGCGTTGCGTTGGCAGCTCAACCGCCAGGAGTAGTCGCTCCATTGCACCCGCGCCAGGTTTTGACCCCCCAAGCCCACGATGTCAGCCCTTTGCGGTCCTAAAATAAAGGGGTTTCGCACCCTCGCCACCGCCACAGCCCCCGTTCGCGCATCGGTGACGGTCCACGAGGTTGCCAAAAATGAGTTGGGAACAAAGCTGAAGAGTTCGCCACCACGAAGCTGGGCAAGCACCCATGCGGGCTTCCACCACCCTGAGGAACGGACAAGGCGCATGTTGCGGCCACCCGCGGTGTCCGCCCACGCCAGGACCAAGGCCAAAACCCCTCGCAGCTTGGTGTAGTGCCAAAGGCGCACCTCCGTAACCTGCTCCACCTGGGAGAGCACCTTGCCCGTGGTCTCGCGGAAGACATAGCGGGCACCCTTCAGGGCCGGCGCCAAGCACTCCCCTAAAATCACGCGCATATTTTTGCGAGCTGTCGGCGCCAAGGCTTTCTACTTTTCAGCGCTTAAGATCACCGGCAAACCGGTCTTGGGGTTGCCAATGATCACGATCTTGGCGTTTTGGCTTGCGGCGAGCTTTTCCGTGGCTTCGATGCCTTTCCACTCCAAGAGCTGCTGCGAGAGCCCTTGGGAAACGATACGCTGGAAATCGGCAATACCCTGCGCCTCGATGCGCTTGCGCTCCGCCTCTTGCTGTTCCTTTTGCAAGACGAACTTCATTTGCTCCGCTTCCTGCTCGCGGCGCAGTTTTTCCTGGATGGCGTTGGCTACCACGGGTGGCAAACCGATCTTGCGCAAGAGAACCTGTTCCCCCAAAACCCCACGATCAGCGGTGAGCTTGCGGAAAAGCTGGAAGATTTCCTGGGCAATGCGCTCCCGCTCGGCGGAGTACAGAGCCTTCGCCTCGTAGGAGGCGGTAATTTCCCGGATTGCCGAGCGAAACTGCGGCTCCACCACCACCTCCGGATAGTGGGGGCCAATGGTCTTGTAAACCTCGGGGGCACGGGTGGCATCCAAACGGAAGAGCAAACTCACCTCCAAGTTCATGATGAGACCTTCCTTAGACGGGACCTCGGCCACTTCTTTCATTTCCTGGGTGCGCACCGACATCTTCACCACCCGGGTAAAGGGCACCACCAGCCGCACCCCCGGATGGAGCACGGTGGGTGACACCATCCCAAAGAAGTCCTTTACCCCCACGTATCCCGCCGGCACCACCGTGATGGGGTTAGCAAAAAGCACCACCAGCAACACCAGGCCAATGACAATCACCAACGTCGCGACGTTCTTTCCCCTGCCCGCAGGGAGAAAGGCTGATACCCGTTCTCTTGGCTCCATGATTCCCTCCTCGTCCATCTTTTCCCATGATGTCCTCTAGAGCTTATCCAACTCCCAATCCACGTCTGCGTATTTGTCCTTCGCGTGGGGGGAGATAACGATGGCCACCCACACCGTTTTGTACCCCGCTAACGACAGCTTGGCGTAGTACGTTCCTGGGCCCGGAAACAAGTACACCTTGCCGCCGCCTTTTCCATCCCAATCGTCGGCCTTTCCAATAACCTGGCCTTCGATTTCCACCAAAGCGTCTTCGGGGTCTACGTTAAACACCGCCCCATGCCGACCGTAGTAGGTTTGCACCACGGGCGGTGGAGGCGTGGGCTTTGGAGTTGGCGGCACCGTGCGTTTGACCACCGTGAGTACCGGCGGCGGTGTAGGCGTGGGACGGGGGGTGGCCGTGGGCGCCACAGTAGGGGTGGGGCTGGGAATCGCGGCGGGAATATCCGGGCTCGCCAGTGGGGAAAGGTCTTGAGGTACAGGGGTGGCCTCCGCCAGGAGGACAGCGGCGGGGGGCGGTGAAGAGCGGCGGAAGAGCCAAAAGGCCGCCAAAAGCAACACCACCATGGCCGCTAGTGCAAGCCAAAGACCCGTCCTTGGTTTTCGTCGCTGGGATGCGGCGACTGGTTCGGCAACACCTCCACCCACAGCAGCAAGGGGCATGGTGGGAACCGTAGACAAGGTAGTCTCCACCTCCTCCTTTTGTGCCAAGGCCCTGGCTTGCGCCGCGAAGGTAGCAGCATCGGGAATTCGCTGCGCTGGGTCTTTGGCCAAACACCATTTGAGAAAAGCCACCAGCTCTGAGGGCAGCGATCCAAAGGCTTGGGGATTGGCAAAGGGATCGGCGTTTAGGATTTGGTAGACCAAGGTCGTGAGGGTTTCTGCAGGAAACGGCCTTTTCCCCAACAACATCTCGTACAAAATGACGCCCAGGGAAAACAAATCGGACCGTTGATCCACGTGCTCACCCCGTACCTGCTCCGGGGACATGTATGCCGGGCTGCCCACTGTGGTGCCGGTGCGGGTAAGGCCGGTAGCTTCCCCTACGGCCTTGGCTACGCCAAAGTCGCTGACTTTGACTCTTCCGTCCTTGCCGATAAGGATATTGGCTGGCTTCACATCCCGGTGCACCACACCGGCTTGATGGGCCGCTGCCAAGGCCTCCGCCACCTGCGCCGCGAGCTCCAGCGCCTCCCGCCGGGTGGGAAAATCCCCTCGGCGCAAGCGCGCGGCCAGGGACTCACCGTCTACCAGCTCCATGACTTGGTAGAGCTGGCCCTGCTCCTCGCCCGCGTCGTACACCGTGACCACGCCGGGGTGCACAATGCGGGCCGCCAGCTTGGCCTCCCGGAGAAAGCGAGCCACAATTTCTTCCGCGGTGCCTCCACTTACAGCATCGGCGCTGATGGCCTTGATGGCCACCGCCCGCTCCAGCTTTGGGTCCCAGCCCCGATACACCACCCCCATGGCGCCGCGCCCAATCTCTCCCAGGATTTGGTACCTACCCAAACGCGCCGGTGTGCTCATGTTTCCTCCAGGTCCTTTTCCGTTACTGCCAGCTCCCCCCGCTCCGCTGCCACTTGCAGTTCTTGGGCGGCTTCCAGTCCCTCACCGGGTACCAACATTAAATAAAGGTCCACCCCGGCATCGGGGGCAGGGTACATGCTGACGCCCCGCTTGGCCACCAGGTGCGGGATTCCCCGGGCAGCCAAAAGCCCACCCAAGATTTCGGCGTTGGGAGGGTTAGAAGCCACACCCAGCACCGCCCAAAACTCCTCTTGCGGGGCGGACGCAAAGGAAAGCTTTGCGCCGCACGGAGGACATGCCCCAAAGGTCTCAGCAAAGTAGGTGTCGCACCGTTCACAGTACCGTGGCATCCCCGATGGCTCCTCCCGAAGCGACTGCGATAGGAAAAGCATAGCAAACCAAGCTCGACGCTGGCTGGCTCAGAACTTACATTATATCCCGCTTACCAAGCCAACCCCGCAATCAAGCCCAAGCGCTGAGGCCCGCCGCGCCATGGGGAAAAAGTGGCTGCAAAAGGTAAAAGCCTCATGTCCTGGGGTGAAGTTCCTCGCCCACTACGCCATTCTCGGCCCCTACGACTTCATGGATATCGACAAAGCCCCCGACCCCCAAACCGCCCACAAGGTTTCCCTCATTTCCAGAG
>CALHAH010000016.1 GCA_937934115.1 uncultured Thermoanaerobaculum sp.
CAGACCCCGCAGGCTTACGGTGTACCGCGACCCATTCTGGTCCCACTCCAGGATGCGCTCACCTGCCGCCGTGTAGGCAAAGCGCCGAAAAAGACCGTTGCCTTGCATTTCCGTCATCTGTTGCAGCACATCCCAAGTGTAGCTGAAGGTGTTCCAAGAAGTGACGTTCCTGTATTCGTCCATAACTTTTGGCACGCTTTGCCGGATTCGGAGAAAACCTGGATAGGGGTTTTGCGTCTTCCGGCGTGGTGGGGGAGTTGGGTGCCTGCGCGGATGAGGAACTGGGCAAGCTTGCAGCTTTTAGGTCCAAGGCGGTGAAGAGGAGATCGAGGTTGTAGTTGATGCACATGTCCTTTTGGGTGCGGCTTGCCCGCTCCACGAAGGGGTTTTCCTTGGGCAAGCCGAGAGTAGGTCCAGAAGTGTTCGAGACCGAAGGCGTGCAGGGCTTTGGGAACGTGCCGGCGAACTCGGAAACCTTTCGGGCCTTGCTCCTGTGGGGCCAACGCGAACAGATGTGGGGCCGCCGGTTATCTTACGCGGGGGGCACGGCCACGAGCTCCCCGACGCGGGGGGCACCCGCCACGCCCACCCGTTCTGATGCCCCGTACCCCCAACGCGCGCACCGGCAAAGCCGCAGGCGCGCTACACCCACCCGTAGCCGGCTGAGCCCCGCGCCTCCATTGCTCAAGCGGCTGCGCGGCTTTCCCACAGCCGACCCAGGGCCGAGAAGGCGGTAAAAAACGTTGACCTCGCACCTCTGATCGCCAGAGCCCTCCGTGCCAGCTCTCGAGGAACGTACGCACGGGCGTGAAAAGACCCTTTGGCGTTAGGGAGGTTTTTGCCTAGCCTCTGTTGCCTTTGAGTTGTTGGCTTTGCGCTTATTGGTGAGGCCTTTTCTTTTCGTTTCCCCGTTACAACGCAAAAAAAGGCTAGGGTGCCAAGCTTAGCCACACCGTTCGCAGCGATAACCCAATGATGAGCGCGCCCACGAGGATCATCAGCGGTTTGGTAGGTAGTTTCTTGGTAAGCCTTGCTGCCAACGGCGCGGCCATCGCACCGCCCAGGATGAGACCGGCAATAAGCCGCCAGTACGCTACAAAATTCAAGGTAGCGATGAACGTGGCAGTTTGCGCCAGGGTCACGAAAAACTCTGTGAAGTTCACGGAACCAATGGCGTACCGTGGGTGATTCCCTCTGGCCACTAAGGTGGTGGTAACGATGGGGCCCCACCCTCCGCCACCTAGCGCGTCAAGAAAGCCTCCGAAAAACCCCAAAAGGCCTGCGTGCTTATACGCGCGGCGGTGCTCCCCTTGGTGATTGAAGGCTTTGATTACGATGCGCAGACCCATGAGCAAAAGGTAGCCGGCAATAAGAGGCTTGATTTTTTCTCCGTTCACGGCGGTCAAGGTGTAGGCTCCCAAGATGCCTCCCGCCACGCCTGGAAACAGCAAGCGCTTCACGAGGTGGCGATCCAGGTTCCCCATTTTCCAGTGGGATACTCCGGAAATCCCCGTAACCAGCACTTCTGCGGTATGGACACTGGCGGAAGCAATAGCCGGCGACACGCCAAGGGTCAAGAGAAAGCTATTGGAGCTCACCCCGTAGGCCATCCCCAAGGCACCGTCAATCATTTGCGCCAGAAATCCAACGAGAACAAAGAGCAAAAAAGTAGACCCTGAAACCGTGGTATCGGAAACGGTCGGTGAGCAGGAAGCAAAAATGATGAGGGCGCCTGCCAGACTGGCGAGGCCGGAAACACGCCGCAACCCCAAAGGTCTGTGAGCCAGTTTCATGGGCAGCCAATTCTGCGGTCTCGCCACGGTAACTCTGCTCTCCGTCATGTCCAGCGAAGTGGGGGCGGCTCGGCGGCCGATCCCCCTACCGCCGGCAGGCCATTGTACCCGTCAGCCTCCCGTGCTTGCTGTTTCACGCCTTGCAACCAGCGAGCCACCGAAGCCCCAAGGCCTTGCAAGGGAACGTGATTTCGTGCACAATCCACCAGCTCGACCCCAGGTCGGGCCTTTCTGGAGGCATCCATGAAGGTTCACGAGTACCAAGCCAAGGAAATCCTCGCGCGTTACGGGGTGGCGGTGCCCCGGGGACGGGTGGTAACCGCACCGGAGGAGGCTAAGGCCGTGGCCCAGGAGCTGGGCGGCCGCGTGGTGATCAAGGCTCAGGTGCACGCGGGGGGCCGGGGCAAGGCTGGGGGCGTGAAGCTGGCACATTCCCCGGAGGAAGCTTTGCAAGTGGCTTCGCAAATTTTGGGGATGAGGTTAGTTTCGGTGCAAACCGGGCCCGAGGGGAAGTTGGTTCGTAAGGTCTTGGTGGAGGAGGCCCTTCCCATTTCTCGGGAGCTTTACTTAGGTGTGGTTTTGGACCGCAGCCGTGGTTTGCCGGTAATGATGGCTTCGGCCTTTGGTGGTATGGAAATTGAGGAGGTGGCGAAAGAGCATCCCGAAGCGATCCTCAAGGAGCACTTTGACCCGGTTTTGGGTTTGCGTCCCTTCCAGGCGCGCAAGTTGGGCTTCGCCTTGGGGCTTTCCGGTAGCACCTTTAAGGAATTCCTCGCTTTTTCTCAGGCCCTTTCCCGGGCGTACAACGAAACCGACGCCTCGTTGGCGGAAATTAACCCGCTTTTGATCACCGAAGACGGCCGGGTACTGGCCCTGGATGCCAAGATGAACTTTGACGACAACGCCCTTTCCCGGCATGCCGATATTGCCGCCATGCGCGATTGGGACGAGGAGGATCCCTTTGAGGTGGAGGCCTCCAAGTACGATTTGAACTACATCAAACTGGACGGCACCATTGGCTGCATGGTGAACGGTGCGGGTTTAGCCATGGCCACCATGGACATCATCAAGCACTACGGGGGCAGCCCCGCCAACTTCCTGGATGTGGGTGGGGGCGCGAGCCAAGAACGGGTGGAAAACGCCTTTCGCATCCTACTTTCGGATCCCAACGTTAAGGCGGTGCTCATCAACATTTTTGGTGGCATCGTGCGGTGCGACATGATTGCTTCCGGTGTGGTGGCAGCAGCCCGCAACTTAGAAGTCAAGCTTCCCATCGTCGTGCGTTTGGAAGGCACCAACGTGGAGGAGGGCAAGCGCATTCTTGCGGAGTCGGGGCTTCCCCTGCACCCCGCGGGAACCATGGCGGAAGCGGCCAAGAAAGTCGTGGAGCTGGCAAGGTAAGGGGGACGTCATGGCCATTTGGGTGGATCAAAACACGAAGGTGGTGGTTCAAGGGCTTACCGGTAAAGAAGGGCAGTTCCATGCCGCCCGGTGCCGCGAATACGGCACCAAAATTGTGGCTGGTGTGACCCCCGGCAAGGGTGGGCAAGAGGTGGACGGCGTGCCCGTTTTTAACACCGTGGCTGAGGCCCGAAAGGCTACGGGTTGCAACGCCTCGCTTATCTTCGTGCCGCCGCTTATGGCTGCCGACGCCATCCTGGAAGCCGCCGACGCTGGGGTCGAGCTCATCGTGTGCATTACCGAGGGGATCCCCGCTCGCGATGAGGTGCTGGTGAAGCAAGCACTTGCCGGCAGCAAGGTGCGGCTCATTGGTCCCAACTGCCCGGGCATCATTTCGCCGGGGAAAGCCAAGCTGGGGATCATGCCTGCGCATATTCACAAGGAAGGCAGCATTGGCGTGGTTTCCCGTTCGGGAACCCTTACCTACGAAGCGGTGGACCAACTCACCAAACTGGGGCTGGGTCAGTCCACCTGTGTGGGCATTGGCGGGGACCCGGTGCCGGGAACCACCTTTGTGGATGTGCTTCAGGCCTTCAAAGACGACCCGCAAACCGAAGCGGTGGTGCTGATTGGCGAAATTGGCGGCACGGCCGAGGAAGAAGCTGCCGAGTACGTCAGGGCCCACTTTCCCAAACCGGCAGTGGCGTTTATTGCCGGACAAACGGCACCACCAGGGCGACGCATGGGGCATGCCGGTGCCATCATAGCCGGGGGCAAGGGCACGGCCAAAGAAAAAATGGAAGCGTTGCAAGCGGCGGGCATCCACGTGGTGCCCACGCCGGCGGAAATTGGCATCACCATGGCCAAAGTTTTGGGCCGGGCGTAAAAAGGGGGGAGCATGGTGGAGCGCACGTTAACGATCATCAAACCGGATGCGGTGGCGGCAGGGCATGTGGGTGCCATTATTGAGCGCTTGGAGCGCGAAGGTTTTACGATCCTTGGGGTGAAGCGCTTGCGGCTTTCTGAGGCGCAAGCCCAAAAGTTTTACGAGGTGCACCGGGAACGGCCGTTTTACGCTTCCTTGGTGGCGTTTATGACCTCGGGGCCGGTGTGGGTGATGGCTTTGGAGCGGGACAACGCGGTGGCGTACCTGCGGGAAGTGATGGGTGCCACCGATCCCGCCAAGGCGGCGCCGGGTACCATCCGCGCTCTTTACGGTTCTTCCATTGAGCGCAACGCCATCCACGGCTCAGATTCCCCAGAAAACGCCCGCATCGAGCTGGCCTTTTTCTTTGCGACGCATGAGCTGGTGGAAGCCTAGCTGAGCCAACGCGCGGGGTTCTCCCAGCGTAAACCGGTTGGGAGACGGCCGCCGTGAAAATGATTTCTTGGTTGGCCTGGGGCTGTATTTTACTGGGAACTTCCCTACAAGGGCAGGACCTTTACCTCCAAACCCTGAAGTTCCCTCCGGGGAGGTGGGATAAAGCCCACGGTGTTGCGGTCAACCCCGCCGGCGAAGCACTCCTGGTGGGGGAAGTGGGGCAGGGTTGGCCTTTGGCGCTTCTGGTTTCAACTCAAGGTGAACCGCAGTGGACCTTGGTGACCGATGGCACGGGGGCTCTGCAGCGGGTGTTGCCGGTGGCGGATGGGTGGGTGGTGGCCGGCGCCGTGGACTTTTGGCCGTACGATTACGGTGGGGCTTTCCTGGCCAAGGTGGATGGGGCGGGGAACTTCCTTTGGCAAACCGGAGTGACCGGCGGCAACGAGCCCGTGCGGCTGGCGCCGGCACCGGACGCAGGGTACTACCTGGGCTTTAACAAGCGCTTTGACTTTCTTTTGCAAGGACCCGGGGTGGCAAGGGTGAACGTGTCCGGGGAGTTGGTGTGGGTCCGGGTGCTGGCGATGCCTTTTTTCAAGCTTACCGACCTGTACCCGGCGCCGGACGGATCGCTTTTGGTGGTGGCAACGGCCGCAGAGGATGGCAGCCTTTACGGAGTTGTGAGCGTATGGGACCCCCAAGGGCAACCGCGTTGGAGCTTTCGCCTGCCCCAGGGGACCACCCTGGATGCTTGCAGTCTTGGACCCGGGGGACGTTGGCTTTTGGTGGGGAAGCTGGAATACCCCGACAGACTCCCCCATCTGTGGTTGGCCACGCTACGCCAGGACGGGAGCTTGGAGGTGCAAAAGAAGGTGGTTGGCGATGGGGGCTTGTGGGGGTTTGCGGCAGCAGCTGGGTCGAGTTGGTTGGTGGCGGCAAGCCGGGGCTCGGCCTACGGGGAAGCGGTGATGCTGCAGCTTCCCTGGGACCTTTCCGGGATTTCTGGATTGGTGTATCACGGCGGCCGTACGGTTTTTCCGGCAGGGGTGGCCCCTTTTGCCGACGGCACCGTGCTTTTGGTGGGAACTGACATGTCATCCCTTTCCAGCCAGCTGTTCATGATAAAAAGCTTTGGCAGGCTGGAAGATTTGCGGCAATGCTGGGGTCTTACCGCGGAAAGTTTTGCTTTGGCAACGACGCAGGCACACCTTGAACGGTTCTCGCTTATTTTTTCCCATGAGGAGCTTTACCCGTTGCTTTGGGCTGTGACGCACCAAGGGGGTGATCTTCCACAGCGGGAAGTCCGCTGTGTGGGACGCAGTACACCGCTGGCGGATCTGGTGTTGCAGGATCACGCCGCTTTCGATGAAGAGCTAGGAGCTTATACCGTGGTCATTGGCCTGCGCGTTACAAACCAAGGCCAGGCCTCCGCCCCCGAAAGCCAGCTTCACCTTTGGACGGGGAGGGGAGCGGTGATTGTCGGTCTTCCTTCGGACTTTTCTTGCCAACGGTCGGAAGGGAACAACGAAGCCTGGTGCTCCCTGGGGGACTTGCCCCCGGGAGGCGTGGCGAGTCTGGGGTTTGTGGTTCGTGGGAGCCTTTCGCAGGTGCGGCGGGGATACGCCACCGTGACCACCACTGGTTCCGAGGAAAGCTACGCCAACAATGGGGTCGCCTTCGCGTCCATCCTGCCAGCCGCGCCACGAAGGGTCTTAAAGCCACAAGCCCCGGGGACACCATGGAACCCGTAGTTAGCGTTTCGGCATGATAAGGGCCAGCACGAAGTAAAGGATGATGCCCGGCAGAATCCCGGAAACAAACGTAAGAACCGCATAGCCGGCACGAACCAAGGTGGGGTCTACTTCCCAGTAGGCGGCAAAGCCACCGCAAACGCCCAAGAGCTTGCTTTCCTGGGTGGAGCGGTAGAGTTTTCTGGGAACCGGGGATTGCGATGCGCCGCAAAAGCTACAGTACGCGCTGCCCTCCGGAATCTCTCGCCCACAAGCCCGACACGCTACTGTCATGGATGTGCCCTCCATTGCTTTAAAACGCAGGAGGGTGTTCCCGAGTTCAAGGTATCGTCCCTTGGAAAGCGGTCAAGCCCAAGTTTCTGCGTCCTCCAAAAAGATGTTTCCCCCCCTCCGCTTGGCGGCGTAAAGGGCCACATCCGCCCGTTGCACCAGGCGGGTAATCTCCTCTTCGGCAAAAACAGCCGTGGGCGCCACCACCGCTAACCCGGCGGTGGCGGTGACACGCAAGGGTCGCGCTTCGAACGCCACCGTGGTGGCAGCAACCGCCTGCAGGATCTTATGGGCTACCACTGCAGCCCCCTGGCGATCGGTCATGGGCAAAATCACCGCAAACTCGTCGCCACCAATGCGAGCAACGGTATCAGTGGTGCGTACTGCGGCGGCAAGGGTGCCAGCAACGGCTTTAAGCACCAAATCCCCGGCACTGTGGCCCAGGGAATCGTTGATTTCTTTGAAGTTGTCCAAGTCGAGCAAAAGCAGGGCGAGGCGGCTTTCCTGTGGGGCGCGCCACAGCCTCTGCAGCTCGGAGCGAAGCGTTTCGAAGAACTTCCGACGGTTGGCAAGACCCGTGAGCTCATCGGTTTCGGCTAGAAGGGCGAGCTGGTGAGCTTTTTCGGCCAGTTCGCGGGTACGCTCTTCCACCATCTTTTCCAGCTGCCGGGCGCGGGCGTGCACGCGGGCCAAACGCCAGCGATAGGAGAGGATGGTAGCGCCCACTGCAAGCAACACCAGCCCAAGAAAAACGTGCGGTTTGTGCCACCAGGGTTGAGCCACGGAAAATTCAAAGGCGGCCGGGTGGAGGGAGCGCTGGCCGTCGGCATCAATGGCTACCGCCTCGAAGCGGTAACTGCCGGGTCCCAGGGCGGCAAAGGCAAATTCGCCTGGGGCTTGGGGTGGCGACCAGGATGGCTGCACGGGGAGCAAGCGGTAGCTGTAACGGAGTGCTTTCTCGTTGCGCAACGTAAGGGAGACCACGGAAAAAACCACGCGCCCGTGGGTGAATGGCAAACGCATCCCCGGCTGGAGGAGCGCGTCTTCTCCAAAGCTTGCTGTTTCCAGCATGACGTGGGGTGGGACCAACGCTTGGCCCTCCTCTTGGAGGTCGTAACGCACAAGACCGGAACCGGTGCCAAACCAAAGGTTGCCACGGGCATCCTGCCAGCAGGCGGCTGCGGAGCCCTCTAGGTCGGGAAGACCGTCGTGGGCACCGAAGTGCCTGAATTTTCCAGCCTCCAAGCGATCGAGCCCCTGCGATGTGTAAAACCATACCCGCCCTTGTTTGTCGGGAAGCACCTGCCAAACAAAATCGTCAACCAAACCCTTGGTTTTGTCCCAGCGGGTTATGCCACCATCGGAAACGTGAAAAGCACCGTCGCCGTTGGTTCCCAGCCAGACCCCTTGACTATCGGAGGCGATTGACCACACCACTTGGTCAGAAAGGCCTTCGGCTGCACCCAAGACTCGAAGTTTCCCGTTGCGTTCGTAGACCATGACCCTACCATCGCGCAGACCAATCCAAAGCCGACCACGCGGGTCCACGTGCATGGACAAGGGGCGAGCGGCCGCCAACTGCGGTGGCAGCGGGACAAACCTGCCATTTTGCAAACAGGCGGTTCCCGACCAGGTTCCCAACCAAAGCTCATCGCGGGAGGAGTCGTAAGCGAGGGCAAAGGTGAAGCGATCGGGAAGGCCGTCTTTTTCCGTCCATGTGCGAACGATGCGATCGTTGCGCAAGAGAAAAGTTCCGCCGTTGGTGGCCACCCAAAGATCGCCACTGGGATGCGGGAGAATGCTGTAGACCCTTTTTCCCGTAAAAAGGGGGCGAAAGCGGGAAACAAACCCGTTTTCTGTGGAGACCGCCAGCCCGTTCCTAGTTCCCGCCAACAGGCGCCCCTGGTTGTCCTCGGCGATGGCCCGCACGAAGTTGTGGGGCAGCCCGTCGGCGGTGGTGAGCGTCAAAAATGGCCCTGGGACCAGCTTGCCCAGCCCTTCTTCGGTGCCAATCCACAAGACGCCCTCATGGTCCAAAAAAACGCGGTGCACAACTTCACTGGGCAGGCCGTGTTCGAGCCCGATGCGGCGAATTACCTCCCCATTCCAGTGGATTAGACCCGAGCGGCTAGCGGCCCAGACGTTGTTTTCGTTACCCGTGAGATCTTGAACGGCAACGCCGGAGATGAGGGGTTCTGCCTGCTGGGATTCCAGATGCGATGGCACCCGGAAAAGGCCGCGGTCACCACCGATGTACACCCAACGCTGGGTGACCAGAAGGGCGCGCACGTCACCTTCTGGCATCCCCACGGGCAAGAGGCGGGCGCGTTGCCCACGGATTTCCGCAAGTCCCGCAGAGAAGCCAACCACGAGCCCTGGTCCGACTTTTTTGATGCTCCAAACGTTACGGAGGATCTTGGCGTCTGCGTCGAGAAAACGCTGGCTCGACCCGTCAGGGAACAGGTGCGTAACTCCCGCAAAGCTGCCGACCCACACGCTTCCGTCATCGTCTTTCTCCAAATCCAGGACATCATCAGAGGTGAGTGATGCCGGGGCGCGAAAGCAGCGGGAGGCTTTAAGCCCCTCCACCAGGCACACGCCGCCACCCGAAGTGCCTACCCAAAGGCGGCCGCCGGGGATTGGTTCAATATCTTGAATGCCGTTGGATGAAAGACCGTGATGAGTTCGTAGTGTGAGAAAACTGCGGCCGTTGAACCGGGAAAGTCCGCCGTAAGTGCCCACCCACAGGTAACCCTGCTCATCCCGGGAAATCGCCAGCACTTGCCTCTGGGGCAAACCTTCGGCGTTGGTGTAAAAGGAAAAATTCAGCCGTTCGGCGTAGGCCATCCCCGTGGAAAAAGTCCACAGGCAAACACTGGCGAGCGCAACAGGGCAAAAGGTCGTGTGCATCCTCGAAACAGATGCTAGCCAAAGAATGCGAGTTGTCAATGCCGGTGTTTTTTGACCAGAGGTGCTACGTATTTGGCGAAGCCGCTTGTGTGCCCTTGCCTTCCCGTGTTTTTTTTGAAAAATGCCGGTATGAGGAGTGTGGAAGGGATGCGCGTTTTCATTACTGGCGGCTCCTCGGGGATAGGGGCGGCCTTAGCACGGCGGTTTGCCAAGCTCAAAGCCATGGTAGTGATTGCTTCTCGTTCCCAAGAGCGCTTGCAGTCGGTGTGCCAAGAAATTCGCCTTCGCGGCGGTTGGGTGGAGCCCGTGGTTTGCGACGTGACGGTTGCAGGATCGGTGGAGGGGGCCGTGGCTTTTGCAGTAGATAGCCTCGGGGGTTTGGACGTGGTTGTGGCCAACGCCGGTTTTGGGGTGGTGGGCAACGTGGAGGACCTCACCGTTGAGGATTTTGAGCGGCAATTTGCCACCAACGTTTACGGGGTCATACGTACGGTGAAGGCAGCGCTTCCGAGCTTAAAGCAAAGCCGCGGCGTTGTGGCAATCATGGGTTCGGTAGCTGGCTACCTGGCAAGTCCGGGTTCTTCGCCTTATGCCATGAGCAAATTTGCGGTGCGAGCTTTGGCCGAGAGTTTGCGGGGCGAATTGCGTCCTTACGGAATCGGTGTGGTGCTTATTTCCCCGGGCTTTGTGGAGAGCAACATCCGTCGTGTGGATAACCGCGGGGTTCTCCGGCCCGAAGCGCCTGATCCCGTTCCC